>CAWGJV010000016.1:0-23542 GCA_963822975.1 uncultured Alphaproteobacteria bacterium
CCTTTTTCGTGAATGACTCCGGCGTCGGAATCGCTGGGCGGCTCAGCCCCACTCCCTGACGTCGACAAACCGCCCGGCGATCGCAGCCGCCGCCGCCATTGCCGGCGAGACCAGGTGCGTGCGGCCCTTGTAGCCCTGGCGTCCCTCGAAGTTGCGGTTCGAGGTCGAGGCGCAGCGCTCCTCCGGCTTCAGCCGGTCCTCGTTCATGGCCAGGCACATGGAGCAGCCCGGCTCGCGCCACTCGAAGCCGGCGGCGAGGAAGATCTTGTCGAGCCCCTCCGCCTCGGCCTGTTCCTTCACCAGGCCGGAGCCCGGCACCACCATGGCGTTGACGCCCTCGTGGACGCGTTTTCCGGCGACGACCTTGGCCGCCGCGCGCAGGTCCTCGATGCGCCCGTTGGTGCAGGAGCCGAGGAAGACGCGGTCGATGGTGATGTCCTTGATCGGCGTGTTGGCCTTGAGGCCCATATAGGCGAGCGCCCGCTCGACGGCGCGGCGCTTGTCCGGGTTCTCGATATCGGCCGGGTCGGGCACGCGCCCGTCGACGGTGATGACGTTCTCGGGGCTGGTCCCCCAGGTCACCAGCGGCGGCAGGTCGGCCGCGTGCAGCTTCACTTCCTCGTCGAACACGGCGCCCTCGTCGGAATAGAGCGTCCGCCAGTAGTCCATCGCCTTGTCCCAGGCCGCGCCCGTCGGCGCCTTCGGCCGGCCCTTGATATAGGCGTAGGTGGTCTCGTCCGGCGCGATCAGGCCCGCCCGGGCGCCGCCCTCGATCGACATGTTGCAGACCGTCATGCGGCCTTCCATCGACAGGGCGCGGATCGCCTCGCCGGCATATTCGATGACGTGGCCGGTGCCGCCGGCCGTGCCGATATGGCCGATGATGGCGAGGATGATGTCCTTGGCCGTCACCCCCGGCGGCAGCGTGCCGTCGACGGTAACGCGCATGTTCTTGGCCTTGCGCTGGATCAGCGTCTGGGTGGCGAGCACGTGCTCGACCTCCGAGGTGCCGATGCCGTGCGCCAGCGCGCCGAAGGCGCCGTGCGTCGAGGTGTGGCTGTCGCCGCACACGATCGTCATGCCGGGCAGCGTGAAGCCCTGCTCCGGGCCGATGATGTGGACGATGCCCTGGCGGTGGTCGAGCTCGTCGTAATACTCGACGCCGAATTCCCTGGCGTTCTCGGCAAGCGTCTGCACCTGCAGCAGCAACTCGGCATTCTTGATGCCGTGCGAGCGATCGGTGGTCGGCACGTTGTGATCGACCACGGCCAGCGTCCTCTCGGGCGCGCGCACCCTGCGGTGGGCGAGGCGCAGCCCCTCGAAGGCCTGCGGACTGGTCACCTCATGGACGAGGTGGCGATCGATGTAGAGGAGCGAGGTGCCGTCCGGCGCCTCCTCGACCAGGTGGTCGGCCCAGATCTTGTCGTAGAGCGTGCGTGGTGCGGACATGTGTCGTGCTTTCTGCGGGATTTCGGTGCCGTCCGGTCAGGGACGGCGGGGTGAACGGCGGCGCGCCGGCGCGTCAGGCGGCGGCAGGTCCGTCCACGGCGATGTGCCGCGCCAGGAACCGCCACGGCATGCGCGCCCGGTCGGCAATGGCGGCAAAGTCGAGCGTGCCGCGCAGGCGGCGGCCGCCGGCCTTCCGTACAAGCTTTTGCGAAACCACGGCTTTCATGGCGCCCTAGATAGCAACGGACGCCCGGCGAGACAATCGGCAGCCGGTCTCAGGCCGCCCCGCGCCCGCCGAGTTCGATGAGCACGATCTCCGGCGGCACGCCGAAACGCACCGGCACGATCGAGCAGCCGAGCCCGCCGGACACCAGCAGGTGGCGGTTGCGCTCGACAATGTGGCCGTAGGCGTATCGCTCGCCATAGACCGAAGGCACCACCGGACGGCCGATCAGCGGCAGGTCGACCTGGCCGCCGTGGGTGTGCCCGGACAGCGTCAGGCTGACGCGCTCCGGCACATTCGGAAAGATGTCGGGCTCGTGGGCCATCAGCACGATCGGGGCGCCGTCCTCGGGGATGCGCGCCAGCGTCCCGGGCAAATCGTCTTCGCCCCGGTAGCGCGCCCGTCCGAGCGGGTGGGCGAGCTGGTCGCCGAGGCCGGCCAGCCAGAAGGCCGGGCCGTCGGCGGGCTCGAGGCGCACCGCCTCGTTCTCCATCAGCGGGATGTGATTGTTGGCGAAGGCGCGGCGAACCCCGGCAATGTCGTGCCACCAGTCGTGATTGCCGGCAACGCCGTAGACGCCGAGCGGCGCGTGCAGGTCGGCGAACGCCCTGCCCCACTCGCCGGGCGGCACGATCGCGGTGCGGAAGCGCCGCATGCCGGCCACGTAGTCGCCGAGCAGCAGGATGGCGTCGGGCGCGAGTTCGTTGGTGACGGAGACGATCTGCTCGACCCGCGACACCGGCATCCACGGGTCGCAGGCGTGGACATCGGCGATGACCGCGAGCCGGATGGCGCGCATTGCCGTCGGCCATGCCGGCGGCGTCAGCCTGTAGCGGGTCACCACCAGGCGGAAGCGCGGCTCGATGGCGAAGGCATAGGAGGACAGCCCGAGCGTGCCCAAAGCGGCGAGGCCGGCGGTCTTCAGCAAGGAGCGACGCGAAATCACGGGCCGACAGCAGTCCACGTTGATCGTGGTCAAAATAGGGTTCTTGCGGCCCGCCCGTCGCCGCGACACGATGGAATCTGCCGAGGTGGTAAACGCCGGCGGCGGGCCACGAATGAAAAGGGCGGCCGTTGGGCCGCCCCTGTTCCTTCCGTCGCCGGACGAACGCCTATTCGACCGCGGCAGGCGCCGGCGCGTCGGCGGCAGTCGCCGCAGCGCGGTTCCCGTGATCCTGCTTCTCGCTGATGCGCGCCGACTTGCCGCGCCGGCCGCGCAGATAATACAGCTTGGCGCGGCGTACCTTGCCGCGGCGCACGACCTCGATCGAATCGATCGACGGCGAATAGACCGGGAAGACGCGCTCGACGCCCTCGCCGTAGGAAATCTTGCGCACGGTGAAGTTCTCGTTGAGCCCGCCGCCGGCGCGCGCGATGCACACGCCCTCGTAGGCCTGGATGCGGGTGCGCGTGCCCTCGGTCACCTTGACGTTGACCTTGAGGGTATCGCCAGGCGCGAAATCGGGGATCGCGCGATCACCGAGGATCGCCGCGGCCTGCTCTTTCTCGAGCTCCTGGATAATGTTCATGGGAGAGAACCTTCTTCTCTCGACGGCGGCGCGAGGCGCGGAGCCGGCCTTGCGCTTCAGGAGGCGGCCCGTTGGCGCCGATCCTCCAAGGAGGGACCTGGCGACCCGCGTTCGGGGCCGTCCGCCTGTTCGCTGAACCGGGGCGGTCATTACCCCAATCAACCCTAATTGTCGATAGCTCTGGCGGCGGCCATTATCATGGTTAGTCTTGGTGCCACAGGGGTTTCGCGACCGAACGGAGTTTACCAATGAAACGTATTCTCAGAGGCGCCATCGTCCTCGCCTTCGGGCTGCTCGCCTGCGGCAGCGCCGAGGCCGCTTTCAAGCTCTGCAACCAGTAAGGCGACCAGCGTCAGCGTGGCGGTCGGTTTCCTCGACGGCGCCAGGGGCTGGACCGCCAGGGCTGGTTCAACATCGACGACGGGCGACTGCGCCACGCTGGTCGACAGACGGCTCGAGCGGCTCCTACGTCTATCTGCTCGTCGATGGCGGCGGCCTGCCGCCGCCGAAGAGCCAGTCCGGCGGCTGGTTCTGCACCGCCGATCGGGGCTTCCGCATCCGCAACGACGACTACGCCGACAAGCAACGAACTCCTCTGCGAAGTGGCCGGCCTGCACACTCGAGCAGTTCCGCGAGATCGCCATCAAAGGCAGCAACGCTACCATGAACCTGAAGTGGCCGCGCGCTCAGCGCCGCTTCGGCCGGCCGGCGAGGTCGGGCCGGCGCTCGCGCGTCAGCCGTTCGGCCTCCGCCCGCCGCCATTCGGCGACCGTGCCGTGGTCGCCCGAGATCAGCACCTCCGGGATGGTCCGCCCCTCCCAGACCTGCGGCCGGGTGTAGTGCGGATATTCCAGCAGCCCGTCGGCGAAGCTTTCGCTCGCCGCCGAGTCCGCATTGCCCATGACGCCGGGCAGCAGCCGCACGACGGCGTCGAGCAGCGCCATCGCCGCGATCTCGCCGCCGGAAAGCACATAGTCGCCGACCGAGACCTCGGTCAGCCCGCGCCCTGCGATCACCCGCTCGTCGACGCCCTCGAAACGGCCGGCGACGATCAGCACGCCCGGGCCGGCGGCGAGCTCGCGCGACGCAGCGCCTGGTCGAGCGGCCTGCCCGCGCGGGCTCATCAGCAGGCGCGGCCGGGTCGTCGCCCTCGGGCGACGCCGCATCGATCGCGGCGGCCAGCACGTCGGCGCGCATCACCATGCCGGGCCCGCCGCCGGCCGGCGTGTCGTCGACATTGCGGTGTTTGCTCGGTCGCCGAGGCGCGGATGTCGCGCGCGTCCAGCGACCAGATGCCCTCGGCCAGCGCCTTGCCGGCGAGGCTGACGCCGAGCGGCCGGGAAACATCTCCGGGAACAGGGTGAGCACGGTGGCGCGGAAGGTCATGGCCTGCCCTGCGCCTCGTCGCGCGCCTCGTCACTCGTCGCCCAGCCCCGCCGGCGGGTCGACCACGACCCGGCCGGCGGCGAGGTCGATCTCCGGCACGGCGGCGCGGGTGAACGGAACCAGCAGCGGCGGCGCCGGTCGGCGGCGCGATTTCGAGGAGATCGCCGGCGCCGTAGTTGGGCACCGCGACGATCGTGCCGAGCGGCGCTTGCCGGCGGCGGTGACCGCCGGCAGGCCGATCAGGTCGGCATGGTAGAACTCGTCCGCCTCCGGCGCCGGCAGCCGCTCGCGCGGCACCGACTGAGCTCGAGGCCGGTCAGCGCCTCGGCCGCGTTGCGGTCGGCGACTTCGCGGAAGCGCACGACCAGCATGTCGGGTGACGCCCCGACCGGCCGCGCCGAGCCGACGGTGAAGCGCCGGCCGTCGGCGGCTTCCAGCGGACCGTAGGCGGCGATGTCCAGCGGCGCGGCGGTGAACGACTTGACCCGCACCTCGCCCTTGATGCCGTGGGCGGCGCCGATGCGGGCGACGATCACGCGCCGGGCGCCGCTGCGCCATCCGGACCCGCGCGGCCGCCGCTGGTGTCGCGCGGGCGAGGACTCGTCAGCCGCGGCAGGCGCCTCGGCCGGCGCGGCTTCGCCATCGGCGGCCGCGGCGGCTGGCGGCACGCTCCTGCGCCTTCTTGCCCGGCTCGCCTTCTGCGGGTTGTTGCGCGGCGTCCGCTTGGCGAGGCCGGCGGCGTCGAGGAAGCGCAGCACCCGGTCGGTCGGCTGCGCGCCCACCTTCAGCCAATGCTGGATGCGCTCGGCGTTCAGCACCGTGCGCTTCTCGTGATCCTTGGGCAGGATCGGCTCGTAGGTGCCGACGATCTCGATGAAGCGGCCGTCGCGCGGAAAGCGCGAGTCGGCAACGACGATGCGGTAGAACGGGCGCTTCTTGGCGCCGGCGCGGGAAAGGCGGATCTTCAGGGACATTCCTTGATGTGCTCCGTTGGGTTTCGTTTCGCCTCACGAGCGCAGCGCTTCGTGGTGGCGAATGACTTCCTTGATGATGAAAGCGTAGAACTTCTCGGCGAAGGCCGGATCGAGATCGGCCTCCTCGGCCAGTCCGCGCAGCCGGGCGAGCTGCACCTTCTCGCGGGCCGGATCGGCGGGCGGCAGGTCGTGCGCCGCCTTGTAGACGCCGACCTGTCTTGGTCAGCCTGAAGCGCTCGGCGAGCAGATGGACGAGCGCGGCGTCGATATTGTCGATGCTGGCGCGGAGTTCGGCGAGGCCCGGCTCGCTCTGTTTGGCGGTGGTCATCTCCCCCCTCACTTCTTCTTCGGCAACCCGGCAGGCCCGGCAGTTTCAGCCCGCCAGGCCCGGCCCGGCCGGGCAGCCCCGGCAGGCTGCCGGAAGGCCGCCGCGGCATTCCGCCGGCGCCCTTGCGCAGCTGCTCCAGCGCCGCCGGGTCCATGGCCGGCATGCCGCCGCCGCCCGCGCCCGGGCATGCCGAGCATGCCGCCCATGCGCGCGAACATGCCCTTGCCGCGGCCCATCTGCTTCATCATGTCGGCCATCTGCCGGTGCATCTTGAGGAGGCGGTTGACCTCCTCGACCCTGGTGCCCGAGCCGGCGGCGACGCGCTTCTTGCGGCTCGCCTTGAGGACGTCCGGGTTGCGCCGCTCCTTGGCGGTCATCGACGAGATGATCGCCTGCTGCCGCTTGAACACCGTATCGTCGATGCCCATGGCGTCGATCTGCTTCTTCGTCTTGCCGATGCCGGGCAGCATGCCCATCACGCCCGACATGCCGCCGATCGACTGCATCTGCTTCAGCTGCTCGGCGAGGTCGTCGAGGTCGAAGGCGCCCTTGCGCATCTTCTCGGCGGCCTTGGCCGCCTTCTCGGCGTCGAGCGTCTGCGCGGCCTTCTCCACCAGGCCGACGATGTCGCCCATGCCGAGGATGCGCCCGGCGATCCGCGACGGGTCGAAGTCCTCCAGTTCGTCGAGCCTCTCGCCGGTCGCGATCAGCTTGATCGGCTTGCCGGTGACGGCGCGCATCGACAACGCCGCGCCGCCGCGGCCGTCGCTGTCGACGCGGGTGAGCACGATGCCGGTCAGGCCGACGCGCTCGTCGAACGATTTCGCCACGTTGACGGCGTCCTGGCCGGTCAGCGAGTCGGCGACCAGCAGGATCTCGTGCGGATCGGTGGCCCGCTTGATCTCGGTCATCTCGACCATCAGCGGCTCGTCGATATGGGTGCGCCCGGCCGTGTCGAGAATGACCAGGTCGTAGCCGCCGAAGCGCCCCGCCGACAGCGAGCGTGTCGCGATCTCGACCGGCGTCTGTCCGGCGACGATCGGCAGCGTGGCGATCCCGGCCTGCTCGCCCAGCACCTTGAGCTGCTCCTGCGCCGCCGGCCGCCGCGTGTCGAGCGAGGCCATCAGCACTTTCAGCTTCTGCCGGTCGGTCAGCCGGCGGGCGATCTTGGCGGCGGTGGTCGTCTTGCCGGCGCCCTGCGGGCCGACCAGCATCAGCACCACCGGCGCCGGCGCGTTGAGGTCGATGCCCTGGGCGTCGGAGCCCAGCATCTCGACGAGCTGGTCGTGGACGATCTTGACGACCATCTGGCCGGGCGTGACCGAGCGGATGACGTCCTGCCCGACGGCGCGCGCGCGCACCTTGTCGGTGAACGAGCGCACCACGTCGAGCGCCACGTCCGCCTCGATCAGGGCGCGGCGCACCTCGCGCATCGCCTCGCCGACATCGGCCTCCGACAGCGAGCCCCGCCGGGTCAGCCGGTCGAGGATGCCGCCAAGGCGTTCGGAGAGGGATTCGAACATTATTCAATTATTCCAAGCAGTTGCGCGCCCGCGGGCGCTTCTGCGCTGGCGGACGCTGGCCTCCGGGGTCTGGCCCCGGTCGGCTTGGCTGACTTCAGGCTCTTTGCAGAGTCGGCCGCTATCTATGGGACAGCGGCCGACGAGTCAATTAACGGCGGGTTTGCTCAGGCCTTGGCGTTGGAGGCAAAGACCAGCACCGCTTCCGGGCGCCACAGGTCGGGGAAGGCCACCCGCAGCGCCTGGATCTTCGGCAGGTCGAGATTGATGATGTAGCCGGGGTTGATCGAGATCGTGGTCGTGGCGTCCTGATGGTAGTCCTCGGCCCGGTAGAAATTGGTGTAGGCCGTCACTTCGGTGACGATCTTGTCGGCGAACTTCTTGGTGGCGTCGAGCTGGGCGATATAGGCCTTGGCGACCTTGGCCTGCTCGTCGTTCATGGTGAACAGCGCCGAGCGGTAGCTGGTGCCGACGTCGTTGCCCTGGCGGTTGAGCTCCGTCGGGTTGTGCACCACCGAGAAGAAGACCTGCAGCAGCTTGCCGTAGGAGACCTGCTTCGGGTCGAAGGTCACCTGCACAGCCTCGGCGTGGCCGGTGGTTTCCGTGGTCACGTCCCCATAGGTCGGATTGACGGTGTGACCCCCGGCATAGCCGGCGATGGCGCTCTCGACGCCGGTGATGTGCTGGAACACGCCCTGCACGCCCCAGAAGCAGCCGCCGGCGAAGATCGCCGTTTCCATGCCGCCGCCGGCCGGCTCGTCCATGGCCGGCGCCGGAATCTCGACGATCGGGCCGACCGGACCGTCGGCGCGAGCCTTCTCGCCGCCGGTCAGCATGCCGGCCGCGAGGACGGCGAAGGCGCCGGCTGCGAGGAGCATCGGCGTCTTGCCGATCCGGCGGAAGGAGAACACGTTGCGGAGTTCGGTCATGGCTGTCTCAGCCTTTCGTGTGATCGGGTAAAGTCTCAGGTCGTCGGCCAGGCGATGAAGCGCATCGCCACGCCGTCCATGCAGTAGCGCAGGCCCGTCGGCTGCGGGCCGTCGGTGAAGACGTGGCCGAGATGGGCGTCGCAGAGCGCGCACCACACCTTTTTGCCGCCATTCTGCGCCTCGCCGGCGAGCACGTTCTCCGCCGCGATCGGCGCCCAGAAGCTCGGCCAGCCGGTGTGGGAATCGTACTTGGTCTCGTTCGTGTAGAGCGCGTTGTCGCAGCAGATGCAGCGGTAGAGCCCGGCTGAATGATTGTCCCAGTTCGGCCCGGTGCCGGCCCACTCCGTGCCCTCGTGCCGGGTCACCTCGAACGCGGTGATGCCGCGCGCCGACGGCGCGTCCTTGAGGAAGGCCTGCCACTCTGCCTCGGTCTTCACCACCTTGTCGACGGTCTCCGGTCCGAGGTTCTTGCCGTCGTCGGAGAACCGCACGATGGTCACCTTGCCGGGCTTGCCGATGGTCGACTCGGCGCTGGCTTCGGCCCCGCCGGACCAGCGCAGGAGGCCGCCGACCGCCGCCATGCCGGTGAGCGCGGCGGTGGACAGGAGAAAGCTGCGACGGCTCTGCCGGAATGCGGTCTTCATGCGAACCTCTCGCTTGGGGACAGAGGAGATTTGTTCTTGTCTGGCCGCAATATAGGGTCGGCACCGCGACACGCCCCACTCAATTCCTCTTGAGGGCCCCGTGACACGGGCCGCCTGGGCGCGTACCTGAGGTCCGGGGCGAAAGCACAGGGATTCCGCCATGCGCGTACTATGGTTGTTCGTTGCGTTCCTGCTCGCCGCCAGCCCCGCCGCCCGGGCGGACGACCTCCAAGGCGACGCCGCCCGCGGCGCCACCGACTTCACCAAGGCGTGCACACGCTGCCACAAGACCCCCGATCAGGTGGCCGCCAAGGTGGACATCACGAAGCCGGAAACCGTCTATGCGATGGACGATTTCCTCGCCACGCACCACACCACCGACGCCGTCATGCGAGCCGACATCATCGCCTACCTGCTGACGCTCTGACGGGTCAGCGGAACGCGAAGGCGAGCGTCGCGGCGAGGATGGCGAGGCCGATGACGGCGAAGCCGAGGATGACCTTGCGGTCCTTCGCCGAGCGCACCCCGTCGGCATAGTCGAAGCGCTCATAGCGGATGGCCGCGAGCGGCAGTCCGGCGTCGCTCAACAGATCGCAGGCTGCGCACATCATCGCCCCCGGACCGCAAAGCATGGCAACCACACGGCCGCGATCGAGACCCTCGAGGGCGCGCGCGACGATCTCGGGCGTCACCCGCCCCAGATCGTGTCGCCAGTCGGCGCCTGCTTCTTCGGCCAGAAAGATCGCCTTGAAGTCGAGCCCGGCCGCTTCGGCGACGATACGCTCCGCGTCGATCATCCCCTCCGGCCGCGCGCCCGCATAGACGAGCCGTACCGGACGCCGCGCCCCGCGCGCGGCCAGATCGCGCAACAGGCCGAGGATCGGCGCGATACCGACGCCGCCGGCGACCAGCAGCACCGGGTCGGACGAATCGTCGAGCACGAAACTGCCGTGCGGCGCGTCGAGCCCGACCGGCATGCCCGGAGCGAGCCCGCCGATGCCGTTCGTGAAGTCGCCCGACTCCTTGATGACGAACGCGAGATCGTCGCCCGCCGACGGTGCCGAAGCGATGGAAAACGGGTGGTCGATCAGTGGAAAGCGCCAGCGACCGAAAGCCAGCCACGCGAACTGGCCGGCGCGATAGGCGAGCCCACCGCCCGCCGCCGCCGCAGCCTCACTTCCCACAGCCGCTCGGCGACCTTGTCGACCGAAAGCACCCGCCACGGCGAGGCCCGCATGCGCCAGGTCCTGAGCGCATAGACGACGAGCGCGCTCGCCAGCACCAGCGCCGCCAGCAGCGGCCACACCAGTTCGAGCGGCAACTGCCGCGAATAGGAACCGGCCCTGAGGGCGTGCAGCACGACGAAACCGGCCGCCACCAGCGCCATGATGCCGTGGCTCGCCCGCCAGCTTTCGTAGCGCGCTCCCAGCCGGTCACGGAAGAGTCCGAGCGTGACCACGGCCAGGAGAAGCAGCAGCGCGACGATCCCGGTGAGGTAGCGCGGCGAGCCCAGCATGTGCAGGAACCGCCACGCTGCCCGGCCGGGATCGGTGAAAAGATCGGGCGCGAGATAGAGCAACGGATGGACGATCACGACGACCGCCAGCGTCCGCGCCGTCCACTTGTGGAAGGCCATGGTGACATCGATGCCGATCCGGCCGGACAGCGCCTCGAACCGGCCGGAGGTGATGAACTGAAGCATCAGCGCGACGGCGGCAACGATGCCGATGGCGGAGGCCGCCTCCTGCCAGAAGGGCTGCCGGGGCAGGCCCGAGACCGCCGCAAGCCCCAGCGGACCGGTGAGCGCAACAACGTAGAGGACGGCCAGCCACGGCCCGGAGAGACCGCGCAAAGGCGGCGAAGATGGTGTTTTCATGAAAGCAATTCGCCCGGTGGCCGCTTGCTGCGCCCTGATTTCCATCAAATCACGCGCGGCAGCCGATGTCCGAAAAAACCGGACACCGGCCGTCGCGATGAGGCTTCAGAGTACCAAAAAAGGCGCGACAGCAATGCGTCGCCGCCCCTGTCTGGGCGACGCGCATGGCAGGGCGGCGACGATGCGGTGACGGTCGCCGGCCGTCTTCTGGTATTTTGCGGTGCGTTCCGCCATATAGGGGCGGAAATCCTGCTGTTTCACCGGTTCGGCTTCAAGTCCCATGGCGGGCGTCCTGACCTTTCGCAAGATGAACGGCCTCGGCAACGAGTTCATCGTTTTCGATGGCCGCGCCGGTCCCGTGCGCCTGTCGCCCGAGGCCATCCGGGCGCTGGGCGCGGCCGACGCCATCGGCTTCGACCAGATGATCACCATCGAGCGCGCCAAGGGCGGCGCCGACGCCTTCATGCGCATCCACAATCGCGACGGCGGCGAGGTCGATGCCTGCGGCAACGCCACCCGCTGCGTCGGCTGGCTGCTGATGGGCGAGAACGGCCGCACCAGCGCCGTCATCGAGACCAATGCCGGGCTGCTCAACGCCCGCGACACCGGCGAGCCGGAAATGGTCACCGTCGACATGGGCCGGCCGCGCTTGCGCTGGGACGAGATCCCGCTCGCCGAGGCGTTCGGCGACACCCGCGCCATCGAATTGCAGATCGGGCCGATCGACGCGCCGGTGCTGCATTCGCCTTCGGTGGTCAACATGGGCAACCCGCACGCCATCTTCTGGGTGGACGATGTCGAGGCCCACGATCTCGCCCGCTTCGGCCCGATGCTCGAGCATCACCCGATCTTTCCCGAGCGCGCCAACATCTCGCTCGCCCACGTCACCTCGCCGGAGGCGATCACCGTCAAGACCTGGGAGCGCGGCGTCGGCATCACCCGCGCCTGCGGCACCGCCGCCTGCGCCGCCGCGGTCGCCGCCGCGCGCAAGGAGCTGACCGGGCGCAAGGTGACGGTGACGTTGCCCGGCGGCCAGCTCCTCATCGAGTGGCGCGACGACGGCCATGTCTGGATGACCGGGCCGGTGGAGACCGAGTTCGAGGGCACCATCGATCCCGACACGCTCGCCTGGCAGGCGACCGCCAGGGGCGCCGCCTGATGGCTGGCGGCACGCGCGCCATCACCTTCGGCTGCCGGCTGAACACGCTGGAATCGGAGGTCATGCGCCGGCGGGCCGACGAGGCCGGGCTCGGCGACGCCATCCTGGTCAATACCTGCGCCGTCACCTCCGAGGCCGTGCGCCAGGCGCGTCAGGCGATCCGCCGCGCCCGCCGCGACAACCCGGCGGCGCGCATCGTGGTTTCCGGCTGCGCCGCCCAGACCGATCCCGACAGCTTCGCCCGGCATGCCCGAGGTCGATCTCGTCCTCGGCAACGCCGAGAAGCTCGCCCCGGCGAGCTACGCCGGCTTCGGCGCCGGCGACACCGCCAGGGTTCGCGTCAACGACATCATGTCGGTCACCGAAACCGCCGGCCATCTGGTCGAGGGCCTCGACGGCCGCACCCGCGCCTTCGTCGAGGTCCAGAACGGCTGCGACCACCGCTGCACTTTCTGCATCATCCCCTACGGCCGCGGCAATTCACGCTCGGTTCCGATGGGCGCCGTCGTCGATCAGGTCCGCCGCCTGGTCGAGAACGGCTACGCCGAAGTCGTGCTGACCGGCGTCGACATCACCTCGTATGGCGGCGACCTGCCCGGCACGCCGACCCTCGGCAAGCTCGTCCGCGCCATCCTCCGCCACGTGCCGGACCTGCCGCGCTTGCGCCTCTCCTCGATCGATTCGATCGAGGTGGACGACGCGCTGATGCGCGCCATCGCCGAGGAGGAGCGGCTGATGCCCCATCTCCACCTGTCGCTCCAGCACGGCGACGACATGATCCTGAAGCGCATGAAGCGCCGGCACCTGCGCGCCGACGCCGTCCGCTTCGCGACCGATATCCGCCGTCTGCGCCCCGACGTGGTCTTCGGCGCCGACCTCATCGCCGGCTTCCCGACCGAGAGCGAGGCGATGTTCGCGAACGCGCTGTCGGCCGTGGACGACGTGCGGCCTGACCTACCTCCACGTCTTCCCCTTCTCGCCGCGGCCGGGCACGCCCGCCGCGCGCATGCCGCAACTCGACCGCGAGACGATCAAGGATCGCGCCCGCCGCCTGCGCCAGAAGGGCGAAGCCGCGCTCGCCGCCCATCTTGCCGCCGAGCAGGGCGCCGCCCGGAACGTGCTGGTCGAACAGGGCGGCATGGGCCGCACCGAGCATTTCACCGAAGTCGCCATCGATGCCGGCGCGCCCGGCGCCATCGTGCCGGCGCGCATCACCGGCCGCACCGCCCGCGCGCTCGTCGCCACCGCCCTCCCCGAGGCCGCCTGATGGCCGAGGGCAAGGGAATCTTCGGCCGCCTGAGGGGCGGCGGCGAGCCATCGGCGGAAACCCCCGTCGCCGACACGCCGCCGCGCCAGTCCTGGTTCCAGAAGCTGAAGAGCGGCCTCGCCCGCTCCTCCGGCGCGCTTGTCGGAATCGATCGGGACGATCTTCACCCGCCGCAGGCTCGACGCCGCGGCGCTGGAAGACCTCGAGGACATGCTCATCCGCGCCGACCTCGGCACCGAGATCGCCACGACCATCACCGCCGCGCTCCGCGCCGGCCGTTACGATCGCGAGATCACCGACGCCGAGGTCAAGGAGGTTCTCGCCGACGAGATCGTCATGGTGCTGGCGCCGGTCGCCCGGCCGCTCGCCATCGATCCGGCGCTCAAGCCGCATGTCGTCCTCGTCGTCGGCGTCAACGGCACCGGCAAGACGACGACCATCGGCAAGCTCGCCGCCAGGCTCCGCGACGACGGCAAGTCCGTCGTGATGGCCGCCGGCGATACCTTCCGCGCCGCCGCCATCGAGCAGTTGAAGATATGGGGCGAACGCACCGGGGCGCGCGTCGTTGCCGGCGCGCAAGGCGCCGACGCCGCCGGCCTCGCCTTCGACGCGCTTGAAGCGGCCCGCAAGGACGGCGCCGACGTGCTGCTCATCGACACGGCCGGCCGGCTCCACAACAAGGACGCGCTGATGGCGGAGCTGGAGAAGATCATCCGCGTCATCCGCAAGCTCGATCCGACCGCGCCGCACTCCGTGCTGCTCACCCTCGACGCCACCACCGGCCAGAACGCCGTCAACCAGGTCGAGATCTTCGGACGCCGCGCCGGTGTCACCGGCCTTGTCATGACCAAGCTCGACTGCGACCGCCCGCGGCGGCATCCTGGTCGCCATCGCCGCGCGCTACGGCCTGCCGGTGCATTTCATCGGCGTCGGCGAGGGCGTCGACAATCTCGAGCCTTTCGCCGCGGAGGATTTCGCGAAAGCGCTGGTCGGGCTATGAGGGTCGCCATGACCGACAAGGCCATCAATCTTGCCGACAAACTGGCGACGTTCGCGGACCACTTTTCGCCGCGCACGATCGCCGAATACAACGGCCACGACGTCATGGTCGCCAAGCTCAAGGGCCCGTTCGTCTGGCACAAGCACGACGACACCGACGATTTCTTTCTCGTTCTCAAGGGCACCTTGCGCATCGAGTTGCGCGACGGCACGGTGACGCTCGGACCGGGCGAGATGTTCATCGTGCCGAAGGGCGTCGAGCATCGACCGGTCGCCGAAGAGGAAGTCCACATCCTGCTGATCGAGCCGACCGGCACGCCCAATAGCGGCGACCCCGCGACCGCCGCCCCCCGCAAGCTCGCCTGAAGGCCCGAGGCCAACCGATGACCCTCGAACCCGCCCCCAACGAACCGCACACGCCCGCCGACAAGAAGCTCAATCCCTGGCTCAAGCTCACGCTGGAGCTGGGGCCGCTGCTGATCTTCTTCCTCGCCAATGCCCGCGGCGCGCAAGATCGCCGAGGCCTGGCCGGCGGTCGCCGCCTTGGGCGGGCCGATCTTCTTCGCCACCGCCTCGTTCATCGTCGCCACCGTGCTGGCGCTGGCGATCTCCTACGCGCTCACCCGCCACCTGCCGCTGATGCCCTTCGTCACGGCCATCGTCGTGGTCGTCTTCGGCGGCCTGACGCTGTGGCTCCAGGACGCCACCTTCATCAAGATGAAGCCGACCATCATCTACCTGCTCTTCGGCGGCGTGCTGCTCGGCGGCCTCGTCTTCGGCCGCTCGCTGCTCGGCTACGTCTTCGACGCCATGTTCAAGCTGTCGGACGAGGGCTGGCGCAAGCTGACGCTGCGCTGGGGCCTGTTCTTCCTGGCGCTGGCGGTGCTCAACGAGATCGTCTGGCGGAGCGTGTCCACCGACACCTGGGTGGCGTTCAAGGTCTTCGGCTTCCTGCCCCTCACCTTCGTCTTCGCGCTGGCGCAGATGCCGCTGATCAATCGCCACACCCTGCCCGACGAAGCCGAAACCCCTTGAGCGTCCTGCCCGCCGTCCGGCCCCTGCCGCCGCGCCTCGCGGTTCCGCTGGCGCTCGTCATCATCGCCGCCGGCGCGCTGACGCTCGCCGCCATGGGCCGCACCTGGATCTGCACCTGCGGCACCGTCCAGCTCTGGTACGGCGGGCTCAACACCTCGCAGGATTCGCAGCACCTCACCGACTGGTATTCGTGGACCCACATCGTCCACGGCCTGCTGTTCTATTTCGGCCTGTGGCTGATCGCGCGGCGCCTGCCGCTGTCGTGGCGCTGGCTCATCGCCATCGTCGGCGAGGTCGGCTGGGAGATCGTCGAGAACACGCCGTGGATCATCGGCAAATACCGCGCCGAGACCATCTCGCTCGACTATTTCGGCGACAGCATCGTCAATTCGGTCGGCGACGTTCTGTGCATGGTCGCCGGCTTCTGGCTCGCCGCCAAGCTGCCGGTCTGGGCCAGCATCGCCGTCGCGCTCGTCATCGAGGTGATACTGGCCATCGCCATCCGCGACAATCTCACCCTCAACGTCATCATGCTGTGGTTCCCGATCGAGGCGATCCGGCAATGGCAATCGGGCGGCTGACCCCGCCAGCCTCGCCGGCTAGCCGCCGGCCTTGGCCGCCTTGTCGATTTCGGGCTTCAGGTCGGTGGCGACGATCTCGTCGGTGAGCGGGCCGATATACTTCTTGGCGATGATGCCGTCCGGCCCGACCAGGAAGGTCTCCGGCACGCCATAGGCGCCCCAGTCGATGAAGGTGCGGCCCGACTGGTCGACGCCGATGGCGGCATAGGGATTGCCCATCTCGTCGAGGAAGGCCTTCGCGTTCTGCGGCTTGTCCTTGTAGTTGATGCCGACCAGGCGGATGCGGCTGTCCCTGGCCACCTCCTCCAGCACGGATGCTCCTGCCGGCAGGGCACGCACCACGAGGCGAAGATGTTGACCAGCGTCAGATGGCCTTGAGGTCGGCGCGGCTGAGGCCCGGCACGCCGACGCCGTCGAGCGCCGGCAGCGCAAAGTCCGGCGCCGGCTTGCCGACCAGCACCGAGGGGATCGCGTCCGGCGCGGTGTTCGATTCCAGCCGCATCAGGAAGATCACCGCCAGGCCGACGAAGAAGGCCAGCGGCAGGAACATGACGAGGCGCAGGCGGGGGCGCGGCGTCGTCCGGTCGGCTTCGCTCACGATCCGCCTCCGGCGGACCGCCGGCGCACGCCGCGCGCTTCGAGTTCCGCCAGCCGGCGCCGCTGCGCCCGGCCGTCGAGCAGCACCCAGCCGACCAGCACCAGCAGCGCGACCAGCGTCACCAGATAGGCGGCGACGATGAAGCCGGCATGGTCGGTCATGCCGCCGGCCTCCGGCTCCCGACGCGGCCGCGATCTCCATCGTGCGCACCCGCCGGCGCAGGATCTCGTTGCGCATCGCCATGGCGAGCAGCGTCACGAAGAGCAGCGTCATCGCCGCCATCATCACGAACAGCGGCCACAGCATCGAGGCGTCGATGGTCGGCCCGTCGGCGCGGAAGATGCTCTCGCCCTGATGCAGCGTGTTCCACCAGTCGACCGAGAACTTGATGATCGGCAGGTTGATCGTGCCGACCAGCGTCAGCACCGCCGCCGCCCGCGCCGCGCGGCCGGGATCGTCCACCGCCTGCCACAGCGCGATCAGGCCGAGATACATGAGGAGCAGCACCAGCTCCGAGGTCAGCCGCGCGTCCCACACCCAGTAGGTGCCCCACATCGGCTTGCCCCACAGCGAGCCGGTGACCAGCGCGACGAAGGTGAAGGCGGCGCCGAGCGGCGCCGCGCTCTTGGCCGCCACGTCGGCCAGCGGATGCCGCCAGACCAGCGTGCCCAGCGAGGCCACCGCCATGATGCCGTAGCCGAACATCGACAGCCACGCCGCCGGCACATGGATGAACATGATGCGCACCGTCTCGCCCTGCTGGTAGTCGGGCGGCGCGACGAAGAACGACAGGTAGAGCCCGACGGCCAGGAGAAGCCCGCTCGCCACCCAGGCGAGCGGCAGCGCCCGGCCGGAATAGCCGAGAAACCGGGTGGGATTGGCGAGTTCGACGATGGCCATGAGCGTGGTTGTAGGGGCCTATTGTGGCGGCGGCAATGCGGGCGATGGCCACGGATCGGCCACACGAACCTGTGCTAGCATGGCGGCCATGGCGCCGGCCGTTCCGGCAGAGAAGCCCCCTCCCAACCGGAATCAAAGCCGATGCGCACTCTTTTTTCGGTCCTCGCCCTCCTTGGCGCGGCCACCACGGCCGCCAGCGCGGCAACCGACGAGGAAATCCGCCAGAAGATCGTCGGCGTCTGGGGCGAGTCCCCCGCCTGCGCCCAGGGTCGCCTCGCCTTCAACGCCGACAGCAGCTTCTCCTCGCAAAACACCGACGACGCCAGCAATGTCGAAGGCACTTACGACATCACCGGTGGCAAGCTGAACGGCAGGGTCGGCGCGGAGGCCATGCCCGAGATGATGGTGGCCTTCGACGACGAAACGCTGCTTCTGGACAGCGGTGGCGGCGATCCGGACAGGCTGGTGCGTTGCGCCACGCAGTGACCCGCCGCGCCTGACGGCTATTCCATCCCGGCGCGCAGCGCCGCCGCCCCGGCGACCGGCGCCACCACCGCGCTGACCAGCGTCAGCGCCGTCAGGATCAGGAGCGGCGACATGAGCGGCGTCGGGCCGGTCACGGCCTCCGCGGCGCTCACCCCGAAGATCAGCACGGGAATGGTGAAGGGCAGCACCAGCACCGCGACCAGCAATCCGCCGCGGCCGAGCGCGGTCATCAGCGCCGCGCCGATCGCGCCGACCAGCGTCAATGCCGGCGTGCCGAGGGCGAGGCTCAGCGTCGTCGCGCCGAGCGCCGCCGGCTCCATGCCGAGCAGCAACCCGAAGAACGGCGCCGCCACCACCAGCGGCAGCCCGGTCGCCAGCCACGCCCCGGCGGACTTGGCCAGAACCGTTACCTCCAGCGGTAATCCCGAAAGGGCCAGCAGATCGAGGCTGCCGTCGTCCTTGTCGTCGCCGAACAGCCGGTCGAGGCCGAGCAGCGTCGCCAGCAGCGCGCCGATCCACAGGATCGCCGGCCCGATGCGCGCCAGCAGCTTGAGGTCCGGCCCGACGCCGAAGGGAACCACCGTCACCACGGCGAGAAAGAACACCAGGCCGACGAAGGCGCCGCCGCCGTTCCTCAGCGACAGCCGCGCCGTCTGGCCGGCGATCGTCGTGAAGCCGGCGATCATGCCGCCCCCAGGGCGAGCGTCGCCGTCGGCGTGACCGGCAGGTCGCGGTGGGTGGCGGCGATCACCAGGCCGCCGCCGGCCAGATGGCCGGCGATCAGCCGGCCGAGTCCGGCCTCCGCGCCGGCGTCGAGCGCCGTCGCCGGCTCGTCGAGCAGCCAGACCGGCCGCGGCGCGACCAGCAGCCGGGCGAGCGCCACCCGCCGCCGCTGCCCGGCCGACAGCACCGATGCGTGCAGGTCGCCCAGCGCCTCGAGGCCGACCGCTGCCAGCGCCGCCTCCAGGTCGCCCCCGCCCCACAGCCGCTGCCAGAAGGCGAGGTTCTGCCGCACCGTCAGGCCGGGCTTCAGCGCGTCGAGATGGCCGAGATAGTGGATCCGCGCCGCGATGTCCTCTTCGGCGGGGTCGAGCGCAACCGTCCCCGCCGCCGGCCGCAGCAGGCCGGCCACCAGCCGCAGAAGCGTCGATTTTCCGGCGCCGTTCGGGCCGATAACGGCGAGCAGTTCGCCGGCACCCACCGAGAAACCGACGCCCGCGAACACCGTGCGGCCGCCGCGAACCGCCGTCAGGTCGCTGCCGGTCAGGCGCATGGAAACAACCGCCCCGGAGATGGCCCGCGGGCGCGGTTCTTGCACGTTTTTCTGGCGGAATTCGGCTGCAACCCGGCTCCGTGCGCCCCTTGATCGTCTGGCATCGCCATCCAGTTTTCACTATAAGGCCGCCAACAAGCGCCGTCGCCTGCCGGTGCCGTGCCCGCCAATCCCCCGCGGACATTCTTATCGAGGAGTGAAAAGCACGTGGCCACGTCGCTCGACAGCTTCAAATCGCGGCGCACCCTGACCGTCGGGGGCGCGTCCTACGAGTACTACAGCCTGCCCGACGCCGAGAAGAACGGCCTCGACGGCATTTCCCGCCTGCCCTTCTCGCTGAAGGTGCTGCTCGAGAACCTGCTCCGCCACGAGGACGGCCGCACGGTTACCGCCGACGACATCCGCGCCATGGCCGCCTGGCTCAGCACGCGCACCAGCGACCGCGAGATCGCCTTTCGCCCGGCGCGCGTGCTGATGCAGGATTTCACCGGCGTGCCGGCGGTGGTCGACCTCGCCGCCATGCGCGACGCCATGGTGGCGCTCGGCGGCGATCCGGCGCGCATCAACCCGCTGGTGCCGGTCGATCTCGTCATCGACCACTCGGTCATGGTCGACGAATTCGGCAATGCCCGCGCCTTCCAGATGAACGTCGAGCAGGGAATACGAGCGCAACGGCGAGCGCTATTCCTTCCTGCGCTGGGGCCAGTCCGCCTTCCACAATTTCCGCGTCGTGCCGCCCGGCACCGGCATCTGCCACCAGGTCAATCTCGAATACCTCGCCCAGACCGTGTGGACCGACAAGGTCGACGGCAACGACGGTCGCCTATCCCGACACGCTGGTCGGCACCGACACCCACACCACCATGGTCAACGGCCTCGCCGTGCTCGGCTGGGGCGTCGGCGGCATCGAGGCCGAGGCCGCCATGCTCGGCCAGCCGATCTCCATGCTCATCCCCGAGGTCGTCGGCTTCCGCATGACCGGCCGCCTGCCGGAAGGCATCACCGCCACCGACCTGGTGCTGACCGTCACCGAGATGCTGCGCAAGAAGGGCGTCGTCGGCAAGTTCGTCGAGTTCTACGGCGACGGCCTCTCGCACCTGTCGCTGGAGGACCAGGCGACCATCGCCAACATGGCGCCGGAATACGGCGCCACCTGCGGCTTCTTCCCGGTCGACAAGGACACGCTGCGCCTACCTGAAGGCGACCGGCCGCGACCCCGAGCGCATCGCGCTGGTCGAGGCCTACGCCACGGCGCAGGGCATGTTCCGCGCCGACGGCACCCCCGATCCGGTCTTCACCGCGACGCTGTCTCTCGACCTCGGCGACCGTCGTGCCCTCGATCGCCGGGCCGAAGCGCCCGCAGGACCGCGTCGCGCTCTCCCATGCCGACACCGCCTTCGAGGCGGCGCTGGCCTCCTTCCGCGACGTCAACGGCGCCGACCAGGCCTCCGACATGGACGAGGAAGGCGGCGGCTCGGTGCCCGAGCTCTATCGCTCGGCGAAGGTCGACGACAAGAACTACAAGCTCACCGACGGCGACGTCGTCATCGCCGCGATCACCTCGTGCACCAACACCTCCAATCCGAGCGTGCTGATCGCCGCCGGACTGGTCGCCCGCAACGCCCACGCGAAGGGCCTGACCGTCAAGCCGTGGGTGAAGACCTCGCTGGCGCCGGGCTCGCAGGTGGTCACCGAATATCTCGAGAAAGCCGGCCTTCAGGGCGATCTCGACGCGCTCGGCTTCAACCTCGTCGGCTATGGCTGCACCACCTGCATCGGCAATTCCGGTCCGCTGCCGGAGGAGATTTCCGAGGCCATCGGCTCGAAGGATCTGATCGTCGCCTCGGTGCTTTCCGGCAACCGCAACTTCGAGGGCCGCGTCAATCCCGACACCCGCGCCAACTACCTCGCCTCGCCGCCGCTGGTCGTCACCTACGCGCTCGCCGGCACCATGCGCTTGAACGTCACCACCGAGCCGCTCGGCACCGGCAAGGACGGCGAGCCCGTCTACCTCAAGGACATCTGGCCGTCGTCGAAGGAGGTCACCGACCTCATCCGCACGTCGATCACCGAGGAGATGTTCCGCGACCGCTATGGCGACGTGTTCAAGGGCGACGCCCACTGGCGCAAGATCGGCGTCACCGGCGGCCAGACCTACGCCTGGTCCGATTCCTCGACCTATGTGCAGAACCCGCCCTATTTCGAGGGCATGAAGATGACGCCCGAGCCGGTCGAGGACATCGTCGGCGCGCGCATCCTGGCGCTCCTCCTCGACTCGATCACCACCGACCACATCTCGCCGGCCGGCTCGATCAAGCGCGACGGCCCCGCCGGCGACTACCTGATCTCGCATCAGGTGCGCCCGGTCGAGTTCAACTCCTACGGCTCGCGCCGCGGCAACCACCAGGTGATGATGCGCGGCACCTTCGCCAACATCCGCATCCGGAACCAGATGGTGCCGGGCGTCGAGGGCGGCGTCACCACCCATTACCCGTCCGGCGACCAGCTTCCCATCTACGACGCCGCCATGCGCTACCACGAGGAAAAGGTGCCGCTGGTGATCTTCGCCGGCAAGGAATACGGCACCGGCTCGTCGCGCGACTGGGCGGCCAAGGGCACCCGCCTGCTCGGCGTGCGCGCGGTTGTCGCCGAGAGCTTCGAGCGCATCCATCGCTCCAACCTGGTCGGCATGGGCATCCTGCCGGCGGTCTTCGCCGAGGGCACCTCGTGGAAGTCGCTCGGCCTGAAGGGCGACGAGACGGTCACCATTCGCGGCCTCGCCGAGGGCCTCCAGCCGCGCCAGACGTTGACGGCCGAGATCACCTACGCCGACGGCCGCACCGTCTCGGTGCCGCTGACCTGCCGCATCGACACGCTGGACGAGCTCGAATATTTCAGGCACGGCGGCATCCTGCACTACGTGCTGCGCCAGCTCGCCGGCTGAACCGTGACGCCAGGGCCCGCCCTCGCGGCGGTCTCACCCGAACGTGACTCGAACTTGACCTTTGCGGGCCATAGCTTGAGCTTGGGCGGCCACGGAATGCAGTCAACGGCCGGCGAGAAACGATGAACAAGACGATTTCCGCGATTGCCCTTGCGGGCCTGGTTGCCGGCAGCCTGACCGCTGCCGCGCCGGCGCATGCCGAGATCAAGGGTGTGATCGAGCTGTTCACCAGCCAGGGATGCAATTCCTGCCCGCCCGCCGACAAGCTGCTCGGCGAGTATGCCAGGACCCCGGACGTTCTCGCCCTGTCGCTCAATGTCGACTACTGGGACAATCTCGGCTGGAAGGACACGCTGGCCAGCCACGACAACACCGTGCGCCAGCGCGATTACGCCGAAGCGCGCGGTGACGGTCAGGTCTACACGCCCCAGGCGGTCATCGACGGCCGCACCCATGTCGTCGGATCGAGCCGTGCCTCCATCGAGGCGGCGCTGGCGAAATATCCCAAGGGCCTGCCGGTGCCGCTCAGCCTGTCCTCGACCGGTGACGCGATCAACGTCGCCATCGGCCCCTCGTCGGAGCCGCAAGACCGGCACGCCACCCTGTGGCTGGTGATGTACGACCCGTCGGCGACCGTCGCCATCGAGCGCGGCGAGAACACCGGCAAGACGATCACCTACAGCAACGTGGTCAAGAAGCTCCGTCCGATCGCCATGTGGAAGGGCGAGGACATGTCGGTCGATCTGCCGATGAGCGAATTGAAGCACGCCGACGCGAAAGGTTGCGCCGTGCTGCTCCAGGCCGAGACCAAGGACGGCCTGCCCGGCCCGATCCTCGGCGCCGCCACCATCGAAAACGTCTGGTAACTAGCCGAGGCTCTTCTCGATCAGCCGCGCGATGCGCGTGGCGTGGTCGGTCGGGTCGTCGGGCGGCTCGCCGTCGAGAATCTGCGCCTCGCCGTAGAGGATGACCGCCGCGTCGTCGAGCGCGTCGTCGCCGCCGGCCGTCGCCTTGCCGGCCAGCGCCTTGATCAGGCCATGCGTCGGATTGAGTTCCAGGACCGGCGCGGCACGTCCCTTCAATTCGCCGGCGCGCGACAGGATCTTCTCGAGCTGCCGGTCCGGCCCGGTTTCCGGCGCCACCAGGCAGACCGCGCTGGTCGCCAGCCGCTTCGACACGCGCACCGCGCTGACCTTGTCGCCGAGCGCCTGCTGGAACCGCGCCGCCAGCGTCGCCACCGCGCTTTCCGGCGCGGCCTCTTCCTCGCTGACGCCTTCGCCGAGCGGTATCGCGTCGAGGCTGGCCGCGCCCTGGGTGACCGACTGGAACGGCTTGCCGTCGTAGCCCAGAGCGGTGCGCACCCAGAAAGCGTCCACCGGATCGGCGAGCAGCAGCACCTCGATGCCGCGGCGCGCGAAGCCTTCCAGTTGCGGGCTGGCGAG
>CAWGJV010000017.1:0-38815 GCA_963822975.1 uncultured Alphaproteobacteria bacterium
ATGTTGCCTTGGCCTGCACCTGGCACCACTCGACCTCGACTACACGTCTTCCACCAATAAAACTCTCTTCGTCGCGACGTGGACAAGCCTCCACCACCCGTCTCGCCACCACCGCCGACGCCACGCGCCACGCCGCCATCGAGCCCAAGATCTATGGAGACGCCCGAGGCACCAGCCCTAACAAACAGAACACCACCAGTCGGCACCCAAGATGGAGATGGACCACAAGGTCAAATCCTCTACCACCAAAAAGCCAACAGTCATATACACACACACATTTAATCGAATACCGAACCAAACAAGCACTTTGTCTCTCTATACTATTCTCACAGCTCTAACGGAGACGTCGCTCCAGGCGCCGTCGGCGGGCCACGGGAAGGGCGGGCGCGGGCGAGCCGGGCAAGTCGGCGCGGGCGCGGCGCCACACACCACACAGTACATATGCAAGGCGGGCTTTAACAAACCACAACAATGGTGAAGTCATCGCTGTATATCCTGAAAGCGAATCACCTGATATCAACGAGCAAGCCGTTGATGCACCGCCGCAATTGCTGGGTGTGCCGCACAACCAACCACCACCACCACCACCTGCACTGGTCCAAACCACACGGAAAGAAGCCATTATACAGTGGGCCGCTGATGTTGACTCGTACGAACCACCATGCGCCACCATCAAAAAACAGAGGGATGCTCCAGCGCCAAAATCACCCACCTACCCAAACAATATGACAACAACCATCAAGCCGGACGGCATCGGCTCACGTTCTCTACAAACAACCACCGAAGCATCAGAACGCGGTAGTGAGAGCCACCACCACAGCTCTGCTCATATAATCATTTGTGAATCTCCTGATATAACAAGGATGTAGCATCCAGCAACAACAGAAGGTGGTGACCTCACAAGGCCACTACGGACCCCCCACCAGCAACATAGATCTGAAGATCTCCACAGCTGGACAAAACAACCACAAGCAGCGGCTACACACACAAACACAACAGTCATGGAACTGGTCTATCACCTCTATCTGTGTGTGTGCGCATGTGTGTGAAGCCTGGGAAAGGCGTGGCAGGCGGTCGTCGACACACCCTGCGCCATCATACGACTTTCTCTCTCCATCCACCCACCAAAGAACGACCTCCGACAATGGACTCAAGGCCATGACCAACATCTCCAAAGTGGTGTGTGTGTGTGAATGGATGTCCTCCCCGACAAGGCCGACGGCTCACAAAGGACGAGGACCGAGGGCATTGGACAATCCGCTGCGCCAATACACACAAGTTCCACAACAATCCACCCCAACTTCCTAATCTGAAGCCACTCACCACCATCCCAAGCAACAATATGACCATGATTGTCACCAACCATCCCAATCAGCATTCCTTCGCTTCTTAGGCCAAGAAGAAGACGACGACGCAAGAAGCCACTTGTATCTCCTCGCCCGCCTTCCACGATTCACCGGACGCCCACGCACACACACACAGCCGTCAACAACTAATCAACAAGGATTCTCCAGCCAACTTCTCACGAATCGTGGTGGTGAAGCGACGACCTCAAAGGCCGTCTAACAAAGCCACCCCACCGCGCGCCAAAAGACATACGCCACCCGACAAAAAAGCACACAGCGAAGGAAGAGGGGCCCCACCACCAGTACAAAGCAAAGACGGTGCTGAACCAGCAGCTCGGACGGCCACACCTCTCTCTACGCCCTATCCCCTATTAGGAGGAGCAGCCTGGCGGCGAACCACTACCCACCACCCAAAAGGATACCTCAAGGCGGCAGGATCACAAAAAGCCAACCCCTTGAAGCTAGTGCACTCCCAGACGTCGGCTGGTCGCCGCCACCCCGCCCCCGACATCCCTCGCGATGACCATGCTCTCGCCACGGCGTCACACGAAGGCAAAGGAAAGGGGTACCTATAGCCTAGACGACGACACGGCGCCACCCCCGGCAACGGCCACATCGATTTCTATCCACGCATACCCTGATAACAACAAACTTGACAAGCCACCAGCAAACGGCTAATCAAAAGGCCCGCAAACATCTCGGCGGTGGAGAGCAAGATCGTCGGCCACGTGCGGCGGGCACGGGCCACGATTCACCAAATGAACCACTCCACACACCATGAAGGATCTGTAAGTTCTCCGCTCTCTCGACCCGTCTGTAATTACTTCCAGGGCAACGCCTCGGCCACCAGATATGGCAAAGGGGTCATCCATCGACATCGATCACACACAGCCCCTCTGTGACACATCAATCCATACAGCTATTTTTATCTCACAAGGAGGACGTCAGCACACTTCCTGAAAGATCAACCAATCATTGTCAAGGAAGCCTTCCCCTCGTTGTGGCCGGCTCTCTCTGGCGCCGCACACACGCAAGGATGACGACAAACGCCCAGCCGTCAGCGTCGTTTCCTCCGTCACACAGCCCCAGCAGGATGATATCTGGTGGGCAGCGACATCACCACCACCACCACCGTGCGTGTGTGTGTGTGTGTGTGTGTGTGTGTGTGTGTGTGTGTGTGTGTGTGTGTGTGTGTGTGTGTGCACAGTAAACAAATAAAGCACCGGTGTGACGAGATGCCACCACACGACCGGCAAGGGACCACAACGGAGTTCACTGATCAGTGTGCCACCGCTCCACCTCAACACATCGTCAACGACCGTACCCATTTCTTCCTGAAAAATCACTGACTCTGAAAAAGCAATGTTTTGGTGTATATACACACTATCATATATATATATATATATATATATATATATATATATAAATAACTATAAACACACGCCCCACACAGGCGCAATATATGCACACACACAAATATCACCCGCCACTCACACATAATTCCGTGGACATATATATATAAGACACTCCATGTATATATCAAGTCGCCACCGCCACCTCTATATGACTGTCTATGTATATGCGCAAGGTTCCTGATATATATTACATATATCACCCGGAAAATACAAACACATATTTACATATATGACACAAGGCAAAGGAGAGGGCGCGCTGGGTGGGGGGGTGATCTTCCCAAAGAAAAAAGTAACAATAAAAAACATACACAAATACATACCTATCGATCTAGCATCATCAAATATATCTCAATCACACACACACACACACACACACATACACTATATATATATATATATATATATATATATATATATATATATATATATATATATATAAAGACCACGTATATCAACGCGAGGCTCAAGGGCGTTCGCACGGGCGCGCGGGCGCGGGCGGCTGCGCGCGCAGAGGCGCAGGGAGAAGGACGCCGACGTGCGCCCCCGTCCTGACTGTGGCGGCGGCTGTGTCGGCGGTGGTGGTGGCAGCGTCGCCCCACCATCGCCACCACAGTAACAATGTGTGTGTGTGTGTGTGCGCGCACACCTCAATCTGCCACTCAAAGTTTCACGAGGTCTGAAGCAGCGGGGAGGGCGCGGGCGCGGGGGCGCGCACGCGCACCGGTCTCCGGTCACGGGCACCCGACCGCGCGACTACGGACGATGGTGCGCGCGGGACAGGCGTGTGTGTGTGTGTGTGTGTGTTTATATGGAAAGGCCTCCCATTAACCCGACATGGCCCAGGCCAGCCGGACAACGACGACGGTCTACCGGTAACGCTCGGCTCGTGGCGATGGCGGCAACAACGAGGGACTGTGCGACATGTCTACATGTTTCCCAACGCACCCCAGGTGATGGCTTCTCTCGCGGGACCTCGATTATACAAACCAGACTACTCATCCACACACCCAAAGAACTTGGCACGACTCTCCACCAGCGCCGGCGGACATCTACCCCCACATCGCCAGGCAATCACACACAAACCCTCTGCACGTCTATCACCCCACATGCAGCAGGCCAGCAACCCCCATCCCCTAACTCTATCCCCAGAGATTCATAGTGGTTTTGCCGCTCCATACAATTTGGCCGCGCGTCAGGTCAACGAGCTACAAACAACCACCACAAGCCATTGATTCAACAAAGGAACAGACTGGTCTTGAACTCCTGACCGCAGCCGCCCTGGGATTACAGGCGCCCGCGCCCCACCAAAAGTGTGTGTGCGCGCGGATTTGAATTCGCCCCACCCGAGCAAGCAACTCTCTCCCCAGCTACTAATCCACCACCCCACCCCCCCCCCCCCCCCAACAGGTACCAGCCACATCAGTGATTCAACAGCTGATCATCCAGCTGACGGCACATGGATCGAGCACTCCTATGTATCCACACACAGTCAGATGCACACACACAGATAAAGACATACACATATATATATATATATATACAGAGCACAGTCGGCACACACAAACGTCGGCGGAGCTTCCTGGCCGGTATACCTCATCGCTGTACACCGATTTGACAATGGGTTCTGTTCATACCTTCAACGGTACCGTATTGCTCGCGTACCGCCATGGCGCAGCTCGCCTGCGGCTTCGGCGGTCCGCCCTTCACCTCGACCAGGCACATGCGGCAATTGCCGGCGACCGACAGGCGCTCGTGGAAGCAGAAGCGCGGAATCTCGGCGCCCGCCGCCTCGCAGGCCTGCAACAGCGTGATAGTGGGCCGGTACCTCGATCTCGCTGCCGTCGACTTTGAGCTTGGTCATCTCGTCTACTCCGCCGCCTCGGCACGGCTCGCCGCCTTGCGGCGCACCGGTGATAGGCGTCGATGCGCCGCTCGATCTCGCCGCGGAAATGCGCGGATGAGGCCCTGCATCGGCCAGGCCGCCGCGTCGCCGAGCGCGCAGATGGTGTGGCCCTCGACCTGCTTGGTGACCTCGAGCAGCATGTCGATCTCGCGCTTCTCGGCGCGCCCGTCGGCCATGCGCTCCAG
Organism: uncultured Alphaproteobacteria bacterium; assembly: GCA_963822975.1. Lineage (GTDB taxonomy): Bacteria > Pseudomonadota > Alphaproteobacteria > Rhizobiales > Kaistiaceae > CAVSRC01. The sequence goes on from CAWGJV010000017.1 coordinate 4,850, forward strand.
CACCCGCCACATCCAGCCCGTGCCCTCGCGGCACGGCGTGCACTGGCCGCAGCTCTCGTGCTTGTAGAAATAGGCGAGGCGCGAGATCGCCGCGACGATGTCGGTCGACTTGTCCATGACGATCACCGCCGCCGTGCCGAGGCCGGACTTCAGCGTCCTTGAGCGCCGTCGAAATCCATGATCAGGTCGTCGCAGATCGATCGGCCGGCAGGCAGCGGCACCGACGCGCCGCCGGGGATGACGGCCAGCAGGTTGTCCCAGCCGCCGCGCACGCCGCCGGCATGCTTCTCGATCAGCTCGCGGAGCGTGATGCCCATCTCCTCTTCGACCGTGCACGGCTTCTCGACGTGGCCGGAGATGCAGAAGAGCTTGGTGCCGACGTTGTTCGGGCGGCCGATGCCGGCGAACCAGGCCGCGCCGCGCCGCAGGATCGTCGGCGCGACCGCGATCGACTCGACGTTGTTGACCGTCGTCGGGCAGCCGTAGACGCCGACATCGCCGCCGGGAACGGCGGCTTCAGGCGCGGCATGCCCTTCTTGCCCTCGAGGCTTTCGAGCAGCGCCGTCTCCTCGCCGCAGATATAGGCGCCGGCGCCGTGGTGGACGAAGATGTCGAAGTCCCAGCCGTGCTTGTTGTTCTTGCCGATCAGCCCGGCCTCATAGGCCTCGTCGACCGCCGCCTGCAGGCGCTCGCGCTCGCGGATGAACTCGCCGCGCACATAGACGAAGGCGGTGTGCGCGCCCATGGCGAAGCCGGCGACCAGGCAGCCCTCGACCAGCGTGTGCGGATCGTGGCGCAGGATCTCGCGGTCCTTGCAGGTGCCCGGCTCGGATTCGTCGGCATTGACGACGAGATAGTGCGGCCGCTCGCCGATCTCCTTGGGCATGAAGGACCATTTGAGCCCGGTCGGGAAGCCGGCGCCGCCGCGGCCGCGCAGGCCCGAAGCCTTCATCTCGTTGATGATCCCGTCGCGGCCCGCGTTCGAGGATCGCCTTGGTGCCGTCCCACGCGCCGCGCGCCATGGCGCCCTTCAGGCCCCAGTCGTGGAGGCCGTAGAGGTTGGTGAAGATGCGGTCCTTGTCGGCGAGCATTTCAGTCAGCGTCCATCTACGGCCTTCGGGTCCGGCGCGGCGGCGGGAGCGGGCCGCGCGGTCGGGTCCTCGGTCAGCGTCGTCGGCCCGCCGACCGGGGCGGAGAACTGGCGGTCGATCTGCGGACCCGGCTTCACGGCTCGTCCGGCGGCGAGATCGTCGATCAGCTTCTCGAACTTCTCGGCAGTCAGGTCCTCGTAGGTGTCGGCGCCGATCTGCACCATCGGCGCGTTGACACAGGCCCCGAGGCACTCGACCTCTTCCCACGAGAAGGCGCCGTCGGCCGAAAGGTGGAACTGGTCGTGGTGGATGCGCTGCTGGCAGACGTCCTTCAGCTCGTCGGCGCCGCGCAGCATGCACGGCGTCGTGCCGCAGACCTGGATATGCGCCGTCGCGCCGACCGGCTCGAGCTGGAACATCGTGTAGAAGGTCGCGACCTCCAGCACGCGGATATTCGGCATGCCGAGCATGTCGGCGACGACGCGGATCGCCGGCTCGGACGACCCAGCCTTCCTGCTCCTGCGCCCGCCAGAGCAGCGGGATCACCGCCGAGGCCTGCCGGCCCTCGGGATACTTCGCCATCTCCTTCTTGGCCCAGGCGAGGTTCTCCGTCGTGAAGGCGAAGCTCTCGGGCTGGACTTCGGCGAGGCGACGCACGGACATCAGCGATCGACCTCCCCGAACACGATGTCGAGCGAGCCGAGAATCGGCGGTGACGTCGGCCAGCATGTGGCCGCGGGTCATGAAATCCATGGCGCTGCAGATGCGCGAAGCCCGGCGCCCGGATCTTGCAGCGATAGGGCTTGTTGGTGCCGTCGGAGACCAGATAGACGCCGAACTCGCCCTTGGGCGCCTCGACGGCGGCATAGACCTCGCCCGCCGGCACCTGGTAGCCCTCGGTATAGAGCTTGAAGTGGTGGATCAGCGCTTCCATCGAGCGCTTCATCTCGCCGCGCTTCGGCGGCACGACCTTGCCGTCGATCGAGCTGACCGGCCCCTTGCCCTCGGGCGCTGTTCAGCTTGTCGACGCACTGCTTCATGATCCTGATCGACTGGCGCATCTCCTCCATGCGGATGAGATAGCGGTCGTAGCAGTCGCCGTTCTTGCCGACCGGAATGTCGAAATCCATCTCCGTCGTAGCACTCGTAGGGCTGCGCCTTGCGCAGGTCCCAGGCCGCGCCGGAGCCGCGCACCATCACGCCGGAGAAGCCCCGCTTCCAGGCGTCGTCAAGGCTGACGACGCCGATATCGACGTTGCGCTGCTTGAAGATGCGGTTGCCGGTGAGCAGCTTGTCGATGTCGTCGACGACCTTGAGGAACGGATCGCAGAACGCGCCGATATCGTCGATCAGCTCCTGCGGCAGGTCCTGGTGCACGCCGCCCGGGCCGGAAATAGGCCGCGTGCATGCGGCTGCCCGAGGCGCGCTCGTAGAAGACCATCAGCTTTTCGCGTTCCTCGAAGCCCCAGAGCGGCGGCGTCAGCGCGCCGACGTCGAGCGCCTGCGTGGTGACGTTGAGCAGATGGTTGAGCAGCCGCCCGATCTCGGAATAGAGCACCCGGATGAGCTGGCCGCGGCGCGGCACCGTGATGCCGAGCAGCTTCTCCACGGCCAGCGCGAAGGCGTGCTCCTGGTTCATCGGCGCGACGTAGTCGAGCCGGTCGAAATAGGGCACGGCCTGCAGATAGGTCTTGTGCTCGATCAGCTTCTCGGTGCCGCGATGCAGCAGGCCGATATGCGGATCGACGCGCTCGACCACCTCGCCGTCCAGCTCCAGCACCAGACGCAAGAACGCCGTGCGCCGCCGGGTGCTGCGGCCCGAAATTGATGGTGAAGTTGCGGACGTCGGTCTCGGCCATCACTGCTTCGCCTTCTCGTCGCCCGGCAGCACGTAGTCGGTGCCCTCCCACGGCGACAGGAAATCGAAATTGCGGAATTCCTGGGCAAGCTTCACCGGCTCGTAGACCACCCGCTTCTGCTCGTCGTCGTAGCGCACCTCGACGAAGCCGGTGAGCGGGAAGTCCTTGCGCAGCGGATGCCCCTCGAAGCCGTAGTCGGTGAGGATGCGGCGCAGGTCCGGATGGCCGGTGAACAGCATGCCGTAGAGATCGTAGGCCTCGCGCTCGAACCAGTCGGCGCCGGGAAACACCGGCGTGATCGACGGCACCGGCGTCGCTTCGTCGGTCGTCACCTTGACGCGGATGCGCACGTTCTGGCTCGGGCTCAGCAGGTGATAGACGACGTCGAAGCGCTTCTCGCGCTCCGGCCAGTCGACGCCGCAGATGTCGGTGAGGTTGACGAAGGCCAGCCGCGTGTCGTCACGCAGGAAGCGGACGAACGCCACGATGGCGCTGGCCGGGACCGATACCGTCAGCTCGCCAAAGGCAATGTGCCAGTCGGACGCCGCAAGGTCGCGTTCGGTCGCGATGTATTCCGCGAGCTCTCTGAGTGTCTCGTCCAAGACCCCGATCCCCTGCCCGCTCAGCGCTCGATGGTTCCGGTACGGCGGATCTTCTTCTGCAGCAGCAGCACGCCGTAGAGCAGCGCCTCCGCCGTCGGCGGACAGCCCGGTACGTAGATGTCGACCGGCACGATGCGATCGCAGCCGCGCACGACCGAATAGGAATAGTGGTAGTAGCCGCCGCCATTGGCGCAGGAGCCCATCGAGATGACGTAGCGCGGCTCCGGCATCTGGTCGTAGACCTTGCGCAGCGCGGGCGCCATCTTGTTGGTCAGCGTGCCGGCGACGATCATCACGTCCGACTGGCGCGGGCTGGCGCGCGGCGCGAAGCCGAAGCGCTCGACGTCGTAGCGCGGCATCGACATCTGCATCATCTCGACCGCGCAGCAGGCGAGCCCGAAGGTCATCCACATCAGCGAGCCGGTGCGCGCCCAGTTGATGAGGTCGTCGGTGGCGGTGACCAGGAAGCCCTTGTCGGCGAGCTCGTTGTTGATCTCGACGAAAAACGGATCGTCGTTCCGCTTCAGCGGCTGGCCGGTCGCATCGCACCAGCGGTTTCTCGGCAGGGGCGGTCAATCCCATTCCAGCGCTCCCTTGCGCCACTCGTAGATGAAGCCGACGGTCAGCACGGCGAGGAACACCATCATCGACCAGAACCCGAACCAGCCGAGCGAGCCGAACGACACCGCCCATGGGAACAGGAAAGCCACTTCGAGGTCGAAGATGATGAACAGGATCGCGACCAGGTAGAAGCGCACGTCGAACTTCATGCGCGCGTCGTCGAAGGCGTCGAAGCCGCACTCATAGGCGGAGAGCTTCTCGGGGTCGGGGTTCTTGTAGGCGATGATGAACGGCGCCACCAGCAATGCAAGGCCGATTACCGCTGCGATTCCCATGAACACCACGATCGGCAGATAGGCACTCAACAGGCTTTCCATTCCGCCCTCCGGCCGCCACGGGTTGAGCCGCGCGCGAACGTCGTTCCTGGCACCACACGTATCGCACTGCAGCGTAGCGGCAAGGCCACCCCCTGCCTAGGCCGAACACCGCGTTTCCAGCCCTACCGTGCAACGGTTCCAGACTGTGAAGGATGTGGCGGAGGCTTAGCCGAGCGGCCCCGGAGTCGCAAGGCCCGAAAGGGTCGCAAATCGCCTCAATCGGGGCGTGCGTCCGGCCGGAAAAGGCCGGCCCTCGCGGCCTAGCGCGACGGCGACGAGCCCGCACAGGTCAGGCGCGTCGCCGGATTGATGAAAGCGATGGGGAAAACTGGCGGGAGCGACGGGGCTCGAACCCGCGACCTCCGGCGTGACAGGCCGGCACTCTAACCAACTGAGCTACGCCCCCGCGGGCGTCCGCGCGACCAAGTTTCGCGCAGCGCTGCGGAGTTAAGCGAGCGGCCCTGCCAAGTCAAGGATTGTTGGCGGCGGCGGGCCGGCCCGGCGCCCCGATGCCTCGGCAGTCCGAACAACCTCACCGATCAGGCGAGCCGACGCGTTCCCGATCTGAACATGCGGCCGCCATGCCGGCAAAGACTGCGGCCCAGTCGCCCCGCGACGTCTGGCGGAACAACCGCATGGTCGGATACCAGAGCGAGTCGCTGCGCTGCAGCAGCCAGCGCCAATCGGGGACGGCGGCAAGCGCCACCCACACCGGCCTGGCCAGGGCACCGGCGAGGTGTGCAACCGCAGTGTCGGACGAAACGACGAGGTCGAGACAGGCCATCGCCGCCGCAATCTCGGCGAAGCCGTCGGGATTGTCGGTGATCTCGGGCCCAAGCGCCTCCACCGACATCCCGGCCGGAAGGTGATCGAGCTGATCGAGGCCCTGCACGGCCTGCAGGCTGATAAGCCGCACGCCGGGAACAGCAGCCAGGGGAGCAAACTGGACCAGGGGTACTGAGCGGTACCGGTCGCGCGGAAATTTCGGATTGCCGCTCCACGCGACCCCAACCTTGAAGCCATCGTCGCCGATCCGGCGGCGCCACTTCTCGACGAGGCTGGGGTCGGTCGCGAGATACGGCACCGAGGTGGGAATCGTTTCAGGCAGCACGCCGAAGACGAGCGGCAGGCTCATCAGAAACGCCTGGAAATCGAAACCGGCAACTGCCTCTCCGGGACCGATTATCGTCACGTCCGGGAAACTCGACCGAAAGAGCGACGCGAGGGCGTCGCGGACGACCAGCGTGACTTTGGCGCCTCGCTCCAGGAGCAAGGGTATGTAGCGCGCGAACTGAATGGCATCGCCGTGGCCCTGCTCCGCCACCAGCAGCAGGCGTTTGCCGGCAATGTCCTCGCCGGACCACTGCGGCGCGGCCTTCTCGAACCGCTGGTAAACACCGAATTCCGGAATCTTTCGGCGCCATTCGTGTTCGGCGAAGCCGGCCTCGAAATCGCCGAGCAGCAGCCGCAGGCAGGCGCGCTGGTGGCGGACCACTGCCATGCCGGGCGCCTGCTTGATCGCCTTGTCGTATGCGGCGAGCGCCTCTTCGAACCGCCCGAGTTCGGTGAGTGCGAGGGCACGCGTCATATGGAACGCCCCATCCGCCGCACCATGCGCCGCGGCGGTGTCGAGCGTCTCCAACATCTCGTCGAATTTGCCGAGTTCGCCGAGGGCCGTGGCACGGCCGACATGCGCCTTGAAATCGCGCGGCGCAATGCCCACCGCACGATCGGCGGCGGCAAGCGCATCGTCGGGACGATTGGCGGCGATCAGGATGCTGCTTTTGACGAGGAACAATCCGGGGTCGTTTGCGGTTGTTGCAAGCTCGGAATCGATTTCGGCGAGCGCCCGCTCGTACTGCCCAAGCTCGCGATACGCCAACGCGGTTTGCACCCGGACCAGGGGCAGGCCCGGCCGCAGCCGAAGCGCCTGTTCCAGTGCCGCCAGCGCCTCTGCCGCATGGCCCATCTGCAGCAAGGCAACACCACGGTTGGCATGCGCCTCAGGTAAACGCGGCATCATGCGGACGGCCCTGTCGAAAGCCGACAACGCATCCGACGGATGACCCTGCCGCAGGTGAACCTGGCCCAGCATGTTCCATGCGACCGGCAGCCGCATCGCCGCCTTGTTGCTTTCCAGTGTCCCCTTGGCTGCATCGAGGCGACCGGCCGCAATTTGATTGGCAGCCGCCTGCAACGTGCGCTTGACCGACGCTTGCGTTACGTCCGTGTAGGAGACCATCGGGCACCAACTGGTGGCAATCGTTGGTGGGCGGTGAGAGGCTCGAACTCCCGACATCCACGGTGTAAACGTGGCGCTCTACCAACTGAGCTAACCGCCCGCCTTCCCATGCGGGCATTTAGTGTATGGCGACGCGGACGTGCAAGGCCGCGGGCCACTTTTGGGCGACGGCCCGGACATGACAAAGCCCCGCGCGAGGCGCGCGGGGCCCGTCAGGAAAACGGAACTGGCGCCGGTCAGCGGTTGACGGCGTCTTTCAGTCCCTTGCCCGCCTTGAATTTCGGTGTCTTCGAAGCGGCGATATTGATCGCCTCGCCGGTGCGCGGATTGCGGCCGACGCTGGCGGCGCGCTGGGCGACCGCGAAATTCCCGAACCCGATGATCTTGACTTCCAGTTCCGGACTTCAGAGAGTCCGTAATCGCGTCAAAGGTCGCGTCAACGGCCTGGCCTGCGCCGGCTTTGGACATGCCGGTCCGCTCGGCGACGGACGCGATGAGATCATTCTTGTTCATGAACCTTCCCTTTCCCTGGTCCGAGCCGAAAGCCGAATCGCGCCCCCGACTTCAGGGGGGACACTCCTGCCAAAAGCCGCCTGTGGCAAGAGGAAACGGCGGAATCCCGCGATTTTGATTGAAACTGACACATGCATGAAAAAACGGCGCCCGCGCTCGCGCGGACGCCGTTTTTGTAGCGATTTCAGTTAGTTAGTGTGCCGTCAGCGCGGCCGCTGCCTCATCCTCGGAGACCACTGGCGAGGCAGGCGCTTTCGCTTCGTCCCACTCGATGGCCTCCGGCGGACGAACGAGGGCCTGTTTGATCACCTCGTCCATCCGGCCGACGGGAATGATATCGAGGCCGTTCTTCACATTCTCGGGGATTTCCGCCAAGTCCTTGGCGTTGTCCTCGGGGATGAGCACGGTCTTGATGCCGCCGCGCAGCGCGGCCAACAACTTCTCCTTGAGTCCGCCGATGGGCAGCACCCTGCCGCGCAGCGTGATCTCGCCGGTCATGGCGACATCCTTGCGGACGGGTATGCCGGTCATCACCGAGACGATGGCCGTGACCATGGCGACGCCGGCCGACGGACCGTCCTTGGGCGTCGCGCCTTCCGGCACGTGCACGTGGATATCCTTCCGGTCGAACATCGGCGGCTCGATGCCGAAGTCGATGGCCCGGCTGCGGACGTAGGATGCCGCCGCCGAAATCGACTCCTTCATCACGTCGCGGAGATTGCCGGTGACGGTCATCTTGCCCTTGCCGGGCATCATGACGCCTTCGATGGTCAGCAGTTCGCCGCCCACCTCCGTCCACGCCAGACCGGTCACCAGCCCGACCAGATCCTCCGCCTCGACCTCGCCGTAGCGGAAGCGCGGAACGCCGAGGAAATCCTCGATGTTCTTCGCCGTGACCTTGATCGACTTCTTCTTCGACAGGATCAGCTCCTTGACGCCCTTTCGCGCCAGGGTCGCCAACTCGCGCTCAAGGTTACGAACGCCGGCCTCACGGGTGTAGCGCCGGATGACCGTCTTCAGCGTGTCGGCATCGATGCTGAACTCCTTGGCCTCCAGCCCGTGCTCGCCGAGGATCTTCGGGATCAGGTGCCGGCGGGCGATCTCGATCTTCTCATCCTCGGTGTAGCCGGCGATGCGAATGATCTCCATGCGGTCCATCAGCGGCGCGGGAATGTTCAGCGTATTCGCCGTGGTGATGAACAGCACGTTCGACAGGTCGTAATCGACCTCCAGGTAGTGGTCGTTGAAGGACGAGTTCTGCTCGGGGTCGAGCACCTCGAGCAGCGCCGACGACGGATCGCCGCGGAAGTCCATGCCGATCTTGTCGACCTCGTCGAGCAGGAACAGCGGGTTGGACTTCTTCGCCTTGCGCATCGACTGGATGACCTTGCCGGGCATCGAGCCGATATAGGTGCGCCGGTGGCCGCGGATCTCGGCCTCGTCGCGCACGCCGCCGAGCGACATGCGCACGAATTCGCGGCCGGTCGCCTTGGCGATCGACTTGCCGAGCGAGGTCTTGCCGACGCCGGGCGGTCCGACGAGGCACAGGATCGGGCCCCTCAGCTTGTTCGAGCGGCTCTGCACCGCCAGGTATTCGACGATGCGGTCCTTGACCTTCTCGAGGCCGAAGTGGTCGGTGTCGAGCACCTCCTGGGCATAGTTCAGGTCGTACTTGACCTTGGACTTCTTGCCCCACGGGATGCCGAGCAGCCAGTCGAGGTAGTTGCGCACCACCGTCGCCTCGGCCGACATCGGGCTCATCTGCCTGAGCTTCTTCAGCTCGTTGGTCGCCTTCTCGCGCGCTTCCTTCGACAGCTTGGTCTTGGCGATCTTGTCCTCGAGCTCCTGCAACTCGTCCTTGCCGTCCTCCGAGTCGCCGAGCTCCTTCTGGATCGCCTTCATCTGCTCGTTAAGGTAGTACTCGCGCTGCGTCTTCTCCATCTGGCGCTTGACGCGGCTGCGGATGCGCTTCTCGACCTGCAGCACGGAGATCTCGCTCTCCATCAGGCCGAGCACGCGCTCCAGCCGCTCGACGACGGTCGGCAGCGCCAGGATGCCCTGCTTCTCGGGAATCTTGACGGCGAGGTGCGAGGCGACCGTGTCGGCGACCTTGGAATAGTCGTCGATCTGGCCGACCGCGCCCACGACCTCGGGCGAAATCTTCTTGTTGAGCTTCACATAGTTCTCGAACTCGGCCATCACCGAGCGCGCCAGCGCCTCCGCCTCGACCGTGTCGCCGATCGACCTCGGGCAGCCTGTGGGCATGCGCCTCGTAATAGGCCTCGTTGTCCGTGAAGCGGCGGATTTCGGCGCGGCCGGCGCCCTCGACCAGCACCTTGACGGTGCCATCGGGCAGCTTCAGCAGCTGCAGCACGGACGCGAGCGTGCCGACGCTCGAACAAGCGTCTCGGGCTTCGGCTCGTCGTCGCTGGGGTTCTTCTGGGTGACGAGCAGAATCTGCTTGTCGGCGCGCATCACCTCCTCGAGGGCGCGAATCGACTTCTCGCGGCCGACGAAAAGCGGCGCGATCATATGCGGGAAAACGACGATGTCGCGCAGCGGCAGGACGGGAAAAACGTCGCCGTCGCTCGCGGGGACTCCGATGGGACCCGGCCGTTCAGTTGTCATGTCGATTTCCTTTCTTGCCGGCCGGCACCCGCGGGAGGCGGGCCGGTCGGTCGTTCGGCAGGCGCACGGCGCACAGATCCGAAACGCGTGAATCAACGAGGCGTTACGCCGGCATTCGAACCATTAGGTGGCGTTGCGCGGCCGATGGGTGTCAAGGCGAGCCGCGCAGCGCGGTCCGCGGGCCGCTGTCCGGCCCGGCGCCCGGACGCTGCCATCGGTAGCCGGCTACCGGCCGCTCAGGCGGCTCGAGCCGACGTCCTCGCGCCGATCCGAGTAGATGTAGAGCGGGCGGGCCTTGCCCTCCACCACATCGCGCCGAGATCACCACCTCCTGCGACGCCGTCGAGGCCAGGCAGGTCGAACATGGTGTCGAGCAGGATGGCTTCCATGATCGAGCGCAGGCCGCGCGCGCCGGTCTTGCGCTCGATCGCCTTCTTGGCGATCGCGTCGAGCGCATCCGGATGGATCGTCAGCTCGACGTTCTCCATGTCGAACAGGCGCTGGTACTGCTTGACCAGCGCGTTCTTCGGCTCGGTCAGGATCTTGATCAGCGCGTCCTCGTCGAGGTCCTCGAGCGTCGCGATCACCGGCAGGCGGCCGACGAATTCGGGGATCAGGCCGAACTTGAGCAGGTCCTCCGGCTCGACCTCGCGGAACATCTCGCCGGTCGCGCCGGTCGTCCGGCGACGGCGACGTCGGCGCGCGAAGCCGATCGAGGTCTTGCGGCCGCGGTCGGAGATGATCTTCTCCAGGCCCGGAGAAGGCGCCGCCGCAGATGAACAGGATGTTGGTCGTGTCGACCTGCAGGAACTCCTGCTGCGGATGCTTGCGGCCGCCCTGCGGCGGCACGCTGGCGACCGTGCCTTCCATGATCTTGAGCAGCGCCTGCTGCACGCCCTCGCCCGACACGTCGCGGGTGATCGAGGGGTTGTCGGACTTGCGGCTGATCTTGTCGACCTCGTCGATGTAGACGATGCCGCGCTGCGCCCGCTCGACATTGTAGTCGGCCGCCTGCAGCAGCTTCAGGATGATGTTCTCGACGTCCTCGCCGACATAGCCGGCTTCGGTCAGCGTCGTCGCGTCGGCCATCGTGAAGGGCACGTCGAGGATGCGCGCCAGCGTCTGGGCGAGCAGCGTCTTGCCGCAGCCGGTCGGGCCGATCAGCAGGATGTTCGACTTGGCCAGCTCGACGTCGTTGTTCTTGGCGGCGTGGTTGAGCCGCTTGTAGTGATTGTGGACGGCGACCGAGAGCACGCGCTTGGCGTGGCTCTGGCCGATCACGTAGTCGTCGAGCACCTTGCAGATCTCGGTCGGGCGTCGGCACGCCGTCGCGGGACTTCACGCAGCGAGGACTTGTTCTCCTCGCGGATGATGTCCATGCACAGTTCGACGCATTCGTCGCAGATGAACACGGTCGGGCCCGGCGATCAGCTTGCGGACCTCGTGCTGGCTCTTGCCGCAGAACGAGCAGTAGAGCGTGTTCTTGCTGTCGCTGCCGCTGACCTTGCTCATTCCGTTACCTCACGCTACCTCGGCACCGACTCGCCGCCGGCTTCCGGACTCAGTTCTAGACCGCTCGCGCACCGCCCTTCGCGCGAACAATCACCTCAACCTTAACGCCCGACCTGACCGGCGCAATGCTCAACGCAGCGACTCAATCATGCTATCCGCGATTTGTTCAAGAGATACTTAACGCCACCGGCCGCGGCCATCGCCGCACGCCGGCACGCGCCGATCAACTGCTCGCGTGCCTTGTCCTCGGCCGGCTTCGAGCGGCCGCCCGGTCGGATCAGCACCTTGTCGATGATGCCGAACGTCCTTGGCCTCGTCCGCGGTCATGAAATAGTCGCGGTCGAGCGTGCGTTCGATCGTTTCGTAGTCCTGACCGGTGTGCTTGACGTAGATCTCGTTCAGCCGGCGCTTCATCTTGACGATGTCCTCGGCGTGGCGCTCGATGTCGGAGGCCTGGCCCTGGAAGCCGCCCGACGGCTGGTGCACGCATGATGCGCGCGTTGGGCAGCGCGAAGCGCATGCCCTTCTCGCCGGCGCACGAGCAGCAGCGAGCCCATCGACGCCGCCAGGCCGATGCACAGCGTCGACACCGCCGGCTTGATGAACTGCATCGTGTCGTAGATCGCCATGCCCGACGTCACCACGCCGCCCGGCGAGTTGATGTACATGGCGATCTCTTTCTTCGGGTTCTCCGCCTCGAGAAACAGGAGCTGGGCGATGATCAGCGACGCCATGTGGTCCTCGATCGGACCGGTGACGAAGATCATGCGCTCCTTGAGCAGCCGCGAATAGATGTCGTAGGCGCGCTCGCCGCGGTTGGTCTGCTCGACCACCATGGGCACGAGCTGCATGTAGGTGTCGATGGGGTCTTTCATGGAAATCCTTCGGCCGGCCGATGCCGGGGCGGACGCCCGGTGAGAAGCGCCGCCGCCTGCGGGACTGGAGAGCCCGGAAGGGCGAATCTCCGACGATGCGGCCAATAGATATGGTATGCGCGGCGGCTTCGGAAGGGGTAGCCGCCGGCAGGCCCGCGGGCCCGGTCAGACGGCTGCCTCGTCCTCGTCGTCGCGCATCAGTTCCTCGCGCGTCATCGGCTTGTCGGTGACGTTGACCAGTTCGAGCAGGTAGTCGACCACCTTCTCCTCGAAGATCGGGCGCGCGCAGCGCGGCGATCGCGTCCGGGTTCTGCGGTAGTAATCGATCAGCGCCTGCTCCTGGCCGGGGAACTGGCGGAGCTGAGCCGCCATGGCGCGCTGCACCTCCTCCTCGGTCACCTGCACCTTGGCCCGCTCGCCGATCTCCGACATGACCAGGCCGAGGCGCACGCGGCGCTCGGCGATGCCGTTGTACTCCTCGCGCGCCTTCTCCTCGGTCGTGCCTTCGTCCTCGAAGGTGCGGCCGCTGTTGCCCAGCTCGGCGACGATCTGCCGCCAGATCGATTCGAACTCCTGCTCGACCATGCGCTGCGGCAGTTCGAACCGGTGCGTCTCGTCGAGCCGGTCGAGCAAGCTGGCGCTTCACCTTCTGGCGGATGGCCTGGGCGTATTGCGACTGCAGCTGCTGGCGCACGGTGTCGCGCAGGCTGTCCAGCGACTCCAGGCCGAGCCGCTCGGCAAGCTGGTCGTCGACGGCCACCTCGTCCGCCGAGGCGACGGCTTTCACCGACACGTCGAAGGTCGCTTCCTTGCCGGCGAGGTCCGCCGCCGCGTAGTCGGCCGGGAACGTCACATTGATCGTCTTCTCGTCGCCGGCTCGACAGCGCCGACGAGTTGCTCCTCGAAGCCGGGAATGAACTGGTTGTCGCCGATCCGTGATCGACCGCGTTGTCGTCGCTGCCGCCCTCGAAGGGCTCGCCATCGATCTTGCCGACATAGGCGATGGTGACGCGGTCGCCGACTGCCGCCGGCGCCTTCCTTGGTGGTGTAGCTGCGCGTGCTCTCGGCGAGGCGCTTCAGCTGCTCCTCGACCTCCTCATCCATGACCTCGACCTCCGGACGCTCGACGCTGATCGTCTTGAAGTCGGCCAGTTCGATCTTCGGCAGCACCTCGTAGGCCATCGTGTAGGCAAGGTCGTGCATTGCCGGCGAGCACCTCGTTCGGCCGCGGCGTCGTCCTCCGGCAGCTTGTAGTCGGGCTGCATCGCCGCCTTCTCGCCGCGCTCGGTCAGCGTGTTGCGGGCGACCTCGGCGAGCACGTCCTGCACGATCTCGGCCATTGCCGAGCGGCCGAACAGGCGCTTCAGGTGGTTGATCGGCACCTTGCCGGGACGGAAGCCCTTGATGCGCACCTCGTCCTTCAGCGAGCTCAGACGTTCGACCAGTCGGCTGTCGAGCTCGGCGGCCGGAACCACCACCTTGAATTCGCGCTTCAGCCCATCGACCAGGGTCTCGGTCACTTGCATCTTGGCCGTTCCATCCTTGCTCGTCACTCGCGTCGCTCGCCCGACGCCACCGGCATGCTGGCTATCCGAAGAGACCCGGCCATAGACGGTTGGTGCGGGCGGAGGGACTCGAACCCCCACGACTTTCGTCACGGGAACCTAAATCCCGCGCGTCTACCAGTTCCGCCACGCCCGCCCGGCGCTGGTTCCCGAAAGGGGACTGTTCCGATCGGAAATGCGCACGGCCAGAAGCAGCCGCGGGCCGAGGCTCCCGCCAGGCGCGGCCTCTATATCATCGGGTTTTGCAGGGTTCAAAGGGAAATCGGCCACCCCCCGCCGCCGCAGCCGGCTCATTCGGCGGCAAGCTGTTCGAAGACCGCCGGCAGGGCCTCGGGCAGATCCTCCGCGACCAGGCCGCGTCCGATCGTCAGCGCCGCGGCGCCGTGCAGCCAGACCGCCGCCGATGCCGCCTCGAAATCCGGCATTCCCTGGGCCAGCATCCCGGCGATCATGCCAGTCAGAACATCGCCACTCCCGGCGGTGGCGAGCACCGGCGGCGCGTTGTCGGCGATCGAGGCCTTTCCGTTCGGCGCCGCAACGACCGTGTCCGCGCCCCTTCAGTACGATCACCGCGCCCGACAGGTCGGCCGCCCGACGGGCGCGCTCCAGCTTGGAGGGCAGCTTGGCGAGATCGGGGAACAGGCGCGCGAACTCGCCCTCATGCGGCGTCAGGACGACCGGCCGCCGACGGCCGCGCACCGCTTTGAACAGCCGGTCCGGCGATTCCGCGAACGAGGTCAGCCCGTCGGCATCGATCACCACGGCGGCCGGCGAGGCGAGCGCCGCCTCGACCAGCGCCATGCTTTGCTCGCCGACGCCGAGCGCCGGCCCGAGTGCGACCGCGTTTCGCCGGGCATCGCCGAGAATGCCGCCAAGCCCCGCAGCGCCGTTCATCGGCAGCAGCATGATCGCGGTGAGGTGCGCCGCATTGACCGCCAGCGCCTCCGGCGGCGACGCCACCGAGACCAGCCCCGCCCCTGCCCGCAGCGCGCCACGTGCCGCCAGCCGCGCCGCGCCGGTGCGGGTCGCCGGACCGGACACCACGACCGCATGGCCGCGATCGTACTTGTGGGCGTCGCCGGCGAGCGCCGGCAGCGTCCACAGGCCGGGGCGGTTCCAGAAGGTCTTCGGCTCGACGGCCCTCAGCACATCGGCGTGAATGCCGATGTCGGCGATCAGCCGCTTGCCGACATGATCGCGGCCCGGCGCGAGCAGATGGCCGGGCTTCAGGCGGAAGAAGGTCACCGACTGGGTCGCCCGAACGGCCGTGCCCAGGACCTGGCCGGACCGCCCGTCGATGCCGCTCGGCAGGTCAACAGCGACCACGGGCAGTCCCGACCGGTTGACCGCCGCGATCGCCTGCGCCGCCATGCCCTCCACCGGCCGGTCGAGGCCTGCGCCGAACAGCGCATCGACGACGATGTCGACGCCATCGACGATGTTGCTGCCGAGCCCCTTGCTGGACCCGGTCCAGGCCGCCGCGGCAAAGGCGGCGTCGCCCTTCAGCCGGTCCCGCGCCACCAACAGGCCCACGCTGACGTCATAGCCTGCCTCGGCCAGGAGCCGTGCTGCCACGAAGCCGTCGCCGCCGTTGTTCCCGGGGCCGGTCATCACCGCCACCCTGCCGCCCTGCGGCAACAGGTCGTGCACGGCCTCGGCCACCGCCAGCCCGGCGGCCTCCATCAGCGTGTTGCCCGGCGTGCCGCCGGCAATCGTCAGTTGATCCGCCTTCGCCATTTCCTCCGGGCTCAGCACCTCGATCGGGTTGGCGATCGAGCCCGACTTCCCGCACCGGCTCGCCCTCGCCGGGCTGGCCGCCGTGCACCAGCAGATTCTCGAAACGCGTGGCCCATTGGGCCTCAATTGATGCATTATTAGCCACTTGCCTAATCCTTCACCGGCAATTGACGTTCCTTCCTTTGCCAATCATGGTGCGCCCCCTGATACAGCCTAAGAAACCGCCAATCTGGTCCGGCGGGACGGCTGGCATGGAGCGTGCAAATTGTCGACGGAACCGACGCCGTCAGCGGCGTCACCGTCAATATTCGGAGATGCCGCGGCAATGAAGAAAATCGAAGCGATCATCAAGCCTTTCAAACTCGATGAGGTCAAGGAAGCGCTTCAGGAAGTCGGACTGCAAGGCATTACCGTGACGGAAGCGAAGGGATTCGGCCGCCAGAAGGGCCACACCGAACTCTACCGCGGCGCCGAGTATGTCGTCGATTTCCTCCCCAAGGTGAAGGTTGAGATCGTCCTGACGGACGAGATGGTCGATCGGGCCCTGGACGCCATTCGCAAGGCCGCCCAGACCGGCCGCATCGGGGACGGCAAGATCTTCGTTTCCAACATCGAGGAGGCCATCCGCATTCGCACGGGCGAAAGCGGCAACGACGCGATCTGACCTGCGTCGCCGTTTGGCGTCCCTATCGTCATCGTCACGGCGCGCCGGCGCCGCATGACCGGCAACCCCACGTCATCTCCTCAAGGGCTGAGCAAGAAGGATAGAGACTGTATGGCTACCGTGAAAGACGTCATGAAGATGATCAAGGAGAAGGACGTCAAATACGTCGATCTCCGGTTCACCGATCCACGCGGCAAGTGGCAGCACGTGACGTTCGACGTCGGCCTGATCGACGAAGAGGCTTTCGCCGAAGGCCTTATGTTCGACGGCTCGTCGATCGCCGGCTGGAAAGTGATCAACGAGTCCGACATGAAGCTGATGCTCGATCCCGACACGGCGTGCATCGACCCCTTCTTCGCCCAGACGACACTGGTCGTCATCTGCGACGTTCTCGAGCCCCTGACAAACGAGCCCTACTCGCGCGATCCGCGCTCGATCGCCAAGAAGGCGATCGCCTACCTTCAGCAGAGCAAGATCGGAGACATGGCGTTCTTCGGTCCCGAGGCCGAGTTCTTCGTGTTCGACGACGTCAAGTACTCGACCGACCCGTACAACACCGGCTTCCGCCTCGACGACGTCGAATTGCCGACGAATTCGAGCGCCGACTACGAGACCGGCAACATGGGCCACCGGGTGAAGACCAAGGGCGGCTACTTCCCGGTACCGCCGATCAACTCGCTGCAGGACATGCGCTCGGAGATGCTCGGCTCGATGGCAGCCATGGGTGCCAAGGTCGAGAAGCACCACCATGAGGTGGCCTCCGCCCAGCACGAGCTCGGCCTCAAGTTCGGCCCGCTCGTCACCATGGCCGACCATCTGCAGGTCTATAAGTACTGCATCCACAACGTCGCCCATGCCTATGGCAAGAGCGCCACGTTCATGCCGAAGCCGGTCTATGGCGACAACGGCTCGGGCATGCACGTCCACCAGTCGATCTGGAAGGGCAGCAAGCCGCTTTTCGCCGGCAAGCTCTACTCCGACCTTTCGCAGGAGTGCCTGTACTACATCGGCGGCATCATCAAGCACGCCAAGGCGCTGAACGCCTTCACCAACCCGCTGACCAATTCCTACAAGCGGCTGGTGCCGGGCTTCGAGGCTCCGGTGCTTCTCGCCTACTCGTCGCGCAACCGCTCGGCCTCCTGCCGTATCCCGGTCGCCAGCAACCCGAAGGCCAAGCGCGTCGAGGTCCGCTTCCCCGATCCGGGCGCGAACCCTTACCTCGCCTTCTCGGCGATGCTGATGGCCGGTCTCGACGGCATCCGGAACAAGATCGATCCGGGCGACCCGATGGACAAGAACCTCTACGACCTGCCGCCGAAGGAACTGCGCAAGATCCCGACCGTTTGCGGATCGCTGCGCGAAGCGCTCTCCAGCCTCGACAAGGACCGCGCGTTCCTCAAGGCGGGCGACGTGTTCACCGAAGACATGATCGACGCCTACATCGAACTGAAGATGGAAGACGTCATCCGCTTCGAGCACACGCCGCACCCGGTCGAGTTCGACATGTACTATTCGGTCTGATCCCCGGGGGGCATGACCGAAAGAAAAGGGCGCCCGCCGGGCGCCCTTTTTTGTTGCCCGCTACGCTACGGGGCGTTCGAGACCGCGACCAGGCGCCCGTCCTCCAGTCCGAAGACGAACACCGGCGAGCGCGGCGATTGCAGCGTGCCGATCGCCGTCACGATCACGCCGTCGAGCGAAACGTCGGCGATCTCGCGCAGGCTGCCGCCGGCCACCGTCACCATCCGCAGCGTCCGTCGCTCGGCGTCGGGCACCGCCAGATCGGCGATGTTGTCGTCGTTGATCCGCGCCACCGCCGACATGCCCAGTTCCGTCGAGCCGAAGACGTGGTTGGAGAAGCCCTTCTCGCTGTCCACCATCCTGAAACGGCGCCGGTCGAGCGTTACGATCTGCAAGGTCCCGCCGATATGCGGCGTCAACACAGCGGCGACGTCGAGCTGGCCGTTGCCGGTGAAATCGGCGATGCCGGCGACATTCAGCCACCGTTGGGGGCGCCCGATCGGCGGCGTCGCATCGACCTCGATCAGCGTGCCGCCGGCGAGGTCGTAAACCACCATCGACGCGCCGGCGCGCAGCGAGGAGCGTATGGCGAGAACCTCGTTGCGGCCGTCATTGTCGAAATCGGCGATCCGCGGCTCGAGATCCTCGAACACCTCGTCCGGACCGGGCCGCACGATCGCCCGCCCGCCGAATACATCCTGGACCACCAGCGCTCCGCCCTCGATCTTGTCGCCGAGCGCGCCGTGCGGATAGCGGTCCGTCGGCTCCGTGTACCAGGCGCTGGTGATCCCCTCGCCGCTGGCAATGGCAACCGTCCCGCCCGGAATGCCGTTCGGGGCGGCCTCCCGCTCCGGCGGCTGGCCCGCTCCCAGGCAGGCCGGCTGGTCGTCGCAGAGCGACACGCGGAACCACTGGTCCGAGGCCCACGCGAAGACCTGGTCGTCGACCTGGCGGATCTCGGTCACCTTCGCGGGCGCCGGCACCTTCGCGGCAACCCACTTGGCCGCGGCCGGCGCGGCACACGACAGCGCCAACGCTGCAAAGATGAGAAAACGTGCGATCATTTCCCGGTTCCGGCCGCCGCCGGTGGGATCATAGCCCAACCCGGCGCTTTTCGGTCGAGCCCCGGCCAAAACGGACCGGTCAGCCGGCAAGACGCTTCAGCGCCGCCTCGATGCGCGCCCGCATCTCGGTCGCCTCGGCGAGCCGCTCGCGCTGCTCCTCGACCACTTCCTCCGGCGCCTTCGCCATGAATTGCGCGTTGCCGAGCTTCGCTTCGATCTTGGCGATCTCCTTGCCGGCCTTCTCGCCCTCCTTGGCGAGGCGGACACGCTCCGCCGCCAGGTCGATGACGTCGCCGAGCGGCATGGATACCGTCGCCTCGCCGACGAGAATTTGCACGGCGCCGCCAAGCGGCGCATGCGCCAGGCTGATCTCGCCGACGCGCGCAAGCCGCTTGATCAGCGTCTCATGGGTGCGCAGCCGGGCGGCGCTCTTGAACGCCGCATCGGAGACCGAGAGGTTGACCGTCGCGGCCGCCGGCACGTTCATCTCCGAACGCACCGAGCGCACGGCCGAGATGAACTCGATCACCCAGTTGATTTCGTCGGCCGCCTCGCCGTCCTCGAATGTCGGCGCCGGCCATTCGCTGAGCGCCAGCAGCGGGCGCTCCGCCGCTCCGTCGCGGGCCGCCTTGGCCCAGAGTTCCTCGCTGATGAACGGCATGAACGGATGCAGCAGGCCAAGGATGCGGTCGAGGACCCAGACGACCGTCGCCCGGGTCTCTTCCTTCTCGGCACTGTCCGCGCCGGCGAGCACCGGCTTGGCAAGTTCGAGATACCAGTCGCAGGTCAGGTTCCAGACGAAGCGATAGGCCGCCGAGGCCGCCTCGTTGAACTTGTACGCCTCGATCGCCGCCGTCACCGCCCGCGCCGCTCGCGCCGTTTCGGTGGCGATCCAGCGGTTCGAGCGTCGCCTTCGCCGTCGCCGGGTCGAAACCCTCCACCGGCTTGCATTCGTAGTGCTCGGCGAACTTGGCGGCGTTCCACAGCTTGGTGGTGAAGTTGCGGTAGCCCTCGACGCGGCTCGCCGACAGCTTGATGTCGCGGCCCTGCGCGGCGAGCGCGGCCAGCGTGAAGCGCAGCGCGTCGGCGCCGTATTCGTCGATCAGGCTCAAGGGGTCGATGACGTTCCCCTTGGTCTTCGACATCTTGGCGCCCTTCTCGTCGCGGACGAGGGCGTGGATGTAGACGTCCTTGAACGGCTCCTGCGGGCGGCCGTCGCCGTCTTTCATGAAGTGCAGGCCCATCATCATCATCCGGGCGACCCAGAAGAAGATGATGTCGAAGCCGGTGACCAGCGTGTTGGTCGGGTAGTAGCGGGCGAGTTCGGGCGTCTCGTCCGGCCAGCCGAGGGTGGAGAACGGCCACAGCGCCGAGGAGAACCACGTGTCGAGCACGTCCTCGTCGCGGGTCAGCGTCTCGCTCTTGCCGTAGTGGGCTTCCGCGGCCTGTTGCGCCTCTTCCTCGCTGTGCGCGACGAAGACCTTGCCGTCCGGTCCGTACCACGCCGGAATCTGATGGCCCCACCAGAGCTGGCGCGAAATGCACCACGGCTTGATGTTCTCCATCCAGTCGAAATAGGTCTTCTCCCACGTCGCCGGCACGATGGCCGTGCGGCCTTCGCGCACCGAGGCGATCGCCGGCTGGGCCAGCGTCTTGGCGTCGACGTACCACTGGTCGGTCAGGTACGGCTCGATGACGGTGCTTTTCGACTTTTCGTCGTGCGGGACGCCGTAGACGTAGTCCTCGATCTTCTCGACCAGGCCACGCGCTTCCATCATCTCGACGACGCGCTTGCGCGCGGCGAAACGCTCGAGGCCGTCGAGCCCCCTCACGGTCATCGCGAGGTCCTTGAGCCCCTTCTCGGCAAGAAGGCTGGCCGCCCGATCCGACATGACCATCCGGTCGAGCGACGCCATCTCGCCGACGGCCTTGCCATATTCGTCATCGGCAAACGGCGCGAGGAACGCGGCATTGTCGGCCAGAACCAGATTGGCCTCGGGGTCGAAGATGTTGATCATCTCGAGGTCGTGGCGTCGGCCGACCTCGAAATCGTTGAAGTCGTGCGCCGGGGTGATCTTCACCGCGCCCGATCCCGTCTCGGGATCGGCGTAGGTATCGGCGACGATCTTCAGCTTGCGCCCGACCAGCGGCAGGATGGCGTTCTTGCCGACCAGGTCCTTGTAGCGCTCGTCGTCGGGATGGACCGCGACGCCGGTGTCGCCCAGCATCGTTTCCGGGCGCGTCGTCGCCACCACGATGAAGCGGTCCGGCTCGCCCTCGATCGGATATTTGAAGTGCCAGAGATGGCCGTTCAGTTCGATGGTCTCGACCTCCAGGTCGGAGACCGCCGTCTGCAGCTTCGGGTCCCAGTTGACCAGCCGCTTGTCCTTGTAGATCAGGCCTTCGCGATAGAGGTCGACGAACACCTTGATGACGGCCTTCGACAGGCCCTCGTCCATGGTGAAGCGCTCGCGGCTCCAGTCGCACGAGGCGCCGAGGCGCTTGAGCTGGTTGAGGATCAGCCCGCCGAACTCGGCCTTCCACGCCCACACCTTGTCGAGGAACTTCGCGCGGCCGATGGTTCGCCGGTTCGGCTCCTGGCGCTCCATCATCTGCCGCTCGACGACCATCTGCGTGGCGATGCCGGCGTGATCCATGCCCGGCTGCCAGAGGACGTCGCGCCCGCGCATGCGCTCGAAGCGGATCAGGATGTCCTGGATGGTGTTGTTGAGCGCGTGGCCGATATGCAGCGAACCGGTGACGTTCGGCGGCGGAATGACGATCGAATAAGGCTCCGCGCCCGGCTTGGCGCCGGCGCCAGCCTTGAAGGCATCGGCCTTTTCCCAGGCCGCATAGATGCGGGGCTCAACGCTCCCCGCGTCGTAGGACTTTTCGAGCATAAGCGGTTCCGGAAACAGCCGCGGATGTCATTGACCGGGCTGTGTAAATCGGAACGGCGGGGGGAAGTCAATCGGGCCGCGGCCGGGCCCGCGCTTCAGTTCTTGCCGCGCGAAACCCGCTCGATTTCCTCGCGGACCAGCCGCTCGACCATCGACGGCAGATTCTCGTCGAGCCAGTTCCGGAGCATCGGCCGCAGCATTTCCTCGACCGTCTCGTCGACATGGCGGATGCCACGCGCGGCCACCTGCCGGGTGAGGTTCTCGAACGATGCTGCCACCGAAGCATTGGCGCGGGGGGACAGGAGGCTCCGCGAACTTCCGGCCGCGGGGCGGCCGCCTGAGGTTCGTCCGGTTCGACCTGCGGCGGCGCCGGCTCGTGGCGCGGCGACCGCCGTTCGGCCACATCCGGTGCCGGGCGAGCCTCGCTGGACCTGCCAATGTCGAGGGCCTGCTCGATGGCCTGTTCTATGCCGCTGTGGATCGCCGTCCGCTCCGCCATCGAGGTCGCCTGTGCCTTGCCCTCGATGACGGCCGACAGAATGTCGGGTTCTTCCGTGCCTGGCGAAGACGGCGTCTCGTCGACGGTGTACGCCTCCTCCGCTACCGGCTTCGTCGCCGTCGGTCGCCGAACGGGTGGCGAGGCCGCCGCGTCGGCGGCTTTTGCCGGCCGGTTCGCAACCGCGTTCCGGCGTGCCTGATCGCTGGAGATCACCTGACGGATCGACGCCAGAATCTCTTCGACAGTCTGATCGTGCGCCAACCCCGGCTTCGACATCGTCATCCCCAAGGTGCCAATACGGCGGCACCCCGAATCCGCGCGAATCACCCTGCCAAAAAGACTAGCGAAATCGCCCGGTGTTCAAAACGGAAGATGGAGAAACGGGTATTGTTAAATCACGCAATTCTGCGGTCAGCGGCCGTCCGGCGTCCGCAGGCCGTGCCACAGGTCGCGAACCTGGTTGTAGTGGTCGGTCTCGTCGTAGCGCTGGACCTTGAGGGCGAGCTTGTCGGCGTTGAGCGCGCCGGTGGCCGAAAGCAGCGAATAGCTGGCGACCACGCGGTCATGCTGCGCCGTCACCTGCGCCAGGCGGGCGGTCAGCAGATCCTGCTGGGCATTGAGCACGTCGAGGGTCGTGCTCTGGCCGACCTTCTGCTGCTCCTGCACACCGGAGAGAACCAGGGTCTGCGCCTGCACCTGGGCGTCGGCCGCCCGTACCTGGGCGCGCGCCGCGTCAAGCAAGCCCCACGCCGAGATGACCGCCTGACGAACCTGGGCCAGCGAGGCGTCGTGCTCGATCCGTCGCTGCCCCAGCGTCTCCTTGGCCTGCCGCACCTTCGAGTCGACCAGACCGCCGGTATAGATCGGCACCGTGAGCTTGCCGACCAGCGACGCCGTATCCGTTGGCCCCGTGGGGCCGCCGCCGCTGTCGCTATGGGTCAGGCTGCCGGTCACCGAAACGCTTGGCAGCAGCGAGCCTTCCAGAACGCTCACGTTGTACGACGCAATGTCGATATTGTAGCCGGACGCCAGAATTGACGGGTTGCCGGTCAGCGACGCCGTCAGCGCCGCGTCGAGGCTCCGCGGCAGCATGAAATCGACCGGCCTTGCCGTGCCGAGGCTGCGCGGGCGATGGCCGACGATCTGCTCGTAGCTGGCGACCGCCGCGTTCACCTGCGCCACGGCCGCATCGTATTGCGACTGTCCGGCAGCGAGGCGCGCATTGGTCTGGGCGACGTCGGTGCGGGTGCCCTCACCGACCTTGAGCCGGTCGTTGGCGGCATTGAGCTGCTGCCGGAGGAAATCGACGTTCTGCCTCTGCAGGTTGAGGTTGGCTTGCGCCTTGACCAGATCCATGAAGGCAGTGACCGCCGACAACAGGACGGTCTGCTCGGTGGTGCGCAGAATTTCGCGCCCGGCGAGTACGGCCGTCTCCGCCATCTTCACCGAGTTCTTGGTCTGAAAGCCCGTGAAGATCGGCTGCACGACGCTGATCGAGACACTTGTGGGATAGGTGGTCTTCCCGTTGGTGCTGCTCACCGCGGCGGTCGCCGCGCCGCTGACCGTCGGCCGATAGCCGGAAAGCGCCTGCGGCACGCCCTCATCGGTGGCGCGCAAGCTGGCCCGTTGGGCGTTCAGCGTCGGATTGTTGGCATAGGCCGAAGCCAACGCCTCGGCGAGAGTCTCTGCGCCGGCCGGCATCGAAACAAGGAGCGGCGCCACGACGACTGCTGCCATCGCCGGCACAGAACGCAGGAACCGTATCACTGAAACCCCACTCGCCGCGTCGCCGAAACCGGCGTCGTACCCTCGGACAGCCCAGTCTAGTCCGGCAAACCGTCCGGTCAATTGCTCATGCCGTCACAATACACGGAATCCTGACACTGCGGCGGCGATACAACAGGCGCGCGATTCGATAGTAACACCTAGAACACGAACGCCTTCGGCTTGCGAAAACCGGGCAGCGGCCGCACGTCGGCGTCGAATGCGACCCGGCTGCCGATATCGTCACCGCTGCGGGTGAACAGCGTCGCCGAGGCGGCCCGCCCGTAGCCGACAACCGCCACCAGCCGTCCGCCGTCCTTCAGCTGGTCGAGAAGCGCCTCCGGCACCACCTCGACCGCACCGCCGACGACGATCACGTCATAGGGCCCCTCCGACGGATAGCCCGCGTCGAGCGGCCCGGTGACCACCGCGGCATTGTCGATGCCGAGTTCGACCAGCGTTTCCGACGCCTGCGCCGCGAGATCGGCGTCCGATTCAAGCGCCACCACCGACCCTGCCAGGCGGGCCAGCACGGCGGCCGAATACCCCGATGCCGCAGCCGACATCGAGCGCGATGTCGGCCTTTGTCACCTCGGCGAGCTGGAGAAGCCGCGCGAGCGGGACCGGACTCCATCAGGTAGCGCGCGGGCTGGTCGCCGCTCGCCGGCTTGATGAGGATGTCGCTGATCGACATAGGCCAGCGGCCTGCCGGCGGACGGCACGAATTGCTCGCGCGGAATATCGCCCATGGCGGCAAGGATTTCGTAGTCGGTGACGTTCTGCGTGCGAAGCTGGGAGTCGACCATCTTCGTGCGCGCGGCGGTGAAATCGTCCATCGTCCAGTCCGGATTCAGGGTCCCGTGGTCGTGTCCGTCATTAACGACGCCGGTGATTGGTGACAAGCGAAACGACGAAAAGCCTTGAATTTCTCACGGAATGCCTTTGCGTTGACGGGTCGAACGACTATACCGCCGTTCGGTTGGCCTCGTGGCAGAGCGGCCATGCACGGGACTGCAAATCCCGCTACCCCGGTTCGACTCCGGGCGAGGCCTCCATCCGCTCGCACGTTCCCACCCGGTGAGACAATCATGGCCAAGGCCCCCGCAGGTATGGCCGGTCCTCGCCACGGCGGCGACCTCTTCTTCGCCGAATCCCGATACGGACGGCCGCGCGGCGGCTGGCTCGATCTGTCAGCCGGCATCAACCCGGTGCCCTGGCCGGCGCCGCCGCTCCCGCCCGAATCGCTGACGCGCCTGCCGTCGCGCGACGGGCTGGACGCGCTTCTCGCCGCCGCCCGCCGCGCCTACGGCCTTGCCCGACGACGTCGCCGCTGATTGCCACGCCGGGCAGCGAAATCGCCATCCGCCTGCTGCCGCTCGTGACGCCGCCCGGCAGCGTCGCGCTGGCCTCGCCGACCTACCGCAGCCACGCGGAGTCCTGGCGCGCCGCCGGCCGCGACGTGACCACCTTCGCGGCAATCGACGACCTGCCCGCCAGCGCCGCGATCGTCATCCTCGTCAATCCCAACAATCCCGATGGCCGCACGGTCGCGCCCGAGCGGCTCGCCGCTCTCGCCCGCGAGCTTGGCGCCCGCGGCGGCCTGCTCGTCGTGGACGAGGCTTTTGCCGACCTCGCGCCGGAGGCCAGTCTCGCGCCCCATCTTGCCGGGCTGCCAGCGATCGTGCTGCGCTCCCTCGGCAAGTTCTACGGCCTGCCGGGCTTGCGCTTGGGCTTCGTCGCCGGTGCGGCCCCCGTCGTCGGCGCCCTCGCGCCGATGTTCGGCGACTGGCCGGTGTCGCGGCCCGGCCATCGCCATCGGCCAGGCCGCGCTGGCCGACGCCGCATGGGCCGACGCGACGCGGCGGCGTCTCGCACGCGACGCCACGCGGCTCCGCGAGCTCCTCACCGCCCACGGCTTCGCCATCGTCGGCGGAACCGATCTCTTCCTCCTCGCCAGCCACGATCGCGCCGGCGATATCCATGCCGGCCTTGCCGAACGCGGCATCTGGACCCGCGCCTTCGACGAACATCCCGGCCGGCTGCGCCTCGGCCTCCCGGCCGACGATGCGGGCTTCGCACGACTGGCGGAGGCGCTGCGTCAGGTCACGATGGATCGGCCACCGACCAGGGGATGACCACCGGCGCGTCGAGCAGTTCGACGATCTGCGCCCTGACGCCGAACGTGTCGGCGAGCCGCTCGGCGGTCAGCACCTCACGCGGCGGCCCGTCGGCGACGATCCGCCCGCCGTCGATCACGACGACGCGGCTCGCCCGCCGCGCCGCGAGGCCGATATCGTGCAGCGCCGCCAGCACCGCTCCGCCGGCCTCGGCATGCCGGCGCAGGATATCGAGCGCCGACGAGCTGGTAGCGCGGATCGAGCGCCGCCGTCGGCTCGTCGGCGAGGATCAGCGGCGCCTCGGTTGCCAGCACCCGCGCGATCGCCACACGGGCGCGCTCGCCGCCGGAGAGCGTCGTCACCGCCCGGTCGGCATGGTCGACCACGCCCGTCGCCGCCATCGCCGTCGCGACCGCCTCGCGGTCCGCTGCCGACAGCGACGCCCCGGCACCGCGCGGCAGCCTCCCGAGACCGACCACGTCGCGCACCGCCAGCGGCCAATGAAACACCTGCCCCTGCGGCAGGTAGGCGGCCCGCCGCGCTCTTTCGGCGCGCGACATCTGGCCGACCGGCTCGCCGCCGACGATCACGTCGCCGCGCGACGGCACCAGGCCGGCCGCCGCCCTGCAGCAGGGTCGTCTTGCCGGCGCCGTTCGGGCCGACGATGACCACGAACTCCCCCGCCTGCACCGAGAGCGCGACATCGTGCAGGATCGCGCGCCGGCCGAAAGCGACATTGAGCCGGCTAAGCCTGAGCAGCGGCCCGGTCATCCCGCTTCTCCGGTGAGGTCGAAACGCCGCCGCACGATCAGCGCAATGAAGAACGGCGCGCCGATCAGCGCCGTGAACACGCCGACCTTGATCTCGCCCTGCGACGGGATGAGACGCACGGCCACGTCGGCGGCGGTGAGCAGCGCCGCGCCGGAGAGCGCCGCCGGCACCATCAGCCTGCCCGGGTCGTAACGCACGAAGGGCCGCATCAGGTGCGGCGCCACCAGCCCGACGAAACCGATCGAGCCGGCGACCGCGACGCCGGCGCCGACCGCCGCCGCGACACCGATGACGACACGCAGGCGAATGCGGTTGAGATCGAAGCCGAGGCTCGCCGCCGCTTCTTCGCCGAGCGTCAGCGCGCGAAAGGCCCGCCGGTCCCACATCAGCAGCACCGCGCCGAAGGCCATGAAGGGCAGCGCGATGGCGACATGCTGCATGCTGCGGTCTTCCAGCGAGCCGAGCAGCCAGAAGGCGATCTCCAGCGCCGCGAACGGGTTGGGCGCAAGGTTCAGCGCCAGCGCCGTCGCCGCGCCGGCCAGGCTGGAGACGGCAAGCCCGGCGAGGATGAGCACCAGCAGGCTCGCCCGTGGGCCCGCGACGAGGACAAGGAGCGCCACCGAGACCAGCGCGCCGGTGATCGCCGCCACGGGCAAGGCGAAGGAGAGCGCGTCCACGAGCCCGAGCGAGATCACCGCGACGGCGCCGAACGCGGCCGCAGCCGGCGCGCCGAACAGCGACGGCGCCGCCAGCGGATTGCGCAGCAGCCCCTGCAAGGCCGCGCCGGACAGCCCGAGCGTTCCGCCGATCATCAGGGCCAGCAGGGCGCGCGGCAGGCGAATATCGCGGACGATGATCTCGCGCCGCCTCGCCGGCCGTGCCGAGAAGCGCTCCGGCAACGGTTTGCGGCGGCAGATAGACCGGCCCGACCGCCAGCGACGCCGCGAACAGGACGACCACCAGCAGCGTCAGGCCGGCGACCAACGCGCCTTGCCGCCAGCCAACGCTTGCCACCATTCGTCGCTCCGCTAACGCCGCCAGGTCAGCCCGCCATAGGCCGAAAAGCCCGCCGTATTGTACCCGGCCACCTCCTGATAGCGCGCGTCGAAGAGATTCTCGATGCGGCCGAAGACGGTGAGTGCCGGATTGACATGGTAGCGCGCCGACAGGTCGACCCGGGCATAGCCGCCTAGCGGCACTGTCGCGGCGCCGTCGTTGAAGCGGTCGCCGACCAGCGTCGCCGAGACCGTCGCCTCGAAGTTTTCCAGCCCCGTATAGGTCAGCGAGACCGTGCCGGAATGCTCCGCCCGCCGCTGCAGCGGCAGGCCGGTCGCGAGATCTCGGGCGTAGAGGTAGGTGTAGGCCGGCGACCCGCTCAGCACGCCCGGCACGATCGTCGCCGTGCCGGCGATCTCCACGCCCGCCGTCTCGGCGTTGGTGATGTTGTTGTAGTTGCCGGTGAAAGAAGCCGCCGATCGGCGCGGGTGCCGTCGGGTCCCAGTCGATCAGGTTGGAGAAGCGGTTCCAGAAGCCGGTCGACCGACAGTGTCAGTCGCCCGTCGAACAGCGTCTTCTCGACGCCGAGATCCGCGCCAATGCTTTGTTCGGGCAGCCAATGTCGGATTGTAGGA
This sequence comes from uncultured Alphaproteobacteria bacterium, assembly GCA_963822975.1. Classification (GTDB taxonomy): domain Bacteria; phylum Pseudomonadota; class Alphaproteobacteria; order Rhizobiales; family Kaistiaceae; genus CAVSRC01. Next base: position 33,343 of record CAWGJV010000017.1, read on the forward strand.
GAGCTGGAACGCCGTCGGCCGCTTGGCGCCGGTGCCAAAGCTGCCGCGCAGGCGCGTCTCGATCTCCGGCATGTCGTAGACCGCCGTGAAGCGGCCGGTGACGAAACCCTCGCCGCTGTCCGCGCCATCGTAACGGCCGGCAAAGGAGAGGTTGAGCCGCGCATTCACCGGCACCTGATAGAGAAGATAGCCGGCGTAGAACATCTGCCCGCTGTCGAAAGCGGGCGTCGCGCTGGTGCTGACCTTCTGGTAGGCCGTCTGATGGTCGATGCGCCCGCCGGCAAGCAGCGAGCCCCAGTCGCCGAGCTTGAGGGTGCCCTGGTATTCCGCGCCGATATCCGTTCCGCGGTATTTGGTGTCGCGCGTCGGCTCGCCGAAGTCGCGGCGCGTGTCGGTTCCGAAGACGGTCAGCGTGTGCACGACCCGGCCGTCGGCGCTCGGCGCCGTGAAACGGGCGAAGCCGTCGAGCAGATCGCGGGCCGAGGTATAGCCGGGCAGATCGCCGGACGGCGCCGATTTGAGTCGATGTCGGAGGCCTGGTGAAAGCCGTTGACGCCGAAGTCGAGCATCCGGCCTTCGCCGGCGTCGTAGCTGCCGCGCAGCGTGCCGGCATATTTCAGCGTCCCGTCCAACTCGCCGGTGTCGCGGTTGCCGGCGCGCGAGAATCCGTTGCTGGCGAACCAGGTGCCGCTGGCGGCGAGGCTCCACGGGCCGGAGGCCCCGTCGGCGGTCAGGGTTGTGCTTCGCGTGCCGTAGCTGCCGCCTTCGACGGTGGCGGAGCCATGCATGCCGGCGGACGGCCTTCGCGTGATGATGTTGATGACGCCGCCCATGGCGTCGGAGCCGTAGAGCGCGCTCTGCGGCCCGCGCAGGATCTCGATCCGCTCGACGTTCGTGGCCGAGAACGTCGCGAAGTCGAAATCGTCCCGTGCGCTGGCCGGGTCGTTGACGCGGACCCCGTCGATCAGCACCAGCGTGTGCTGCGGCTCGGCCCCGCGCAGGCTGACCTGCGCCGCCCCGCCGACGCCGCCGCTCTCGGTCACCGTTACGCCGGGCACGGTGCGCAGCAGATCGGCGACCGACCCGGCCGAGGACCGCTCGATCGTCGCGCGGTCGATCACCGAGACCGTGCTGCCCGCCTTGGCGATGGAAGTCGGTATGTAATAGGGCGTCACGACGATGGACGGAACGCCCGCGGCAAGCGCGCGCCCGCCAGCCAAGGAAGCGAAAACGAGAAGGAGGCCGACGCATGCGCGCCGCAAGGCAGGAGCCATAATGGCAGATCTCCGGTCTGGATCGATCTGGCAGGGGCGCCCGTCACGGAATGTGTCCCGGGCCCATCCGGCTTCCCCGCCGGATCGCCAAGGGGTAAACGAGCCGGGGACGCGAGGCAACGTGAAGCGGACATGAAACAGGCGGCCATCACCAGTTTTCTTGGCCTGGCTCTCGCGCTGTCGCCGGTCGCGGCGCGGGCGGCCGAAGCACCGCCCGCGCGCATCGTCTCGATCAACCTCTGCGCCGACGAGCTTCTGCTGGCGCTTGCCGATCCCGGCCAGATCGTCGCCCTGTCGCCCTACGCCACCGACCCGAGGCTCTCCTTCGTGGCCGATCGCGGCCAAGGCCTTCCGCCACGACGCCGCGGCGGCGGAGACCGTTGTCGACCTCAAGCCCGATCTCGTCCTTGCCGGCCGGTTCACCAAGCGCGCCACGCGCGACATGCTGACCCGCCTCGGCTACCGCCTCGAGCTCCTCGATTCCGCCCGCAGCATCGACGCCGCCATCGACCAGATCCGCAGGGTCGCCGCCCTCGTCGGCCACCCCGAGCGCGGCGAGGCGCTGATCGCGAAGATCGAAACGGCGAAGGCGGCCGCCGAAGCCGCGGCCGGCGCTCATCCTCCGGAAACGGCCGTCGTCTACCAGCGGCGCGGCTATGTCACCGGCGGCGACACGCTCACCGGCGAACTCCTGTCGATCGCCGGTTTCGCCAATGCCGGCGGCACGTTCGCCGGCAAGACCGGCGGCTTCGTGCCGCTGGAGAAGATCGTCGCCGGCCCGCCCGACTATCTCGTCGTCGCCTCGTCCAGCATCCACGTCGAGGACCAGGGCACCGCCCTCCTCGCCCACCCCGCGCTGGCGGCGCTCTATCCGCCGGCAAAGCGCATCGTGCTTCCCGAAAAGCTCACCGTCTGCGGCGGCCCGTCGCTGCCGGCGGCTCTCGACTGGCTTGCCGCCGAAGCCCGTCGCGTCGGCGCCGCGCATTGATTTCGTCCGCGCATTTCTGGCTGCTCGCCGCAGCGCTGGCGGTCGATGCGCTGATCGGCGATCCTGATTTTCTCTGGCGCCGCATGCCCCATCCGGTCAGCCTGATCGGAGCCTTCGTCGGCTTCCTCGACAGGACGCTGAACCGGGGACCTGACCCGCGCCGCGCCGGCATCATTGCCGTCGTCGCTCTCGTCGCGGTCGCGGCATTGGCCGGCTTCGCCCTCGAAGCCGTATTCAATGCCCTGCCCTATGGCTGGATCGGAACAGTCGTCGTCGCGGCGATCTTCCTCGCCGGCCGCTCGCTCTACGACCACGCCGCCGCGGTCGCAGGCGCCTTCGCCGACGGCCTCCCGGCCGCCCGTCGCAGCTGTCGCCCGCATCGTCGGTCGGGATCCGGACTGCGCTCGATGAGCCGGGCGTCTGTCGCGCGGCCATCGAGTCCGTCGCCGAGAACTTCTCCGACGGTGTCGTCGCGCCGGCGATCTGGTTCCTGCTCCTCGGTCTTCCCGGCCTTTTCGCCTACAAGGCGATCAACACGGCCAATTCCATGATCGGCCACGTCACGCCGCGCCATCGCGATTTCGGCTGGGCGGCGGCGCGGCTGGACGATCTCGTCAACCTGCCGGCAAGCCGCCTCTCCGGGGCCCTCATCGCCCTCGTCGCACCGGTCGCCGGCGGCGAAACCGCCAATGCGTTCCGGGTGATGGTTGACGAAGCGCCGCGTCACCGCTCGCCCAATGCCGGCTGGCCGGAAGCGGCCATGGCCGCCGCCCTGGGGCTGGCGCTCGCCGGCCCGCGCAGCTACGGCGGCATCGCGGTTTCCGACGCTTTCATGAACGAGGCCGGGCGGGACACCGCCAACCCGGACGACATCCGCCGCGCCCTTGGCGTCTACCTCGCGGCCAACGCGCTGTTCCTGGCGCTGGTCGGCGGTCGTCGCCTGTCATCGTCTGGTCGATAGCCGGCGATCTCCAGCAGCCGGTCGATGTCGACGTGCCGTTCGAGATGATCGGCGAGCCCGTCGAGTGTCGCCTCGACCGTCGCGTCATATTGAAGCGACGACCGCCACCCCGCTGCGGCGAGGAAGGCCCGCCGAAAGCCGTCGTCGGCGAAGAGCCCGTGGACATAGGTGCCCGCGACCAGCCCGTCCGGTGATGTCGCACCGTCCAGCCGTCCGTCGAGATCGACAACCGGCCGCGCGCAATCGGGGCCGGCGGTCCGCCCGAGATGAATTTCGTAGCCGGCTGATGCGTTTCGCCGGTCGCGACGTGGCGCCCCGTCACCGGCGACCGTGGTCTTGTCGCCCGCCAGCACCGTCTCGACATCAAGCAGGCCAAGGCCCGTCGACCGTCTCCGGCAGGGCCCTCGACGCCGCCGGGATCGGCGACGCTGCGGCCGAGCATCTGGTAGCCGCCGCAGAGGCCGAGCACCCGCCCGCCCCGCCGCCGATGGGCGGGGATGTCGACGTCCCAGCCCTGCGCCCGCAGGAAGCGCGAGATCGGCGATGGTCGCCTTGGTGCCCGGGATGCAGGATCAGGTCGGCGACCGGGAATCGGCTTCGCCCGGCTGGACGATGCGCACCGACACGTCCGGCTCGAGCGCGCAGCGGATCGAGATCGTCGAAGTTGGCGATCCGCGGCAGCGCCGGCACGGCGATCGACGTAGCCGCCGCCCTTGCCGGCCACCCTCCGCCAGTCCCGAGCACGTCCTCGGCCGGCAGGCGCCGCGCATCCTCGAACCACGGCACCACGCCGAGCGACGGCCAGCCGGTGCGCTCCTCGATCGTCGCGCACCCCGTCGGCGAACAGCGCCGCATCGCCGCGAAACTTGTTGACGATGAAGCCCTTGATCCGCGCCCGGTCCGCCGGCGGCAGCACCGCATGCGGTGCCGACCAGGCTGGCGATCACCCCGCCGCGGTCGATGTCGCCGACCAGCACCACCGGCACGTCCGCCGCCTCGGCAAAACCCATGTTGGCGATGTCGCCGGCGCGCAGATTGACCTCCGCCGGGCTGCCGGCGCCCTCGACGACGACGATGTCGGCGTCCTGGCCGACGACGGCGAAGCTCTCCAGCACCTTCGGCAGCAGTTCGGCCTTGCGCCGACGCGTAGTCGGCGGCCTGCATCGTGCCGTCAGCGCCGGCCCTGCACGATCGACCTGCGCGCCGGTATCGCTCTCCGGCTTCAGCAGCACCGGGTTCATGTGCACCGACGGCGGCACGCCCGCACGCCCGCGCCTGCAGCGCCTGCGCCCGGCCGATCTCGCCGCCGTCCGGCGTGACGGCGGCGTTGTTCGACATGTTCTGCGGCTTGAACGGCGCCACCTTGAGCCCGCGCCGCACCAGCGCCCGGCACAGCCCCGCCACCATCACCGACTTGCCGACATGGCTGCCGGTGCCCTGGATCATGAGAGCCGGCTGGTCGTTGCTCAGAATTCGATCCCCATCTGCGCCTTCACGCCGGAGCGGAACGGGTGCTTGACCATCTCCATCTCGGTGACGAGGTCGGCCGCCTCGATCAGCGCCTCCGTCGCGTTGCGGCCGGTGACGATGACATGCACGTCGGCCGGCTTCTCGTCGCGGAGAAACGTCGACGATCTCCTCGACCGGCAGATAGTCGTAGCGGAGCACGATGTTGAGCTCGTCGAGCAGCACCAGCCTGTGCTTGCCGGCGGCGATGATCGCCTTGGCCCGCTCCCATGCCGCGCGCGCCGCCGCGAGGTCGCGCTGGCGGTCCTGCGTCTCCCAGGTGAAGCCCTCGCCCATCGTGTTGATCGAGACCAGGTCGCCGAACTTCTCCAGCGCGGCGCGCTCGCCGGTCTGCCACTTGCCCTTGACGAACTGGACGATCGCGACCGGCATGCCGTGGCCGAGCGCGCGGAAGACCATGCCGAAGGCCGCGGTCGACTTGCCCTTGCCCTTGCCGGTGTGGACGATCAGCAGGCCCTTCTCGATCGTCTTGGTGGCGATGATCTTGTCGCGCGCCGCCTTCTTCTTCCGCATCTTCTCGGCGTGGCGGGCATCGAGCTCGGCCTCGCTCATGTCTTTCATTCCGCTGCCTCCCTCGCCGCCCCGATAGCGTCGACAGCCGATCATAGGCGCTGTTGAGCCGCGGCGCCCACAGGCCGCGGTCGATCGCCTCGCGGAAGCGCGCCGCCATCTCCCTGAGCGCCGGCGCGTTCGCCTCCCCGATGAAGTCGCGGACCGTCTGAT
>CAWGJV010000018.1:0-33540 GCA_963822975.1 uncultured Alphaproteobacteria bacterium
TGTTTTGCCCTTCCGGCGAACACGTCAGGGTACCGTATTGCTGCTTCTTCATCGGCGCGTCGGGCGGCAGCGGCAGCCTGTCCTTCCACGGCAAATCCTATGCGCTCGACATCGGCGGCATCAGCGCCGGTCTCGTCTTCGGCGCGGCCAAGGCGACGCTGTCGGGCACGGTGAGCCATATCACCCGCGCTTCGGACGTCGCCGGGGTCTACGGCGCCGCCGGCGCCGGTGGCGCTGCCGGCAGTGGCGCGGGCGTGATCGTGCTCACCAACGAGAAGGGCGCCGTCCTCGAGTTGAAGGGCAGCCAGTCCGGGCTGATGGTCAATGCCGACCTCAGCGGCATGGCGATCTCGCTGAAGTAGGCGTCCAAGCAACGGTACGGCGGCGCCGTATCGAGGGTGCCGCCGTTAATAGACGCGCGCCGCCGGTGAGCCGGCGCTCAGGTCCTCATTGTCCGACGAAGGCGACGGCTGCGGCATCTGAAGGCGTCAACTGGGCGCCAGAAATGCAGCCGAGCCCGGCAAGCGTCGTGCGCAGCGCCTCGTCGAGCGGTGTGCGCGGCTCGCGGCCGAGCAGCGCGACGAGCTTGCTGTTGTCGAGGCGCATCGGCCGTTCCCACAGGTAGCGCATCTCGTTCAGCTCGCGGAACAGCGGGACGAAGGGCGACAGGGCGCCGATGAGGCCCCAGGGGAAGCGGCGGATCGGCAGGTCCGGGTCGCCCGCGGCGCGGCGTATCGCGTGGGCGAGGTCGATGCCGGGCTCCATCCAGTGGCCGGCGAAGTTGACGGTCTCGAAGGCGGGCAGCCGGTCGGCGATCTCGATGAGACCGGCGATGGCTTCGGCGAGGTCGGGCAGGTAGGCCCAGGCGTGGCCGACATCGGGATTGCCGGGATAGACGATGCGGCGCAGCGGCTGGCCGGGCTTCACGATCATGTTGGTGAAGTTCGACGACGGCGCATGGCTGCCGAAGAAGTCCGGCGCCCGCACGACGAGGCCGCGCGCGCCGTCGGCGGTCGCGGCGCGCAGCATCGCCTCCATCTCGACGCGCACGGCGCCTTTCCGCGAGACCGGGTTCTGCGGCGTGTCCTCGCTGATCAGCGGCCCGTCCTCCGGGCCGTAATTGTAGAGGTTGCCCGGAAAGACGAGCAGCGCGCGCTCTGCCTTGGCGGCGGCGATGCTGTTGGCCAGCATGGGCAGGGCGAGCTCGCGCCAGTTGCGATAGTTCGGCGGGTTGGCGGCGTGGACGATCACGTCGGCGCCTTTGGCCGCGGCGGCGACGCTGTCGGCATCCATGGCGTCGCCCTTGACCCATGTGATCGGGCCGTCCGCCTTCGGCGGTGCCCGGTGCAGGGCCGTCACGCGCCAGCCGCGGGCGAGCAGCGCGCGGGCCGTCTCGCTGCCGATTCCGCCGGTGGCTCCGATTACCAGTGCTGTTCGGGACATCGTTCTTCTCCTGTGATCGTTGTTTCCTTCGCCCCAAGATGCGCAGCACGGGGGATAAATGGAATTGTCTATCTTCGTTGCTTTGCTATACATTTCTGTATGGCTGAGTCAGACCTTCCCGGCTGGGAGCTCTACCGCTCGTTTCTGGCGGTGATGCAGGGCGGCAGCCTGTCCGCGGCGGCCCGTGCCCTGCGGCTGACCCAGCCGACGATCGGCCGCCACATCGGTGCGCTCGAGCAAAGCCTGGGCGTCGCGCTGTTCACCCGTTCGCCACAGGGGCTCGCCGCCACCGACGCGGCGCTGGAACTTCGTCCGCATGCCGAGGCCATGGCCGCCGCGGCCGCGGCGATGGTGCGCGCCGCCTCCGGTCCGGCGAGCGGCGTCGCCGGCACGGTGCGCATCACTGCCAGCGAGATCGTCGGTGGCGAGGTCCTGCCGCCGGTGCTGGCGGCGCTGCGCGAGGACCATCCGGGCATCGTGGTCGAGCTTGTGCTGTCCAACCGCAACGAGGATCTGCTCCGCCGCGAAGCCGACATCGCCGTGCGCATGGCGCGGCCCGAGCAGGCGGCGCTCGTCGTCCGCCGCATCGGCACGGTGCGCGGCGGCCTCTATGCCCACCGGCGCTACATCGCCCGGCACGGCATGCCGGACTCGATGGAGGCGACGCGCGACCACGCCATGGTCGGTTTCGACACGCAGGCGCCGGCGATCGCCGAGCTCGACGCGCTCGACATCCGGCGCGACCTGTTTTCGTTTCGCTCCGACAGCGACCTGGCGCAGATCGCGGCGATCCGCGCCGGCGTCGGCATCGGCGGCATGCACCACGCCATCGCCCGTCGCGATGCCGACCTCGTTGCCGTCCTGCCGCGCGCCTTCGGCTTCAGCCTCGACATGTGGCTGGCGATGCACGAGGACCAGCGCGCCAACCGGCGGCTGCGCATCGTCTTCGACTGGCTGGCGGCCGCCCTGTCGGACTATGTCAGGACGCAGGACGATCCGCCGGCGTGAGCCGCCGCGCCGCTCACATGAACTCCTTCCTGAGATCGAGCGTCGCCTTGCACGCCGATGTCGTCGAAGTGCTCGGTCAGCCAGGTCTTGCCGGCGCGGTGGCCGGCGCGGTGCAGCTCCTGAAAGAAGCGCCAGGAGGTGTCGAGCTTGGTGGCGCCGCTGGTCGCGGCCAGCGCCTTGCCGGCTTCGATGCGGTGCAGCCGGTTGTGCCGGTAGCGCTTCGGGTCGAGGCGCTTCTCGGCCAGCATGCGGTTGACGAAATCGATGGCGCGGTATTCGCGCAGCAGCGAGGCGTTGAAGGTGATCTCGCTCACCCGTTCCATGATGGCGCTGCGCCGTCTTCGGCACCTCCGGCCGCTCGACCGGATTGATCTGGATGAGCAGGATGTCCTGCGCGCCCGAGCCGTCGAAGAAGGGAAACAGCGCCGGGTTGCCCATGTAGCCGCCGTCCCAATAGGCCTCCTCGCCGATCTCCACCGCCTGGAAGAGAAACGGCAGGCAGGCCGAAGCGGTCAGCGCCTTGGCGGTGATCTCGCGGCCGGTGAAAACCTTGATCTTGCCGTTGCGGACATTGGTCGCCGAGATGAACAGGCGCGGATGGTCGGAGGCGCGCACCGCCTCGAAGTCGATCAGCTTCTCGACGAGATCCTGCAGCGGATTGATGTTGAGCGGGTTGATCGCGTAGGGCGAGACGAGACTGGTGAACTGCTGGAAATAGGCGAAGGGCGACAGGCTCGGCATGTGCCAGAAGCCGAGCAGCCGGTCGAGCACGTCGTCGGCGGCGCCGAGCGTGCCGCCCTCGCGGCTGATCGCTTTTCCAGAATTTCGCCAGCTGGTCGCGGGCGCCGACCGCGCCGCCGCGCCGCAGTCCGTCGACCAGCACGACGGCGTTCATGGCGCCGGCGCTGGTGCCGGAAATGGCGTCGAAATAGAGCCGCCCGTCCTCGAGCAGCGCGTCGAGCACGCCCCAGGTGAAGGCGCCGTGAGCGCCGCCGCCCTGCAGCGCCAGGTCGATGCGCTTGCGCGGCTCCCGTTGCGGCAGCATGGCGTCGCGCACGCGCGTGGCGATGTTGCGAATGCGGTGGCGCAAGGGCAGGGGCGTGGTCGGGGCGTCGCTCATCGGCCGTCCGCCTCCCATTCGGCCAGAAGCTTCTTCGTGGCGATCGCGCGAAAGCGTTGCTCCAGCATCGCGCGGACCAGCCCGGGGCTGGCCTTCTTCAGGCGGAGCAGCACGGTCGGCCAGTCGCGATAGTGGTCGGTGATATGAAACAGCGCCGGATCGCTTTCGATCAGGGAGTCGCGCTCGTCTATTGAGCCGACGCCGACCACCAGCAAATCCTCCTCTTCGCGCACCCAGGTGAAGAACTTGCGCCCAACGTGAAACGACGGCCGTCCGTAGGACGTGGTCTCGGCCGCGCCGGGAAAAGACAGCGCGATCTCCTTCACCTGGGCGCGGCTGACGCTCACGCCGCCTCCCACGGGATAACGGTCAGGCGCGGATAGAGCGCCTTCCGCCGATCGGCCTTTGTCGCGTAGTGCGCCGCCGGCCCGATCGCGGCCGGATTGCGCCGGTGCACGTAGTCGAAGAGATCGTCGAAGCCACGCGGCGCGTAGACCTCGAAGGCGCCGCCGCCGGTCGGATGCAGGCCAAACATGCTCGGCGTTTCGAGGAAGACGTCGATGCCGTGGCGCGCCGAGGTCAGGCGCGGATAGCCGTTGGTGCCGTTCTTCTCGTCGAACCAGAGATGCACGCGCGCCTGGTTGCGGACCTCGATGGGCGCCGCGAGGTCGGCAAAGGCTTCCGCCGCCCGCCCGATGACGCGATCCTCCGCCTCCCACGACAGGTCGGGGTCGAAATAGAAGACGTCATAGTCCTTGATGCCGTCGGTGGGGTCGCGGCGTTCCAGCGCGTTCCACACGGTCTGCATCACCGCGCCGGCGGTGATCCAGCAATCGGGGATCGCCAGCGCGGGCAGGCGGTCGATCAGGGCCGCGATCACCGGATTGGTGACGACCAGCGTGCGGAACTGCTCTTCCTGAGTCGGCATGGCGCCGATGCTAGCAACCGCAGACTGCTCCAGCACGGCAACCGCGAACACGACGCGATGTCTCCTGACAAGGGCTCACGCAGCCGTCCAGCCGCCATCCATCGAAAGGATCGCGCCGGTCATGTTCTTCGCCCCGTCGGAGCAGAGATAGACGGCGAGCGAGGCGACTTCCTCGATGGTGACGAACTGCTTGGTCGGCTGGGCGGCGAGCAGCACGTCGCGCTTCACCTGTTCCTCGGTCAGCCCGCGCGCCTTCATCGTGTCGGGAATCTGCCGCTCGACCAGCGGCGTCCACACGTAGCCCGGGCAGATGGCGTTGACGGTGATGCCCTTCTCCGCGGTTTCCAGCGCCACCACCTTGGTCAGCCCGGCGATGCCGTGCTTGGCGGCGACATAGGCCGCCTTGAAGGGCGAGGCGACCAGCGCGTGGGCGCTCGCCGTCATGATGATGCGGCCCCAGCCCTTGGCGCGCATCTTGGGCAGGCCGGCGCGGATGACGTGGAAGGCCGAGGACAGGTTGATGGCGATGATCGCGTTCCACTTGTCGATGGGGAACTCGTCGATGGGCGCCACGTGCTGGATGCCGGCATTGGGGCAGATCACGTCGATGGCGCCGAATTCCTTCTCGGCGTCGGCGACCATGGCGGCGATCTCGTCGGGCTTGGTCATGTCGGCGGCGGAATAGGTGACCGCCACCTTGTTGTCCTTCGCCAGGCCGGCGCGAATCGTCTCGATCTCCTTGGCGTCGCCGAAGCCGTTGAGCACGATATTGGCGCCCTCTTTGGCCAGCGCCGTCGCCAGTCCGAGGCCGATGCCGGAGGTCGATCCGGTGATGAGAGCGGTCTTGCCTTTGAGCATGATGGGTTCACCTCGCGTTAGCCGGCCCGTGTCCTATATATTGCATCGCAGCAACCGCTGGAACCGCGTGCGGCGTTTCGCGCCGCCGTGGCCGATGATAGAAGGGCCCGCATGACGGCCGTCAGCCCCATTCTGGAGCATCGCGAGCACGATCACGCACGCTGCGCGGCCGAGGCGCTCGGCCATGCCGAGGAGATTTGCGCCCGCGAAGGGCTGCGCTTCACGGCGCAGCGAAGGCACGTGCTGGAGGCGCTCCTGGAAAGCCACGTGCCGGCATCGGCCTATGACGTGATCGACCGGCTGGGGGAGGGCGGCCACCGGCCCGCCCCGGTGTCGGTCTATCGCGCGCTCGATTTCCTCGTCGAGCACAATTTCGCCCACCGCATCGAATCGAAGAACGCCTATATCGCCTGCGACCGCGGCGCGGAATGCTCGCCCGGCGCGACGCTCTTCCTGATCTGCGACAATTGCGGGGCCGCCGGCGAAGCCCCGTCGGAGGCGCTCGGCCGGCTGGTCAATGCCGAAACCGCCCGGCGCGGCTTCCTGCCCCGCCTGCGCGTGCTGGAGATCCGCGGCCTGTGCGCCCGGTGCCGCGAGTCATGACCGACTACCTCACCAGTCCGCTGCCGCGCCACGAGACGATTCCGGTCATGGTCGGCGACGTCGCGGTCGGCGGCGGCGCGCCGGTGGTCGTCCAGTCGATGACCAACACCGACACCGCCGATATCGACGCCACGGTGGCGCAGGTGGCGGCGCTCGCCCGCGCCGGGTCGGAGCTGGTCAGGATCACCGTCGACCGCAAGGAGGCCGCTGCGGCGGTGCCGCATATCCGCGACCGGCTGGCCGCCGCGCAACATCGCCGTGCCGCTCATCGGCGACTTTCATTACATCGGCCACACGCTGCTGACCGAGTATCCCGGCGATGGCCGAGGCGCTCGACAAATACCGCATCAACCCCGGCAATGTCGGCTTCGGCGAGAAGCGCGACCGCCAGTTCGCCACCATGATCGAGGTGGCGCTGAAGCACGACAAGCCGGTCAGGATCGGCGTCAACTGGGGCTCGCTCGACCAGTCGCTGCTGACCCGCATGATGGACGACAACGCCGGCGCCGCCGCGCCGGTTTCGGCGGCGGAGGTGACGCGGCGCGCCATCGTCGCCTCGGCGATGCTGTCGGCGGAAGCGGCGGAGAAGATCGGCCTGCCGGCGTCGCGGATCATCCTGTCGGCCAAGGTCAGCCAGGTGCAGGACCTGGTCGCGGTCTACACCGCGCTTGCCGCCCGCTCGAAATACGCCCTCCACCTCGGCCTCACCGAGGCCGGCATGGGCTCCAAGGGCATCGTCGCCTCGTCGGCGGCGATGGGCCTGCTGCTGCAACAGGGGATCGGCGACACGATCCGCATCTCGCTGACGCCGGAGCCCGGCGGCGACCGCACGAAGGAAGTCACCGTCGCGCAGGAACTGCTGCAGACCATGGGTTTCCGCGCCTTCGTGCCGGTGGTGGCGGCGTGCCCGGGCTGCGGGCGCACGACCTCGACGGTCTTCCAGGAGCTGGCGCGGCGCATCGAGGATGATCTGCGCGCCGCCATGCCGGTGTGGCGGGAGAAATATCCCGGCGTCGAGGCGCTCAAGGTCGCGGTCATGGGCTGCATCGTCAACGGCCCCGGCGAATTCGAAGCACGCCGACATCGGCATCTCGCTGCCCGGCACCGGCGAGCAGCCGGCGGCGCCGGTGTTCATCGACGGCAAGAAGGCGGTGACGCTGCGCGGGGCGACGCTGGCGGATGACTTCCGCAAGCTGGTCAACGATTATGTCGAGAAGCGTTTCGGGGCACGGGCGCCGGCAGACGCGGCGGAATAGCTTCGCCCCCCCAACAGAAGAAATGGAAACCACATGGCCAAGGGCAGCAGGGACGCGGCTGAGGCGAAATACGCCAAGGCGCAGGCGCGCGTGCGCGAGGCGGCGCAGGCGATGAACGAGGCGCAGGTGGAGGCCAAGCGGGTCGACGACAACACCGCGCGGCTGAAGGCCTTGCGCCTCGCCCGCGACGAGAAGCAAGCCGCCGAGGACGCCGTCGCGGCCAAGGCCAAGGCCGCCGCCAAGGCGACCGCGACGAAGGCCAAGGCGAAGAAGGCCGCCGCGAAGACCGCGAAGACGAAGACGGCCTAGGCCGTTCCCGCACAAGGCCAGCAACGACCGCCAGCGGCGCCACCGGGAGGTGGCACAGCCGCCGGCGAGGCCGCCGAATAGCAAGCGCGCGAGACAATCGCACGTGAGTTACTGCGAGACCGCAGCGGCGTGGACAGCGACGCCGGCGCCCGACGGGCCGGTCGAACAGGACGCCGTCCAGGCAGCCATAACTGTAACAAATGGTGTCGTTCCTGCCGTGGCGCTGGTGCGGGCTGACCCACCCCGTGTACTCCTGGTTTGCAAGACGAATTCGCCAGGGGAGGCCGAGTCTTGACCGCTAAAATTGTAACTTTTGCAGCCGCGCTGGCGGCTTTGCTGCTCAACGTGGCCGGCGCGGGCGCCGCCGGTTCGAGCCAGGGCCCGGTCGTTCAGGCGCCGCCTGATATTGCCCGCGCGTTCGACTGGAACGGGGTCTATTTCGGCGTTCAGGGCGGGGCCGAGTGGCATCAGGATGCCATCGCCGATCCCGCACTCGGCATCGGGTCGAGCGCCGCGTTTCTCGGCGCCCTGGCCGGCGCCCATATCGGCTTCGACGTGCAGCGCGACCGGTACGTGATCGGCGTGGTCGGAGATTTCGACTGGGCCGGCAACGCCAGCGGGACCACCCCCGGGTTTGGTTGTTGCCTGGACACCTACGGGAAGGCCACTGCGAAATGGCAGGCGTCCGTCAGGGGGCGCTTTGGCGTGGCCTTCGGCAACACGCTGCCCTATGCGACGGCCGGCGTCGCCTTCGGCAACTACGATATGGACTACGCCTGGCCCGGCCCGGCCTTCGGCATCGGAGACCAGTTCAACAGCACATTGATCGGCTACACCGTCGGCGGCGGCGTGTCGATGGCCCTCAAGGGCAACGCGAATATCTGGCTGGAATACAGGTACACCGACTACGCCGGCGTCAGCAGCGGCATCGCGAATTGCTGTCTGGGCCCGCCCAACACCCAGACGCACGATATCACTACCCACGGCCTGCGCGCCGGCCTGTCGCTGAGATTCCGCTGAGGCAGCGCCGTAGGACTCGCCCGCTCCGCCCGTTATTGTCGTATCCGGCCACGCGCGCCGGGCCACGCAACCGGGAGGAGACCCATGCGCATCGCCATCGTCGCCGCCACGGGACTGGCGCTCGCCGCCGGGCCGGCGCTCGCCCATTCGCCGGACCGCACCAAGTTGCCGATCGGCGACGGCAAGCTCTCCACGTCGCCGAAGGTCGGCTATATCTGGGCCTGCCACACCGACCCCGGCGGCCGCGGCGCGCAGCATGACGGGCCGTGGATGGACAAGGCCGCCGGCACCTGGAACATGGACGAGAAGGTCACGGTCGAGGGCGCCGTCTCCTGGCCGCATTCCTTCACCATCGCCATGGAGGGCGACAGCCGCGTCATCGCCTGGAACGGCCTGCCGGCCTACCCGACCGGCATCTTCCCGATCCAGCGCGACGATCCCGCCTACCAGTACGACACCAATCCCAACGACATCCGCGAGCGCTCGCTGGAGATCGCGCTGCCGCTGGAGCCGAAGCTGGCGGCCAAGCCCAGTTGCGCGCCCAATGCCGTCGGCGTGCTGCTCTCCGGCGTGGTGCTGTTCAACGCGCTCGACGCGGCCGGCCGCGACGCCGTCGCCCACGAGACCCAGGACGCCTGCCAGGGCCACCCGCGCCAGTTCGGCGTCTATCACGATCACAGCGTGCCGGATTGCCTGCTCGACGAGATCGACAGCGGCTCCGGCCCGTCCAAGCTCGTCGGCTACGCCCTCGACGGCTTCGGCATCTACGGCCCGCGCGACGAGAACGGCAACGAGCTCTCCTCGGCCGATCTCGACGCCTGCCACGGGCGCACGAGCCCGGTCGAGTGGAACGGCAAGACCGTGACCATGTATCACTACGTCGCGACGCTCGATTTCCCCTACACGATCGGCTGCCTGAAGGGCACGTGGACGCGCCAGGACATGCAGACCATCTCCGGCCCGCCGCCACGCCAGCAGGGCCGGGTCGGTCCGCCCGGCGGCGGTCCCGGCATGGGGCAGGGCGGTCCCGGTCAGGGTCAGGCGCGCCTGCGGCCGCAGGGCGGCCCCGGCGGCTTCGCGCCGCCGCCGCGCGGCGGTCCTCCCGGCGGGCGGCCGGATATCAACGTCGCCGCCGCGAAGCTCGGCCTCGACGTCAACACGCTCCGCCGCGCCCTCGGCCCCCCGCCGCCCAACCTGCGCACCACAGCCGCCCGCCTCGGCATATCCGAAGCGGCGCTCCGGCAGGCGCTGGGGGTAAGGTAGGGGCGCGTTCTCACCGCTACATCCGCACCGTCATGGCCGGGCTTGTCCCGGCCATCCACGCTTAGGCGCGAAGGGTGAGGGGATGTTGCCTCACGGAGTCCCGCACGCCCTCCCCCCGCGCACCTTGGATCAAGTGCGAGGTCACAAGCTGCGCGGCCCCCCGATCGCAACGGGGCAGGCCCTCTCCCCCGGCGAGCGATGAGACGCCGAACCTCTCGATCAGCGCCGCCCGCCTCGGCATTACCTAGGAAGGGCCTCCGGCAGGTGCTGGGGTTCGGTAGGACGTTTTCTCACCGCCCCATCCGCGCGCCACACCTGAAAGAGCGGCCTGAAATAAATTTCCACGCATCTAGTCCTGCGTTATAATTTTAAGAAACATACACATATATTGTGTTGTTTCTTAGCATTTTTCTCAGGGAAAGTCAACGCCTGAAAGTTGAGTAATTTCAAATAGAAAATCAATTCTAGAATAGTTACTTCAGCCGATTGCGTGTTTGCGACGTTTCATAAACTATGCGCCTGTGGCTGACAGACCCATCGGCGTCATGCGCATCAAGCGCGTAATGGCTTTGTGCCGCGAACTGCGGGACAAGTTGGCGTTATTCGAGGAAGAGCTGCTTGCACCGCCCGGATTCCGCAAGGTCCGACTAAGACTGTAATTCTTCTGGCGGCGGCTCTTTGTGGTCTTGGAGAGGTTTCCGGACGGGCTGGCGAACGAGAAGTAGGGCTCCGGTTGGGCGTGAGCGTGGAGCCGCCTGCTTTCCGGCTCTTCCGTAAACCGCAGCAAAGGAGGCGGGCTTATTGGAGTTAACGCGAAACAGTGGTGGTCGCGGCCTTTGGCGACTGACGCCCAAGGCGCTAGCGATAGGGAGTCTTTGATCGACGGCCGTGCCTGATTTGCGCCGGCACCAACACCAAAAAGGAATATCAGCGCCGAGGCTTGCCTCGCGCTGATACCCACGAAGAACCCTAGGGTACTTGTGGGGACGAAACGAAGCGATTTTCGGCCACCGTTCCGCTGACACGTTAACGTAGCGAACGCCTCAACCTTCGTCCAGCGGAGCCTTGGCCTCGAAGAGCGGAGGTTGGCGATGGCCAACTTTATGACGCGCGTGGAACTTCATTCCGCAGTCTGGGAGACGGACCAAGAAGCTCGCATGTCCAGATGAAGGGCAGGGGTTCTCGAGTTCGAATCTCAGCAGGCGACGGGACGCGGAGCTGATCTTGCCGGCTCGAGTACGACGATGTCTGGCTCGGCGACGATCGCGCAGGTTCTCGCGGAAGTCGAGGCCGCAGCGAGGAGCGTCAGCTCGTCATTCGCGGTTGTTGGCGGAACTGAATGAATGGTGTGTACGTGGCTCGGCCTTAGAAGGTGGCCGCTGCCTAGCGTGCCAACGGTCGTGGGCGGCGCCGGGCGCGTTCTTGGCGCCCACGTCGCCCGTTCGGACGAACAGACCGCTTCCGCATCCGGAGGCTAGGGATCGTAGGCGCGGAATAGCGCAGCGTATTCCGCCGTTGGCGAGGGGCGTGGCGGTGCAATACGCCCGCATCGCACCGAGGTCACGAGATGCGCCCCATGCCCCACCCCTTCACCGTCGACCATCAGGCCATCCCCCTCCGCGACATGGCGGCGAGCCTGCGCTTCCATGCCGAGGTCCTCGGCCTCGCCGAGGTCGAGAACCCGATGGGCAAGGGGCCGATCCGCTGGTACGTCGGCGCTCCACCCCTGTGCTAATCTCCTGACCTGATCAAACCGGCCCGCGCGCCGGTCGCGGCGCATGGGAGGCACCAATGACAGATGCGGGATGGCTGGCCGCTTCGGCGGTGCTTTTCTGGCTGATGCTGATGGTCGCCGGCCTGCTCAAGTACAAGGCGTGGACGCTGGATGGCCTCCGCGTCATGCTGAGCAGCCGCGAGGCGGTTCCCCCGCCGGGCACGCTCGCCGCCCGGGCCGATCGCGCCGCCGGCAACATGCTGGAGAATTTCGTCATCTTCGCCGCGCTCGTCGCCGCGGCCCACTTCATGGGCAAGGACGGCGCCGCGACGGCGCTGGGTGCGGCGATCTTCTTCCTGGCGCGGCTCGCCTACTGGCCGGTCTATCTCGCCGGCATCGTCTATCTCAGGACCGCGCTGTGGGCGGTCGCGGTCGTCGGCATGGCGATGATCGCCGTGGCGCTCCTCTAGCCGCCCGCGCTTCCGGAGAGGCTCGACCCATGCCCCACCCCTTCGCCGTCGATCATCAGGCCATCCACGTTCGCGACATGGCGGCGAGCGTGCGCTTCTATGCCGAGGTCCTCGGCCTCGCGAGGTCGAGAACCCGATGGGCAAGGGGCCGATCCGCTGGTTCGCCCTGTCGCCGGTCACCAACCTCCATCTCGTGCCCGGCAACACGCGCCGAGAGACCGAGCGCGGCATCGGCACCCACCTGGCGCTCGCCGCGGCGGATTTCGACGGCACGGTCGAGCGGCTGACGGCGGCCGGCGTCGCCTTCGGCGACATGCCCGGCCGGCCCGGCAAGGTGACCCAGCGCCCGGACGGCATCCGCCAGTGCTTCGTGCAGGACCCGGACGGCTTCTGGATCGAGATCAACGACGCCAAGGCGCGGGGGTAGGCGGCTCCGTCTGTCGTCGTTCCGGCGAAGGCCGGAATCCCTACCCGGGGTTCGGCGGTTTGCGAAGCGCAGTCTCCAGCATCCGTCGAGACATCGGTCAGGCCGCGGTTGACCTCTGGCTCACACTCCATAGGTTGGGAGGCGAAGTCTGGCCGGCCGACCGGCTCGCAACGAATCGACCACGTTGATGTGGGAGGCCGCAGCCAGGGCGAAGAACCCTTGGCCAGCATGCAACCGAAAGGACCCACGATGAAACTCTCTTCCGACAAGGTCGAGCGGGCGCTCGGCCAGTTCCCGGCGCAGGTCATTCCCGAGGACCACGCAGCGGTTCCACAATTGACCGGCCTGTTCGGCGAACACACCTACTTCATCGACCAGAACGGGCTCAGCATCGTGGAGCCCGCCGAAGCCGCCGAAGGCGGCGGCGAAGCCGGGCAGGTGGTGCGCGTGGCGAGCTGGAGCGACGAGGCAAAGACCAGCCTGATGCCCCACGAGCCGCAGCCGACCGACATGGTCTTCGCGCTGGAGCCGGCGAACTAGCTCAGGGTCGGCCTTCGCCGGTTTCGCCGCTATCCCTCGCGGGCGGCGACGAAGCGGGCGGCCTCGCGCAGCATGTCGGCGCGCGAGCCGAACGGGCGCAGGATCGTCAGCGCCTCGTTGACCGCCGCGTCGAGGAGCTTCAGTCGCGCCCTCGACGCCGTGGACGGCGACCAGCGTCGCCTTGCCGCGCGCCGAATCCTTGGCGGTCGCCTTGCCGGCGGCCGCGGCCGCGCCGGTGGCGTCGATGAGGTCGTCGGCGAGCTGGAAGGCGAGGCCCAGCGCGGCGCCGAATCTCGCCAGCCCGTCGCGCTCGCTCGGACCGGCGCGGCCGAGGATGGCGCCCGCCTCGGCCGGCCTGGCGGAAGAGCGCGCCGGTCTTCATCGCCTGCATCAGCCGGATGTCGGCCTCCTTCGGCGGCGCGCCCTGGCCGGCAAGGTCGAGCATCTGGCCGCCGGCCATGCCGCCGAGCCCGGCGGCGGCGGCGAGGCTTCCGGCGAGGTCCGTACGCGATTTCGGCGGACGGGATCGGTGGCCGGGTCGGCGATGACGGCGAAGGCCAGCGTCAGCAGCGCGTCGCCGGCGAGGATCGCCGTCGCCTCGTCGAAGGCCTTGTGGACCGTCGGCTGGCCGCGCCTGAGGTCGTCGTCGTCCATGGCCGGCAGGTCGTCGTGGACGAGCGAATAGCAGTGCACGCATTCCAGCGCCGCCGCCGCCCCCAAAGCGTTGTTCATCGGCACCTGGAAGAGGCGCGCCGACTCGATGACAATGAAGGGACGCAGCCGTTTTCCGCCGCCGAGCGCGGCGTGGCGCATGGCGGCCAGCAGCCGTGGCGGCCGCGCGATCTCGCCGGCGAGCCGCTCCTCGGAGAGCAGCCGGTCGAGCACCGCCTCGGTGGCGTCCTGCGCGGCCTTCAGCCGTGTTGCGAATTCGTCGCCCATGGTGGCCTCCGAATGGCCCGGAAGCGGCGAAGGGTCAAGGCTGCGGCGGCGGCGCGGCCAATTGCGCGGCCGCCGGGCGGCGGCTATTCGGGGGCGGGTGAGCGGCACGGCGAAAAAGACGAAGAAGAAACGCGGCATCGCGTCGCGCGTGCCGTGGCGGCTGATCGGGCGCGTGCTCGCCGTGCTGGTGGCGATTCCCGTCGTGCTGACGCCGGTCTACCGCTTCGTGCCGCCGGTCTCGACGCTGATGATGTGGGAGCGGGTGACGCAGGGGCCGATCGAGCGGACCTGGGTCGGCTTCGACGACATCGCCAAGGTGCTGGTCGCCTCGGTGATCATGTCGGAGGACGGCCGCTACTGCGCGCATTGGGGCGTCGACTGGCAGGCGCTCGGCAGTGTGATCGACACGGTCGACGAGACCGAGCGGCCGCGCGGCGCCTCGACCATCGCCATGCAGACGGTCAAGAACCTCTACCTGTGGACGTCGCGCTCCTATGTGCGCAAGGGCCTGGAGATCCCGCTGGCGCTCTACGCCGACCTGGTCTGGGGCAAGCGGCGGGAGATCGAGATCTACCTCAACATCGCCGAGTTCGGGCCGGGCATCTTCGGCGCCGAGGCGGCGGCGCGGCACTTCTTCCACCGGTCGGCGGGCACGCTGAATTCGTCGCAGGCCGCGCTGCTGGCGGCCTCCCTGCCGAGCCCGGCGACCCGCAACCCGGCCAAGCCTTCGCGGCTCCTGCAGGCGCTCGCCCGCATCGTCGCCGCCCGCGCCCGCGCCGCCGGGGCCTATATCGATTGCCTCTATCCCTGAGCCCCGCTATAAGGCGGCCCAATCCCAAGCTTTTCCGAGGACACAATGGCCGTACCCAAGCGAAAAACCTCGCCGTCGAAGCGCGGCATGCGCCGCTCCGCCGACGCGCTCAAGAAGCCGACCTATGTCGAGGACAAGGATTCCGGCGAACTCCGCCGTCCGCATCATGTCGACCTCAAGTCCGGCATGTATCGCGGCCGCCAGATTCTGGAGCCGAAGAGCGAGGCCTGAGCCGGCGCTCGCCTCTCCGTCTGCAGCAGCAAAGGCCGGCTCCGCCGGCCTTTTTCGTGTCCGGCCGCGGGGTGCTATCATCACGCGCTTCGCGTGTCTCGGGGACCGGCCATGCCCAATATCCTGTTCATCATACCGGCGACGATCCTGCCGTGGATCGCCTTCAATCTGGTCGGGCTCTATGCCGGGCCGGGCGCCTGGGACGGCGCCATCTTCAACCTGACGATGATCTCCGGCGAGGTCTGGGCCTTCACCTCGCGCGACCTGATGGTGGTGTTCGGCGTCGCCTGCCTGTTCGTCGAGGTGCTGAAGTCGACCAATTCGACGACGCGCGCCATCGCCAACCACATCCTGTCGACGCTGGTCTTCATCGCCTTCCTGGTCGAGTTCATCGTCGTCAAGTTCGCCGGCGAGTCGGTGTTCTTCATCCTCACGATCCTGGCGCTGTTCGATGTCGTCGCCGGCTTCACGATCAGCATCAAGACGGCGCGCCGCGACCTCGCGCTTGGCCACGCCGGCGACGGCCCCTAGCGTTAGCGGGCCATTAACCGAGGCGGCAGAAGCCGTGGCGCCGCCGGTGGGCGGCGGCTAGGGTCTTGGCGCTTCCTTAAGCCCCCGACGGCATGGTGTCGGGGCGTCGTCGGGTCCGGCCTGGCGGCGTCATGCGGCATGCAGAGGAACCAACGGTGCCGGATTCGGATACGCACGGAAAGGCGAGAACAGTCGTCTCGACCGATCGCCGGTCCGCCGGCGCGCGCGATGCCGGTCCGGTCGACGCCGGTCCGATCCTCACCGCGGTCGGCGGCGCCGCGTACGAATGGACCATCGCCGACGATCGCCTCCGCTGGGACCAGGGCGCCGAACAGGTGCTCGGCGTGCCGGTCGAGCGGATGTCGACCGGGCGCGATTTTGCCACCCTGATTGATCCGACTGAGGCCACCAGCCGCCACGATGCGGTGCTCAATTCGGCGGCGACGGACAGCGGGGCAGGCGTCTCCTACGAGATCCAGTACACGCTCAATCCGGGGCCCGACGGCGAGCGCCGCCGCGTCATCATCGAGGATACGGGACGCTGGTACGCCGGCGACGCCGGGCGGCCGCTCCGCGCCAGCGGCGTGGTGCGGGTGATCAACGAACGCGCCGAGCGCGAGGAGCGCCGCGCCTTCCTGTCGCGCTACGACGAACTGACCGGCTTCTTCAATCGCAGCCACCTGATCGCCTCTCTCGGCGAGGCGCTCGACTCCGCCAAGCGGCTGCGCGGCTCGATCGCCTTTCTCATCGTCGCGGTGGACAATTTCCGCGCCATCAACGAGGCCTACGATTTCGACACGGCCGACCAGGTGTTCGCGGCCGTCGGGCAGCGGATCAGGGCGGAACTGCGCGACGGCGATGCCATTGGCCGCTATTCCGGCAACAAGCTCGGCATCGTCTTGCGCGACTGCGACGAGAACGACATGCATGCGGCCGCCGAACGCTTCCACGCCGCGGTCCGGCGGGACATCATCACCACGGAAACCAGCTCGGTGGCCGCCACGGTGTCGATCGGCGGCGTCGGGTTGCCGCGCCACGGACGTACCGTGCGCGAGGCGATGGCCCACGCCCAGGAGGGTCTCCATCAGGCCCGCCGGCGCGGCAACGGCCATTTCGTCGTCTATGCGCCTTCCCCCGAACGCGAGGCGCAACAGCGCGGCAACGCGGCGCTGTCGAGCGAGCTGGTGGCGGCGCTGAACCAGAAGCGGCTGAGGCTGGCGTTCCAGCCGGTGGTCGAGCTGGCGTCGCGGGCAGTGGTCTTCCAGGAGGGGCTGTTGCGCCTCGAACGGGCGGACGGCACGTCCGTCATCGCCGACGATTTCATCGGGCTCAGCGAGAGCCTCGGCCTCATTCGCATGATCGACCACTACGTGCTGGCGCACACGCTGGAGGCGCTCGAGGCCGAGCCGGCGGCGCGCATTTCGCTCAACGTGTCGGCCGAGACGGTGGGCGACGCGGAGTGGCTGTCGCGGGTCGCGGCGGCGGTCGCGCGCCGGCCGGACCTGTCGGGACGGCTCATCGTCGAGATCACCGAGACCGTGGCGATCCGCGATCTCGACGAAGCGGTGCAGTTCGTGGCGACGCTGCGCGATCTCGGTTGTCCGCTGGCCATCGACGATTTCGGCGCCGGCTTCTCGTCCTTCCGCACGCTGCGCGCGCTCAAGGCGGATATCGTCAAGATCGCCGGCGTGTTCCTGAAGGACCTGCCCAACAACGAAGACGATCAGGTCTTCGTCAGGGCGTTGGCCGCACTCGCCCACAATTTCGACATGCAGGTCATCGCCGAGTGGGTCGAGGACGAGGAAACCGCGGCGATCCTCAAGAGCTTCGGCATCGACATGATCCAGGGGCACCTCGTCGGCGCGGCGACGACCACCTGGCCGTGGACCCGGCGCCGCGGCGGGGCGATACGCGAACCCGCCTGAGCGGGCCCCGCGCCCGCTACTTGCCGGAGAGCTTGTCGAGGCGCTTCTGCATCTCGGCAAGCTGATTGCGCAGCGCGTCGATATCCGCCGGCTCGGAGGCGGACTTGGGACCCTCCTCGGCGGATTGTGGCGTTGCCGCGCGGTCGCCCACCCCGAACGGCAGGAACATGCGCATGGCCTGCTCGAACATCTCGGTGTTGCGGCGGACCTGGTCGCCAATGGCGTCGAGGGCGACGTTGGGGCCGAAGGCGCTCGACATCTGGTTGCGCAGCTTCTCCTGGTCGCGCACCAGCGAGTCGATGGAGAAATCGAGATAGGTCGGAATCAGGTTCTGGATGGAATCGCCGTAGAAGCGGATGAGCTGGCGCAGGAAGGTGATGGGCAGCAGGTTCTGGCCCTTGTTTTCCTGCTCGAAGATGATCTGGGTCAGGACCGAGCGGGTGATGTCCTCGCCGGACTTGGCATCGACAACGACGAAGTCCTCGTCGTTCTTGAGCATGTCGGCGAGGTCCTCGAGGGTGACGTAGGTCGAGGTGCCGGTATTGTAGAGACGCCGGTTCGCATATTTCTTGATCGTTGTCGGCGTCTTCTCCTTCGCCATCATTTCGCCGGGACGTACCGCCCCGCTCCCTCAACCGGCCGCCGAAACGGCCACCATGCTGCCCAAGCCCCGTCAGGATAAGGGCTTTTTGGCGCCGCCGCCAATATATTGTGCAATGCCTCAAAATTTGGTTGCGGCGCAGCGCGAGCCGGGCCCGCGGCGATTGACAGGCGCGCCGCCGGCAGTCTGTAGTCGCTTGCGGGGCAGGTAGCCGTGACAGCGCGCACAACCCATCTATCGGGCGTGGCCGTCGTGGCCGCGATCATTGAGGAGTTACTTCCATGCCAGCCAAGGACATCGTCATCGCCGGCGCCACGCGGACGGCGGTCGGCTCATTCAACGGCGGTTTCGGGACCGTGCCCGCGCACGAGCTCGGCAAGGCTGTGATCGGAGAAGCTCTGAAACGCGCCAAGGTCGAGGCGAATGAGGTCGACGAGGTGATCCTCGGCCAGATCCTGAGCGCGGGGGAAGGTCAGAACCCGGCGCGTCAGGCCTCGATCGGCGCCGGGCTGCCGATCGAGACGACGGCCTGGGGCATGAACCAGCTTTGCGGCTCGGGATTGCGTTCCGTCGCCCTTGGCATGCAGCAGATCACCAGCGGCGACGCCGATATCATCGTCGCCGGCGGTCAGGAATCGATGTCGATGGCGCCGCACTGCGCCCATCTGCGGGGCGGCGTGAAAATGGGCGACTTCCAGATGGTCGACACCATGATCAAGGACGGCCTGTGGGACGCCTTCAACGGCTATCACATGGGCAACACCGCCGAGAACGTGGCGCGCGAGTTCCAGATCACCCGCGATGCCCAGGATGCCTTCGCCGTCGGCTCGCAGAACAAGGCCGAGGCGGCGCAGAAATCGGGTCGCTTCAAGGACGAGATCGTGCCGTTCACGGTGAAGGGGCGCCGGGGCGACACCATCGTCGACCAGGATGAATTCATTCGCGCCGGCACGACGATCGAGTTGATCGCCAAGCTGCGTCCGGCCTTCCAGAAGGACGGCACGGTGACCGCCGGCAACGCGTCGGGCATCAATGACGGCGCCGCCGCGGCGGTGTTGATGACGGCCGAGGATGCCGCCAAGCGCGGCGTGACGCCGCTGGCGCGCATCGTGTCGTGGGCGACCGCCGGCGTCGATCCGGCGATGATGGGCACCGGCCCGATCCCGGCATCGCGCAAGGCGCTCAAGAAGGCCGGCTGGACCATCGACGACCTCGACCTGATCGAGGCGAACGAGGCTTTTGCCGCCCAGGCCTGCGCGGTCAACAAGGACATGGGCTGGGATCCGGCCAAGGTGAACGTCAATGGCGGCGCCATCGCCATCGGCCATCCGATCGGCGCGTCGGGCGCGCGGATCCTCGTGACCCTGCTTTACGAAATGCAGAAGCGCGACGCCAGGAAGGGCCTGGCGACGCTGTGCATCGGTGGCGGCATGGGCATCGCCATGTGCGTCGAACGGTAAACGGACGGCGATCAATGCCGTCCGCAAGACAAAAACAAGGGGAGGGATTGTCATGGCGAAAGTCGCCATCGTCACGGGAGGGACGCGCGGCATCGGCGCGGCGATCGCCAGACGCCTGAAGGCGGCCGGTCACGCGGTCGCCGTCACCTATCGCGGCAACGACGAGGCCGCACAGAGGTTCAAGGCGGAGGACGGAATCTCCGTCTACAAGTGGGATGTCTCCGACGTCGAGGCTTCGGCGGCGGGCGTCAAGCAGGTCGAGGCCGACCTCGGGCCGGTGTCGGTGCTGGTCAACAATGCCGGCATCACCCGCGATTCGATGTTCCACCGCATGACCTGGGAGCAGTGGTCGGCGGTCATCAGCACGAACCTCAACTCGATGTTCGCGATGACCCGGCCGGTGATCGAGGGCATGCGCGAGCGCAATGCCGGGCGGATCGTCAACATCTCCTCGATCAACGGGCAGAAGGGCCAGATCGGCCAGACCAACTACTCGGCCTCGAAGGCCGGCATCGTCGGCTTCACCAAGGCGCTGGCCATGGAGAATGCCAGGAAGGGCATCACCGTCAACGCCATCTGTCCGGGCTACATCGACACGGACATGGTGGCGGGGGTTCCGGAGAAGGTGCTGGAAAGCATCGTCGCGCAGATTCCGATCGGCCGGCTGGGCAAGGCGGAGGAGATCGCGTCGCTCTGCGCCTATCTCGCCTCGGACGACGCCGCCTTCATCACCGGCGCGGTGATGTCCGCCAATGGCGGGCAATATCTCGCCAACGGCTGACCGCCAGCGCGGGGTTCAGCCCTTGTCGTCGTCGCGGTCGTGTGCGGTTGTAGGACGCCACGATCCGCTGGATCTCGTCGCCGATGTCGTCGCCGCCGTCGTCTTCCGCCTCGGCGGCAGGTGCCGCTTCGGCTTCCGGCGGTGGCGCATCTTCGGGGGCGGGCTCTTCCCTGTCGGCCCGCGGCCGCTTCTTCGGCTCGGGCGCAGCCGCCTCGGACTCATCGAATTCGCTGACGCTGCCGTCCTCGACCAGCACGTCCACGGCCTCGGCAATTGCCGCGAGGATGGACGATTCAAGCGCGCTGGGCGCTTCCCTGGGGGGCGGCAGGTCGGCCTCCTCGATCTTTTTTGGCCGGGGCGCAGGCTCGGCAGCGCGCAAGGGCTTCTGCCGGGCGGCGGCCGTGATCCGGGCGGCAATGGCCGTGCGGATTTCGATGGAGGTCGGACGCTTGACCGCTTCCTTCGGCTGGGCCGGGGGTGGTTTGGGCGGCAGCGCCGCGGATTTTGGGCGGGTCGGCGGTCTTGGCGGTGCGGGTTTCGCGATCGCCTTGCCGTTCTTGTCGGCGGACGGCTCCGGCGCGCGCGGTTCCGTGGCGGGGCGGGCTTCGGCCTTGGCGGGCTGGGGTTTCGCCGGCGCGAACGTCGCCAGAGCGCCGCCCGGAGCGGTGATCCAGGCGGCCAGCAGCTTCTCGCGCTCGTCGTCCAGGGCGATGCCGGCGCTGCCGATCAGATAGCGCGCCTGTTCGCGGAAGACCTCGGCGAGGCGTTGCGGCGTGTCGTTGGTCGAGAAGACGTGGCCCTTGAGCGCCAGCCCCTTGACCACGAACGTCACCTGACGGCCGGTGACGGCGCGGCCGGCGGCGGTCAGCCGCTCGGCGACGTTCTTGGCGGTGTCCTGGAAATGGTAGCCGCCGGCGGCGACCTCGTCGGCCAGCTGGCGAAACAGCTCGGCGAAGGTCTTCGGCGAGAACAGCGGAATGTTGGTGGCGCCGTGGACCTCGCGGGCGAAGGCCTCGATGTGGGCGCGGTCGACGGTGCTCGGGGCGGGCGCCGGTTTCGCCGGGGCCGGCGTGCCGGCGAGGAAGGCGGCGAATTCCTCGGCGGTCAGGACCACGTCGGCCGCGGCCCGGCAGTCGGCCGAGGTGTTGTCGTCGGCATAGACCGCGACCGGGTGGCCGCTGGCCTTGAGGCGCGCGACCAGCGGCGTCAGGTCGGGCTCGGCGCTGAGCAGGATGAATTCCGTGCCGGCCTCGGCGAGGGTCAGCGAATCCATGGCGTCGATGGCGAGGCGGAGCCCGGCGGGACCGTCGGAATCGTGGTGCTGGATGTCGAAACCGGCGCTCGCCAGTGCGTCGGTGGCCTCGTCGTCGAGGGCCGGGCCGGCATAGCAGCGCTTCAGGTCGATGGTCCGCCCGCTGCCGGTGGGCGAGATCAGGGCGCCCGACTCGATCGCCGCCAGCCAGGCATCGGGGCGCGTGATCAGGCCACCGGCCGCGTCGGTGCCCCCCGCGGCGGCGAGGCTGCGCAGCAGGCTGTCGCAATCGACGAAAAGGATGCTCCCCTCAGCCTCGGCCATGCTCTCCCTCTCTGGCCGGCCCATGGCTAACCTGTTGATCGCGGTTTCGTCCAGCCAAGATTAGCTTATGCTTGCAATTGCTTCACGGTCCACAATTCTTGCCCTTCCGTCCTCCGCCTGCCCGAAAGGGAAATCCCCATGCGTCTCAGCGATTTCAAGGCGCTGACTTTCGACTGCTACGGCACCCTGATCGACTGGGAAAACGGCATGCTTGCTGCCCTTCAGCCGCTTGTCGGCCGGGTCGGTCGTCCGCTGGAGCGCGACGAGATCCTCGCCGCCCATGCCCTCCACGAGTCGTCGCAGCAGTTGCAGACCCCGGCGCGGCCCTACCGCGACCTGCTCGCCATCGTCTACAAGCGCCTGAGCGAAGACTGGGGCGTGCCGGCGCCCTGGGAGGAATGCGTCGCCTATGGCCGCTCGATCGGCGACTGGCCGGCCTTCGCTGACACCGTCGCGGCGCTGCGCTACCTCAAGCAGCACTACAAGCTGATCATCCTGTCGAACGTCGACAACGAGAGCTTCGCCCGGACCAACCTCCGGCTCGGCGTCACCTTCGATGCCATCATCACGGCGGAGGACGTCGGCGCCTACAAGCCCTCCCTCGCCAATTTCGAATACATGCTCGACAAGCTCGGCGGCATGGGGATCGACAAGGACGACATCCTGCACACCGCCGAGAGCCTGTTCCACGATCACGCGCCGGCGAACCGCATGGAGCTTGCCTCGTGCTGGATCCATCGCCGGCATGAACAGGAAGGCTTCGGCGCCACGCGCCAGCCCGAGGTGATGCCGCGCTTCGACTTCCGCTTCACCAGCATGGCCGGGATGGTCGAGGCGCATCGCGGCGAACTGGCGGGCGGCTGAAGCACGCCTACTCGCCGGGGCTGAAGTCGGCGGGCGCCATCTCGAAGCCGGAGAACACGAAGCCGGGCGCCACCGTGCAGCCGACCAGCGACCACTCGCCGAGGCTGACGGCGCTCTGCCAGTGGCCGCGCGGCACCACGCGTTGCGGCGCCTCGCCCTGGGCGAGGTCGGCGCCAAGCCGGTGGTGGGTCACGCTCTTGCCGTCGGCGGAGAGGCTGAGGCGGAGAGGCGCGCCGGCATAGTGGTGCCAGACCTCGACGGCGTCGACGCGATGCCAGTGCGAGCGGTCGCCGGCGGCGAGCAGGTAGTAGATCGCCGTCGAATATCCACGGCCGTCGCCGGGCGCGTCGTCGCGGAACGTCTCGCGATACCAGCCGCCCTCCGGGTGCGGGGCAAGCTCGAGGAGCCGGGCGATGTGCGCCGCGTCCAGCCCCTCCAGCGTCACTTGAAGTTGTCCTTGCGCTGGCGGATTTCGGCGAAAACCTCGACCGGCGTCGCGTTTTCCATGCCCAGCGCCTTGCGGATGCCTGCGTCGTCGACGCGGAAATAG
This sequence comes from uncultured Alphaproteobacteria bacterium, assembly GCA_963822975.1. GTDB lineage: Bacteria > Pseudomonadota > Alphaproteobacteria > Rhizobiales > Kaistiaceae > CAVSRC01. Next base: position 23,229 of record CAWGJV010000018.1, read on the forward strand.
GGGTTGGTGCGCTTCTCCAGCGCGATGGTCGTCGGCAGGGTCGCCTTGCCGGCGGCGCGCAGGCGCTTCACCTCGTCGTAGCGGCGGGCGAGGTCGGCATTGCCGGGATCGACGGTGAGCGCGAAGCGGGCATTGGTCTCGGTGTATTCGTGGCCGCAATAGACGATCGTTTCGTCGGGGAGGGCGCGGAGCTTCTCCAGGGAGGCGTACATCATCGCCGGGGTTCCCTCGAAGACGCGGCCGCAGCCCATGGCGAAAAGCGTATCGGCGGTGAAGGCGGTGTTGGCGCCGGGCAGCCAGTAGGAAACGTGGCCGAGGGTGTGGCCGGGCGTCTCGATGACGCGCACCTCGTAGCCGCCAAGCGTGAAGCTGTCGCCTTGCTTCACCTGCGTGTCGATGCCGGGGATCTTGGTCGCCTCGGCCGCCGGGCCGGTGATCGTGCAGCCGAAGGCCGATTTCAGGGCGAGATTGGCCTCGACATGGTCGCCGTGGTGATGGGTGGTGAGGATGCGGTCGAGCCGCCAGCCCTTCTCCTTCAGCTTCGCCAGGATCGGCGCCTCTTGGGGCGCGTCGATGGAGACGGTCAGGCCCGAATCGGGATCGTGGACGAGAACGGCGAAATTGTCGGACCGGCAGGTGAATTGCTCGATGATGAGAGCCATCGGCGGGCCTCGCTCTTCAGGTTGGGGCGGGATGTCCTTTGCCTAGCATCGGCCGTCGCCCGCGGCTACCCGGACCTGTTACCATGGGGCCATGTATCTCGACGTGGTCGATCTCCGCGCCTTCTATGCCAGCCGTCTCGGCATGGTGGTGCGCCGCCTCATTGGCCGCAGGCTGTCGAAACGCTGGCCGTCGATCGCCGGCGAGAGCCTGCTCGGGGTCGGCTATGCCACGCCCTATCTGGAGGGCCTCGCCGACGGGGCGGAACGGGTGATCGCCTTCATGCCGGCGGCCCAGGGCGTGGTCACCTGGCCGCACGAGGGGCCGAACCGCGCGGCGCTGGTCGATGACGACATGCTGCCGCTGCCCGATCAGTCGATCGACCGGGCGCTGATCATCCATTGCCTCGAAGTGGCGGCCAATCCCCGCGACCACCTGCGCGAGGTCTGGCGGGTGCTGGCGCCGGGCGGCCGCGTCATCCTGGTGGTGCCCAATCGCAGCGGCATCTGGGCGCGGACCGAGACCACGCCTTTCGGCTATGGCCGGCCCTATGGCAGCGGCCAGCTCACCAATCTCCTGCGCGAGGCGCAATTCTCGCCGCTCGGCTGGTCGGAGGCGCTTGCCGCGCCGCCGCTGCGCGGGCCGTTGATCGGCACCGGCGCCACCTGGGAGGCGGTCGGCCGGACGCTGTGGCCGGCCTTCGCCGGCGTCGTCATCGTCGAGGCCACCAAGCAGCTCTATCAGGGCGTGCCGACCGGCGAGCGCAGCCGGCGCTTCAAGCCGGCGCTCAGGCCGGCGCTGATTCCGCCGGGGGCATGAGCGGTCCGGTGACGATCGATCAGGCCGAAGTGGCAGCGATTGCCGATCATATTCTGGCCGCGCGCGGTGCCGGCCGGTCGATCCCGTCGCTCTCGGAGGGCTGGCCGGGCTTCGCTCTCGACGACGCCTACCGGGTGAGCGCCGCGATCACCGAGCGCCGCATCCGGCGCGGCGAGCGACCGGTGGGATGGAAGATCGGCTTCACCAACCGCACGATCTGGGATGAATACGGCGTCCACGCGCCGATTTGGGGGCCGGTCTACGATTCGACGGTCAGGCATGTCGATCCGACGGCAGCGGCGGCGTGCGAGGTTGCCGCGCTGGCCGAGCCGCGCATCGAGCCCGAGATCGTCTTTCGCATGGCGCGGTCGCCGGAGCCCGATATGGACGAGCGCGGCCTGATGGCCTGTATCGACGGCGTCGCGCATGGGGTCGAGATCGTGCAGTCGGTGTTTGCCGGCTGGAAATTCACGGCGGCCGATACGGCCGCCGCCTTCGCCCTGCATGGCCGGCTGTTCGTCGGACCTTTCACAGGAATCGCCGACGATGCCGCGCGCGCGGCGTGGCTGGACCGGCTGGCGCGCTTCGAGATCGTCCTGTCCCGCGACGGCGGGGTGGTGGACCGGGGGCAGGGCGCCAATGTGCTCGACGGCCCGGTCCCCGCGCTCCTCCATTTCGTGCGCGGGCTCGATCGGGTATCCGGCGCGCGACTCACCCCTGGCGATATCGTGACCACGGGCACGGTGACGCGTGCCTTTCCCGTGGCTGCCGGCGAGCGTTGGTCCACGGCCGTCATCGGCCTGCCACTCGAGGGGTTGACGATCGGCTTCGTGTGAGTCGCCGCCGATCGGCGGCAAAACGGCGGTTTGCCGCCGTCTGCCGCGCTAAATTGGTGCCTCTTTCGCAGGCTGCGACTTGCGCGTCACAGTTGATGGGATTCCCGAACATGACGGCTGAAAAATTGCGCCTTGGATGCTATGCAACGAAGGTGGCCACAGGCTGGGTGGCGCCCCCGGGACAATTGCGCCGGTTCGGCCAGACTTGAGGATGGCAGGATGATCGACAATCGCATTGCGACGATAGCCCCGCAAATCGGTGGGGCGTTGCGGCGCGGCGGAGCCGTGGCGGCGTTTGCCCTGGCCGGCCTGTTTGGCGTCGCCGGTGAGGACAGCGCCCTCGCCGCGGGACCGTTCGCGGGCATGCAGGGCTCCTGGTCCGGCTCGGGCACGGTCAGCCTGGATAGCGGGCACCAAGGAGCGCATCACCTGCACCGCGCAATACGTGGTCAAGGACGACGACAACAACTTCCAGCAGGCGCTGCGCTGCAGGAGCGCGAGCTACAAGTTCGAGGTCAACGCCTATGTCGACCACCAGGACGGGTCGCTGTCGGGCTTCTGGGCGGAACTGACCAACAACGTCAAGGGCGGCGTCTCCGGTCGCGTCGCCGGCAGCCATGTGAAGGCGCTGCTGAAAGGCACCGGCTTCGCCGCCGATCTCGATCTCGTCACGCATGGCAACAGCCAGTCGGTGGTGATCACGCCGAGCAGCGATACCGCAACCCAGGTGCAGAAGGTCGCGATCACGCTCCGCAAGCGCGGTTGACGCCGGGAAACGCTAGCGGCTGAGCAGGAACACCGCCTGCTGGCCGAACAGGTTCCAGAACCACAGTGGCGCGCTGAAGCCGATCCGCCCGCCGGCGCGGTTGAGCACCATCGACTGCTCGATGCGGGCGTCGATCTCCGCGCACAGATCGACGAAATCGCGGATCGTGCAGAAGTGGATGTTGGGCGTCTCGTACCAGCTGCTCGGCAGGGTGCGGGTGACCGGCATGCGTCCGGTGAAGCCGAGGATGGTGCGCACCCGCCAGTGGCCGAAGTTCGGGAACGAGACGATCGCCTTGGCGCCGATCCTCAGCATCTGCTCGACGACATGGCGCGGCCGGTGGGTCGCCTGCAGCGTCTGCGACAGGATGACGAAGTCGAAGCCGTCGTCGGGATAGTCGATGAGGTCGGTGTCGGCGTCGCCCTGGACCACCGACAGGCCGCGGGCGACGCTTTCGTTGACGCCCTTCTGGCTGATCTCGATGCCGCGGCCGTCGACGTTGCGGGTCACTTCGAGAAGCTTCAGGAGCTGGCCGTCGCCGCAGCCGATGTCGAGGACGCGGCTGCCCGGCGCCACCAGTTCGGCGATGGCGATGAGGTCGACACGGCTGGTGCCGTTGGTGAAGCCGCTGCCGAGCGCGTTCATTTGCCGATGCCTCGTGCTTCCGCCGCCGCGGACAGGAAGCCGCTGACGGTCGCGAACAGCTCCGGCTCGTCGAGCAGGAAGGCGTCGTGGCCGCGGTCGGTCTCGATCTCGACGAAGGACACGCTGGCGCCGGCGGCGTTCAGCGCCCGCACCACCGCCTTGTTCTCCGCCGTGGGAAACAGCCAGTCGGACGTGAACGAGGCGACGCAGAAGCGTGTCTTCGTGCCGAGGAACGCGTTGGCGAGCCGCCCGCCGTGGTCGGCGGCAAGGTCGAAATAGTCCATCGCGCGCGTCATGTAGAGGTAGGAATTGGCGTCGAAGCGGTCGACGAAGGTCGACCCCTGATGGCGCAGGTAGGACTCGATCTGGAAATCGGCGTCGAAGCCGAAGGTCGGCTTGTCGCGGTCCTGCAGGTTGCGGCCGAACTTCCGGTGCAGCGCCTCTTCCGACAGATAGGTGATGTGCGCGGCCATGCGCGCCACGGCCAGCCCCTTGCGCGGACCGACCCCGGCCTCGATGTAGCGGCCGCCGCGCCAGTCGGGGTCGGCCATCACCGCCTGGCGGCCGACCTCGTGGAAGGCGATGTTCTGCGATGAATGCCGCGCGCCGGTGGCGATCGGCAGCGCCGAGAAGACGCGGTCGGGATAGCTCGCCGCCCATTGCAGCACCTGCATGCCGCCGAGCGAGCCGCCGGCGACCGAGAACAGCGTCTCGATGCCGAGCTTGTCGACCAGCATCGCCTGGGCGCGCACCATGTCGCGCACGGTGATCACCGGCAGGTCGAGGCCGTAGACGCGGTCGGTCGCCGGGTTGGTCGAGGCCGGGCCGGTGGTGCCCATGCAGCCGCCGACGACGTTGGAGCAGATGACGAAGTAGCGGTCGGTGTCGATGGGGCTGACCCGGTCCGACCATCAGGCTCCACCAGCCGGGCTTGCCGGTCACCGGATTGACGCTGGCGACGTGCTGGTCGCCGGTCAATGCGTGGCCGATGAGGATGGCGTTGGAGCGCTCGCGGTTGAGCTCGCCATAGGTCTGGTAGGCGATCTGCAGGTCGGTCAGGTCGCGGCCGGAATCGAGCGCAAGCGGCTGGTCGTGGCCGAAGCGGGCGACAAGGCTCGACGGGTTGTCGGCCTCGTTGCGGGCGTCGGCCGCCCGGGCGCGCGCCGGCGCCGCCCCGGAATCGGGGTGTTGGGTGGTCCGCGAGATTTCGGGGAGCATCGGGAAACCTCCAGCCAAAGTTCGGCCATGCCCTCAAAAAAGCAAAGCCGGCGGGGTTCCCCTCCGGCCTTTTAGCGTTTCTTTTTCACGTGGTCGCAAGCCGGCCGGCACAAATTACCACGAGGAGCCGTTGGTTACCCCCGACCGAACCCGCCGTCAACGGCGGGGTTCCACGGGGAGGGGGAGCGTTGCGGCCGGCCAGGCGGCAGGCGCCAATGTTTTCTTTGATTTCAGGGGTTTCCTTGGCCTATGAAGGCGGCGCCCGGCCGCCTCCGGCCGGCCGCCGTCAACCTCCTCCGGGGAGCCACCTTCCATGAGTGCGCCGACAGCGCCGATCCCGCGTCCGGGCGTGCTCGACATCGCGCCCTACGTCCCCGGCAAGAGCACCGCGACCGGGGGCAAGACGCTCCACAAGCTGTCCTCCAACGAAACCCCGCTCGGCGCCAGCCCGGCGGCGATCGCGGCCTATCGCTCGGTCGCCGACAGTCTGGAGCGCTATCCCGACGGCGCGGCGACGGCGCTGCGCGATGCGATCGCGTCGGTGCACGGCCTCAATCCGGATCGCATCGTCTGCGGCGCCGGTTCCGACGAGATCCTGCACCTGATCGCCAACGCCTATATCGGCCCGGGCGACGAAGCGATCTACACCGAGCACGGCTTCCTGGTCTATCCGATCGCCATCCGCGCCATGGGCGGCACGCCGGTGGTGGCGCCGGAGACCGACTACACCGCCGATGTCGATGCGATCCTGGCGTGCGTCACGGAGCGCACCCGGGTGGTGTTCCTCGCCAACCCCAACAACCCGACCGGCACCTACCTGCCGTTCCGCGAGGTGCGCCGGCTGCACGCGGCGCTGCCGCCACGCGTGGTGCTGGTGCTCGACGCGGCCTATGCCGAATATGTCCGCCGCAACGACTACGAGAGCGGCGTCGAGCTTGCCGGCAGCGCGCCCAACGTGGTGATGACGCGCACCTTCTCGAAGATCTACGGGCTCGCAGGCTTGCGCCTCGGCTGGTGCTACGGGCCGGCGGCGGTCATCGACGCGATGAACCGCATCCGCGGGCCGTTCAACGTGTCGTCGGCGGCGATCGCGGCCGGGCGTGGCGGCCATCGGCGACGCCGCGCACACGGCGCGGGCGGCGGCACACAACGAAATCTGGCTGCCGAAGGTCACGGCCGCGATCGAGGCGCTCGGCCTGAAGGTGACGCCGAGCGTCGGCAATTTCGTCCTGATCCATTTCCCCGACGAGCCGGGGCGGCGCGCCGCCGATGGCGACGCCTTCCTGCTCAGGCGCGGCGTCGTGTTGCGGCGGATGGAGGCCTACGGGCTCGCCAATGCGCTGCGCATGACCGTCGGTTCCGACGCGGCGAACGAGGCGACCGTCGCCGCGCTCGGCGCCTTCCTCGATGCGAAGAAACCGGCGCGATGAGCGAGCCGGTCTTCAACCGCCTGGCCCTCATCGGCATCGGGCTGATCGGCGCCTCGATCGCGCTGGCGGCGCGGCGCGGCGGCCTCGTCCGGCACATCGCGATCAACAGCCGCACGGCCGCGACGCTCGGCCGCGCCGAGGAACTCGGGCTCGGCGACAGCTACCACGCCGACCCGGCGGACGCCGCCCGCGACGCCGACTGCGTCATCCTGTGCATTCCGGTCGGCGCCTGCGGCGCCGCCGCCGGGGCCATCGCCGGTTCGCTGAAGCCCGGCGCCATCGTCTCCGACGTCGGCTCGGTCAAGGCGTCGGTCATCGCCCAGGTCCAGCCCCATCTGCCGAAGGGAGTGGAGTTCGTGCCGGCGCATCCGGTCGCCGGCACGGAATATTCCGGGCCCGATGCCGGTTTCGCCGAACTCTTCGACAATCGCTGGTGCATCCTGACGCCGCCGTCCGAGACGAGCGCCGAGGCGATCGAGCGCATGCACGATTTCTGGCGGCGGCTCGGCGCCAATGTCGAGGTGATGACGGCCGAGCACCACGACCTGGTGCTCGCCATCACCAGCCACGTGCCGCATCTCATCGCCTACAACATCGTCGGCACCGCGGCCGATCTCGAAACCGTGACGCGCTCCGAGGTGATGAAGTTCTCGGCCGGCGGCTTCCGCGATTTCACCCGCATCGCCGCCTCCGACCCGACCATGTGGCGCGACGTCTTCCTCAACAACCGCGAGGCGGTGCTGGAGATGCTCGGCCGCTTCACCGAGGACCTGACGGCGCTGCAGCGGCTGATCCGCTAGGGCGAGGGCGACAAGCTGTTCGACCTGTTCACCCGCACCCGCGAGATCCGCCGCGGCATCATCGCCGCCGGCCAGGAGACCGCGGCGGCCGATTTCGGCCGGCCGCACGGCAAGGGCGGCGACGAGCCGGGCTAGCGCCGGCTCGCTCAGAACCTCAGCGGCGGAATGTACGCGAACGGAAGGACGCCGATGGCGACGACGCCGTTGCGGATGACGATGGTCGTCTGGCGGGCCGGGCCGTCGGAGGTGTTCACCTGCGTCGTGAATGCGGTGAGCACGGCAAGCGCCTGATCCACGTCGTTGCGCGAGCCGGGGTGGATCGCTTCGGCGAGGTCGGCGAAGGCCTGCGGGTTGCGCAGGCGCAGGGTCAGCGTGCCGGAAATGAGACCGTCGGCGGAGAGCGTCAGCTTGCCGGTGGCATCGGCGCTGGCGTCGCCGCTGGCAAGCTTCGCGCGTTCGACGTCGACATCGCCGCCGGTGCGCAGCCAGTTCAGCAGCGCGGCGCGCGGATCGGTGCCGAGCGAGCCGCCGAAGTCGTGGGCGACGATGCTCGCCTCGCCGTCGATGGCCGGCAAGGCGCGTCCGTTCGCCGGCACCATCAGCAGGTCGCGCGCCGCCGCGGTGAAGCGGTAGGCCTTGCCGCCGGCCGGGGCGGCGCCGGCCTCGGCGAAGTCGGCCTTCAGCGTCCTGACCGGGACCAGCGGTCCGTCGCCGGTGCTGGCGAAGTCGAGGCCGTGGAAGGTGGCGCTGGCGCTGCTCAGCCCGTCGAGGCCGGCTGCGGCGGTGGTCGCCGCCTCGGACCAGGCGGTGGTGAGGGCGATGCCGAAGGCGGGCGCGTTGACCACGAAGGGGCTGCCGAGCGTGGCTTCGACATAGCCCGGCCAGTAGAGCGGCGCGGTCGCCTTGATGCCGCCGAGCTCGGCCGAGACGCGCTCGCCGGTGCCGGTGGCGCCGTCGGCATAGGCGGCGCGCTGGCAGCCGAAATCGATCCGCAGCGGAAAGCCGCCGAGGCTCTCTTCGGAACAGGCGAAGCGCCCGCCGGCGACGGTCCGCGTCGTCACGCGCTCGATGGCAGCGTTGGCGATCTCGCGGGCGGCATACCAGTAGCCGCCCCAGAGGAGGAGGACGAGGACGAGCAGCCCGACGAACCAGCCCGACCAGCCCCGCCGCCGGCGTCTGTTCCTCATGACGATGGAGTCCCGGTTTGCATGACGGCTGGCGGCTTGATACCTCCACGCCCGAATCTCGCGGCGGGCGCCGGTTTCTCATGTCCGATTTCTGGGTGTTTGGCTACGGTTCGCTGATGTGGCGGCCGGATTTCGCGCATGTCGAGGCGGTGCCGGCGCGGCTCGACGGCCTGCATCGCGCGCTGTGCATCTATTCGTGGGTGCATCGCGGCACGCGCGAGCGGCCGGGTCTGGTGCTCGGCCTCGATCGCGGCGGCTCGTGCCGCGGCGTTGCCTTTCGCGTCGCCGGCCGGGATCGCGCGGCGGTGCTGGCCTATTTGCGCGAACGCGAACTCGTCACCGCGGTCTATCGCGAGGTCTGGCGCACCATCCGCTTTCCGGGCGGCGCGCGTCCGCCGGCGCGGGCGCTCACCTACCTCGCCGACCGTGGCCACGTGCAATATGCCGGGCGGTTGCCACGCGAACGGCTGCTCGAGATCGTCCGGGCGGGCGAAGGACGGGCCGGCCAGAACCGCGACTACGTGATCGCCACCGCCGGGCATCTGAAGGCGCTGGGCCTGCGCGATCCGCTGCTCGAATGGCTGGCGGCGGAGTTGCGGAAAACGCGGCTGAGCGCGACCGCCTCAGGCGGCGAGGCGCATCGGCATGCCGGCCAGATCGTCGAGGATCGCGACACGATCCTGATCGCTCGTGGCGAGGAGATGAACCAGGCAGATGGTTCCCGGCGCCATCAGTGGCGGCCAGTTCCCGTCGCCATGGGCGGGACGGCCCTTGCCGTCGAGCGCCACGATGGCGCGGGCGGCAAGGCGTCCGCGGCCGGCCGGCGCGGCCAGCATCGCCACCGCGCTGGAGAAGTCCGCCAGGGCGTCGCGCGGCACGGTGCTGAACAGATAGCGCCGGCCGCTGAGGCCGCGGAAATAATGAAATCGGTCGCCGAGTCCCGCCCGTTGCGGGAGCTCCGGGGGGTGATCGGAGAGGAGAGGGGGGAGCACGGCGACCATGAGAACAAACATAGAACATTGTGGGGCGTCGCGCAATCCTTCTCATCGAATTCCGACGAAAAAGAGTCCTCATCCTTGGCTTTTCGCGAGTTTGGCGGTCGCCTCCGGCGGCAGCGGCAGGCCGGGATCGCCCTCGGCCGCCTCGGCCAGCAGGCGGTCGGAGGCGGCTTCGACGGCGGATTCGAGACGGCTCAGGAAGACCCGCGAATCGAGGCCCGGCGGGATGGCGGGCAGGAACTCGACGACGATCGTGCCGGGATGGCGGACGATGCGCCGGCGCGGCCAGTAGAGGCCGGAATTGAGGGCCACCGGCACGACCGGGACGTCGAGCTGCCGGTAGAGCAGGGCGATGCCGGTCTGGTAGGCCGGCGGGGCGCCGGGGGGCCGGCGGGTGCCCTCGGGGAACATGACGATCTGCCGCCCCTTGGCGAGTTCCTGGCGGGCGCGCTCGGCCAGCCCGCGCAGGGCCGCCGTCCCGCCGGAGCGGTCGATGTGGATCATGCCGGCCTTGGCGGTGTAGCGGCCGAAGACCGGGATGCGGCCGAGTTCGGCCTTCATCACATAGGTCGGGTCGGCGAGCAGCGGCACCAGCGCCATCGTCTCCCACGCCGACTGGTGCTTGCTGGCGATCAGCGCGCCGCCCGCGGGCAGGTTCTCGCGGCCGCGCACTTCGACGCCGACGCCGGCGATGACCTTGAGCAGCCACAGCATGCCCCGCGTCCACAGGCGCACGACGCCCATGGCGCGCTCCTGCGGCAGGAAGAAGTAGAAGGGCAGCGTCGCCAGCGTCAGCCCGGTCGTCCACAGGTAGAACGCGACGTTGAAGGCGAGCGAGCGGGCGAGGAGCATCGCAGCGGTGCCGGCTCAGACGCCGTCGCCGGCGCTCTCCGCCGCGCCGGCGATCTTCACGCGCGCCGCGGCGATGAGGTACTTGCCGTATTCGCGCGCGA
>CAWGJV010000019.1:0-95147 GCA_963822975.1 uncultured Alphaproteobacteria bacterium
GCATCGCTCGCCACAATCTCGCTGCAACTCGCTGAGCACAACGCCGAGATCCTGGCCTTGCACTGGGCCTTGCCCGCGAGGCCGTGGCAGTGACCGTCCGTTTTGCCACCCTGTAACCGATGTTTGTGTTACCATCGACCGGCCGCAGCGCATGGAATGCTGTCCATTGGGCGACCGAGAAGCGCCTGATCGAGATCTGGGAAGAGATTCGAAACGCGTAACGATGTCCGCTGTGTCGTCCTCACCGGAGCCGGCGGAGCGCGCCTCTCTCGGTCGGTGCCTATATGAAGGAACCGAACGCCAAGAACGGCCGTCCGAGTATCGGGCCGACACGCCGCTACCTGGGCGGCTTCGGCGGCATCGCGCTCCGCACCACCCTTGACGTACCGGTTATCGCGCGCGTCAGCGGCTTCGCTCGGAGGCGGTTTCGAGATCGTGCTCGGCGCCGACATCGTCATCGCGTGCGAGGACGCGACCTTCGGCCGGACCGAGCCGCGCGTCGGCAGGTTGCCGCTGGAAGGCGGCATCGTGCTGCGCGCCGCGTGCCGCGCAACCTGGCCATGGGCCTGCTGCTCACGGCCGCCGGTTCGCTGCCGCTCAACTTTATCGATAGGGCCTCGTCGACGAGTGGTGCCGCGCGGAGGAACTGGACGAAACAGTCGCGACCTCGGGTCGCCGACGTCGTCGCCTGTGCGCGCTGTCGATGCGTGCATCAAGCATAAGAAAACCGATGAGCCATCTTTCGCCCGTCGAGGCGCAGGCGCTGCGCCCGGGCCGCTGCTCGCCGCGCTGGCCAGCGAAGACTCCAGGAGGGCGTGCGCGCCTTCGTCGAGAAGCGGCGCCGGTCTGGCAGGGCGCTGATGACCTACGTCATCACCGAAGCCTGCATCGACATGAAGGACGGCACCTGCGTCGACGTCTGCCCGGTGACTCATCTACGAAGGTGGGCGGATGTTCTACATCCAGCCCGACGAATGCGTGAATTGCGCCATCTGCGTTTCGGTCTGCCCGGTCGAGGCGATCTACGCGACGATCGCCTGCCGGCGGCTTTCTCCGAATATGTCGCGGTCAATCGCGAGTTTTTGGCGACGAGGTCACCGGCTGGGGCGAGCCCGGCGGGCTTTCCGATACCTTTCGCACCGACAAGGATCATCCGCTGGTCGGTAACCGGCCGCCGCGCGCGGCCTGACGGGTTGTTCTGGCGCCGCCGCGCGACATTGGGCTAGGCTCATGTCCATGCACGCCGCCGCCCTGCGCTATCTGGAAAAGGTTGCCCGCGCCGGATCGATCCGCCAGGCGGCTGAACGGCTGAATGTCGCGGCCTCGGCGATCAATCGGCAGATCCTGAAACTCGAGGATGAGTTCGGCGTCCAGCTTTTCCAGCGCCTGCCGCGCGGCCTGCGGCTGACGCCCGCCGGCGACCTTGCGGTTCGCCACGCCCGTGCCACCTTGCACGATTTCGAGCGGCTGCGCGGCCAGATCAGTGAGCTGAAGGGTGTGAAGAGCGGCGTCGTCCGCATTGCCTGTCTCGACAGCCTGCTGGCGCACGTGCTGCCCGAGGTGATCACCGCGTTCAACCGCCGCCATCCCGCCGTGACGTTCTCGTCGAGGGCGGCACCCATGGCGGGATCGTGCATCTCGTCGCCGATGGCGACGTCGATTTCGGTGTCACCTTCAACCTCGAGCGACACCCGGATCTCTCGCTTTCGGCGGACATCGCCATGCCGATCATGGCGATGATGGCGCCGGACCATCCGCTGGCGGGTCGGCGGCAGGTAACGGTCGACGAATGCGCCGGCTATCCGATGCTGCTGCAGCAGGATACGCAGCCGATCCGTTCGCAGATCGACACCGAGTTGCTGATCCTGCACAAGCTCCGCCGTCCACTGGTGTCGTGCAACAACATGGCCCTGCTGAAGCAGCTTGTGCTCAATGGCCTGGGCATCGCCTTCTACACGCCAATCGGCTTTCTGAAGGAGCTCAGGCCGGCACGGTGCGCTCGGTGCCGGTGGCGAGCCAGTCGATGTCGAAGCTGCGGGTTGGGCTGCTGCTCCACCGGCGACGGCGGCCGGGGCCCGCGGCAGCGGCGATGGCCGAGGAGTTGGGCTACGCCCTTCAGAGACTCGAGAAGCAGATGCAACCGAAGCCGGCGCGACTACGCCCCGCCGCTTGAAGCATAGGCAGGCGCACGACGGCGCGGCGGGACGCGCCGGCTTCGGCTCCATCTGCTTCTCGAGTTTCTTGAAGGGCGAGGCCCATCGCCTCGGCCATCGCCGCGGCCGCGGGTCCCGGCCGCCGCCGCCGATGGAGCAGCAGGCCAACGCGCAGCTTCGACATCGACTGGCTGGCCACCGGCACCGAGCGCACCGTGCCGTTCTCCAGCTCCCGCAGGAAGCCGATCGGCGTGTAGAACGCGATGCCGAGGCCATTGAGCACAAGCTGCTTAAGCAAGGACATGTTGTTGCACGAGACAAGCGGCCGGCGGAGCTTGTGCAGGATCAGCAACTCGGTGTCGATCTGCGAACGGATCGGCTGCGTATCCTGCTGAAGCAGCATCGGATAGCCGGCGCATTCGTCGACGGTAACCTGCGCGCGACCTGCCAGCGGATGGTCCGGCGCCATCATCGCCATGATCGGCATGGGGATGTCCGCCGAAAGGGAGAGGTCCGGGTGTCGCTCGAGGTTGAAGGTGACGCCGAAATCGACGTCGCCATCGGCGACCAGATGGACGATCGTGCCATGGGTGCCGCCCTCGACGAGAAACGTCACGGCCGGATGGCGGCGGTTGAACGCGGTGATCACCTCGGGCAGCACGTGGGCCAGCAGGCTGTCGAGACAGGCGATGCGGACGACGCCGCTCTTCACGCCCTTCAGCTCGCTGATCTCGCCGCGCAGCCGCTCGAAATCGTGCAGCGTCGCACGGGCGTGGCGAACGGCAAGGTCGCCGGCGGGCGTCAGCCGCAGACCGCGCGGCAGCCGCTCGAAAAGCTGGACGCCGAACTCGTCCTCGAGTTTCAGGATCTGGCGGTTGATCGCCGAGGCCGCGACATTCAGCCGTTCCGCCGCCTGGCGGATCGATCCGGCGCGGGCAACCTCTTCCAGATAGCGGAGGGCGGCGGCGTGCATGGACATGAGCCTAGCCCACTATCGCGCGGCGGCGCCAGAACAACCCGTCAGGCCGCGCGCGGCGGCCGGTTGCGAACGAGCGGATGGTCCTTGTCGCTGCGGAAGGTGTCGGAAAGCCCGCCGGGCTCGCCCCAGCCGGTGACCTCGTCGCCGAAGAACTCGCGATTGACCGCGACGTATTCGGCGAAGGCCGCCGGCAGGCCGATCGTCGGCGTAGATCGCCTCGACCGGGCAGACCGAAACGCAGATGGCGCAATTCACGCATTCGTCGGGCTGGATGTAGAACATCCGCCCGCCTTCGTAGATGCAGTCGACCGGGCAGACGTCGACGCAGGTGCCGTCCTTCACGTCGATGCAGGCTTCGGTGATGACGTAGGTCATCAGCGCCCCTGCCAGACCGGCGCCCGCTTCTCGACGAAGGCGCGCACGCCCTCCTGGGAGTCTTCGCTGGCCAGCGCGGCGAGCAGCGGCCCGGTGCGCAGCGCCTGCGCCTCGACGGGCGAAAGGTGGCTCGTGCGGTTGACCGTGTGCTTGATCGCGCGGATCGACAGCGGCGCACAGGCGACGACGTCGGCGACCCAGGCCTCGACTGCTTCGTCCAGCTTGTCGCGCGGCACCACCTCGTTGACGAGGCCCCATCGATAAAGGTCCGCGGCAGCGAACCGGCGGCCGGTGAGCAGCAGGCCCATGGCCAGGTTGCGCGGCACGCGGCGCGGCAGCAGCACCATGCCGCCTTCCAGCGGCAACCTGCCGACGCGCGGCTCGGTCAGGCCGAAGGTCGCGTCCTCGCACGCGATGACGATGTCGGCGCCGAGCACCATCTCGAAACCGCCTCCGAAGGCGAAGCCGTTGACGCGCGCGATAACCGGTACGTCAAGGGTGGTGCGGAGCGCGATGCCGCCGAAGCCGCCGGGTCGCGTGTCGGCCCAATACTCGACGCCATTCTTGGCGTTCGGCTCCTTCATATCGGCGCCGGCCGAGAAGGCGCGCTCGCCGGCTCCGGTGAGGACGATACAGCGGACATCGTTACGCGTTTCGATCTCTTCCCAGATCTCGATCAGCCGCTTCTCGGTCGCCGAATCGACGGCGTTCATGCGCTCGGGCCGGTCGATGGTGACGCGGGCGACGTTGTCAGCGACTTCGAAACGGACGGTCATTCCGCCGCCTCGCGGGCAAGGCCCAGTTCGGCCAGGATCTCGGCGTTGTGCTCGCCGAGTTGCGGCGGATTGTGGCGGACTGTCACCTTCGCCTGCGACATGGTCAGCGGCGAACCGATGACGCGCACCGGCCCGGCCGGCGTTACGCCGGCCTCGAAGAGCAGCCCGTTGACCGCGGTCTGCGGGTCCTCCAGCGCCTCCTCCAGCGAACGCACCGGCGCGCAAAGAATGTCCACGCCTTCCAGCGCGGCGACGAAATGCGCCGTCGTGTCGGTGGCAAAGCGCGCGCGGAAGAGCGCCTGAAGCTCGGAGCGGTGCATCTTCTGATCGTCAAGCGTAGCGAAGCGGGGCTCCCGCGACAGGTCCTCGAAGCCGAGCGCGTGACAGATGTCGCGCAGCGGATTTTCCTTGAAGGCGCCGATCATGACGATGGCGCCATCGGTCGTCTCGAACACGCCGGAGAGCGGCATCATCGCCCAGTTGAGCTCGGCCTTGCGCATCATCCACATCGCCGCTTCCTGCATCTGCATGGCGATCATGGACGAGTAGAGCGAGACGGCGACCATCTGGCCCTCGCCGGTCTTCTCGCGCTGGAGCAATGCCAGAAGGATCGCCTGGACCAGATGCATGCCGGCGGAATAGTCGGCAAGCGCGGTCGGGTAGGTCGTCAGCGGGTGGTCCGGGTCGGCCTTGCGGCGCATGACGCCGGTCATCGCCTGGGCGAGGACATCCTGCCCGCCCTTGGCGACATACGGCCCGTCGAGGCCGTAGCCGGTGCCGACGGCGAAGATGATGCGCGGATTGAGGGCGCGGCAATCCTCGTAGGACAGGCCCATGCGCTCCATGACGCCGGGGCGGAAATTGTTGACCACCACGTCGGCGCCGGCGACCAGCTTGCGCACGGCCTCACGGTCCTCCTCGCGACGCATGTCCGCCTCGAAGCTCCGCTTGTTGCGGTTGAGTGAGGCGAATACGGGATTGTTGAGGCCATCCGGATCGCTGCCGATCGACCAGCGCGACAGGTCGCCGGCCTTGGGCCGCTCGATCTTGATGACATCCGCACCGTAATCGCCGAGCATCTGGGTGCAACACGGCCCCAGCATGACCTGGGTGAAATCGACGACGCGGATGCCGTCGAGCGGAAGCGCGGGCGTGCTCATGCCGCGATCTCCTCGACCAGCGCGTTCGCCGCCGGGCGGTCGCCAGGATCGGCGCCGGCCGCCCTGAGTCGCGTCTGCACCTCTTTCACGTTGACGTTGCGGACGGTCGTGCCGGCCGAAAGCGCCACGGCCGCGGCGATACCCGCCGCCTCGCCCATCGCCATGCAGGGCGGAATCTCGCGGCTCATCTTCTGCGCCTGCGGCGTCGCCGAATAATGCCGGCCGGCGACCAGCAACTGGTCGACGCCCTTCGGCAACAGCGCGCGGTACGGCGTGTAGTAATCGCGGCCGCGCGCGACCGAGTCGGCGAAATGGCGCCGCTTGACCACGTCCTCCTTGGTGACGATGTAGTCGCCCTCCAGCATCCGCGTCTGGCGGACACCGGTCTGCGGCGCAAAGTCGACGACATAGCATTTCTCGAAGCCGGGCATGTTGGCGCGAACGTAGTCGACCAGACGGTGCATGCGGGCGCGACCTTCCAGTTCGGCCTTGGTCAGGTCGGCTGGATCGATACCGCTGAGGCCGGCCATGTGCGGACAGTTGCACCACACCACGCCAGGAAGCGGCGTCTTCAGCCACCAGAAGTCCCACGAGCCGCCGATCATGCGCTTGGCTTCGCGATCGACCGCCTCGAAACGCTCCGGCTCCTCGAACTGGAACCGCTCGGCCGCATCGGTATCGACGCCGCCGAGGCGCGAGACCGTGGTGAGGATGTAGGACGAGGCGGTGAAGGCGGCGCCGGCCGAAGCGGCAACGTCGAGATCGCCGGTGGTGTCGATCACCACCTTCGCCTTCAGCGCCTGACGGCCGGCTTTGGTCTCGACGACCACGCCGGTGGCGCGGCCATCCTCGACCAGCGTGTGGCTGAACCACGAGTGCAGCTGCAACCGGACCTTGGCCTCCGCGACCATGTCGTAGGACGCGCGCTTGAACCCGTCCGGATCGAAGGCGGCGGCATAGACGACCGGGTGCGGCTTGGTGTGGGTGTGGAAATCGAACGTTCCCCAGCGGGCCCACCGCCGCCATGCCGCCTCCGTCGAGCGCGTCGGTTCGACACGCTCGCTCTGCGGCGGCACGACGGCGAGGCCCCAGCGTTCCATGCGCTCGATGATCTCGACCGCGATGCCGCGCACCGAGATCTCCGTGCCGTTGTGCATGTCGTCGAGCACCAGCACCATGCCGCCCGAGGCAAGGCCGCCGAGGTAAGGGTAGCGCTCGACGAGCAGCGTATCGGCGCCCTGGCGGGCGGCGGCGACGGCAGCGGACAGGCCGGCCGGTCCACCGCCGACGACGAGCACGTCGGCGCTCGCCGTGACCGGCACGTCGCGCTGGGCTTCCCGGATAGTCGCGGGCTCAGACATGGCGTTTCCTTTCGGTTTCTTGTTCGCGACCGCGGCCGTCAGTGCACCGCGTCCGCCTTCCAGCGGATGACGGAGCGCTCGGCCAGCGAGACGATGCGTGAACATCGCCACGGCGAGGCCCGCGCCAACGAAGACGGTGGCGTAGAGCAGCGGCGAGCGGAAATTGTAGGTGGCTTCGATGATCAGCGCGCCGAGGCCGAAGGACGAGCCGATCCACTCGCCGACGATGGCGCCGATGACGCAGGTGGTCGAGGTGATCTTCAGCGCGGCGAACAGGAAGGGCAGCGACGACTGGATGCGCACCTTCCAGAACACTTCGCTCTTGCTGGCGGAGAGAACCCGCATCAGCTCCAGCGTCTGCGGGTTCACGGCGTTGAGGCCGCGCACCATGTTCACCAGCGTCGGGAAGAAGCAGATCAGCGCGGCGATGGCGATCTTCGGCGCGTAGCCGTTGCCGAGGATGAGGACCAGGATCGGCGCGATCGCGATGATCGGGATGGTGTGGAAGAAGACGACCAGCGGATAGAACGCGGTCTCGGCGCGCGCGGCTGTGGACGAAGACCACGGCGAGCATGACGGCGAGGAAGTTGCCGACCAGGAACCCGGACAGCGCCTCGAAGAGCGTCGGCCAGAAGTTCATCAGCAGCAGGTGGCCGCTGGTGCCGAACGTCTGCAGCACGGCAATCGGGCTGGGCGCGATGTATTCCGGCACACCGCCGACCTGGATGATCAGGAACCAGATCAGGATCGCAGCAGCGGCGGCGGCGAGCGGCGGCAGCCGCTTGCTCCAGGCCTTGCGGCGGCGGATCGCCGCGGCATTCGCAGTCGGGGCGACTGTCGCCTTGGCCGTGCTGGTCGCTTCCATCAGCAGCTCTCCAGGAGCGAACGGAGATGGGCGGTGATGCGGATGAACTCCAGCGTGTCGCGCATGGCGAGGTGCCGTTCGCGCGGCAGGTCGACCGCGAAGAACTCGCGCACCCTGCCCGGGTTGGCGGCAAGCACCAGGACCTGCTGGCCGAGAAAGGCCGCTTCCGGAATCGAATGGGTGACGAAGATGATCGTCGTTCCGGTCTCTTCCCAGATGCGCAGCAGTTCCTCGTTGAGCTTGTCGCGGGTGATCTCGTCGAGCGCGCCGAAGGGCTCGTCCATCAGCAGGATGCGCGGCCGGCTGACCAGAGCGCGGGCGATCGCCACGCGCTGGCGCATGCCGCCGGAGAGTTCGTGCGGCAGCGCGCTCTCGCGGCCGGTAAGGCCGACGAGCTTCAGCAGGTCCTCAGGCTCCGCGTAGTTCTGCGCGCGGGCGCCGCCCCCGACTTCAAGCGGCAGGCGCACATTGTCGATCGCCGAGCGCCAGGGCAGCAGCGTCGCGTCCTGGAAGACGAAGGAGAAGCTCCGCTCGCGGCGCGCCTGCTCCGGCGTCTTGCCGAGCACGGTGACCCGGCCCTCCGCCGCCGGCACCAGATCGGCGATGGCGCGCAGCAGCGTGGACTTGCCGCAGCCGGACGGCCCGAGCATCGTTACCAGACCGCGCTCGGCGATGTTCACCGAGACGCGCTCCAGCGCGGTCACCTTGGCGTCGTCTTCGCCAAAGGTGACCGTCAGACCTTCCACCGAGACGGCCGCGCGTGGCTCGGCCGTCTCGATGGCTTTTTGCACCGCGGCCGGCATCAGCCGACCTGCATGCGCGTTTCTTTGGTGGCGTCGAGGATGGCGAGCGTCATCACGTCATCGACCTTCGGCACCGCGCCCTTGAACTGGTCGAGCTGGGCGTAGATGTCGATCTGCGCCTGCCAGTTGTCCTTGGCCATGGCGCCCCAGCCATTGGCCTTGGTCGACGGGCCGAAGGAGAAGTCGATGACCGAGGACACGGCCTCCATCTCGGCCTTCTTGTCGAGGTTCGGATACTCGGCGACGAGATCGTCGACCGCCTCCTCGTGATGGTCCTTGGCGTAGCCCCAGCCGAGGGCACAGGCCTTGAGATAGCGCGCGACGACGTCCTGATGCTCGCCGAGCGTCGTGTCGGTGGCGTAATAGACGTTGGCGTAGAGCTTGATGCCGGTGTCCCACAGACGCATGTCGACGCGGTCCGGACCGAGGATCGAAAGCGCGGCCGTGTTGGTCAGCCAGCCGGTCACCGCCGAGGCCTGGCCGGTGAGCAGCTGGTTCATGTCGCTGCCCATGTTGACCAGGTTCACTTCGCTTTCCTTGATGCCGTTCTTGGCGAGCAGCGCGCGCGCCAGGATGTACGCGGTTGGCTGGGTGGCGATCGTCTTGCCGATCATGTCCTTCGGCTCGCGGATCGGATCCTTGGCGAGCGAGAAATAGGTGAACGGATGGGTGTGGTAGCCCGAGGCGATGGCCTTCACCGGGATGCCGGCGGAACGGGCGAGCATCAGCGACGGGCTCGACGAGAGCTGTCCGATCGTCGAGCGGCCGGCGGCGACCGACGCGACGCCATCGACATTCGGCCCGCCGGGGGTGATCGAAAAGTCGATACCCTGATCCTTGAAATAGCCCTTGCGGATGGCGACGACCTCGCCGAGCAGGCCGTTGGATGCGAGCCAGCCGAGCTGCATGTCGACCTTTGCCATGTCGCCGGCGCGCGCGGTGACGGAGAGCAGGCTGCTGGCGGCCGCGAAGGCCGGAATGGCCGCGGTCGCCTTGAGGAAAGCGCGGCGGCTGAAATCGTGACGGGTCATGTGGCGGGACTCCCTTGTTCTCGTGCCGATGGACGTGCAGTCCCGGCCGGAGCCAACGCCAAACCAGCTCCCGCCGGCATGTTGGCTGGAATGATGCGACGGGACAGCGATCGCGAAAAGAACATTAATTCGCAGGGTCCGTTGCCGTTTTGGCATCGCTCGACCGCCGTCGACCACCCTGTTGTGCGCTGGACGCGTCAGGCACGGTCCGCCCCGTTGCCAATACCGCTGTTCGCCCAACGCTTTGGGTTGCGCGTCGGCGCGCTGTTGGGCGCGGGAGACCGCCGTCTGTCGGGCGGGCGGCGGTTGACCCGCGGCGACCGCTTCGCTGCACCTCTGCCTGGCGCAGCGTCACGCACCTCAAAACCCTGAGAAACCGCGGCTCTCAGGCAACGTCGGTGGTTGGGAAAGTTGGAACGGGCGAAGGGATTGGAACCCTCGACGTCGGCCCCTAGAAGCCTCTTCCGGCGCCCTTGCGGCGCTCTTTCTTTGCCAATTTCCGTGCGGCGTAGCGCGCATCGCGATCGGCCTTCTGTTCGGCCTTGAGCGCCGCCTCGCGCTCTGCCTCCTCGGCGGCGGCACGCGCGGCTTCTTCGGCTGCTATACGTTGCGCTTCTGCGACGGCCTGCTCGCGAGCCGCCTTTTCTGCCTGTCGCGCACGCTCCCGTTCCGCCTGGCGGGCGGCCCGCGCCTTGGCGATCGCCTCGCGCTCACGACGCTTCTCGCTCAGAACCGGATCGTCCGGGCGAGGTGCCGCGCGAAATTTCGCAAGAAGGGCCTCGCGGGCCTCCGCGGCATCCTTGCGTCGATCCTGGAAGTCTGGGTTAGCACTCTTTCTCATCAGATCCGTCTGTCTCCTTGATTGGAGATAGGGTGATAGAAGGCGATCCGCGAGGTGTCGAGTTCACAATCGAAAGAATCAAGGACCAGTGACCGTATTACCTCAGGACCCACATTGATCAGGCGAGGGCGCCGCGAACACCCGGAGATCCGGAACTCCGCTTGTTGTGCCGCTTTGCCGCACCCTCAGTCGGCAAAGATCGCCTCGAGGTCGGCGAGTACGGTGTCGGCGTCCGTTCCCTTGCGCAGGTGATGTTCGAGGCGCTCGCCGGCGGCAGTCTGCTTGCGCACGAAGCCCGGCATTCGCGGTCGGACGTAGCCGTGGTCGATGTCGTCGAGGGTGTTCCTGTAGAAGTCGAGTGACAGGCGGTTGATGTCGGGATCGCGCCAGGTCGAGCGGCGGCCGGGCTGGGAGAGGTTGGCGGCGATGGTGATGTGGGCCTCGCGGCTCATCAGCGCCTGCAGGAAGGCGGCCGCCACCTCGGGGTGCTTCGTCTTTGCCGAGATGCCGATGCCGGCGCCGCCGATGATGCCGCCGGCAATACGCTTGCCTCGCGGGGCGGGGCTGGCGTTGAAAACGAGCGGCCGGCGGCCGTCCGTGTAGCCGTAAGGCCGCATGGAATAGGGCGAGAAGCCGAAGATATACGGGCAGAACGCGAGGTCGTCGCGCCTCGCCATCTCCTCGAAGACGGCGATCGATATCCAGTCGAGCACCTCGCGCGGCGAGGCGTCGATGATCGCGTGCATGGTCGCAATCGCCTCGCGGCCGGCTTCGGGCGGCACCATGCGCCCGTCGGCGAAGGGCGGCGCGCCAAGCTTGTGGCAGATGGTGAAGAAGCTCATCAGGCCGCCGACGCCGCCGAAGGAAATGGCGAGCTTCAGGCCGGCCTCGCGCAGCCGCGCAATGATCTCCGGCAGCGGCAGGTCGCGCAGGGTTTCCGCCGTCAGCCCGGCGCGGGCGCAGAGGTCCGGCCGGAAGGCTGCCACCTGGCAGGCGGCATCGACCGGCAGCGCCCAAAGGCCCGCATCGTTGCGATAGATGGCGACACCGTAGCCAACCGCGTCCGTCTCCAGCTCGGCGACGAAATCGGGGTCGAGGTGCTGCGACAGGTCGAGCATGACCCCGTCCCTGGCCACGTCGCCGACGAAGGGGTGGTCATAGATAATGAAGTCGTGGTCGCCGATCGTCTCGCCGATCGGATTGGCGGAGAAATCCTCGAGCGAATGCGTGTGCCAGGTGACCCGGACATCCGGCATCGCCCGCTCGATCTCGCGCGTGGCGGCGACAAGGCCGGCGATGCCGCGCGGATGGTCCCAGGTCAGGCCCTTGAGATTGATCACGGGGGTCGCGCCTCCGGCGGGCTCAGTTGCGGGCGCCGGCGGGCTCGCCGAGGATGCCGCGCAGCAGCCCCTGCATGTAGCCGACGGCGTGGGTCAGGCCCTCGTGGTCCTGCTGCCAGGGGTCCTCGAAGGGGCCGTGGGTGCGCCCCATCACCGGCGCATGGGCGGGCACCAGCACGCCGTCATAGCGGAGTTCCTTCAGGCTGCGGATGACTTCGGGGAAGATGTCGCTCTCGTCGAAGAAGGTTTCCTCGAAGCGTTCCCTGGTTCCGCGCACCGCCTGGAAATGCAGATAGTGGATGCGGCCGCTTTCGCCGAAAAGGCGGAGACCCTTGCGCATCTCGTCGAGCCCCATCAGCGTCCAGTTGCCCAGGCAGAAGGTGACGCCGAAGAGATCGCTGTCGGCGATCTCGACCGCACGCTGGAAGGCGGAGAGCTGGCGGAAGGGCCGCGCCACACCGCCCAGGGAGGGCATCAGCGGATCGTCGGGGTGGATCGAGACCTTGAGCCCGTACTCCTCCGCGATCGGCATGACGGTGCGGATGAAGTCGGTGAAGCCCTGCCAGATCTCTTCCTCCGCGTAGACGCGGCCGAAGATCAGCGGCGCCTCCTTGACCAGCTCGGCGTCGAAGGTGGAGACGGCGGCGCCGCCGCGGGCGATGCGCGGCGGCAGGTTCTGCTCACCGAATTCGGGGCTCGCCCGGCGGTAGTCGAAGGGCTTGTGTGGCGCATCGAGCGGCACGTTCGTGCGCCAGACGCCGCTCGGCATGAAATTGAATCCGAAGATCGGGATCCCCGAGCGGCCGATGGCGTGCATCGTCTTCCTGAGGTTCTCGATCTGCGCGTCGCGTCCCGGCTGGCCGAGGATGATCTTGTCGATGTGGGAGAGCGGAATGTTCTCCAGCACCGGCACGTTGAAGCCGTGATCCTCGACGCGCTGCTTGAGGCTGAGCAGCCCTTCCTCCGTGAGGTGGTCGCCGGGAAAGGAGGCCCAGTACTGATTGAGGTTGACGTCATGCACGCCGAGTTGGCGGAAATAGCGGGCCTGGTCGTCGGTGATCTGCCGCACGCCGTGCATGGCGAGGCGCATGTCGTGTCTCCTTGGGTGACCTTCAGCCCGGGATTCTGACGCCCTTGTCGCTCTGCCGCATCTGTCCCGCCTATTGGACCAGCATGTCGGGCACGGCGACCCCGGCGGCTTCCGCGGTCTGGCGGATCTGGCCCATGGTCGTGTCGTCGATCGGAATGCCGTTGGCGCGCCGCTCCGTGCGCGTCTCGCGCTCCGGATCGCCGGGCAGGCTGACGCCCGCCTCGGACGCGAACCAGGCGGCAACGTCGGACTGGCGTTCGGCGTAATCCGCCGCAAGGTCGAATGCCGCCGGATCGACGATCACGGAGAGCATCGAATTGAGCACCGCGGTGGTCTTGGGCGGACCGGACAGGACCGTGGCGCCGAAGACGGCGGCGCCGAGCAGTTCGCAGGCGAGGTTGAGGGCCGCACCCTTGTGTCCGCCAAACGGCAGCAGCGCGCCGAGCGGCTCGCTGAACATCACCGCCGGGTCGGTCGTCGGCTGGCCCGCGGCGTCGATCAGCACGCCTTCCGGCACTGGCACGCCCTTGTTGTGCGCGACCCGAACCTTGCCGACGGCAAGCGTGCTGGTGGCGAAATCGGCAATGACCGGCGGGCCGCCGTCGCCGCGCGGGAAACCGGCGCAGAACGGGTTGGTGCCGAGGCGTGCCTTCGTGCCGCGAAAGGGAACGACCATCGGTGGCGCGACGACATTGACGAAATGGATCGAGACCAGCCCGTCCGCCGCGCACTGCTCGGCCCAGTGGCCGATGCGGCCGATGTGATAGCTGTCGCGGAGCGCGACGATGCAGGAACCGCTTGCCTTTGCCCGCTCGATGCCGAGCACCATGGCGTCATGGGCCATCACCTGGCCGGCACCGTGGGCCGCGTCGCAGATCAGGACCGCGCCGCTATCGCGCGCGACGCGGAGTTCCTGATTGAGGATCAGGTCGCCGCGCTGGACGCCGCTGGCGTAGCCGGGCACGACGCCGACACCGTGCGAGTCGTGGCCGGAGAGGTTGGCCTGGACAAGGTGAGCGGCGATCAGGTCCGCCTCGCGCGAACCGGCGCCGAGAGCGCCGAAGATCGCCTCCACGGTCGCCTGCAGCTTACGCCAGTCATAGGCCCTCACCGGAACGTCGGTCGCGCTGCCGCTCATTGCCGTGTCATCCCTCAGATCGCCGATGTCATGCCGCCGTCGACGAGCACGGTGCATCCCGTGAGGTAGCTCGATGCCGGCGAGGTGAGACAGAGGACGGCGGTGGCGAGTTCCTCGGGCCGGCCCCAGCGGCCCATCGGCGTCCGCCCCGAAATCCATGCCTCGAAGTCCGGGTTCTCGGCGCGGACGGGGGCGTTGCCGTCGGTGAGGAAGTAACCCGGCGCAATGGCGTTGACGTTGATGCCCTTCGGCGCGAGTTCCACCGCCAGCCCGCGCGTGAAGCCCTCGAGCGCCGCTTTCGCCGCCATATAGGCGCTGACCCCGGGCCGGCCGATCAACGCCATGATCGACGAAATGAAGACGATACGGCCGTAACCGGCTTTCGACATGATCGGCACGGCGTGGCGGGCGAGCCGCCAGCCCGCCGTCAGCGCAACGTCGATGACCCGCTGCCACTCCTCTTCCTGCTGATCGACGAGCGGTTTGCGCACGGTGGCGGCGACATTGCTGACAAGAATGTCCAGGCGCCCGCGCTTGGCGACGATCGCCTCGATTGCCCGCGGCCCGTCCTGTTTGTCGCCGACGTCGAAAGGCATGGCCTCCACCGACAGGCCGAGATCGCGCAGGTTCGCTTCCGCCCTTGTCAGCGCGTCGCCGCCGCGCGCGTTCATCACGACATGGGCGCCGGCGCCGGCAAGCGCGCGCGCCATGGCGAAGCCGAGGCCGCGCGAGGCGCCGGTCACCAGGGCCACCTGGCCGGTGAGGTCGAACAGGTCGGCCGGCCGCAGCGGAGGAGTTTCGTCGGCCATCGCTAGCTGTACTCGATGCGTGGGTCGACATAGGCGTAGAGCACGTCGACGATGAGGTTGATCAGCGTGTAGACCACCAGCATCACCACGATGCAGCCCTGGATCAGCGGGTAGTCGCGGGTGCTGATCGCCTGGATGAGCAGGCGGCCGAGACCGGGATAGGTGAAGGTCGCTTCGGTCACCACGGTGCCGCCGATGAAGAGGGCGACCATCAGGCCGAGAATGGTGATGAAGGGCAGCAGCGCGTTGCGCATCACGTGGGAGCGTATGATCTGCTTCTCCGGCAGTCCCTTGGAGCGCGCGGTGCGCACGTAGTCGGCCCTGAGCTCGCCGACGAGCGAGGCGCGCAGGAAGCGCGCCAGAACGCCGGACACATAGATCCCGAGCGTCAGCGCCGGCATCAGGAGGTTGCGCACGGCCTCGAACGGATTCTCCCATATCGGCACGTAGTTCGATGCCGACGGCAGCCACCTCAGCTGTACGGCGAAGAGCAGGATGAGCAGGATTCCGAGCCAGAAGGTCGGGACGCCCAAGCGCCAGCGCACTCCAGCCGCTGAGGAGGCGATCGAGCCAACTCCGGGGCCGCAGCGCGCTGATGAAGGCGACCGGCACGCCGATGGCGACGGCAACGAGCGTGGAGGCGACGGCGAGCTGCAGCGTCGCGGGAAGGCGCTGGCCGATCAGCATGACGACGGGCTCGCTGCTGTGGATGGAAATGCCGAGATTGCCGGTCAGGGCGCCGCATCAGCCAGTCGAAGTACTGGACGAAGATCGGCCGGTCGAGGCCAAGCTGCTGGGTCACGGCGGCGATCTGTTCCGGAGTGGCGTTCTCGCCGACGATCATCCCGACCGGACCGCCCGGAACCGTATAGATGATCGCCCAGATGCCGATCGAGGCCAGGATCACGCACGGGAATCAGCTGCGCCAGCCGACGGAGAATATAGTTGGTCATCCCGCGACATCCTCCGAGGCGGTCGCGGGCTCCGGCGCCACTTCATCTTCCACGTCCGCTGCCTCCGCCTCGTCCGGGTTCTCCAGGATCTCGGTCAGGGCGCGGCCGATCGTGTCGAAGGAAAGGATCGACAGGGTGAGAACGAGGCCGGGCAGAACGGCGTAGTACGGCGCTTCATGCAGGAACGCCTTGCCGGTTCTGAGCATCTCGCCCCAACTCGGCGTCGGAGGCGGAACGCCGACGCCGAGGAAGGCGAGCGCGGCTTCGAGCAGGATGGCGACGGAGGACAGCACCACCGCCTGCACGAGGATCTGGCTCCAGGCATTGGGGAGCACGGTGCGGAACATGTTGTAGGCGGACGAGCCGCCGAAGGATTCGACGGCAACCACGAAGTCACGCTGGCGCAGTGTCAGGGTTTGCGCGCGGACGATGCGCGCAAAGCCCGGCACGCCGGTGATGCCCACGGCGAGCAGCGCCGCCCCCTGACTGCGGCCGAAGACGGCGATCAGCACCATGGCGAAGAGGATCGCCGGCAGGGCGAGAAGCAGGTCGACGAAGCGCATCAGCACCGTGTCGCGCCAGTCGCTGAAGAAGCCCGCGACGAGGCCGATGGGGACGCCGATGACGCCGGCGATGAGCACGGCGCCGGCGGCGGTGAGCAGCGACGTGCGCGCACCGAACACGACCCGGGACAGGATGTCCCGGCCCAGCTCGTCGGTACCGAACCAGTACTTTGCCGAGGGACCTTCGAGCGTGTGCAGGAAATCCTGTGTCAGCGGGTCGAAACCGAGCACATTGGCGAACACGGCAACCAGCACCACAACGCCGACGAAGCACACGCTCGCTGCCGTGCCCTTGCGCTTCATAAGTTTGGCGAAGATCGCCGCCGCGCCCGTCCACTGCTTCATCATGGATCCACCGCAAGCCTTTCCCGGTCCGCCTCATGCGCACCGACGAGGTCGGTGAGCGGCCCGGCATGGTGGCACGCGACACGTGTCGGGGTGTCGAGATAGGGCTCGAACGCCGGCGCCGTCTGCGAGCACAGCTCGGTGGCCCGAAAGCAACGGGTGTGGAATGTGCAGCCGGTGGGTGGATCGGCCGGGTTGGGGATCTCCCCCTGCAGCACGATCCGGCGCCGGTCGCGGCGCACCGCCGGATCGGGCACCGGCGCCGCCGACAGGAGGCTCTGCGTGTAGGGGTGAACCGGGTTCTTGTAGAGCGTCTCTTTCGGGCTCTCCTCGACGATCCGCCCGAGATACATCACCGCGACACGGTCGGAGATGTGGCGCACGACCGAGAGATTATGCGCAATGAACACATAGGCGAGGTCGAGCTCGTTCTGCAGGTCCTCGAGAAGGTTGACGATCTGCGCCTGGATCGAGACGTCGAGCGCCGCCACCGGCTCGTCGAGGATGAGCAGGCGGGGACGCATGACCAGCGAGCGGGCGATGCCGATGCGCTGCTTCTGTCCGCCGGAGAACTCGCGCGGGTAGCGCCCGAACATCGACCTGGAGAGGCCCACCAGATCGAACAGCTCGGCAATCCGCCGGGCGCCGCCCATCTCTTCGTAGAGCCCGTGGATACGCAGTGGCTCGGCGACGATGTCCTCGACCGGCAAGACCGGATTGAGCGAGGAATAGGGATCCTGAAAGACATACTGCATATGCCGGCGGATCTTGCGGAGCTCGGACAGCGAGGACGCCCGGATCGACTTTCCGCCGAACCGGATTTCCCCGTCGCTGGCCTTGACCAGCCCCATGATTGCCTTGCCGGTGGTGGTCTTGCCGCAGCCGGATTCGCCGACGAGGCTCAGCGTCTCGCCGGGCCGAACCGACAGGCTGACGCCGTCGACGGCACGCACCCAGCCGACGGTGCGGCGCAGAAGACCCCGCTTGACCGGGAAATGAACCTTGAGGTCTTTCACGGCAAGGACGGGATCCACATCGGAGGTTACCCGCGCCGAGCGCGCCGTGGCGGGGAGGCGCGGCGGGGAAATCTCTTCAGAGAAATGGCAGGCCGCCTGTTCGTTCGGGCCGACCGCGCGCAGTGGCGGATCTTCGCGCGCGCAGATCGGCCGGTGCGCGCCGATGGTGCAGCGCGGATGGAACGCACAGCCGCTCGGCAAGTGCGTCGGCGTCGGCGGCCGGCCGGGAATCGGATCGAGCCGCAGGTCCAGCGCGTCGATCCGCGGAATACTCTGCAGCAGCGCCACGGTGTAGGGATGCCGTGGGCGGGCGAAGATCTGGTCGACCGGACCGGTCTCGACGATCCGCCCGCCGTACATGACGAGCACCCGGTCGGCCACTTCGGCGACCACGCCGAGATCGTGGGTGATGAGGATCACGGCGGCGCCGGTGTCCTCCTGGCGCTTCGCCAGCACGGCCAGGATCTGCGCCTGAACGGTAACGTCGAGCGCCGTTGTCGGCTCGTCGGCGATGATGAGCTTCGGGCGCCCGGCCATGGCCATGGCGATGACGGCGCGCTGGCGCATGCCGCCGGAAAACTGGTGCGGGTATTGGCCGACGCGGCCTTCGGCATTGGCGATCTCGACCTCGCGCAGCAGCTCCGCTGCACGGGCATTGGCGTTCTCCGGCCGCAACATGCCGTGCGCGACCTGGCCCTCGGTGATCTGCCGGCCGACGGTCAGCACCGGATTGAGAGTGGTTGCCGGATCCTGAAAGATGAAGCCGACTTCGCGGCCAAGGATATTGCGCAGGGTCTGCTCGTCGGCGTTGTCGATGCGCGTATCGCCGAGCGTGATGGAGCCGGACACGTTGGCGTTGGCCGGCAGAAGGCCCGTGACCGCCAGCGAGGTGACGCTCTTGCCAGAGCCCGACTCGCCGACGATGCACAGGACCTCGTTGGGGTAGACGTCGAAGTCTACCCCGCGGACCACGGGCACCGCGCGTTCCGGGCCTTGGAAACCCACATGGAGATTCCGGACCGAAAGCACGGGCGTGGTCAAGGTGCCCCTCCTCCGTGATCAGGGAGTAAATCGAGGAGGGGATTGGTCATTTCAGTCCGATCGTCCTTCCGACCAGCAGGTTATCGATGTCGAGCGTAAAGCCGCCGACGTTCTTCGCTGCAACGATCAGGCCAATCTCGTAGGAGTTCGTCGGGATCGCGAAAGCGGATTCGACGAGCACCTTGTTGAGATTATCATAGGAGGCCTTCACATCCGCGCCGAACGCCGTGTCGACCTTGTCGAATGGCGTCGACATAGGCGGGGAACGGATGGGGGTCGCCAAGCACCGGGTTCTTCGCGGTGCGGTAGATGCTGTTGGTGGCAACCCGCGACGGGAACTTCTGCACGTTGCCGATGCCGCCGAAGACTGCGGCGAAATCGCCACCGAGCAGCGCATCGATGAACTCAGCGCCCTGGCGGACGTCGAGGTCGATGTTGATGCCGATCTCGGCAAGCGACGCCTGGACGATCTGGCTGATCAGCGTCGACGACTCGTCGCCACCGTTGACCAGCAGTTTCCAGTTGCTCTTCTCCGCATCCGACAGGCCGGAGGCGTCGATCATCTCCTTCGCCTTCTGCGGATTATAGGCGTACTTCGCGGTGTACGAGGCGTCGAACGCCGGGCTGGCCGGCGCCCACGGAAGAGCGGTGACCTCACCGAGGCCGGCATAACCGGCCTTGAGGATCGCCTCACGGTTCATCAGGTAGTTGAACGCCTGACGGAACTTCTCGTTGTTGAAGGGCGCCCGCGTCGCATTGATGCGGAACACCTGGACCAGCTTGCCGGGGCCCTGAAGCACCTGGAAGCCGGCATCGCGCAGACGCACGGCGCTGCGTGACGACCCGTTGTAGATGAGGTCGATCGAGCCGGATTCGAGCGCCGCGGCAGCCGCGCCGTTGTCGCTGAACACGGTGAAGTCGATCTCGTCGAGGATCGGCTGGCCCTTCCGCCAGTAGTTCGGGTTCTTCTTCATCGTCACGCTCTGGCCGACGACCCGATCGGTGACAATGAAGGGACCGGTTCCGGCGGGCTTGGTCTCGACCGTGTCGATGCCGGCGGGATCGATCGGCGACAGGAACTCAAGGAGGTCGAGTATCTGGCGATCCGGCACCGGGTTGTTCATGTTGATCGTGATGGTCTTGTCGTCCGCGACCGTCCAGTCCTTGATGATGGCGGTCGTGGAGAAGACGTTCTTGCCCAGCTTGGGGTCGGATGCCTTCTTGAGGGTCGCCGCAACCGCCTCGGCGTTAAACGGGTTGCCGCTCTGGAACTTCACGTCGTCACGCAGGTGCAGGGTGACCGACTTGTTGTCCTTGGCGATGTCCCAGCTTGAAGCAAGATTGGGCAGCGGTTCGCCCTTGTCTGTGTAATCGATGAGGCTGTCGTAGAGGTTCTTGATCAGGAAGAAGTTGACCGTCGAGAAGCTCATCGGGTCGTAGTTGTTCATGTCGTCGAGCAGGCCGACGCGTAGCGTGCCGCCCTTGAGGTCGTCCGCCCGGGCGCTTGTGGGCGCCATGGCCGTCATGCCTATTGCCAATGTGAGCACCGCCGCGGATAGGGCGGATGCAAGCGGCCTGAGCCGCCTCGCCAGGTCTGTTTTCATTGCTCCGTTCTCCTTCTTTGGTTCCACTAGACAGCTTGCGCGGCTTATCCCGGCGCGCCGCGCGTTCGCTTGTGCGTCCCGCCAGTCGTCGATCGGATCGAGCGGGTAGACGGGACGCGGGATGCGTTTCCACGGCAGGCCGTGGACGTCTGATTGTCCGGGACCGCCCGTGTCGGCGCGGATCACCTCCGACGTCAGAGGTGCGAAGTACTGGAAATTGGACGCGGTCTTGACCACCGCGATCTTGTAGTCCGTCGGCTCGACGCCGAAGGCGCTGTAGGCGTCGGGCAGGTTGCCCGCGACGCCGCGCTTCTCGGTGACCAGCATGGTGATGGGCCCGACGTCGAAGATCACGACGCGACCCATGTCGACGTAGTCCTGGTGGTTGTAGTTGAGCTTCACCGCGGCTGCCGTCGGCGATGCGGCGCACGGTGCCGGTGACCTCGAGCGGCGTGAAGAAGGCCGGCGCGGAATCGCCGCCGATCTTGACCGTCACGGTGGCGCCTTCGCCGGCGGCGACCAGCTCGGCCACCGTCTTGGCCGAGATCAGCGGGATGAGCGTCTTGCTCTTGATGCCGAGGCGCAGGATCGATTCGAGCGATCAGGTTGCTGTCGCCGGCGGCGCCGCCGAAGACCGTGTCGCCGGTGTCGCTGAGGACGACGATACCCTTTGCCGCCTTGTCTGCCTTGCGCACCGCCTCGTCGACCGGTAGCGCATCCTTGACCTGGAAATCGTCGCGCATGGACCAGGCGAGATCGGCCAGTTCGTCGGCGAGCTTGTCGGCAAGCGCCATGTCGTTGTTGGTGACGACGGTCGCCGCCCAGCCGCCCTCGTCGACATCGAGCCAGGGCTGCATCGGCCAGTTGGCGATACGCGCGACGCGCGGGTCGTCCTTCTCCATCTGGCGCGCCCGGTCGAACCAGATCTTCATCGGACCTTTCGAGGTGAGGAACTGCTCCTGGTGCGAGATCAGCGGGATCTTGCGCCAGGCCATGGTCGGCTTGACCTTGCCGGTGACGATCGCGAACAGCAGCTCGCCGCCGATCTTGCCGGTATCGAAGACGTCGTGCGGCTGCGTGCGATGGCCAGCGATGGCGTCGAGATTGTCCATCAGCTTCTGGGTGATGTTGGCGTGGTGGTCGAAGGCGCCGACGATCGGAACATCGGGTCCGAGAATCTTGCGGCACAGTTCGGCCTGCGCGCCTTCCACGTCGTCGACACCCTCTGCCGCGCAGGCGCCGTGCAGTTGCAGCATCAGGCCGTCGATCTGGCCGGCAGCCTTGAGGCCGTCGGCAATCTTCTTGTGGAACAAGTCGAAGGCTTCCTTGGTGATCCGCCCGCCGGCCACCGCCCAGCCGCGGATGATCGGGATCGTCTCGATGTCGAGGCCGGACTCCTCGACCGCGGCGAAATAGCCGGCGACCTGGTTTCGCCCGCCGACCAGGGACAGCACGGCGTCGCCTTCGAGGATGCCGAAGGCGCGGTAATCGTCGAGCGTCGTCGGGACCGGATTGAAGTCGTCGGTCTCCTGCGCGACATGGATAAGCGCAATACGCATCAAGTCCCTCCGAAATCGACTCGCTACGGCGAGTTCATGATCTGCCAAGGCCACATTGCATCGCGCGATCCTGCGGGGTCCCGCAGCCGCGCGACTAGAAAAACGTCTTGATCCCTCCGACGACGCGATAGGCGTCGTCGACGAGCATGAGCAGCGACCACTTGTCGAAGGTCGTGCATGGATGGCCGATGCCGAAGCCCACCATGTCGCCGACCTGCAGCGGGCTGTCTTCCGGCACGACGAGATGGCAGTGCTGGTCGTTCAGCGCCTCGGCGACGTGCCCCTCGGGGATCGCCACGGGCCTGTCCATCTCTGCGGGCCTGATCCAGGCCATCGGCAGCGGGCAGGCCGGCATCGTGGCCGACATCGCGCTTGCCCAGCGTCAGGATGGCGCGCTTCGGGTCGGGACGCGACTGGACATGCGCCCAGACTTCGAGCGCCGGCTCGAGACGCGCCCGCCGGCAGCGGCAGCGTGGTTTCGCCGAGGATACGCTGGAACGCCCTGGCATAGCCGTGCACGTCGTGGACCAGATAGCAGCCGGAACGCAGCACCTTGAGCAGCGGCCGCTTGATGGAGAACCTGGCGAAGCGCTCGCCGACCCGGTCGAAGAAAGACGAGCCGCCGGCGCTGAGCACGAGCGGGCGCCTGTCGGGCAGGATCCCCATTTCGTCGCGCTGCCCGGCAGGTGGCGATCGACCTTGTCGAGGAAGGCCGTCGACCTCGTCCGGTACCGGGCAGGACACCCTCGAAACACTCGAAGCCGGCAAGCGCCAGCCCGGGCGTCCCGGCGACGGCACGCGCGACCTCAATCGCGGTGTCCTGGCTGCGTGCACCGGTGCGGCCACCCTCGAAGCCGATCTCGACCAGAACGCGCAGCGGATTGTCCGGCAGGCGGCGGATTGCGCCGCGCGCCCTCGGCGAGAGCGCGACGCCCTCGAGGCTGTCGGCGAGACAATAGAGTTCGGTGTCGTACGGCGCGGCGAGCGCGCGAAAACAGGCGTCGATCGTGTCGCGGCTGACCGGCTGGTTGGCGAGGACCACGCGCTTGACGCCGAAGCGCATGGCAGACGGCCAGCTGCTGTGCCGGTTGCCACGGTGATCGCCCAGGCGCCATCGGCGATCTGCAGGTCGTAGAGCTGCGGCGCCATCGTCGTCTTGCCGTGCGGCGCAATGACGAGGCCGTTCGTCGCGGCGAAGTGGCTCATCCAGCGCGCTGTTCGCCTCGATCACGTCGCGCTTGATGACGGCGGCGGCAACGGCAGGCCGCCGTCGAAGCAGGCTGCCAGCCTTGCGCGCCGATGTCGCCGAGGCGGATCGGCCCGGCGCCGAAAGGCAGGCCCTTGGTCGAGGGGTCCGAGCCGTGTCCTCGGCGCCAGCATCGTCGAGGCCGCGGCAGCGGAAGCGGCGCGCTCGTTCACAGCCATGGGTTCGGGTCCAGCGGCGCCAGCGGGCGGCGCGCCTTGACGTAAGGGATCTTGCGCGCGTCGGACGGATAGGGGCCGCCGGTGTCGAGATACAGGATCTCCGCCGCGATCGGCGCGAAGGCGGCGTGGAAGTGGTTGGACGATTTCACCACGACGATCTTCTTCTGCGGCAAGGTCGATGCCGAGTTCGGTGAAGACCTCCGGGCTGAAGGTCTGCGCGCGGCCGGTGGCGAGCACGACGTCGAGATTGCCGATGGTGATCGCGGCGGCGGGGCCGAGCGAGACGTCGCTCTGCTCGAAGGGAATGACGAGATCGGGCGTCGTGGCGCGCACCACGACCTCGGCGTCGACGGGCGGGCCGGAAGTCGCCGCGGCCTTGCCGCCGAAGCGCAGGGCGAAGCGCGTGCCGGGCCCTGCGGCGCGGCAGAAGCTGACGGCGACCGGGTCCCACATCGCGCCGATGGCGGCCGGGATGTCCGGGTGGCGCAGCAGCGCGCTCGACCATGACCGTCGCATCGCCGGCCACGCCGCCGCCGGGATTGTCCCAGCGGTCGGCGAGGACGACCGGCTGGCCCGTGACCGCCAGGGCGCTGCGCGATGGCCTCCTCGGGCTGGTAATGCGGCGCGACGCCGCCGCCGGGCCAGCTCAGGATCTCGCGACCCAGCTTCTCGGCGAGCGCCGCGGCTTTGTCCGACGGGCCGTCGGAGATGACCAGCACCTTGGTGCCGACGTCGTAGACGTCGGCCGCCTGGAAGCCGTGGGCGATGGAGATCGCTGAGGATGCCGTCCCTGCCCTTCCATCGCCATCAGGCGGTCGACGAAGCTGCGGCCGGGCTCGCGGCTGGTCATGAAGCCGCTGATCGCGCGGCAGTCGAAGACCGACATGCGACCGGCTTGACCTCGCCCCGCGCGGCGCGCAGGCAGAGGTCGGTCAGGTCGCGGCCGCGCGCCAGGAAGTCGGTGTGCGGAAACTCCTTGAACGTGACGATGACGTCGGCCGACCTCGACCATCAGGTCGGTCAGGTGGCAGTGCATGTCGAGTTCGGCGCCGATGATGCAGTCCGTCGCCGACGATCTCGCGCGCGCGCGCGCATCAGGTCGCCCTCGCAATCGTCGTAGCCGACGGCGACCATCGAGCCGTGCAGGCCGAACAGCACGACGTCGAGCGGCAGGGCGGCGCGGATCTGGCCGAGGATCTCGTCGCGCAGGCTCTCATAGGCGTCGCGCGAGACGGGGCCGGCGGGCTCGGCCCAGGTCGCCGTGCCCTCAATCAGCTCGAAACCATCCGCTGCGCGGCGCGCTCGCGCGCGCACGACAGGCGCGGAACAGAGCGTCGGCGTTTCGGGGTGGGTGCCCGGGCGGGCGGTAGAAGGCCGCCTCGAATGCGCTGACGGTCGACGAAGAGCGGCGAGAACGTGTTCGTCTCGGTTGCCAGTGAGCCGACGAATACGCGCATGAACGGTCCCGTCCGCTCGCAAAGGGTCGCGAAGCATCGATTCGCATCGTTCTACAATGTAGGACGACAGCCCTTTGACATTCCCACTGACAAGAAAAGCGGAACATCGGACCAACTGTCAAGCAGCGTTTTGTGTCCGCGGAAAACCCACTTGCGGTATGCGAAATATCCGTGCTTATGATCGCAACGAGCGGCGCGGCACACGTTCCGTATCATGGAATGACATGACGATGGCGGATGCACTCAATGCTGAAAGGGCGGGCAGTGACTGCTGATCGGAAGCGCATCGTCCTCGCCGGCTTCTTCCACGAGACCCATACCTTCGTTGAGGGGCAAACGCCTCTGGCCGACTTCGCCATCTGGCGCGGCCCCGACCTCATGGCGCGCCGCGGAGACGGCTCGACGACCGATGGTTTTCTCGAAGTGGCGGCACAGGAGGATTGGGACCTGGTCCCGATCGTCGAATATGCCGCGCTGCCGTCCGCCACGATCGATCATGCGGTCTTCGAGGCGTTCTGGAGCGAGGTGGATGCCGGCCTGCGGGCCGCGCTTGCCGCCGGACCGGTTGACGGCATCTGGCTCGGGCTGCACGGCGCCTCGGTGACGACGGAGTGCGTCGATCCCGAGGGCGAATTGCTTGGCCGTCTGCGGGCGATCCCCGGTGTCGGGAACATGCCGATCTTCGGCGTCTTCGATCTCCACGCGACATTCACCCGGGCCATGGCAACCCATGCCAACGGCCTGGTCGGCTATCGCGAGAATCCGCATATCGACGCCCGCGATGCGGCGGTGCGCTCGGCCGAGCTGATGGCGCGCGGTTTCCGCGAGGGCGTGGTGCCGCACATGGCCGCCCGCACGGCGCCCATAATCTGGGCACCCACCGGCACCGGCACGGCGGACAGTCCGATGCGCGACCTCGAGGCCGCGGCGCGGGCGATCGAACAGCGCGAGCCCGGCATCTGGACGGTCAATGTGGTCGGTGGCTTTGCCTTTTCCGACGTGCCCGATGCGGGTGTCGCCTTCTCGCTGATCGCCACCGCGGACGCCGCCGGCAGGGAGGAGCAGCTTCTTCAGTCGCTCGTCGATCTCGCTGTGTCGCTGCGCGAGCGCGGCGTGCCGGACGAGTGGCGGCTCGAGGATGCGCTTGCCGAGGCGGACAAGGTATCCGGCGGTCCCGTCATCATCGTCGAGCCCGCGGACAATATCGGCGGCGGCGCGCCCGGCGACTGCACCGCAGTCCTGCGGGGCATGCTCGCCCACGGCACCCGGAACGCCGCGGTCGCCATCGCCGACCCGGCATCGGTCGCCGCTCTAGACGGCGCCAGGCCCGGTGAGCGTCGGCGCCTTGCCATCGGCGGCAAGCAGACCCCGCTCGACGCGGGGCCCGTCGAAGTCGAGGCGGTGTTCCTGCGGCGAAGCGACGGGCGTTTCTCGCTTGAGGACCGCAACAGCCATCTCGCCGCCTCGCAAGGCGTCAATTTCAACATGGGTCCGTCCGCAGTCGTCGAGATCGACGGCCGCATCACGGTGCTGCTGACCAGCCGCAAGACGCCGCCTTTCGACCTCGCGCAGTTGCGCAGCCAGGGGATCGAGCCGGAGTCGCTGTCGGTGATCGGCGTCAAGGCGGCGGTGGCGCATCGCCGCGCCTACGACAAGATCGCCGCCGGGAGCTTCACCGTCACCACGCTCGGGCCGTGCACCAGCGATCTCACCAAGCTTCACTACCGGCGCCTGAGGCGGCCGATCTTTCCGCTCGATCCGATCCCGGACTCCGGGACCGCCATCGTGAACGGCAAGGCCGATGCGTGATGGCGTGGGCGGCTGCGTTCATGGACAAACATAAAACTGGGGGAATCGCCCAATGAGCGATCAGCAGGTCGAACGGAACGCGCCGGTGGGCACCAGTCCCATGCATTTCGACCAGTCCGCACGGGAGATCGCGGAGAACAGCAAGTGGCTCCCCGGCGGCGTCAACAGCAACTTCCGGCTCAACATCGCCCCGACTCCGCTGGTCTTCGAGCGCGGCGAGGGCCCCTACCTTTATGACGTCGATGGCAACCGGCTGATCGACTACTACCTCGGCATGGGGCCGATGATCCTCGGCCACAAGCCGGACTCGGTGGTCAAGGCGGTCACCAGCCAACTCGAGAAAGGCATCCTCTACGCCGGCCAGACCCGTCTCGAGGCCGAGGTCGCGAAGCTCTTCTGCCAGATGGTGCCGTGCGCCGATCGCGTGCGCTTCAGTTGCGCCGGGTCGGAGGTCGTGCAGGCGGCGCTGCGCATCGCGCGCGCTGCGACCGGCCGCGA
The DNA here is from genome assembly GCA_963822975.1 of uncultured Alphaproteobacteria bacterium. Taxonomy (GTDB): domain Bacteria; phylum Pseudomonadota; class Alphaproteobacteria; order Rhizobiales; family Kaistiaceae; genus CAVSRC01. The sequence continues at coordinate 26,992 of CAWGJV010000019.1, forward strand.
CAAGTTCATCAAGTTCGAGGGCCACTATCACGGCTGGTTCGACAGCGTGCTGTGGTCGGTGGCGCCGCCGCCCGATCAGGCCGGCGACGAATCCGCGCCGACTCCGGTTCCCGCCAGCCGCGGCCAGGTGGCGGCCTTGGCCGATCAGGTCGTCGTCCTGCCCTGGAACAATCTCGAACTCGTCAAGGCACGTCTGGCCAAGGGCGACATCGCCGCGGTGATCATGGAGCCGGCGATGGTCAATGCCGGCTCCATCCATCCGGAGCCGGGCTACCTTGAAGGGGTGCGCGAGGCCTGCACCAGGGCCGGCACCATTCTCATCTTCGACGAGGTCATCACCGGCTTCCGCCTCGGCCCCGGCGGTGCGCAGGAACTCTTCGGCGTGACGCCGGACCTCGCCACCTTCGGCAAGGCGCTCGCCAACGGCTTCCCGGTCTCGGCGGTCGCCGGGCGCGGCGACCTGATGGACCTGTTCGCCCAGGGCGTCCTCCACGGCGGCACGTTCAACGCCGCGCCGGTCTCGATGGCAGCGACCGCGGCGACGCTGCGCACGATGACGCCGGCCTTCTACAAACAGGTCGGGGAGTACGGCACGGCGCTCAGCGAGGGCCTGCGCGAAATCCTCGCGAGGAACGAGGTGACGGCGGTGGTCACCGGCTTCCCGCAGGCTTTCCACGTGGCGCTCGGGCTGGAGAAGCCAGCGCGCTCCTTCCGCGATCTGGCCGGCATGAATCGCCCCGCCTATGTCGCGCTGTGCGTCGCGCTGCTGAAGCGCGGCGTGCGCGTACTGGAGCGCGGCGTCTGGTTCCTGTCCATCGCCCACGACAAGGCGGTCATCGACGAAACGCTTGCAGCGGCGGCCGACGCCGTTGCCGAGTTGAAACGCAACGGGACGCTGTAGCGCCATGGAGTGGCGCCGGGAAAGTCTGGCGGTCACCGGCGCGGCGCCGATCGACGTCTTCACGCTAACCGGCCCGCGGCCGGGGCCGCGGCTGGCCGTATTCGGCGGGGTGCATGGTGACGAGCCGGAGGGCGTTTTTGCCGCCCGCACGATCGCCGGCATGGCACTCGACCTGCTCTGCGGCGAGCTTGTCGTCGTGCCGGTGGCCCACCCGGCGGCCTTTGCCGCAGACATGCGGGCAGGCCCCGACGGCGGCAACCTTGCCCGCGTCTTTCCGGGCAAAGCGGACGGCGCACCGACCGAGCGGGTCGCCGCGGTGCTGACCGGGCACGTCCTGTCCAAAGCCGATGCGCTGGTCGATCTGCACACCGCGGGACGGCACTACGACATGCCGCTGCTCGCCGGCTTCGGCGACGTCGGCGGCGAAGCCGCCGCGATGGCTCGGCGCATGGCGGAAGACTTCGGCGCCGATATCGTCTGGCGCCATCCCGACGTCGCCGTCGGCCGAACCCTCAGCGTCATGGCGGCACGCGGCAAGCCGGCGATCTACACCGAGGCGCGCGGTGGCGGCACGCTGGAGAAGGCGACCTTCGAGCGTTACGTCGAAGGCGTGCGACGGGTCATGGCGTCGTTCGGCATGCTCGCGCCCCTGCCGCCACTTCCGGTGAAACCGCTCGCCGTTGCCGGTCCCGGAAATCTCGACCGCGATGTAATGCGCTCGCCGGCGGCGGGCTATTTCTGCGCCTCGGTCAATGCGGGGGCGGTCGTCGCCGGCGGCGACGAACTCGGCCGCGTCATGCGTCTCGATGAACCGCCGCTTGCGGTCACGGCGCCCTATTATGGCGCGGTCATGTATCTCCGCCGCACCGCGCTGGTCGATGCCGAAACGCCGCTCGCCGCGCTCGCCCGCCTGGAGAACAACGGAAACGGAGCATGACTGCTGCGACCGCCGGTGAGATGCGCGGGCTCAACCGCTATCGCGACCGGCTGCCGATCTCCGGACCGTTGATCTCGCTCGGCGAGGGCGACACGCCCCTGGTGGCGCTGCCGCGGCTCGGCGCGGAGATCGGCCTGCCGCGCCTTCTCGCCAAGCTCGAAAACGTCAACCCGACAGGCTCCTACAAGGACCGCATCGCCGCGGTGTCGATGACGCTGGCGCGTGAGCGCGGCCAGCGCGGCTGGATCGCAACCTCTTCCGGCAATGCCGGCATGGCGCTCGCCGCCTATGGCGCCCGCGCCGGGCTGCCTGGCATCCTCTTCACGCTCCCCACGATTCCGCGCGAGAAGCTGCTGCCGCTGCTTGCTCTCGGCGTGCGCGTGCACATGGTGGAGGGGCTCGGCGCCGGCGCCTCGAAGGCGGCGGAGCAGGCGATGTTCTCCGGCGTCGCCAATGCCGCCGAGCGTTTCGGCCTGTTCCTCGGGGTAACCGCCCACAAGTTCAACCCTGACGGCATGCGTGGCGTCGATACGCTCGGCTACGAGTTGCACGCGCAGGCGTCCGAAATCCGCGCCGTCTATGTGCCGACTGGCGGCGGCGGCCTGGCCGCGGCGACCGCCCGCGGTCTTGCCGATGCCGGGTCCGGGGCCGCGCTGGTCGTCTGCCAGCCCGCCGGCTGTGCGCCGATCGTCGCGTTCCTCAGCGGAGAGCGCGACGCGCCGAGTGTCGAGCGTTGCGACACGCTGATCTCCGGACTGCAATTGCCATCGCCGCCGGACGGTCTCATGGCCGCCGATAGAGTGCGCACCAGCGGCGGCTGGGGATCGGCCGTCGATGACGGCTCGGTCGCAGAGGCGCGTTTCCGGCTGGCGCAGAGCGAAGGCGTTTTCGTGGAGCCGGCATCGGCCGTGGCGCTCGCCTGCGCGATCAAGGACCGGCGGGACGGACGCCTCGGCGCCGACGACGCGGTGGTTCTGGTGCTGACCGGCAGCGGGCTGAAGGAGCTGAAGTCGATCGAGACTGCGCTGCCGCCGCCGACGCTCATCAAGCCGGACGATATCGAAAGCCACGTCGCGCGACTTTTCGGCTAGAGCCGCGACGGCGTCTTCAGGTCTTCGCTGACCCGGGCAAGGTGCCGCAGCAGCACCTGACCGAAGCGGTTGACGGTCTCCGGATCGAAGCGCGCCGCCGGCCCCGCAATGCTCACCGACGCGACCGCTTCTTTGTTCGGTCCAAAGATCGGCGCCGCGATGCAGGCGCTGCCGAGCTCGTTCTCCTCCATCTCGACCGTCCAGCCGTCGACGCGGCAACGCTCCAGCACGTCCTCGAGCGTGTCGGGATCGGTGATCGTGCGCTTGGTCGACGGGCTGAGCGGTCCGAGCGAGTAGATGAACTTGCGGAAGCTTTCCGGCTGATAGGCGAGCAGCGCGCGGCCGCAGGCGGTGGAGTGGTAGGATGCGCGCGTGCCTGAATAAGAGGTGACCCGCAGCGCCTGGCTGCCCTCGAAGCTCTCCACGATCGTCGCATCCGCCGGACAAGGCAGGGCGATGTTTATTGTCTCGCGCGTCTCGTCGCAGAGCGCGATGAGGTGCGGCCGGGCGATCGACAGGATGTCGAGCCGGCGCTCGACAGCTCGCCCGTAGAGGACGTGCTGGAGGCCGAGGCGGTAGGAACCGGCATCCGGGTTCTTCTCGGCAAGGCCGCACTCGACCAGGGCGTTGACGAGGTTGAAGGCAGTCGTCTTGAAGAGGCCGGTCGCACCGGCGAGATCGCGGAGGGTGACCCAGCCGCCGCCGCCCATGGCATCGAGCAGGGCCTTGGCCCGGCCGATCGACTGGACGCGCACCTCGACGGCGGCAACCGGCTGTGCGCCGTTTTCGGCCCCGTTTGCCTGCTCTGCGCGCTTGCGCACCATGGCGAAAGGCTCCTGCGGACGTTGCGGTTTCCATGCCGGAACGGGCAAGTGGGCCCGGCGGACCGTGCTGTATAGCAGAACGGTTTCCGGGCGCGTAAGCCTTGTGTTCGGCCGGCCTGGCAAGGGAGAGCAGCCTTCGTCTGCCATGGGGGCGTGACCGGTTCCACGATGTGGGACCCACCACGGCCGGTCGCCGTCACATGGCGGCGGCCTTTTCCTTCTCCGGCTGAGCGAAATAGGCGTTCTTCGTCTCGCGCTGGATCTCGTAGATCGAGCCCCCATGTTTCGGCGGCGGGTAAGGCAGGCGCACCGGCACCCGCTCCACCCGTGGCACGACGGGATCGTTGTCGCCGCAAAGCAGCTTGTCCGTCCACTCCTCCCAGCTTGCCGACTGGGTGGCGAGCGGCCAGGCATCTGCGGCGCGGTACTGGAAGAGCAGCAGGCGGCGCGGTTTCGTCGACGTGTTGACAGCGGAGCCATGAATGGTGCGCGCGTGGTGGATGGAGATGCTGCCCGCCTTGCCGGTGCAGGCGACGGCCTTGCCGAAATCGACGCCGCTCGCCGCCGCATCGATGGCGCCGCAGAAATAGCCGTCGGCGTGATGGTCGAGGATCGGGCCCTTGTGGCTGCCTGGGATGCAGAGCAGGGGGCCGTTTTCCATTTCGCAGTCGTCCATCATCACGCCGACTGCGCAGAGATCGTCGTTGGTGTGTGGATAGAAGGCCCAGTCCTGGTGCCACTCCACCGCGGCGCCATAGCCCGGGGACTTCATGTTCAGCTTGGAGGTGTCGAAGCGGATGGCCGGACTGACGAGCTGCTGCAGCATGCTCAGGATGTTCGGGTGACGCATGACGCGGTCATAGACGGCGTGCTGGGCATGGGGGACCTTGATGCGGCGCACGCGTGGATCGTCCTGGCTATGGCCGGGTTCGAGGTCGAAGACGTCGTCATGGGCGCCGACCGCCCGCGACCGCTCGACGAACTCGTCCGTAACCTGCCGCAGTTCGGCGACCTCGCCCGCCGATAGTACGTCCTCCACCACGATGAACCCGTCGCGGTCGTAAGCCTCGATCTGCCTCTTGCTGAGCTGCATGGCGCTCTCCCTTTCCCAGGCGAGATCGCCATCATGCCGAGGAAAATGAAAACGTCAACATTGCCGTTTGCCACGGTTTGTTGATGACATGATGCCATTCCGGATGGCAGATTGACGACGTTTTCATCGCCCAAGGTGACTTGCCGTGGCGCCACGCCCGACCATCAAGGACATCGCCAGCGCTGCCGGCGTTTCCAACGTGACGGTGTCGCGCGTGCTCAACACGCCGTCCTCGGTCAAGGAGGACACCCGAACGCGGGTGGAGGACGCGATGCGCCGGCTCGGCTATGCACCCAACCTCGCCGCACGCGCCATGCGGACGCGCTTCACGCGCACCATCGGCTTCCTGGTGCCGGACATCCTGGCATATCCCAACGCCGCGGTTGCGCAGGCGGCCGAACGGGCGCTCGCCGCGGAAGGCTACGGCATGATGCTTGTCAGCAGCGGCTACGGCAGCGAGCACGAGTTGCGCGCGGTGGAGATGCTGCGCACGCACCGGATGGATGGGACGATCGTCTACGTCGCCAACGAGGGCGACAGCCGCATGATCGGCACGCTGCGCGAGCTCGAGGAGCCCTGTGTCGTCCTCGACCGGACACTGCCGATCGAGGCGGACGTCGTCCTCAGCGACCACGCTCCGGCGATGCACGCAACGGTGCGCTACCTGGCATCGCTCGGTCATTCACGCATGGCGCTGGTCATCCCCAGCCTGCCGGTACGGCCGGTCTTCGAGCGCCGGCAGGCTTTCGACGCGGCGATCGCCGCCGCTGGTCTCGACCCTGCCCGGCAGAGCGTGGTTGAGATCCGGCCGGAAGAGCGGGCGCACGATCAGGCGAACGTCCTGTTCACACGCACCGCGCGGCCGACCGCGATCATCGTCGACGGCAGCCGCCTGTTGCGAGCCGTCGTCGACGGCCTTCGCCGTCACCGCCTCGTCGTCCCCGACGATGTCTCTCTCGTTGGCATCGATGTCGAGGACGTTGCCCCGACGATGACGCCGGAACTGACCCGTATCAGCCGCAACTACGGCGAGATCGGGCGCGCGGCTGCGGGTTTCCTGCTCGATCGCATCCGCTCCGGGCCCGGACCGCGTCGGAGCGCGCTCCTGGAATCGCATGTTCTTCTGAAGAGTTCCTGCGCCCCGGCGCCGCGGACCTGAGCCCGGCGCAGGCGGGCCAGGGCATCGTCGCGCCCGGCCCGAGCGGCAGCGCGACGGTACGCGCCACCGCTGTCCAAATTGGCCGTCGGCAAATCGTCTCAGCGCATGCGCCCCGGCACCAGCCACATGTCCGGGTTGGTTCCAAGCTTCTGCTTGACCGGCTCGGTTGCCGCGGCGAGGCGCTTCTGCACCTCCTGCGGCAGCGAGACATCGAGGACCGGCACGTTCCACGCCAGCTCCTGCGGTTTGCGCGCGCCGACCAGGAACGACGTGACGCCGGGCTGAGCCTTGACCCAGGCGAGCGCCATCGTTGCCATGGACAGGTTCAGCTCGGCCGCCATGCCGGAGAGCGCCTTGAGAGCGTCAAAGACCTCCTTCTCGGCGCCGGGTTCGCCATGCTGCGCCTGCGGACGCGAGCTGCTGTACCAGCGTGATTGCGCCAGCCCTTCGGGGACCTCGTCGGCATTGGCGTAGCGTCCGGTGAGCAGACCCTGCGCCAGCGGGCTGTAGCAGATGATGCCGACGTCCTTCGTCAGGCAGAGCGGCTGGACCTCGCGCTCGATCACCCGCCACAGCAGGCTGAACGGAAGCTGGTCGCTGACGCATTCGCCGAGCGACAGCATGTCGGTGAGATCGCGGACCGCGAAATTGCTGACCGCGATGGCGCGGATCTTCCCCTGCTCCTTGAGCCGTTTCAGCGCGCCGACGGTATCCGCCAGCGGGACATCGTGGTTCGGCCAATGAATTTGATAGAGATCGACATAGTCCATCTGCAGGTTGCGCAAGCTGCGCTCGCAGGCGGTTGCGACGTCCTCCGGGCGGAGGTTCTTGCCCGAGACCTTGGTGGCGACAATTGCCTTGTCCCGCCGCCCGACGAGCGCCTTGCCGAGCACACGCTCCGACTCGCCGTTCTCGTATCCCTCGGCGGTATCGAAGAAATTGATGCCCTCCGCCAGCGCGGCGTGAACCGTGTCGATGGAGTCCTGCTCCGGCTGGTCCCCCCAGTAGGCGCCGCCACCGAACGGCCAGCAGCCGAGCGCCATGATGGACACGTTGAGGTCCGAATTCCCAAGTCGACGGTATTCCATGTCTTCTCCTTCAGATCCGCAACGAAGCCAGCATGTGTCATGGAGGTCGCCACGCGGTGCGTGTCCGCCGACCCCCTTCTTCAGGTGTTCGACCAGCCGCCATCCACGGTGAGAACCTGGCCGGTGATGAAGTCGCCGGCGGCGCTCGCCAGAAACTGGCAGCAAGCCGCGATGTCGTCCGGAAAGCCGCGGCGCTGGACCGATTGCAGATCGGCGAGCCGCCCAAGCTCCAGCTTGCCGTCCTCCTCGAAATGGCGCTCGGTCGCGATCGCGCCGGGAACGACGCAATTGACCCGGATGCCGGACCTGCCCTCCGCACGGGCAAGCGAACGGGTGAACCCGACTAGCCCCTCCTTCGAGGTCACGTAATGCAGCGCTCGCGGGTCGCCGATATGGGCCATGACGGAGCCGATGGTGATGATCTTGCCGTAGCCGGCCTCCCGCATGCGCGGGGCAGCATGCAGCGCCGCGACGAAGGCGCCTCGGAGGTTGACCGCCATCATGTGATCCCAGGCCGGAACCGAAATGCTGTCCCACGGTGCCTTCGACACATCGGCCGCATTGATGACCAGCGTATCAAGCCGACCGTCGAAGAATGCGCAGGCCTCCGCGATTGCCGCCTGCATGGCGGCTGAATCCGCTGTGTCGGCAAGGATTGGGAGAAGCTTCTCAGCGCCCAGTTTCCCGCGCAGTTCCGCTACGGCCTTCACGCTCACCGCATCGTCGAGATGGGTGACCGCGGCGCGCGCGCCGGAGGCGACGAACCGCGTGGCGATCGCCGCGCCGATGCCGCGGCTGCCGCCGGTGACGAGAACGCACCGCCCCTTGAGGGAGAAATCGGCGTCCGTGCCGAGCGTGGCCGCAGGGACCGTCACGTGTGCTCCTGAATGGCATTCGCCGACGCGGCCATCGGTTTGCCGCCGCCGGTCAGGCTCACTTCCTCAGCGGCTTCGACCAACGATCCGGTGTAGGGATTGGTGGGATGGGCAAGGACCTCCACTGTCGGTCCGGACTCGACGCCAACGCCTTGCTTGAGCACCAGCACGCTCTCGGTGAGCCGGCCGACCACGGCGAGATTGTGTGTGACCATGACGAGGGCGAGGCCCAGTTCGTCACGCAGGTCCATCAGCAGGTTCAGGACCTGCGCCTGCACGGAGACGTCGAGCGCGCTGGTCGGCTCGTCGGCGTAGAGCACGCTCGGCTTGACCGAGAGAGCCCGCGCGATGGCGACGCGCTGGAGCTGTCCTCCCGAAAGCTGATGCGGATAACGGTCCAGAAGCGTGGGTGAAAGGCCGACGCGCTCCAGCCCGCTGCCCAGTTCGGATTTGCCTGGAACGCGGCCCTCGAGGGCGCGGACAGGCTGGCTCAGCGAGCTTCCGATCGTCATGCGCGGGTCGAGCGAGCGGCGCGGGTTCTGGAAGACGATCTGGTTGCGCGCCCGGTAGCCGCGCGCGTCCTTTTCCAGCCAGTCGCGGATGCTGCGTCCGTCAAAGACGATCTCGCCGGCATTGGCCGGAAGCAGGCCGCACATGACGCGGATGAGCGTCGATTTGCCCGAACCGGACTCACCGACGATGCCGAGCGTTCCCGACGCCGACAACGACAGGTTCACGTCGGTCAGCGTCCAGTCCTCGGCGTTGGCCCGCCGGCCGGTGGTGTAGCGGAAATAGAGGTTGCGGACGTCAACGAGGGTCATGCCGCCGTCTCCTCGTCCGCCGGCATGGCCGGGTTCCAGCACTTGTAGCGGTGGTCCTCGCCGGCCGTCTGGATCGCCGGCTCGCTTGCACAGCGCTCGATCGCCCAGTCGCAGCGGTTGCGAAAGCGGCAGCCGCTCGGAAACCCGCCGACCGGCGGCACCGTGCCGCGGATCACGTCGAAGCGTCGCCCCATCATCCGCGCCAGTTCGTCGCCGCGCCCAAGACCTGGATTGGCGCCGATGAGCGCGTTCGTGTAGCGGTGGCGCGGCCGCGTGACGATGTCGCGCGACGAGCCGAACTCGATCAGCTGCCCGCCATAAATGACGCCGATCTCATCGCAGACCGAGCGGACGACGCCGAGCTCGTGGCTGACGAAAAGCAGGCTCATGCCATGCGCCGTGCTGAGATCGACGATCAGGCGCAGGATCTCGTTCTGCACGGTGACATCGAGCGCAGTCGTCGGCTCGTCCGCGATGAGCAGCTTCGGACTGGCGGCGATGGCCATGGCGATCAGCACACGCTGCTGCTGTCCGCCCGATATCTGGTGCGGAAAGCGATGGACGAGCACCTCCGGCTCGGGCAGGCGCACCTGATCGAGCAGTTCGAGGGTACGCTGGCGGATCGCGGCGCGACCGAGGCTCGTGTTGAGCCGCAAGGCCTCCGCAACCTGCTTGCCGACGCGTGTGGTCGGGTTGAGCGCGCGCGTCGGGTCCTGCGGGATGAAGCCGATATGGGCTCCCCTCACCCGCGCCAGTTCACGATCGGGAAGGCCGACGAGCTCGCGCCCCTCGTAGACGATCGAGCCGCTAAGCACGGCCTCCCGCGGCTGGAGCCCCGAGATGCTCATCGCGGTCATGGACTTGCCGGAACCGGACTCGCCCACCAGGCCGACACGACGGCCGTCGGCGATGTCGAGCGCCTCGATGCTGATGATCTCGTGCGCCCCGATGCGGACTCCCAGGTTGCGGATCGACAGCATCTAGTGACTCTCGACGGCGATCTGGCGCGGATCGAGATAGCTGCGCAGGCCGTCGCCGAGCAGGTTGAAGCCAAGCACCGCGATCATGATGGCAAGACCCGGAAAGACCATCAGCGTCGGGGCGACGTCGATCATCGGTTGCGCTTCCTTGAGGATGCGTCCCCACGAGGCGGTCGGCGGCTGGGCGCCGATGCCGATGAACGAAAGGCCCGCCTCCGCCAGGATGCCGGAGGCGAACATCACCGACGCCTGCACGATGAGGATGGAGCTGATGTTGGGCAGCACATGGTTGAGGAGGACGAACATCTTGCTGCGGCCGTAGGCGAAGGCAGCTTCGACGAAATCGAGCGCCAGAACCTGCTTCGCCGGCCCGATGGTGACCCGGGCGGCGACCGGGATGAACCAGATGACGATGGCGACGATCGAGGCGGTATTGCCCGGCCCGATGGCGGTCGCCAGGACGAGCGCGACGAGAATGCCCGGGATGGCGACGCCGACGTCGATGGCACGCGTCAGGATCGACTGCCAGCGGTTGCCGGCAGCGGCCGTGACGAGGCCGAGAATTGTGCCGACGCACAGCGCGAACACCGTCGAGACGATGCTGACGTAAAGCGAGTTGCGCGCGCCCACCATGATCTGGGTGAGCATGTCGCGGCCAAGCCGGTCGGTACCGAGCGGGAAGCCCGGCGTGCCCGGCGGCGCGAGGCGCGAGCGGATGTTGAGCTTGGCCGGGTCCCACGGGGTCCAGAAGAAGGAAAGGATGGCGACGCCGACGACCAGCACCACCAGCACGCCCCCGATGACGAGCGTCGCCGGCACGCGCCGGGCGGGCGCCCGCAACGATGCCAGGTCCTCGGCGTCGGCCCCGTCCGGCGGCGCGGTCGTGGTGGCGAGATCAGCCATGCGCCGCCCCCGCCTTCTTGTCGGCAATCCTCGGGTCAAGCAGTCCGTAGGCGATGTCCATGAGGAAGTTCATCACCAGCACGATCATCACGAGGACGAAGGCGAGCGACTGGACGACCATCACCTCGCGGCCGTTCACCGCCACGAGCAGCAGCCGGCCGATGCCCGGCAGCACGAACACGTTCTCCAGCACGATGGCGCCGGCGAGCAGGCTGCCAAGCTGGAGCGTGGAGACGGTCAGCACCGGAATGGCGACGTTCCTGAGGCCATGGCGCAGGACGGCGCTGCCGAAGGTGCGCCCCTTGGCCATGGCGGTGCGGATGTAGTCCTCGTTCATGATGTCGAGCATGGCCGAACGCACGAAGCGCGTCTTGACCGCCGCCGTGCTGATACTGAGCGCCGCGATGGGGAGGACCATCGAGCGGAGTGAGGCGAGCGGGTTCTCGACGAAGGGCACGTAGCCGCCGGCCGGCAACCAGCCGAGGATGACCGCGAAGAGGTAGACGAGGAGCAGCGCCGCCCAGAACGACGGCATGGCGATGCCGAGCTGCGCGACCACATCGATCACCGTTCCGCTGAACCGCTTGGCATTAAGCGCCGAGAACGTCCCGATGCCGATGGCGAGCAGGATGGAGATGGTGAGCGAGCCGAAGGCGAGCATCACCGTCGGTCCCATGCGCACGACGATCTGCTGGAAGATGTCGTAGCCGCCGGAGTAGGCCTGACCGAGATCGCCGGTCAGGAATCCGGAGATCCAGTGGAAATATTGCAGGAAAAGCGGATCGTTGAGGCCGAGCTGCTCGCGCAGCGCCACCGCTTCCGCGGGGTCGGCGTCCTGGCCGAGAAGCATGAGCGCGACGTCGCCACCGAGCAGACGGAGGAGGCCGAAAACCACCACGGACCCTACAATCGCGGAGGCCGCCAGAGTCAGCGCCTCGCGACCGATCAACTTCACGATCCTGAGGTTCATGCCCGTTCCCGAAAGCCCGTTCGGTCCGCCCCTGCCGGTTGACGATAGTAGCGAATAAAGGGCGGGAGGCGTCAGGGACGCCTCCCGCTGGGGGCCCTAGTTGGCCCAGTGCAGCTTCCGCGCATCCATCTCAATGCGGAAGCGATACGGCTTCTGGCCGACCAGGTCTGAACGCGTCAGGGTCGGCGTGGCCTTTTGGTGGATCGGGATAACCCAGGCGCTGTCTGCGAACTGCTTGGTCATCGCAGCCATGGCCTTCACGTACTCATCGTGATTGAGGATCGAGTCAGATGCGGCGGCCATCTGGTCGAACTTCTCGTCGCAAACCTCCGAGTCCGGCCGGCCAAGCGGCTGGCGGCCACCCTTGCAGACGAAGGACTCCGCCTTGACGTTCGAGGTCAGGTTCGAGAATTCGTAGTCGCCATTGGTGTTGACCTGCTCAAGCCAGGTGGCGAGATCGAGCGCCCGCGGCTTCAGGGTGATGCCGACGGCAGCCATCTGCTCGACCAGGATGTCCTTGATCACCGGATGCTCGGCAACGGTGATGAAGGGGAAGTCGAGCGTGAGGTTGGTCTGGCCGGCCTCCTTGAGGAGTTCCTTCGCCTTGTCGGGATTGTAGGCATACGGGCAGTAGTCGCTGTCCCAAGGCTCGCCAGCCGGGATCACCCACTGGCAAACGGTGCGGCCGTAACCAGCCTGCGCGCCCTGAAGGATGTCGTCGTGGTTGACGGCATAGGCAATCGCCTGGCGAACCCGCAGATCCCTGAGCTCCTTCTTGTGCGTCGACAGGAAGATGTAGTTGATCTCCATCGGAGCCGGGAGGAGGACCTTGAAGTCCGGGTTGTCCGCAACGCTCTTCAACCGGTCGAGCCCCTCGCCGAAAACGCTGGCGACCATATCGATCTCGCCGGCAAGCAGCGCGTTGATCGCCGCGGTCTCGTCCGGGATGAAGCGGTGGACGATCTTCGTGAAGTACGGCTTGTCGCCCCAGTAATCCTCGAAGCGCGTAAGGGTCACGTCCACGTCCGGCCGATAGTCGCCGAACGTGTACGGGCCGGTTCCGATCAGCTCGCCCTTGGCGAAGTCATACTTCTCCGCCGCGCCCTCAGGCACGATGATGCCGGAGTTCTGGCCAAGCTCCTTGAGCAGACGCTGGCTCGGCTTGCTCAACGTCATCCTGACGGTGCGGGGGTCGATCGCCTCGACCTTCACCACCGGCGTCAGCGGGACCTTGGTGTTGGCGAGCGGCAACTCCTTGTTCTTCATGATCGAGTAGACGACGTCGCCAGCATCGAGGTCAGTGCCGTCGTGGAACTTCGCCTCACGGATCTTGAAGGTGTAGACGAGTCCGTCGTCGCTGACCGTCCAGGAAGTGGCCAGAAGCGGCGCCACACTGCCGTCGCCCTTCAGCTCCACGAGCGGCTCGAGCACGTTGTGGAACACCGGCACCATGAGCGCGCTGGCGCCCGTCTTGAGGTAGTCCCAGTTCGGCGGCTCCTGCGGGTGCGACCAGGTAAGCGTCGTCGTATGCGGCCCGAGGGCCAGCGCCGGTGCCGGCGCCCAGGAAATCGCGGCCGCAGCGATCGCCGCCGCCGCCAGTTTCGCTCCGCTCCGGCCAACGGTGCCGGCCAGATCGCGGGCCACGGCCAGCGCCGGCCCACCCGCCGCGGATAGTCTTGCACTCAACGTAAGCATCTCAGACCCCTTTCCGTCATGCGTGCCTTTCGGCACCTCCTGAACCGGTGGCCGATGCCACCCCAATAGAGACCTCACCGGGCGAGCTGCGGCGCCACCTCCGTCGCTGCCGCACGCACCGCCTCGAGGGTGGCGTCGACCACCCCCTCATCGTGTTCAGTGGAAACGAACCACGCCCCGCGCTCGAGGACCCGCACGCCGCGGCGCAACAGCGCCAGCACGAAGCGCGCATAGCCGGCCTTGTCGGAGCCGGCGAGATCACGGTAGTTCCGCGCGGGGGCCTGAAGGCCGAACGCGACGTGGAAGGCGAGTGGGAAACCAACCACCTGCGCCACGATGCCGGCGTCGACCAAGGCGTCGCGGATGCCGTCCTGCAACCGCCTGCCCATCGCCGAGGCGCGCTCGTAGGTCTCCGGCGTCAGCGCCCGCTGCGTCGCCATAAGCGCGGCCATGGTCACCGGCTGCGAGTTGAACGTGCCGCCGTGCAACACGCCACCGGTGGCGAACAGGTCCATCAATTCGCTCCGACCGACGATCGCTGCAACGGGGAACCCGTTGGCGATAGCCTTGGCGAAGATCGCGATATCGGGCGTGACGCCGAACAGGCCTTGCGCGCCCGCCGGTCCCAGACGGAAACCGGTAATCACCTCGTCGAAGATCAGTATCGCGCCATGCCGACGGCAGGCGGCGAGGGCGCCTTCGAGATATCCCTCGGCCGGCGCGATGGCGCCCTGGTTGCACATCGCCGGCTCCATGATGACACCGGCGATGTCGCCGACGGCAAGCCGGCGCTCCAGCGCCTCGAGGTCGTTCCAGCCGAGGATCGCGAGCTTCGCGCCTTCGTCCTCGTCCTGCCCGATGCTGCCCGGCACGGCCACGGGCTCGCTCGCCGGACCGGCGGCGTTGAGCGCCGGCGCCGTCGACCACAGCACGTTGTCGAACCAGCCGTGATAGTGCCCTTCGAACTTGATGATGGTCTTGCGTCCGGTGGCGGCGCGCGCGAGCCGGATCGCCGCCTGCGCGACCTCCGAGCCGGCCGACCCGAAACGCAGGCGCTCGGCGGACGGGATGCGGTCGCAGATCAGCTTCGCCGCCGCGAACTCGATCTCGGACTGGCCGGCATAGAGAATGCCCAGATCGACCTGCGCCTTGACGGCGGCAACCACGGCCGGCGGCTTGTGGCCGAGGATCATCGCCCCCATGCCGCAGTAGTAGTCGATCAGCCGGTTGCCATCGATGTCGTAGAGGTAGGGACCCTCGCCGTGGTGAAAGACGAGCGGCCCGGGCGCCATGCCGAGGCGGAAATTGCTGTTCACGCCGCCGGCCACGAACCGGCTGGCGTCCGCAATGATCTGAGCCGAACGATCGAAGCTCAGGAGATCTTGACTGCCCGTCGCCGTGTCAATCCGCATGTCAAAACGTGTTCCGTTTCGATGTCGCGGAGGGGAACTTCCCTACCCCTCGATCTGCCCATCGCACCACAGGACCGAAATGCCTGTAAAGGAACGCACGTTCCATCTTGCGAAAATCGAAACGGCGGTGTTCAGTGGTGTTCGGAGGGCGGGAACCGATGGCTGCCGGATCGAAAAATCCCTATCGGGTTCAACCTGTTGCGAAAGCCCTCGCGGTGCTCGCCTACGTCGCCGAGAGCGGCCGCGACCTGACGCTCACCACCGTGAGCGCCGCTCTCAAGATCCCCAAGACGACGACGTTCCGCTATCTCCAGACGCTGGTCGAAGCGGGTTTTCTGCGTCACAATTCAGCGACCGATCGCTACTGGGTTGGCGAGCGCGTTCTGACCATCGCCAAGGCCGATACGGATATCAGCAGCCTCCGCCAGCTCGCGCGCCCGGCGATGGACGAGCTGATGCGGAAGTTCAACGAGACGGTGAACCTCGCCATCGCCCGCGAGGACATGATCGTCTACGTCGATCTCGTCGTCGCCAACCGCGCGCTGCGCATGCAGACGCGCATCGGCGAAACCCATCCGATGCACTCCACCGCGCTCGGCAAGGCGATCCTCGCCTACCTGCCGGAGGACAAGCTGGAGCGGTATCTCTCCATCCCGCTTTCGGAACGCACCGGCAGGACGGTCATCGACAAGGTATCGCTTGGCTCGCAACTCCGCCGTATCCGCAATGTCGGCTACGCGATCGAGACCGGTGAGAACGAGGACGGCGCGATGTGCATCGGCGCGCCCATCCTCGACGAGGCAGGCCACCCGATCGCGGCGGTGAGCATCTCCGCGCCTATCATGCGCATGCCGCGCAAGCTGACCTCGCAGGCGGCCGCGCAGGTTCGCGCCGTCGCGGAGTCCATCTCCGCCAAGATGAACACAAAGTTCTTCAGCGAATTCCGTTAGGCGGAACCTGTGGTTCTTGCAGTGGATTTTTGACCCTCCGTATCCTCCGCTATTCGAATGACGATCCCCGCGCGGGGCGCAAAGCGCCGCGCAAGGGCGCACCGCAAGGAACGGCCGCCTGCGGGACGCATCACAAGGGGAGTGACGACCTTGACCGAAAGCACGCCTCTTCCCGACGGCTATTCGCTGAAGGGCCGCAACGCGCTGGTGACCGGCGGCGGTACGCATCTCGGCCTGGCGATGGCACGCGCCGTTGCCGCGCAGGGCGCGCAAGTGACGGTTCTCGGACGCACCGAACGCTTCCTCACGGCGGCGGTCGAGCGGCTCGGGCCGGGACACCGCCATTTCGTCGCCGATCTCGTGCAGGACAACACCTACGACCGGCTGCTCGAGGACGGCACCCATTTCGACATCATCGTCAACAATGCCGGCGGCGATCCCCATGACGGCAAATGGGAAGAGCAGACGGCCGAGCACTGGCTCTACACCTACAACCTGAATGTCGTCTCGGCGAACCGGCTGGCGCAGACCTTCGTGCCCGGCATGAAGGAGCGCGGCTGGGGTCGGATCATCAACATCGCCTCGGTCTACGGCATGGTCGCGCCGAACCCGATAGAATCGGCCGCCCGGCAAGGACTGCGGAGCCTACACCGCCGCCAAGCACGCGATGATCGGCCTGACCCATTTCCTTGCCGCCAAGCTCGGCCAGACGGGCATCACCGTCAACGCCGTCAGCCCCGGCATGTTTCCGCTCCCCGATAATGATCCCTATGCCAGCGTGATCCCGGGCCGCGGCACGTTCGACCCCGAGCGCCGCGCACGCATGGACGCGCAGACGCCGCTCGGCCGACCCGGCGTGCCGGTCGACCTCGGCGGCGCGGTGGCCTTCCTCGCCTCCCCCGCCGCAGCCTTCATCACCGGACAGAACCTCGCCGTCGATGGCGGCTGGACGGTTTGGTAGCGCGGCTCCGAGCGACAACGGACGGGACAGACAAGCATGCGCCTGTTTCTCGCCGGTCTCGGCACCGAGACCAACACCTTCGCATCCTTCCCGACGGGGATAGAGGATTTCCGGACGGGCATGTGGGCCGAAGGCGGCATCGAGAACCTGCCCGCTGACGCCAATGACGGCGCCGACACAGCACTGGATCAGGAGCGCGCGCGACCTCGGCTGGGAGGTCGTGCAGGGCCTGCACGCCTCGCCGCGCCGGCCGGCCCGACGACGCGCGCCGCCTACGAGTCCATGCGCGACCGCATCCTGAGCGACCTCGCCGCCGCCGGCGCCGGTCGACGCGGTGCTGCTCTTCCTGCACGGCGCGATGGTCGCCGACGGCTATGACGACTGCGAGGGCGATCTCGTCGAGCCGCATGCGCAAGATCGCCGGGCCGAAGACGTCGGATCGGCGTCGAGCTCGATCTCCATGCCCACATGGACAACACGCATCGTCGACGCCGCCGACCTGATCGTCATCTACAAGGCCTATCCGCACAACGACTACGCCGAGCGGGCCGGCGACCTGTTCGACCTGATGCGGCGCACGCTTGCCGGCGAGATCGAGCCGGTGATGGCGCTCTTCGACTGTCGCGTGATGGGGCTCTTCCCGACGACGCGCGAAGGGCCGATGGTCGATTTCGTCGCGCGAGATGTATGCGCGCCGAGGGCAAGGACGGCATCCTCTCCCTTTCGCTGAACCACGGTTTCCCATGGGCGGACGTGCCGCTGGCCGGCGCCAGGATGCTGGCCATCGCCGACCGAAGCGAGGCGATCGCGAAGCGCGCGGCGGAGGATTTCGGCAAGCGCTTCTACGCGGTCGCGCGCCGAAGCCACCCTGCCCTTCACGCCGTTCGCCGAGGCAATCGAGGAAGCGAAGAAGAAGGGGGACAAGCCGCTACTCCTTGCCGATACGGCCGACCAGGTCGGCAGCGGCGCGCCGGGCGACACGACCCACGTGTTGCGCGCGCTGATCGATGCGGGCATCCGCAATGCGGCCGTGGTGCCGATCTGGGACCCGATGGCGGTCGGCGTCTGCGAGCGGGTGGGCGTCGGAGCCCGCCTGAAGCTGCGCATCGGCGGCAAGTTCGAGCCGCACTCCGGCCCGCCGCTCGATGCCGATGCCGAGGTGCTGCTTCTCAAGGAGAATGCCTTCCAGCAGGCGCTTCGCGGCGAGCGCCTCGACATCGGCGACATCGCCGTGGTGCGCGTCGAGGGCATCGAGGTGATGCTCACCACCCGGCGCTCCAATGTCTTCACGCCGAGCATCTTCGAAAGCCACGGCATCACGATCGCCGACAAGCAGGTGATCGCGATCAAGAACCTCTACAAGCACCGCGACATCTTCCGGCCGATCACCCGCGACCAGCTCTTCGTCGCGACGCCCGGCACCAGCAACCCGGACTGGAAGGCGCTGCCCTTCAAGCGACTGCAACGGCCGATCTGGCCGCTCGATCCCGATCCCCTCGGTCTGGACGGCTGAGCAGCGGTCGCAAGCCAGGCCGCCAGGCGCACACGGAGACAGGACATGCGTATCGCCCTTATTCACGTCGCGCAGGAAACCAACGACTTCAATCCGCTGCCGACCGGCCTGCAGGCGTTCCGCGACACCTTCCTCGATCTCGGTGCCGACATTCTCACCAGGGCGAAGGGCTACGGCCAAACCGGCGGCTACATTCAGGCCATCGAGGAATCCGGCCTCGAGGTCGAGACGGTGCCGATCATCCGCGCCTTCTCGGGCGCTGGCGGGCGCATCTCCAGGGAAGCCTTCGACTTCTTTGCCAGGACGATGCGCGAGGGCCTCGCCAATGCTGGCAGGCTTGATGGACTGGCGCTCATCCTGCACGGCGCCTGCGCGGCGGAGGGCATCGACGACGCCGACGCCGAATTCACCAAGCTCTGCCGCTCTGTCATCGGCAAAGACGTGCCGATCGTCCTGATGCTCGACCACCACGCCGACATCACCGGCAAGATGGTCGCCAACTGCGACGCCATCGTCGGCCACCGCACCCAGCCGCACAACCTGCTCGACACCGGCATCGTCGGCACGAAGCTGCTGCTGCGCATCATTCGGGAGAAGCTGAAGCCGACCATGGCGTGGCGGAAGATTCCCCTGGTCACGCATCAGGAGCAGTTCCTGACCTCCAGACCGCCGATGAAGACCTGGTTCGACCGCGCCCGCGCCATGGAGGCGGAGGATCCGCGCGTCCTGCAGGCATCGAACTATCCGATGCAGCCGTGGCTCGATGTCAGCGAGGGTGGCTGGGCGACGGTCGTGGTCACCAACCACGATCAGGCGCTTGCCGACAGGCTCGCTGACGAACTCGCCGACCTTGCCTGGTCGCTCCGCGACGACTTCCTCGTCCGCGAGGCGCTGCCGGTTGACGAGGCGATCCTGAAGGCTGACGCCGCGCCGAAAGGCGTGGTCGTCCTCAGCGACACCGGCGACACCGTCTTCGGCGGCGCCGCCGGCGACAGCAACGTCATTCTGGAGGCGATGCTGCGCTTGCGCATCAAGGGCCGCGCCCTTGTGCCGATGATCGCGCCGCAGACCGCGAGGCGCCTGGCGGAGGCCGGCGAAGGCGCCACGGTCACGCTGCCGCTGGGTGGGCACGTCGCCACCGAGTTCTTCACGCCGCTCGAGGTGACCGGCACCGTGCGCAAGGTCGGTGGCGGGCTCGTGCCGGTCAACTACCATCAGGCGGCCGAGGTCGATCTCGGCACGGCGGTGATCTTCGATGTCGGCCCGGCGACACTGCTCATAACGGAGCTCCGCGGTGGCGCCGGCAACATGCCCGGCGTCTACCGCGGCATGGGCGTCGAGCCGACCGACTACAAGATGGCCGTGCTCAAGACGGCGTCGAACTTCCAATTCTTCCGAGACATCACGTCAGAGGTCATTCGCGTCGACACCAGGGGTCCCGGGCAGTCGGACGTCTACACTCTGCCCTGGAAGCGCCTGCCGCGGCCGATCTACCCGCTGGAGAAGATCGCCGACTGGCGGGACGGCCCGCTGTCCGGGCAACGTTAGGGGCAATCGAAGCGATGGCGAGCCAGATGACCGGGACATCCCCTTTCGCGATGGTGCCGATCGTGGTGCCGCGGCAGACGGAGAAGCCTCGCAGCCACGGTCTGACAATGGTCGTCGACGGTGGCGTGCCCCTCGGCGCGCTCGCCGATGGCTTGGCCATGGCCGGGAATTATCTCGACGTCGGCAAGATCAAGGTCGGCAGCGCGCGCCTTTATTCCGGGGACTACCTGACCCGCAAGATCGCCCTCTACCGTCAGCATCGGTGCGACGTGTTCCCGGGCGGCCAGTTCATGGAATACGTGATCCACACGCAGGGACTGGATGGCGTTGCCCCCTACATCGCCGAAACGGCGCGGCTCGGCTTCACGGCCATCGAAATCTCCGACAATGTCGTCGACATTGCCGACGAGGATCGGCTGCGGCTGATCGATGCGTGCCACGGCCACGGCCTCAAGGTGTTCAGCGAGGTCGGCGCCAAGCACGAGGCGACGGACACGGACGAGCTGATCCGGCAGGCGCGGCTCTCCCTTGATGCCGGCGCTGAACTGGTGCTGGTCGAGGCCGCCGAATTCATCGAGGGCGGCAAGATCAAGCAGACGGCGCTCGATCGGGTGACTGCCATGCTCGACATGCGCCGCGTGATGATCGAGCTGCCCGGGCCATGGATCCCGACGGTCTCGGAAAGCCTGATCGAGGACATGAAGAAGGGCCTGATCCGCAGCATCGGTGCCGACGTCAACCTCGGCAACGTCGCCTTCGACATGGTCCTCGAACTGGAAGGCGCACGCGTCGGGCTCGGCACGGAAGGGCCACCGGGCATGCGCCGCAACGACACATCGGCATGAACATCATGGGAGCACATCGGGCTTGACGAAGGTGACAATCGACCAGGGCTCCGGCGGCGGCCTGCAATGCGCTCCGCTGCAGGCGCCGCTCGATCCCGGCGACCTCGGCAGCGCCCGACTGACGCCGGACGGCCCCGTCGAGGCCGGTTCCTGGCAGACGTTCACCCTCGTCTATACGGCCGGCCGCTACGGGATCGACGACAGCGGCGCGCTGCGCGTCTGCTTCCGTTTCGCGGCCGATCACTCCAAGCCGCAATTCACCGAACCCGCCGGCGCGGGCTACACGGTGGTCCGCGCCTCCAACAACGCCGTGCTTGAGTACCGCTTCGACCAGAAGGGCAACGTCCGCCCCTTCGACCAGACGGTCTACGTCAAGGTCGTCAACGGCTACCTCAAGGAAGGCGACACCATCACCATTGTCTTCGGCGACAAGAGCGGCGGCTCGCCGGGCATGCGCGTCCAGACCTTCGTCGAGGAGACGTTCGAGTTCCACGTGCTCGTCGACCCGGTCGCCACCTTCACGTTCCAGTCGCTCCCCGCGCAGCCGGAGATCGCCATCGTGCCCGGCTCGCCGGTGCGTCACCTGTTGATGGCGCCGAGCCTGCGCCGCACCGGGCAGGATTTCGCCATCGGCATCAAGGCGGAGGACCGCTGGGGCAATCCGTCCGACCGGAGCGATCGCAGCTTCGCCCTGAAATCCACTCTGCCGGTGAAGGGCCTGCCGGAATCGGTGACCATCGGCGCCGGCAGGACGATGCTGCGGGTGGAGGGGCTGAGCTGTGCGGAAGCCGGCACGCTCGTCCTGTCGCTGCTGGACGAAAGCGGCGCAACAGTCGCTTCGCAGCGCATGGTGATTGCCGCGGAGGCGGACCTCCTTCCCTATTGGGCGGATTTTCACGCGCAGTCCGAGGAGACCATCGGCACCGGCAGGGTCGCACGCTATTTCGACTTCGCCCGCGACGAGGCATTCCTCGACATTGCCTCCCATCAGGGCAACGACTTCCAGATCACCGAGGATTTCTGGCGGACGCTCAACGACGAGACTGCCGCGCGCAACACGCCCGGCCGCTTCGTGACACTGCCCGGCTACGAATGGTCGGGGAACACCGCGCTTGGCGGTGACCGCAACGTGTTCTTCACCAGCGAGGGCCGGCCCATCAGGCGCTC
Source organism: uncultured Alphaproteobacteria bacterium (assembly GCA_963822975.1). Classification (GTDB taxonomy): domain Bacteria; phylum Pseudomonadota; class Alphaproteobacteria; order Rhizobiales; family Kaistiaceae; genus CAVSRC01. The sequence goes on from CAWGJV010000019.1 coordinate 48,725, forward strand.
ATCGCACGCGCTGATCCCGGATCGTTCCGACCTGTCGTTCGATTGCCCCACGGCCGGCGCGCTGTTCGAGGCGCTCGACAAGGCGGGCGAGGACGCCATTTGCTTCGCCCATTGCGGCGGACGCTATGCCGATATCACGATCGCCCACCATCCCCGGCTGGAAACGGCGGTCGAGGTGCATTCGTCATGGGGGACATTCGAATGGCTCCTGCACGATGCCCTGAAGCTCGGCCATCGCGTCGGCGTGGTGGCGAATTCCGACGGCCACAAGGGGCGGCCTGGCGCGGAATATCCGGGAGCGTCGAGCTTCGGCGCGATCGGCGGTCTCACCTGCATGCTGATCCCCGAGCTGACGCGCGAGGCCGTGGTCGACGGCCTGCGTCGGCGCCATCACTACGGGACGACCGGCGGCCCGAACGGCCGCCTGCGTCTCGACGTGAAGGCGAGCCTCGCTGCCGATCTTTGCGATCGCGACCCCGTTCTCGGGCCGTACAAGACCGCGCCGGCCACCGCCTTGATGATGGGCGACATTGCCGAGACCGCTGCCGACGCCGCCGAACTTGCGGTAACGGTGGAAGCCTCGGCGGGGATCGAGCGGCTCGACATTTACAACGGCCTCGACCATGTCGAGACGATCCACGGCTACGCCGAAGCCGATCTCGGCAGGCGCATCCGCATCCTCATGGAGGGCGCCAGCTACCGCGGACGCTTCCGGCAGGTGATTTGGGACGGCGTCGCGGAGATCTCCGGCGCCTCGATCCGCTCGGCAAAGGCGATCAATTTCTTCAACCCCGACAAGGAGCTGCGCCTTGAAGACACCGCCAGGGTGAGCTGGAAGCTGATCACCACCGGCAATTTCGGCGGCGTCGATCTCTGGCTGGACGGCTCCGCCGGGGCACGACTCGACGTGCGCACCCCGCTGATTACGCTGTCGGAGGACATCGGCACGCTGGCGATGGAAGACCGGACCTTCGCCGTCGATGGCCCCCTGCCCCGCCTCATCCGCATCAACCGGTTGCCCGACGCCGCGCTGAGCCCGTCCATGCAGATCACCCGCAGCATCCCGCTGGTGACCGGCCGTGACAACGCGATCTATGTGCGCGCGACGCTGGAAGACGGAACACGGGCCTGGTCGAGCCCCATTTACCTGCTCAAGCACTGAGGGAGGCGCAAGATGGCCCCGCCTGACACCCGTCCCAACATCCTGCTGATCATGACGGACCAGCAGCGCGGCGACTGCCTCGGCGTGGAGGATCACCCGGTCCTGCTCACGCCGAACATGGACAGCATCGCCGGCGCGGGCACGCGCTTCTCCAAGGCCTACACGACCTGCCCGGTGTGCATCCCGGCGCGGCGATCGCTCATGTCAGGCCAGTTCCCCTCGACCCACGGCGTCGTCGGCTTCTACGAGAGCGAGGAATGGGACGCCGCGATTTCCATGCCGAGCGCCCTGAAGCGCGCCGGCTACCAGACGCAACTCGTCGGCCGCGGCATGCACCAGTACCCGCCGACCAAGCGCTACGGCTTCGACCACATGGTCGATCACCATGGCTACTACCGCGACTGGCTGCTCGACCATGTGCCGACGCGGAGCTTCCAGCCGGCCGGTGACTACTACTCGTCCGGCGTCATGCACAACGACTGGACGGCGCGCCCCTGGCACCTCGACGAGGCGCTGCACCAGACGACGTGGACCGTGAACGAGGCGCTGCGCTTCCTGCGCAACCGCGATCCGTCCTGCCCCTATTTCCTTGTCGTGTCGTTCCTGGCGCCGCATCCGCCGCTCATCCCGCCGGCCTTCTATTTCGATCGCTATCTGCGGCAGGAGCTGCCGCCGCCCGTGATCGGCGACTGGGCGACGCCGCCGGAGAATGGCGGCCGCGGGCGCGACGTCAGCAATCTTGAAGTCGATCTCAAGGGCGAGGCGCTGCGGTCGCGCGCGCGCCGGCTACTACGGCCTGATCAACCACGTGGACGACCAGATCCGGCGGCTCCTCAATCCGGTCGACGGCATCGATCGGACCGGCAGCAACACCGTCGTCCTTTTCACCAGCGACCACGGCGAGATGCTCGGCGACCACTACTTCTTCCGCAAGAGCCTGCCCTACGAGAGCGCCGCGCGCGTCCCCCTGCTGATCTCGGCGCCGGAGCGGTTCGGCCTTCCGAAGGGCGATGTCGTCGACCTGCCCGTGGCGCTTGAGGACATCATGCCCACCGTGCTCGAGTTTGCCGGCGAGCCGGTTCCCGACACCGTCGACGGGCGCAGCCTGCTGCCGCTGATGCGCGGCGAGCGGCCGGCCTGGCGCGACTACCTGCACATCGAGCACAGCTACGGCATCAACGACATGCCGCATCACACGCTGACCGACGGGCGCGAGAAGTTCATCTGGTTCGCCCGCGACGGCCGCGAGCAGTTCTTCGACCTCGTCTCCGACCCCACCGAGTGCCGCAATCTGATCGAAAGCGGACCGCGCGAGCGCATCGACCGGTGGCGCTCCCGTCTGGTCGCGGAACTCAAGGACCGGCCGGAAGGCTTCGTCAGCGACGGTCGACTGGTTCCCGGCCGCCCCTATCCCAACAACTTTGCGCCGTCCGCCCGCGCCCACCGACTCGCTGCCGCGCCGCGCTGATCCCCCCCGGTCATTCTCGGGCCCGTCGGCCGCGTGATGACCACGACGACCGGCCACGCCGGAACGCGCATAACGCCCTGGACCGATGAAGGCGTTCAGAGCCTCACGACCTTTCCCGTACGAACCGACTGGTCTGCCGCCAGCACAATGCGCAGGCTCTTGACGGCGTCCGCGAGGTGTTCCGCGAGGTCGAGGTTCTTGTCGATGGCGTTGAGCAGGAATCGCTGCTCGCGTTCGCAAAGCTCATCGTGACTCGGGTTCGTCGGTTGTCGTGATCCGCTGGTCCGGCCTCGCCGGAGACCCGTCCGCCGCCAACTCGGCCGGATGATAGAGGATCTGGTTGGTCTTGGTGTGCGTGTTGATGTCGGCCGATTTGGTTTCCGCCTCGGCGCTCTCCGCCATGACGATCGAGACGGACCCCTTCGGGCCGATCACGTCCTTCACGAAGTAAGCCGTCTCGCTCATCATCGGCCCCCATCCAGACTCGTACCAGCCGACCGAACCGTCGTCGAAAGTGACCTCGAAGTGACCGTAGTTGTACATGCCCGCGGGCATGTCCTCGGTCAGCCGCGCGCCGACGGCATGAACACTCGTCGGCGCGGCCCGGGTAATCTGGCACCAGACGTCGACGTAGTGGACGCCGCAATCGACGATCGGCGCCAATGTCTGCAGCAGCCGTTTGTGCGTCTCCCACTGGGCGCCGCTGGACTGCTGGTTGAGGTTCATCCTGAACACCAGCGGTGTGCCGAGCGTGCGGGCCACCTCAATGAATTTCGTCCACGACGGATGATGGCGCAGGATATAGCCAACGACGACCTTGCGGCCGGTTTCCGTTGCCACGGCCGCCACGTTTTCCGCATCCGCGACCGTTTCGGCAATTGGCTTCTCAAGGAAGACATGGGCGCCGGCGCGCATCGCCTTGATCGCATAATCGGCATGGGTGTTCGACCAGGTGTTGATCGACACGACATCGGGCTTCAGTTCGGCAAGGGCTTTGTCAAAGCTGGCGAACCGCCGGGCGCCGGAAAGCGCCGCCGGCAGCTTTCTTTCGGCGATCCCGCGCTCGCAAACACCGACCACTTCAAAGCCGTCGATACGGGTGTAGGCGAGTGCGTGACTCATGCCCATGTTGCCGAGGCCGACGACCAGAACGCTTTTGTTGACCATTGAGCCCCCGATCAGGATTTGCCGTCGGCGTTGCCGTCAATGCAGATCCCGCGCACTTTCAGATCCTCGGCGAGAAGCACCATGTTGGCCCGATACCCACCGGAAGCGGAATGGTGCCCGTTCACCCATGCCAAAAGTCTATTCACGGGGCTGAACCAAAGGAAGCAACTTACGCCACGCTTGTCCTCATCCCCCGGTGACCGTCCAACGCCAAGTCCGCCGCATCGATGTTCGTGCCGCGATAGCGCGCAAAACCATCACCCCGCGACAATTACGCTCCTACCGGTCGAGGGTCCCGGTCACCAATTAGGAAAGGGGTAGGGCGGCCGCTCTGAGAGGAGGGCGCTCAGATGATCGAAGTCGCAAGCAAGACCCACATCACACAGGCAAGTTATCCGGCCGTGGCAGAGTCGGGACGGCTGCTGAAAGCCGCAAAGCAGTCGGCAGCGGCCCGCGGTGCGTGGGAAGATTTCGGTGCGGTCTTCGGGATCGCCCTGATTATTGCGGTCATCGCCTTGATCCTGCTGGCCGACCCGATTGCCCTTGGCTGGAGCGCGCTCTGATTTGCTCGCTGGGCGGCTGGCAGTCAGGACTTCCGCCCACGCCGAAATTGAGCCAGCGCCTGCTTCACGGCCGTCTGAGAAATCCCGGACTGCCGGGCGATGGTGGATGACTTGACCCAACGCAAACTACCGGCCGTCCGTTGCGCGCATAAATGCAGTCAGGTGGGCTTCATCGCGAATCGCGCCAAAGACAATTAAGGAGAACACGTCGTGGATTTCTACCGGAGTGCATTAGGACAGTTCTTCGCCACCGGCGCGGGGCGCGTTACGCGCATTGTGGCGGGCATCGTGCTCATCGTGTGGGGCTATATGCTCCTGCCGTCGATCGCCGGCATTGTCCTGATCGTCATCGGGCTGGTGCCGCTGCTGGCCGGCCTGTTCGATGTGTGCGTGATATCGGCACTCTTCGGCGGCCCCTTCCAGGGTGCGGCCATTCGTGAAGCGGGGAAGAAGTAGCCACCTGCTTCACCGCCCGAACCGACAGTCGCGCGTTTTCCGCTAGCGGTGGCGGCGCAGATCGCGCGCGGCCAGTTCGAGCGCCCGCCGACGGGCGGGGCTTGGCGGCATGGCCGGCCAGTCCGCCTGGAATGTGCCTGGCATCGCTGAACCTTGCCGGGGTAGCCTCACAGCTTCATTTTGCTAGACTTGACCTGCCTGCTCCCAACCAAGGCGGGAAAACAACGTGACAGGTTTGCGGGCCGGATTGATCCTGGTCGCGGCGCTGGCAACAACGCCGGCGTGGAGCCAGGCAACCAATGCCGGGCCGACCCCGCAATGCTGGCTGGCCGGTTCGGGATATTCGCCTGGTGCGACCGTGCGGGCTGGCAGTGGTGTCATGGTTTGCGGCCTGGATTCGACATGGAAGCCCACATCGGATGGGGCCGCTGGTTGCCTGCAAGACGGCAAGCTCTACAGCGTTGGCGCAATTCAGAATTCAACACGCGACGAACCAACAGGCCGTGCCGTCTGCTTGCCAAGAGGACGGCACTTGGAAGAGATCGGACCAGGTCAAGGGAGGTGCCCCGACGGGTACAGGCGGTCAAAGCAAGCCCAACCCGACCGCAGGCGCGAAAAGAACTCCCGAAGAGATATTCGTCGCTACCGACAAGGATCACGACGGTAAGGTTTCGTCTGCCGAGTTCGGGGGAAGTGACCAGGCTTTTGCCAAATTCGATACAGACTCCGACGGCTACCTCTCAAAGAGTGAATTCCTGAAATTCAGGGAGCAGGTCAAAAGAGGAACCTCCAAGGGCAAAGGCGGTCAAAGCAAGCCCAATACGACCGCAGGCGCGAACACCTGCACGGATGTCCGAGGCAAATGTTTCGACGGCTGCTACAAGAACGCTGGCGCTTCCGGTCCAAAAGCAAACACCTGCAACGCGAAATGCGTGTCCCGTTACTCCGAGTGCCTAAAGACCGGCGAGTTTGGGGAAAAGAAGGGCCTCGCGCGGCGATAACGAGACTTCCGGCAGCGTCCGGCAGCGCATCCTGCCCGCCGATTCCAACGCCAGAAGCCAATGCGCTATTTTGAGTCCCATTGTCCGGCGAGGGGGGTGGTGCGTCGGTCCGAAGCTGGGGTCGGCCGACGCGTTCGAGCGGCGACGGGCACCGGCAAAAAGGCATGCTTTTGATCGGCGAAATCGGCTCAGCGTGATGACCGTCGCCTGCACCGAGTCGGTGCGGCCGGCGCCACATCACATAACGCATTGCATTGGTTGGGAAAATTGGAGCGGGCGAAGGGATTCGAACCCTCGACCCCAACCTTGGCAAGGTTGTGCTCTACCCCTGAGCTACACCCGCTCGTAAGGGCCGCGTGCGACCCAAGGCCGGCTTATATCGTTTTGCGTGCGCCAAAGGCAATATGGTGCGGACGGCTGCGTTTCGGCCGCCTCGCGACGCTCCCATGAATTGTAAATTGGCGCCTGCCGCTCCATGTTTAGGGCCGAATGGAACCCCGAGCCCCATCCGGGCCAACCGACGGACAGATCATGACCATGAACATGCCACTGGCGGGCGACGGCGCGCCGCCGAGCGGGAACGGCGCCGCCCTGGTCAAGGACACCACCACCCAGACCTTCACCGCGGACGTTCTCGAGGAGTTCGAAGCGCCAGCCGGTGCTGGTCGATTTCTGGGCGCCCTGGTGCGGGCCTTGCCGCACCCTCGGGCCGATCATCGAAAAAGCGGTGAACGCCGCCAATGGCGCGGTGCGCCTCGTCAAGATGAACATCGACGACCATCCCTCGGTGGCCGGCCAGCTCGGCATCCAGTCGATTCCCGCCGTCATCGCCTTCTCCAACGGCCAGCCGGTCGACGGCTTCGTCGGCGCCGTGCCCGAGAGCCAGGTCAAGGCCTTCATCGACCGGGTCGCCGGTCCGCAGGGGCCGTCCGAAATCGACCAGCTGGTCGAGGAGGGCAACCGGCTGCTCGAAGCCGGCGATGCGCCCGGCGCCGCTGAGCTGTTCGCCGCCGCGCTCCAGGCCGATTCGCAGTCGGTGCCGGCGATCGTCGGCCTCGCCCGCTGCCACATCGCCGGCGGCAATCTCGACGCAGCCCGCGATGCGCTTGCCATGTTGCCCGAATTCGCCGGCAAGGATCCGGCCGTCGCCGCCGTCCGCGCCCAGCTCGAGCTCGCCGCCCAGACCGAATCCCTCGGCGACGCCGCGCCGCTGGAGGCCCGCATCGCCGCCGATCCGAAGGATCATCAGGCGCGTTTCGACCTCGCCCTCCTGCTCAACGCCAAGGGTGACCGGGAAGGCGCCGCCGACCAGCTCCTTGAAATCGTCGCGCGAAGGACCGTAGTTGGGAGGATGAGAAGGCCCGCAAGCAGCTCGTCCAGTTCTTCGAGGCCTGGGGGCCGACCGACGAGGCGACGCTGTCCGGACGGCGGCGGCTGTCGTCGTTGCTCTTCGCCTGAGGGAGCGGATGAAGGTCGGCAACGCACCTATGACGGGCCCGGCGACCTGCCGGGCGTCATCCCGGTCTTCCCGCTGCCGGCCGCGCTGCTGCTGCCGCGCTCCGACATGCCGCTCAACATCTTCGAGCCGCGCTACCTGGCGATGGTCGATGCGGCGCTCGCCGGCGACCGCGTCATCGGCATGATCCAGCCGGACGCCGCGCTGGTGCCCTGCGCCCGCGGCCCGGGCCTGTGCGCGATCGGCTGCGCCGGCCGGATCACCTCCTTCGCCGAGACCGGCGACGGCCGCTACATGATCACCCTCACCGGCATATCGCGCTTCCGCGTCGTCGAGGAGATGCGGGCGCCGACGCCCTTCCGCCAGTGCCGCGTCACCGCCGAACCGTTCGCCGCCGACTTCGTTGGCGCCGCCGCCGACAATGTCGACCGCCATTCGGTGCTGCTGACCTTCCGCGCCTACCTCGCCGCGCACGATCTCGAAGCCGACTGGGAAAGCGTCGAGCGCGCCTCGAACGAGACGCTGGTCAATACGCTGGCCATGATGGCGCCCTTCGATGCGGCGGAGAAGCAGGCGCTGCTCGAGGCGCCCGACCTGAAGGCCCGCGCCGAGACGCTGGTGGCGCTGACCGAGATGACGCTGGCGCGCGAGAACGCCGGCGGCGCGGCCGCACCCTGCAATGAGCCGTCGGACGCCATGAGCGAAACGTCGCGCGCCGCCAGCACGGTCGATCCCGAAGCTGCTCGAGATCCTCGTCTGCCCGCTGACCAAGACGACGCTCGAATACGATGCCGAGCGGCAGGAACTGATCAGCCGCGCCGCCAAGCTCGCCTACCCGATCCGCGACGGCATCCCGATCATGCTGCCCGAGGAAGCCCGGCCGCTGGAAGACTAGCGGCCGATCCTAGATCGCCTCGCCCCTGAGCAGCCGCGGCGCGTCGCCGCCCTCTCCCGACGCTTCGCCGACGAACCAGTGCTTCAGCCGCGGCAGCCGGTCGACCAAGCCGAGGCCGACGTCGCGCAGGATGCGCAGCGCCGGGTTGTCGTTGGAGAACAGCCGGTTGAGCCCGTCGGTCACCAGCCCCATCTCCACCGTGTCGTAGCGCCGCCAGCTCTGGTAGCGCTCGAGCACCGTCAGCGCGCCGATATCGAGGCCGAGCCGGTGCGCCTCGACGATCGTCTCGGCCAGCGCCGCCACGTCGCGATAGCCGAGATTGAGCCCCTGCCCGGCGATCGGGTGAACGGTGTGGGCGGCGTCGCCGACCAGTGCGAAACGCGGCCGCACGAACTGCCGCGCGAACGACAGCGCCAGCGGGAAGGCGCGCGGCGTGTCGAGCACCTCGATCGCGCCGAGGCGATGGCCGAAGCGCCGCTCGAGTTCGACCTTGAACGTCAGCGGGTCGCCGTCCACCAGCCGCCCGGCCCGCTCGGTCGGCTCGGTCCACACCAGCGACGAGCGATTGCCCTTCAGCGGCAGGATGGCGAAGGGACCGCCGGGCAGGAAATGTTCCTCGGCGCGACCATGATGCGGCCGCTCGTGCGCCACCGTGGCGACGATCCCCGACTGGCCGTACGACCAGCCGACCGTCGAAATGCCGGCGAAGCCGCGAAGGCGCGAACGCGCCCCGTCGGCCGCGACCAGCAGGCGCGCCGCGAGCGTGCCGCCGCTGCCGAGACGCGCTGTCACCGAGGCCGGACCGGTGGCGAAGTCGCGCACGGCATCGCCTTCGATGAGGCGCACGCCGGCGGCGCGTGCCGCCTCCCGCAGCGCCTCCACCACCACGCCGTCCGGCACCACATGCGCCGCCGCCTCGCCGTCGCCCGCCTCGCCGGTCGCGAAGGTCAGGAACACCGGCCGCGCCACGTCGCGCGTGCGGCTGTCGGTGATGTCCATGGCGGTCGACCGGCTGGGCCGCATCGGCGACTGTCGCCCACACGCCGAGATGCTCCAGCATCCGCCGCCCGCCGGCGACGATCGTCGAGGCGCGCCCCGCTCGGCCGGCCCCGGCCGGCGCGGCATCGACCAGCGTCACGGCCAGATCGGGCGCCGAGCGCTTCAGCGCCAGCGCCAGCGCCAGGCCGACTTGCCCGCCGCCGGCGATCAGCACGTCGTCGACCGTCTTCCTGCGCCTTGCCGGTCATGGCTGCCATGATGGCCTCACGCTTGACACCGATTCCCCGGGCTGGTCGAAAGATGTCCCGCCCGTTTCCGGCGGAACAAGGCAGGCACCCGCATGCCCGGCGCCATCGAAAACCTCCTCTCCATACTCGACCTGGAACCGCTGGAACACAATCTGTTCCGCGGCCTCAGCCCGCAGGTCGGCTGGCAGCGGGTCTTCGGCGGCCAGGTCATCGGCCAGGCGCTGGTCGCCGCGGCGCGCACGGTGGAAGGCCGCATCGCCCACTCGCTGCACGGCTATTTCATGCTGCCCGGCGACCCCACGGTGCCCGATCCTCTACGAGGTCGACCGCATCCGCGACGGCAAGAGCTTCACCACCCGCCGGGTGGTCGCCATCCAGCATGGCCAGGCGATCTTCTCCATGTCGGCCTCCTTCCAGGTCGAGGAGCCCGGCCTCGACCACCAGATTCCCATGCCCGAGGTGCCGCCGCCGGAGGAACTGCCGAGCGAGGACGACATCGCCCGCCTCTATCTCGAGAACGCGCCGGAGCCCGTCCGCCGCTACTGGCAGCGCGAGCGGCCGATCGAGCTGCGGCCGGTGGATCTGCGCCACTATCTCGGCCGCGAGCGGCTCGATCCGGAGCAGTACGTCTGGGTGCGCACCACCGGCAAGCTGCCCGACGATCCGGAGATCCATCGCTGCGTGCTCGCCTATGCCTCCGACATGACCCTGCTCGACACCTCGCTGTTCGCCCACGGCCGGCAGATCTTCGACCCCGAGATTCAGGCCGCGAGCCTCGACCACGCCCTGTGGTTCCACCGGCCCTTCCGCGCCGACGAATGGCTGCTCTACGCCGAGGACAGCCCGTCGGCCTCCGGCGCCCGCGGCTTCACCCGCGGCAGCCTGTTCAGCCGCGACGGCCGTCTTGTCGCCTCGGTCGCCCAGGAAGGACTGATCCGGCTCCGCTGATCGCCCACGGATTGGGCAAAAGCCGAAATCTGCACAATATTTCAGCACACCGATTCCGGTTGGCTGTGGACTGCCCCGAATGTGCCTGCGGATTTCAGCAACTTGGCTCGCCGGATCGCAATTGGCACAGAGCTTGATTTCATCAGCCCGGTCAAAGCCGCCGGCCGTTCTCGGCTGCCCGGCATTTAACCGATCACGCGGGCTCCGTGTGTTCGTCGAAGGCGGACCGCGGTTGGAAACGGGAACCACGCCATGAAAATCGTTATGGCCATCATCAAGCCATTCAAGCTGGACGAGGTGCGCGACGCACTGACCGGAGTCGGCGTCCAGGGCCTCACGGTGACCGAGGTCAAGGGATACGGCCGCCAGAAGGGTCACACGGAAATCTACCGCGGCACCGAATACGCGGTGAGCTTCCTGCCCAAACTCAAGGTCGAGGTCGCGGTCGCGGCCGACCAGGTCGACAAGGTGGTCGACGCGATTTCGTCCGCCGCCAAGACCGGCCAGATCGGCGACGGCAAGATCTTCGTGTTTGCGCTCGACCACGCCGTGCGAATTCGCACCGGCGAGACCGACGCCGACGCGCTGTAGGCCGAAGAACGGGGGCTCGGCCGCAAATGACGACAACTCACCCGAATTGCACTGACCGCCGGCCCACCCGGCGTGGCGTCTTTCCCGACAATTCCCGGATCGCGGGATCCGACTGGAGAAGCTCAATGTTGCACAGGATCAAACTACCGACACTTCTCGGCGCGGCCGGGCTCCTGACCCTCGCCGGGCCGGCCTTCGCCCAGGACGCGGCTCCCACCATCGATTCGGGCGACACCGCCTGGATGCTCACCTCGACCGCCCTCGTTCTGCTGATGACGGTGCCGGGTCTGGCGCTGTTCTACGGCGGCATGGTGCGCAAGAAGAACGTGCTGGCGACCGTCATGCAGAGCTTCGCCATCACCTGTCTGATGAGCGTCATCTGGATGGTCGTCGGCTACTCCCTGGCCTTCACCGACGGCGGCGGCGTCAACGCCTATGTCGGCGGCCTGTCGCGCTTCTTCCTGGCCGGCATGGGCGTCGACGCGGTCTCGGGAACCATCCCCGAGTCGGTCTTCATGATGTTCCAGATGACCTTCGCGATCATCACGCCGGCCCTGATCGCCGGCGCCTTCGCCGACCGCATGAAGTTCTCCGCCATGCTGTGGTTCATGGGCCTGTGGTCGATCATCGTCTACAGCCCGATCGCCCATTGGGTGTGGGGCGGCGGCTTCCTCGCCCAGGGCACGCTGACCGGCGGCGCCGCGGTGCTCGACTTCGCGGGTGGCACGGTCGTGCACATCAACGCCGGCATCGCCGGCCTGGTCTGCGCCCTCGTCCTCGGCAAGCGCACCGGCTTCGGCCACGAGAACATGGCGCCGCACAACCTCGTCCTGTCGGTCATCGGCGCCTCGCTGCTGTGGGTCGGCTGGTTCGGCTTCAACGCCGGGTCCGAGCTCGCCTCTGACGGCCGCGCCGGCATGGCCATGACCGTCACCCAGATCGCCACGGCGGCGGCTGGCCTGTCGTGGATGTTCACCGAGTGGGTGGTTCGCGGCAAGCCGAGCATTCTGGCCATCATCTCCGGCGCGGTTGCCGGCCTCGTTGCCATCACCCCGGCCTCGGGCTGGGTTGATCCGACCGGCGCCCTGATCATCGGCATTGTCGCCGGCATCATCTGCGCCTGGTCGGTGATGTGGCTGAAGGAGAAGCTCGGCTACGACGACTCGCTGGACGCGTTCGGCGTGCACGGGGTCGGCGGCTTCGTCGGCGCCATCCTCACCGGCGTATTCGCGGTCTCGGCGGTCGGCGGCGAAGGCAATTCGGGCCTCATCGACGGCAACGCCGGCCAGATCTGGGTCCAGTTCGTCGGCACGCTCGCCACCATCATCTGGAGCGGCTTGGCCAGCTTCGTGATCCTCAAGGTCATCGATGCCACCATCGGCCTGCGCGTCTCGAAAGAGGTCGAGGTCGAGGGTCTCGACATCAATCTGCACGGCGAAGTCGTTCAGTAGGCGTCGCTGTCCTCCCACCCGCCGGAGCCGGGCTTTCCGGCCCCGGTGGGAAACCGGCGAAAGACATGAGGCCCCGGCCCGGCGAAAGCCTGGCCGGGGCCTTGGTTAATGGCGGCTTTACCAACCGCGGGTACGGTCGGTTTCCATTCTTCCGGCCTCGGCCCCCGCGTTGCAGGACCCGCCTATGCGTTCAATCCGATCGGCTTCTGTCCCTCTGTCCGGTGGCGGCGCCGTCCGCCGGATCGTCCGCCGCAACCTGGGGGCGATCATCGGCCTGGCCGCGCTCGCCGTCGCTGCCGTCATCGCGGCAAGCCTCGCCACCTGGACCGTCGACGATCCCAGCCTCAGCCATGCCACCGACCGGGCCATCCGCAACGTCCTCGGCTTCCCCGGCTCGATCGTCTCCGACCTCCTCACCCAGCTCTTCGGCCTCGCCGCCTCGCTCCTCCTGGCGCCACCCGTCGTCTGGGCGTGGCGCGCCGTCTTCGCCCTGCCGACGCGCCTGTCGCGCCTGACCGCCGCCACCTGGATCGCCGGCTCGCTCGCCACGGCGCTGGCGCTGGCCACCCTTCCGGTGCCCTACACCTGGCCGCTGCCGACCGGCCTCGGCGGCGCCATTGGCGACCTCCTGCTCGCCGTTCCGGCGTTCTTCATCGGCGCCGAGCCAGCCGGCTTCAGCGCGCTCGTCACCGGCGTCATTGTCGCCGCGCTCGCCACCGCCGCCATGCTCCACGCCTGCGGCCTCATCTGGCAGGGCGATGTCGCGGCCGACGACGATGACGAGGTGCCCGAGGTGCAGCCGGCGCGCCGCGTGGTCGCGGTCCAGCCGGAGATCGACGAAGACGAGGACTACGACGATCCCGACGCGCTCGCCGCCGAGGACTACGACGAGGCGGACGAAGCCGACGATCGCCCCACCCGGCTCGGCCTGGTCATCGGCATGGCGGGGCATCTGCTGCTCCGCCTGCTCGGTGGGCTCCGCCGTCGCTTCGTGCGTCGCAACGCCATTGCCGCCGAGGATATCTGGTCGGACGACGTCTACGGCGCCGGCACGCGCGTCGAGCCGCGTCTTGGCGGTCTCGACGACGACATCATGTGGGCCGAACCGACGGTCGATGCCGACGACGAAACCGACGATTTCGCCGGCGACGACGAGCCCGCGCCCACCCGGCGCGTCACGCCGCCGGCGCCCAAACCGAAGCCCGCCCGGCGCGCGGGCCGCCGCTCGGCCGCCTCCGACCGCTTCGAACTGCCGCCGCTCGCCCTCCTCGCCGAACCCAAGGGGGCGGACAAGAAGACCACCGTCAATCTCGCCGCCCTCGAACAGAACGCCCGCGTGCTGGAAGGCGTGCTCGACGATTTCGGCGTCCGCGGCGAGATCGTCAACGTTCGTCCCGGTCCGGTGGTCACGCTCTACGAACTGGAGCCGGCGCCCGGCATCAAGTCGGCGCGCGTCATCGGCCTCGCCGACGACATCGCCCGCTCGATGAGCGCCATCTCCTGCCGCGTCGCCGTCATCCCCGGCAAGAACGCCATCGGCATCGAACTGCCCAATCCGCGGCGCGAGACCGTGCTCCTGCGCGAACTCCTCGCCTCGCAGGACTTCGAGCAGTCCAAGGCGCGCATCGGCCTCTGCCTCGGCAAGACCATCGGCGGCGAGCCGGTCATCGTCGACCTTGCCCGCATGCCGCACCTGCTGGTCGCCGGCACCACCGGCTCGGGCAAGTCGGTATCGATCAACACCATGATCCTGTCGCTGCTCTACCGGCTGACCCCGGAAGAGTGCCGCATGATCATGATCGACCCGAAGATGCTGGAACTGTCCACCTATGACGGCATCCCCCACCTGCTGACGCCGGTCGTCACCGATCCCAAGCAGGCGGTCGTCGCGCTCAAATGGACCGTGCGCGAGATGGAGGATCGCTATCGCAAGATGTCCAAGCTCGGCGTCCGCAACATCGACGGCTTCAACCTGCGCCTGGCGCAGGCGCGCTCGAAGCGCGAAACGCTGACCCGCACCGTGCAGACCGGTTTCGATCCCGACACCGGCCAGGCGATCTACGAGCAGGAGGAGCTGACGCTCGAGCCGATGCCGTTCATCGTCGTCGTCATCGACGAGATGGCCGACCTGATGATGGTCGCCGGCAAGGACATCGAGGGCACCGTCCAGCGCCTCGCCCAGATGGCCCGCGCCGCCGGCATCCACGTCATCATGGCGACCCAGCGCCCGTCGGTGGACGTCATCACCGGCACCATCAAGGCGAACTTCCCGACCCGCATTTCCTTCCAGGTCACGTCGAAGATCGACTCGCGCACCATCCTCAACGAGCAGGGCGCCGAGCAGCTTCTTGGCCAGGGCGACATGCTCTACATGGCCGGCGGCGGGCGCATCCAGCGCGTCCACGGCCCCTTCGTCAGCGACCAGGAGGTCGAGGAGGTCGTCGCCCATCTCAAGGCGCAGGGCACACCGGAATACCTCCACGCCATCACCGTCGACGAGGATGAGGAAGGCGGCGCCGGCGGCGGTGGCGATTCCGGCGGTGAAGACGAATTCGAACGATCTCTACGACCGCGCCGTCGCCATCGTGCTGCGCGACCGCAAGGCTTCGACCAGCTACATTCAGCGCCGCCTGTCGATCGGCTACAACCGCGCTGCCTCGCTCATCGAGCGGATGGAGCAGGAAGGCGTCATCAGCCGGGCCAATCACGCCGGAAAACGCGATATCCTCGTCCCCGAGGACGAGGAGGCGCGCTATAGATGACGGGGTTGATTCGCGGGGCTCTGCGCCGCGAATTCGCCACACAACCACGCTACGGCGCCCCGGTTCGGCCAACGCCGATCCTGGCCGCCAGGCGGCACGGCGCAAGGAGAACCTCTTGACCGGCAAGACCGGGGCGGCGCGACATCAAGGCAAGAAGCTGCCCGGGCTTGGCATCGTTGCGGCACTGGTCGCCGCGATGCTGGCGCTGGCGCCGCCTCTTCCGGCCAATGCCAGCCAGGTGCCGATGCCGCGGCTGCGGCCGCCCTTGGGGACCTTCACCAACCTGCCGGCCGGCCCCAGTGCCGCCATCGCGGGCACGCGCGCGTTCATCCCCAATCCCAGGTCGCGCTTCACGGTCGAGCAGCAACGGCTGCTTGCCCGGATCAACGACTACTTCAATTCGTTCCGCATCATGGAGGGCCAGTTCATCCAGTTCGGCCCCAGCGGCGAGCAGTCGGAGGGCGTCTTCTTCCTGACCCGCCCGGGCCGCATCCGCTTCCACTACAGCCCGCCGTCGAAGCTCGACGTGGTCGCCGACGGCAGCTCGGTCGCCATCCGCGACGGCCGCACGCGCACCCAGGACCTCTACCCGCTGTCGGCGACGCCGCTGCGCTATCTTCTCGCCGACCACATCGACCTGACCTCGGACGCCGTCGTCCAGTCGGTGACGGAGGAGCCCGACCTCATCTCGCTCACCATCGTCGAGCAATCCTCGCTCGCCCAGGGCAAGCTGGTGCTGATCTTCGACCGCAAGACCAGCGCGCTGCGTCAATGGGTGGTCACCGACGCGCAGGGGCTCAACACCTCCGTCGCCATCTACAACACCTCCACCGGCAAGCCGCAGAATCCGAACCTGTTCCGCATCACCGCCGGCAGCACGTTCTGATCGCGCTTGCCGGGCGCATTGCCGCCCGTTCGCGCCGCGCCGGACCACCCTTGAAACGCAACGCCGCGACCCCATTTCAATCTGCATGGCGGGTTGCTCATTATCGGTAGCGCCCCCCGTCTCGCCGAGAGCGGCCCGCTGACGCCGGTTCTTGCCGGTGTCGCGCCTAGAAAGCGCGGAAGCGCCCAGCCTCCCCCGGGGCTGGGCGCTTTCTTGTCTCCGGACCCGGCAACCGGCTAGGCTCGTCCGCCGGCTTTCACCGATCCCCACCTGCAAACGATTGCATGTCCCTCACCGTCGCCACCTGGAACATCAACTCCGTGCGCCTGCGCATCGGCCTGGTCGGCGACTTCCTCGACACCCACGCGCCGGACGTGCTGTGCCTGCAGGAAATCAAATGCCCGACGGACCGCTTTCCGCATGCCGCCTTCGAGCGGCGCGGCTATACGCACCGGCTGGTCAACGGCCAGAAGGGCTATCATGGCGTCGCCATCGTCTCGCGGCGTCCGTTCCTCGACACGGCGGTGCGCGCCTTCTGCGGCAAGGACGACGCCCGCCACGCCGCCGCCACCATCGATGACGGCTCCGGCGGCATCGTCATCCACAACCTCTATGTTCCGGCCGGCGGCGACGAACCGGATCCCGCCGTCAACGAGAAGTTCGCCCACAAGCTCGCCTTCCTCGACGAGATGAAAGCGTGGCTGACCGGCGCCGAGACCGATCGCAGGGCGATCCTCGTCGGCGACCTCAACGTGGCGCCCTACGAAAACGACGTCTGGTCGCACCGGCAATTGCTGCGCATCGTCAGCCACACCCCGGTCGAGACCGACGGGCTGGAGACCGTCCGCGAGGCCGGCGGCTGGGTCGATGCCATGCGCCGCTTCGTGCCGATGGAGGAGAAGCTCTACACTTGGTGGAGCTACCGCGCCCCCGACTGGCAGGCCGCCAACAAGGGACGCCGGCTCGACCATATCTGGGTGACGCCGCATCTCGCCCCGCGCCTGGCCGGCATGGAGATCGTGCGCGCCGCGCGCGGCTGGCAGCGCCCCTCCGACCACGTGCCGGTGACTGGCGCGCATCGGGGCCTGATCGGCTAGCGGCGCACGCGCTTGCGGTCGATGTTGCCCAGCGCCGCGCGCACCCGGCCGAGTTCGCCGACCGTCGCCATCAGCCGTTCGCTCATCGTCGTCCGCCAGCCCACCGCCACCCGCGGAAATTCGTTCAGCATGCGCAGGATGAGCGTGCGGTCGATCTCGAGCACCTGACTGGCGGCCGTCGCCGTGGCGGTCGCCGGCCGCTGCGTTTCGATGAGCAGCGCCAGTTCGCCGATCAGCGAACCCGGCTCGCAATCCGCCACCACCTTGTTCTTGTCGCCGACGGTCATGCGGATGCCGCCCGAGGCCACGACGAAACCGGAATTGGCCGTCGCCCCCTCGCGGAACAGCACCTGCTTGTCCGCCAGATCGATCCGCCCGGCGCTGAACGCCAGGAGCCGGATCGGCTCGGTCGGCAGGTCGACAAACAGCGGGACGCGCTTGAGCAGCGCGATGTCGCTGTCGAGGCTCATGGTGTCGTCCTGTCGTCCACCGCCGCCTGCGTCACGGAACCAGCTTGTAGCCGCCGGCTTCCGTCACCAGAAGCTCGGCCTTGGACGGATCGCGCTCGATCTTCTGGCGCAGCCGGTAGATGTGGGTCTCCAGCGTGTGCGTGGTCACGCCGGAATTGTAGCCCCACACCTCGTGCAGCAGCACATCGCGGGTGATCACCTTCTCGCCGGCGCGATAGAGGAACTTCAGGATGGCGGTTTCCTTCTCGGTCAGGCGGACCTTCTGGTTGCGCTCGTCGATGAGCATCTTGGCGCTCGGCCGGAAGGTGTAGCGGCCGATCGAGAACACCGCGTCCTCGCTCTGGTCGTGCTGGCGGAGCTGGGCGCGGATGCGGGCGAGCAGCACCGCGAAGCGGAACGGCTTGACGACGTAGTCGTTGGCGCCGGCCTCCAGGCCGAGAATCGTGTCGGATTCCGAATCCTGCCCGGTGAGCATGATCACCGGCGCCTTGAATCCGCTCTTGCGCAGCAGCTTGACCGCCTCGCGCCCGTCCATGTCGGGCAGGCCGACGTCCATGATCACCAGGTCGATCGGCTCATGGCGGGCCGTCTGCACGCCCTTGGCCGCGGTCGCGGCCGGGATGATCTCGAATTCCTCGTAGAGCGACAGCTGCTCCACGAGGCTCTCGCGCAGCATGTCGTCATCGTCGACAACAAGGATCTTGCGGACGGGCATGATCAGACCTTCGTACTGGCTCGACCGGCCGCGCCAGTGCCGGCAATCGACGGAAATCCCTTTGGAATCGGCGTCGGATACGGTGTAGACCCCAACCGCCCGGCCACGCAAGCTGGCGTCGGGTATAGGGTTTCCGGGCAGGGCCTTGGCGGAAAGCGACTTCTTCGGGCCGGGGACGGCCGCGACCGGGCCCGACAGGGCGGTTGGGCGATGACCGCGGCCCTGCCCCGGCTGACCGTGGCCTCCGTCACGGGAAACCGCCGCCGCGGCCTGCTCCGTGCCGGCGGCCTCGTCGTCCCCTGCGCCCTCGGCCGGGCCGGCATCCGGGACCACAAGCGCGAAGGCGATGGCGTCACGCCGAAAGGCCGCTGGCGACTGGTCGCCGTGCTCTACCGCGCCGACCGCCTGCGCCGGCCGCCGACGGGCCTGCCGCTCCGCGCGCTGCGCGCCGACGACGGCTGGTGCGACGACCCGGCCGACCGCCGCTACAACCGCCCGGTCCGCCTGCCCCATGCCGGCCGCCACGAGCGCCTGTGGCGCGACGACCGCCTCTATGACGTCATCGTCGTGCTCGACTACAACCTGGCACGCCCACGACGCGGCGCCGGCAGCGCCATCTTCCTGCACGTCGCCGCGCCGGGCTTCGCCCCGACCGAGGGCTGCATCGCCGTCACACCGACCGCCATGCGCCGCCTGCTGGCCCGCGTCGGGCCGCGGACGCTGATGGAAGTGCGCTAACCTCGCGCTCCGAAGATCGCCGAGCCGACCCGCACGTCGGTCGCGCCCATTGCGATCGCGGTCTCGAAATCGGCGCTCATGCCCATCGACAGCGACTTGAGGCCGAGCCGTCCGGCGATCTTGGCGAGCAGCGCGAAATGCGGCGCCGGCACGTCGTCGACCGGCGGAATGCACATCAGCCCGTCGATGGCGAGGCCATGCACCGTTGCGGCAGCGCTCGACGAACGCGTCGGTTTCCTCCGGCAGCACACCCGCCTTCTGCGGCTCGGCGCCGGTGTTGACCTGCACCATCAGGCGGAGCGCCCGGCCCTGCTTGCGCATTTCCTCAGCGACGACGCCGGCGATCTTGTCGCGGTCGATCGTGTGGATCGCGTCGAACAGCGCGACCGCTTCCTTCGCCTTGTTGGATTGCAGCGGCCCGATCAGGTGCAGTTCGATGTCCGCAAATTCCGCGCGGAGGGCCGGCCACTTGCCGGCCGCCTCCTGCACGCGGTTCTCGCCGAAGACCCGCTGGCCGGCGGCGAGCACCGGCCGGATCGCCGCCGCCTCGAACGTCTTCGACACGGCGATCAGCCGCACCGAGCCGGCCGCCCGGCCAGCCGCCTCCTCCGCCGCGGCGATGCGCTGGCGGACCGTGTCGAGTGCCTCTACTCGAACCACGTCGTCCCGGGATACTGGTGGGCCTTGGCCACCTCCTCGTTGAGCTCGAGGCCGATGCCCGGCTTGTCGCTCATTTCGATGTAGCCGTTCTTGATGATGTCGCCGCCGTTGGTGATCGTCTTCCAGAAGTCGCGGTGCAGCCAGTGGAATTCGAGCACCAGGAAGTTCGGCACCGTCGCGCAGACATGCGCCGAGGCCATCGTGCCGATCGGCGAGGAGACGTTATGGGGCGCGAAGGGGATGTAGTAGATCTCCGCCATGTTGGCGATCTTGCGGCACTCCGACAGGCCGCCGCATTTCGGAATGTCGGGCATGATGATGTCCACCGCCTGACTTTCGAGCAGGTCGCGAAAGCCCTGGCGCAGGAAGAGGTTCTCGCCGGCGCAGATCGGCGTCGTGGTGGAGCGCTTGACCTCGCGCATGGCCGCCACGTTCTCCGGCGGCACCGGCTCCTCCATCCACATCAGGTGGAACTGCTCGAGGTCCTTCGCCAGCCGGATGGCGCTCGTCGTGTCGAGGCGGGTGTGCAGGTCGCAGGCGACATCGACCTCCTTGCCGGCCGCCCGCTTCACCATCTCGGCGAGCTTGACCATGCGGTCGTGCTCCCATTCGCCGGCGGTGTAGTTGAACTTGTCCTTGACGAAACCGGCGACCTCGCTCTCGAACTTGCCGTAGGCGCCGATGTCGAGGTCGATCTTGAGCGCCGTGAAGCCCAGTTCGAGCACCTCGTCGACGACCTTCTTGCACTCGTCGAAGTTCATGCCGGGCGTCACTTCGCAATCGGCATAGACCCGGATCTTGTCGCGAAACTTGCCGCCCATGAGGTCGTAGATCGGCGCCTTGAGAGCCTTGCCCTTCAAGTCCCAAAGCGCGATCTCGATACCGGTCAGCGCCACGATGAGCGCGCCGGCGAAGCCGCCCTCGAAGACGCGGCTGCGCCTCAGCTCCTCGAAAAGCGCATCGATCTCGAACGGATCGCGGCCGATGAGCCGCGGCCCGAAATCGTTCTGGATGAGTGCGATCGCGGCATAGCTGCCGTGCACGCACTCACCGACGCCGGTGATGCCGGCATCGGTCTCGATCTTCACCCAAAGCGACATGCAGTGACCGCGCGTGGCGGCGGTCTTGACGGATGTGATCTTCATTTTTCTTTCTGGACTCGTCTGGAGGGATTGCGTGGCGTAAACGCGTTCGGGATCAGGACTTCGCCTTGCGCCAGGCTTCGTATTCGGCCTGGCCCTGCTCGTCGAGCGGATAGTAGCGCCGGATGCTGCCGCCTTCGGCGAGCCGCATGCGGCTGAATTCTTCCCAGTCCTCGTGGTCGCGCGTGTGGCGCAGCACCAGCGGCGCCATGTCGGCCGGGATCAGCACCGCCCCGTCGTCGTCGGCGATCATGATGTCGCCGGGCAGCACCAGCACGGCGCTCATGTTGACCGGCACGTTGTGCGCCCAGGGGAACAGCGTCGATTGCGAGGCGTAGTTCGGCGTGAAGCCGCGCGTCCACAGCGGCGTGCCGATCTCGCGCACGTTCGGCCAGTCGCGGATGCAGCCGTCGACCACGATGCCGACGCCGCCACGTCCCTTGAAATAGGTGATCAGCATCTCGCCCATGCAGCCGGTGTGCATGTCGCCGTTGGCCTGCACGGCGAGCACGTCGCCCGGCTGCACGGTCTCGAAGACCGCCCACAGCGAGGTGTTCTTCTCGACATGCTCCTCCGCCGCCCCGGAGGCGAGGTTCCACACCACATCCTCGCGCCGCGGCATGAATTGCAGCGTCACCACCGGACCGACCACCTTGACGCCTTGCTGGCGCGGCAGCGGCCCCTGGATGAAGGTCTGGCGCACGCCCATGCGGTGCATCACGGCGCTGGCGGTGGCGCTGCCGACGCCGTAGAGCCGCTTGATGATCTCAGGATCGGGCCTGGCGAAGTCCGGCCCCACGATCGGCAACGCACGGGTTACGCCGGGTGCCGGCAGGTCGACATCCGTGAACAGCTCCGCCATTTCCGCCCCAATTCTTGGTTTTTGAGTTTCTTCGGGTCCCTGAATATATCCCCGCGCGTGCCCCGGCAAGCCGCGATATCGGCCTTTTCCGGGCCTTTCCGATTGACCGCCGGCCTCGATTCTGGTGATGGTCCGCCGCGACCGGCCCGGCGCCGCAATCCAGCGAACTGCCGGCATTCCTAAAGAGACGATGGCGACCGAACGATACAACCCCCGCGACGCCGAGCCCCGCTGGCAGGCGGAATGGGCCTCGCGCCGGATCTTCGAGACGAAGAACGACGATCCGCGGCCGAAATACTATGTGCTCGAAATGTTCCCCTACCCGTCCGGGAACATCCACATGGGCCACGTGCGCAACTACGCCATGGGCGACGTCGTCGCCCGCTTCATGCGCGCCCAGGGCAACAACGTGCTGCATCCCATGGGCTGGGACGCTTTCGGCCTGCCCGCCGAAAACGCCGCGATGCAGATGAAGATCCACCCGCGCGCGTGGACCTATCAGAACATCGCCGCCATGCGCGACCAGCTCAAGATGATGGGCCTGTCGCTCGACTGGTCGCGCGAATTCGCCACCAGCGACCCCGAATATTATGCCCAGCAGCAGAAGCTGTTCCTCGACATGCTGGCCAAGGGTCTGGCCTACCGCCGCAAGTCGAAGGTCAACTGGGATCCGGTCGATCAGACCGTGCTCGCCAACGAGCAGGTGATCGACGGCCGCGGCTGGCGCTCGGGCGCCGTCGTCGAGCAGCGCGAACTGACCCAGTGGTTCTTCCGGATCACCGAATACAGCGAGGACCTGCTCGCCGCCCTCGACCGGCTCGATCGCTGGCCGGAGAAGGTCCGGCTGATGCAGAAGAACTGGATCGGCAAGTCCGAAGGCTTGCGCGTCCGTTTCCCCTTCGCCGGCGCCGCGCCGGCCGGCTTCGACACGATCGAGGTGTTCACCACCCGGCCCGACACGCTGTTCGGCGCCAGCTTCATCGCGCTGTCGCCCGACCATCCGCTGTCCACCGAGCTTGCCGGCAGGGACGGCAAGCTCGCCGCTTTCATCGACGAGTGCCACCGCCACGGCACCAGCGCCGCGGCGCTGGAGACCGCCGAGAAGATGGGCTACGCCACCGGCGTCTCCGTGCAACACCCGTTCCGCGCCGGCGAGACGCTGCCGGTCTACGTCGCCAATTTCGTGCTCATGGACTATGGCACCGGCGCCATCTTCGGCTGTCCGGCCCACGATCAGCGCGACTACGACTTCGCCACCAAGTACGACCTGCCGATCGTGCCGGTGGTGGCGCCGCTCGACGTCTTCGACAACGACGCCGATCTCGTTCGCTGGATCGAGCAGTTCGAGACCGGCAACGAGGCCTATCTCGACGACGGCCAGCTCATCAATTCGGAATTCCTCGACGGCATGAGCGTTGCCGACGCCAAGGAGAATGTCTCCCAACGTCTTGAAACGACGATGATTTCCGGCTCGCCGCAGGGCAAGCGCCAGGTCAATTATCGCCTGCGCGACTGGGGCATCTCCCGCCAGCGCTACTGGGGCTGCCCGATTCCCGTGATCCACTGCCCCGACCATGGCGTCGTGCCTGTGCCTGACGCGGACCTGCCGGTGCTGCTGCCCGAGGACATCACCTTGGACAAGCCGGGCAATCCGCTCGACCGCCATCCGACGTGGAAGCACGTCCCCTGCCCGGTCTGCGGCAAGCCTGCGCTGCGCGAAACCGACACCATGGACACCTTCGTCGATTCGTCCTGGTACTTCGTCCGCTTCACCGCGCCGCACGCCGCCGGGCCGACCGATCGCGCCGCCGCCGACGGCTGGCTGCCGGTCAACCAGTATATCGGCGGCATCGAGCACGCGATCCTGCACCTGCTCTATTCGCGCTTCTTCGCCCGCGCCATGTCGGCGACCGGCCACCTCGGCGTCGACGAGCCGTTCGACGGCCTGTTCACCCAGGGCATGGTCGTGCACGAGACCTATCGCTCCGGCAGCGACGGCAGCAACGGCCGCTGGCTGTCGCCGGCCGAAGTGCGCATCGAGGGCGACGGCGCCGAGCGCAAGGCGGTCGAGATCGCCACCGGCGAGGAAGTCGGGATCGGCGCCATCGAGAAGATGTCGAAGTCGAAGCGCAACACCATCGACCCCGGCGACATCATGGCGAGCTACGGCGCCGACACCGCCCGCTGGTTCATGCTCTCGGATTCGCCGCCCGACCGGGACGTCATCTGGACCGAAGAGAGCGTCGCCGGCGCCTATCGTTTCGTCCAGCGCGTCTGGCGTCTCGTCAACGAGGCGATCGAGCTGCAACCGGTGGTGCCGCGCGCCGGCGCCGCCCCGATTGCCGAGACCAGCCCCGATTCCATCGCGCTCCGCAAGGTCGCCCACCGTACGCTCGCCGCGGTCGAGGAGAACCTTCGCGGCCTGCGTTTCAACGTCGCCGTCGCGCGCATCTACGAGCTTGCCAACGCCATCGCCTCGGCGCTGACCATCCTGCCGCAGCAGCGCCAGGACGCCGCCGACCACGCGCTGGGCGCCGCCATTCGCGAGGCGCTGGAGATGCTCGCCCACATGATCGCGCCGATGATGCCCCACCTCGCCGAGGAGTGCTGGGCCGCCCTTGGCCACACCGACCTGGTGGCGACCCGGCCGTGGCCCAAACTCGACCGCAGCCTGCTCACCGAGGACACCATCACCCTGCCGGTTCAGATCGACGGTCGCAAACGTGGCGAATTGACAATCGCCACCGACGCGTCACAAGCTGACATCGAGGCGGCGACGCTCGCGCTGGACTTTGTCCAGCGGGCGCTGGAAGGGCGAAAACCGCGGAAAATTGTCGTCGTGCCGAAGAGGATCGTGAATGTCGTCATCTGACCGCAGCCGATCCCCGACCGGTCGCAAGACCGCCGGCCTGATCGTCCTTGCCACAACGGCGGCCGCGTTGGCGGCGTGCACGGTCCAGCCGCTCTACGCCCCATCCTCCGCCGCCGGCAATTCCATCGTCGCCGCCATCGGCAATATCTACATCGAGCCGGCGCCCGATCGCATCGGCCAGGAGGTCCGCAACGACCTCATCTTCGGGCTCAACGGCGGCGCCGGCCAGCCGGCCAATCCGGCCTATCGCATGAAACTGATCGTGACCGCCGCCGAGAGCGCCCTTGGCGTGACCACCTTCGAGACCGCGCCGGCCTATTCGATCACGGTCGCGGCGACCTACGAAGTCACCTCGGTCGCCACCGACAAGATCGTGCTGCGGAGTACCGCCCGCGGCACCGCCTCCTACGACCGCGTCAACCAGGTCTATGCCAATACCCGCGCCAGGCTCGACGCCGAGAACCGCGCCGCGGCCGTGGTCGCCGACGATATCCGCATCCATCTCTCCGCCGCCGCCGCCAAGGGCACGATCTAGCGCGCGGCGACGGCTCCCGATGGCAAGGCGACACGGTGCAGATCAAGCCAGCCGACGCCGAGCGTTTTCTGTCGCGACCGGATCCGTCCGTCCGGGTTCTTCTGATCTACGGCAATGACGATGGCCTGGTCAGCGAGCGCGCCGAGCGTTTCGCCGATGCGGTGATCGGCAAGGACGGCGATCCCTTCGCCCGCGTCCGCCTCGACTCCGCGGCCATCGCCGACGATCCGAGCCGGCTCGCCGACGAGGCCCATTCGGTTCCCCTGTTCGGCGGCCAGCGTGTGATTACCGTGCGGCTGAGCGGCCCCCGCCCGATTCAGTCCGCGGTCGAGATGATCCTCGCCGCGCCGCCCCTCGATTCCTGGGTGGTGATCGTGGCCGGCGAGCAGCGCAAGGGCTCGGCCCTCAGGCGGCTCTGCGAAACCAGCAAGGCCGCCGCGGCAATCGCCTGCTACGCCGACAGCGGCCGCGATCTCGACCGCATCATCGACGAGGAGACCCGCGCCGCCGGGCTGACCATCGACGCCGACGCCCGCGCCGCCCTCAAGGCGATGCTCGGCGCCGACCGCATGGTCAGCCGTTCCGAGGTCGCCAAGCTCTGCCTCTACGCCGCCGATGCCGGCGCCATCACCATCGACGCGGTCCGCGCCGTCACCGGCGATGCCGCCGCCTTCGCCATGGACGAGGTGATCGACGCCGCCGCCGCCGGCGACGCCGCCACGCTCGACCGCGGCTACCGCCGGCTGACGACATCCGGCACGCCCGGCTCGGTCATCGTCGGCGCCGCCGTGCGTCACTTCAATTTGCTGCAGAAGGCGCGTGCCGCCCGCGATGCCGGTGCGTCGGCCGATGCCCTCGTCCAGCGCGCCATCCCCTTCTTCTCGCGCCGCGATCTGGTCACGCGCCAGATCGGCGCATGGTCGCCCGGCGCCATCGACAACGCGCTGACGCGGCTCGATCGCGCGCTCTACGAGAGCCGGCTGCATCGCACGATCGAGAACGAGGTGGTCGGCCAGGCGTTGCAGTCGGTCGCCGCCATGGCGCCGCGCGGCCGGCGCTAGACCGTTGCCCGCAAAAAGATCAGCCAGCCATCGGCGTATCGGCCTGGCGCTCGGCAGTGGTGCGGCACGCGGCTGGGCCCATATCGGCGTCATCGAGGCGCTTCAGGAAGCCGGCATCGAGCCCGACATCGTTTGCGGCACGTCCATCGGCTCGCTGGTCGGCGCCGCCTATGTTGCCGATCGCCTGCCGGCGCTGAAGCGTTTTGCGGAGGACCTGAATCGCCGCGCGATCGTCGGCCTCATCGACGTGCAACTCGCCGGCGGCGGCCTGCTCGACGGCAAGCATATCGTCGCCGCGCTGCGCAAGCTCGGCATCGACGCGGCCATCGGCAGCTACCGGAAGACGTTCGCGGCGATCGCCACCGACCTGGAAACCGGCCGCGAAGTGTGGCTGCGCGCCGGACCGATTCTCGAAGCGGTGCGCGCATCGATCTCCCTTCCCGGCGTCCTCAGCCCTGTCCGTGCCGAGGGCCAGTGGCTTGGCGATGGCGGCCTGGTCAACCCGGTGCCGGTGTCGACCTGCCTGGCGCTGGGGGCCGACATCGTCATCGCCGTCAATCTCAATGGCGACATGGTCACGCCCTTCGAGCCCGGCGGCTTGCAGCGCATCGGCGCCAATCTCGCCGACGCCTCGACCGAATTCATCAACCGTCTGGTCGCGCAGATGCCGGCGCCGCTCCGTCAGCAGGCCGCCGGCGTCGTGCCCAGCCTCCTGCGCCCGCCAGCCGGCACGCCCGGGTATTTCGACGTACTCACCAACTCGCTGAACATCATGCAGGACCAGATCACGCACGCGCGCCTCGCCAGCGAACCGCCGCACGTGCTGCTCAGCCCGCGGGTCCGCATGATCGGTCCGTTCGAGTTCAACCGCGCCGAAGAAGGCATCGAAGAGGGCCGCACCTCGGTTGCCGAGGCGCTGCCGGAGATCCAGCGGTTGCTGGCCTGACCGCGCCTACCCGCGCAAGCGCCGGCAGATGTCGTCGAGCTGTTCCAGCGTCCGGTAGCCGACGGTGACATTGCCGCCGTTGCCCTTGTGGTCGATCGTCACCGCCAGGCCGAGCCGGTCCGAGAGGCTCTTCTCGAGCGCCCGCGTGTCGGCATCCTTGACCCGCTTCTTGCCGCCGCTCGCCTTCTTGCGCCCCTCCCCCTCGCCGATCGCCTCGACGTCGCGGACGCTCATGCCGGCTTCGACGATCCGCCGCGCCGCCGCCATCGGGTCGGCGAGCGTCACCAGTGCGCGCGCGTGGCCGGCGGTCAGCTTGCCGTCGCGCACATAGGCCTGGACCGGCTCCGGCAGCTTCAAGAGGCGCAGCGTGTTGGCGATGTGCGGCCGGCTCTTGCCGATCACGTCGGCGAGTTCGGCCTGGCTGTAGCCGAATTCGTCGACGAGCTGCTGATAGCCGACAGCCTCCTCGATGGCGTTGAGGTCCTGGCGCTGCACGTTCTCGACGATGGCGAGTTCGAGCGCCTCCTTGTCGGAGAGATCGCGGACGACCACGGGCACGTCGTGCAGCCCGGCCTTCTGGGCGGCGCGCCAGCGGCGTTCGCCGGCAACGATCTCGTAGGCATCGGTCGCCCCCGCCACCGGCCGCACGAGGATGGGCTGGACAACACCCTTCTCGCGTATCGAGGCGGTCAGGTCGTCGAGATCGGCGGTGCCGAACGCCTTGCGCGGATTGCGTGGATTGGGTCGCAGATAGGCGACCGGCAACCGCCGCTGGGCACGTCCATTCTCTGCCGCCGCCGGCGCGGCCGCCTCGGCGCCCTCGCTGCCGACATCGCCGATGAGGGCGGCCAGTCCACGGCCCAGTCTGCTACGCGCCGCACTATCGGCCATTCATTCCTCCATGCTCGCGCGGGCTTGTTCCGCCGCCGAATCGTTTCACGCCGCCCGCAGCAATCGTTCGCGCTGGATGATCTCGGCGGCAAGCTTGAGATAGGCTTGGCTACCGGCGCTCTTGAAATCGTAGAGCAGCACCGGCTTGCCGAAGGACGGCGCCTCCGACACCCGCACGTTGCGCGGGATGATCGTCTCGTAAACGGCGGCGCCCATATGGGCGCGCACATCCGCCACCACCTGACCGGAAAGATTGTTGCGGCTGTCGTACATGGTCAGCACGATACCGTGGATACTCAACTCAGGGTTGAGCGTTTGTTTGACCTGCTCGACCGTCTTGAGGAGCTGGCTCAGGCCTTCCAGCGCGAAAAACTCGCACTGTAGCGGCACCAGGATGGAGTGCGCCGCTGCCAGCGCGTTGATCGTCAGCAGGTTGAGCGACGGCGGACAATCGAGCAGGACGTAGGTATAGTTTCGGGGCCGACTCGAATCGTCGTCGCCCTCGCCGAACAAGGCGTGGCGCAGGCGAAAGGCGCGGTCCGGACGGCTGGCGATTTCCAGCTCGACGCCGAGCAGGTCCATGGTCGATGGCGCCACCGACACGCGCGGCACGGCGGTCGGCACCGAGGTCTCCGCCAGCGTGCTCGCCCCGACCATCAGGTCGTAAGTCGAGACCGTCCGGCTCTTGCGGTCGATGCCGAGGCCAGTCGAAGCATTGCCCTGCGGATCGAGGTCGACGATCAGCACGTCCTCGCCGATCGCCGCCAGCGCCGTTCCGAGGTTGATCGCGGTCGTCGTCTTGCCGACGCCGCCCTTCTGGTTGGCCAGCGCGATCACCCGCGGTGTCTTCGGCAGCCCCATCGGTTCGTTTACCGCTTGTTAACCATCCGCGCTCGTTCGGCGCTTCAGATTGGCGATTTCCAGAATCACCCCCTGCCCGCCGAGTCGGCTGTCGTGTTTTACCAGATCGAAACCCCAAGATTGAGTGGCTTCGGAGATTTCCCGCACAAAATCTTGTCCCTTGTGAAAGGCGGCCGGCACGCCCTGCTCCATGACCGGGGCGGCCAGCGCCAGCAGATCGGCCAGCGGCGCCAGGGCGCGCGCGCAGACGCGGTCCACCGGCTCGGACCACGTGCGCAGCAGATCCTCTGCCCGACCCTCATGCACGATGGCCGGCGCATGGGTGGTGCGGATCGCCTGGCGGAGGAAGGCGCACTTGCGCCGGTTGCTCTCGATCAGGTGGACCATCGTCCCCGGCTTGTCGGCGCCAAGGATGGCGATGACGAGCCCAGGCAGGCCCGCCCCGCTGCCGAGGTCCAGCCAGCGCCGGTCGTTGGGGAACAGCGCCGCCAGTTGGGCGCTGTCGGCGATGTGCCGCCGCCAGACAGCATCGAGCGTGGCCGTCGATACCAGATTGTCGGCCTTCTGCCACTTCCGCAGCAGCGCGACATAGGCCTTCAGCCGCTCCCCTGTTTCACGTGAAACAGGGACGATCTCCGACAGGGTCGACAGGTCGTCCGCCACGGCTCGGCGTTACGCCACTTGACGGCCGCGGTGCCGCTTCAGTCCGGCAAGCAGCAGCGTCAACGCGGCCGGCGTCATGCCCTCCATACGCGCCGCCTGCCCCAGCGTCGCCGGCCGAACGGCCACCAGCTTCTCCTGTAATTCCCGCGACAGGCCGGAGAGCGCAGTCAGATCGAGGTCGTCCGGAATGGCAATCGCGTCATCCTGCCGGAGGCTCGCCATGTCGGCCCTCTGGCGCTCCAGATAGACCGCATAGCGGGCCTCGATCTCGATCTGTTCGGATGCGAATCGATCGACGGCGCCGAGCTCCGGCCATACCCGCGTCAGCTCCGCCATTCCGATGCCCGGATAGGACAGCAAGTCGAACGCCGACCGCCTTTGTCCGTCGCGATTCAGGTGGATGCCATGCCGCTCCGCGGCGTTCGGCGTGATGGTCAGGCTCTGCGTCAGGTCACGGGCCGCGTCCAGCGCCGCCGTCTTCCGGCGGAAGACCTCCCATCGCGCGCCACCCACCAGGCCCAGCGACTCGCCCAACGGCGTCAGCCGCTGGTCCGCATTGTCCGCCCTGAGCGACAGCCGGTACTCCGCCCGCGACGTGAACATCCGATACGGCTCGCTGACGCCGGCGGTGGTCAAGTCGTCGATCATCACCCCGACATAGCCCTGCGCCCGGCTGATCGTGACGCCGTCGCCGCCCCCCGCCAGCCGCGCCGCATTGGCGCCGGCCAACAGGCCCTGCGCCCCGGCCTCCTCGTAACCCGTCGTGCCGTTGATCTGCCCCGCCAGGAACAGGCCACCAATCCGCGTGGTCTCCAGCGTCGGCCGCAATTCGCGCGGATCGACATGGTCATATTCGATGGCGTAGCCCGGGCGGATGATCCGCGCCTTTTCCAGCCCGGGGATCGACGCCACCACCGCGCGCTGAACGTCCTCGGGCAGCGACGTCGAGATGCCGTTCGGATAGACCGTGTCGTCGTCCAGACCCTCCGGCTCGAGGAAGATCTGGTGCCCGTCGCGCTCGCCGAAGCGGACGATCTTGTCCTCGATGCTCGGGCAATAGCGCGGGCCCCGGCTGGCGATGTCGCCGGAATACATCGGCGACCGCCCGATATTGGCGCGGATCACCGCGTGGGTCGCCGGCGTCGTCCGCGTGATGTGGCAATCGACCTGCGGCGCCGTGATCGCCACCGTCAGCGCCGAGAACGGCTCCGGCACATCGTCGCCCGGCTGCCGTTCGAGGCCCGCCCAATCGATCGTGCGGCCATCGAGCCGGGGAGGGGTCCCCGTCTTCAGCCGCCCCAGGCGGAACCCCGCCAGCTCCAGCGTCTTCGCCAGACCGACCGACGGCCTCTCGCCCACCCGGCCGGCCGGAATCTTCACCTCGCCGATGTGGATCAGGCCGCGCAGGAATGTCCCCGTCGTCACCACCACGGCACCGGCCGACAGGACAGCGCCATCCGCCAGCGTCACGCCCGAGACCCGGCCGTCCGTCAGGGCCAGGTCGACCACTTCCCCCTCGACCACCGTCAACCCTGCCTGCGCCCGAAGCAGGTCCTGCACCGCCTGCCGATAGAGCTTCCGGTCCGCCTGCGCTCGCGGCCCGCGCACCGCCGGCCCCTTTCGCCGATTCAGCACCCGGAACTGGATGCCGGCCCGGTCGGCGGCCAGGCCCATGATGCCGTCCAGCGCATCGATTTCCCGCACCAGATGGCCCTTGCCGAGCCCGCCGATCGCCGGATTGCAGGACATCGCCCCGACGGTCGCAAAGGACTGCGTCACCAGCGCCGTGCGCGCGCCCATGCGCGCCGCGGCCGCGGCGGCCTCGGTACCGGCGTGGCCGCCGCCGATCACAACAACGTCGAACCGGGTCTGTTGCTTGTCCATCGTCACGTCCGTAGCCGACGCCAATCGGCCCGTCAAAGCCGATCGGTTTCACGTGAAACAGGCGCCGTCATTTCCCGATGCAGAAATCCCGGAAGATGACGTCGAGCAGATCCTCCACGCCGATGCGCCCGGTCACCCGCGCCAGCGCATCGCCAGCCCGCCGCAGCTCCTCCGCCCGCAGCTCGATCGGCCGCGCATCGTCCGCCAGCGCCGCATCGATCGCGTCGCGACAGGCCGCCAGCGCCGCCCGATGCCGCGCCCGTGTGACCACCGCACCTTCACCGCCGGCCACTGCCGCGACCCTCTGAGTGAGGTCGCGCAACAGCCCGTCGATCCCGTCGCCACTCACCGACGACACCACATGCTCGAAGCCATCCGCCCGCAGCAATCGCACCGCCTCCGAATCGATCAGGTCCGCTTTCGTCGCAACCGGGATCGTCGCGGCGGCGAGGGCAGGGGGCCTTCCCCTTCTCAGCCGCCGTCGCATCGGCAAGCCACAGCACCATGTCGGCCACCTCCGCCCTGGCCTCCGCCCGCCGTATGCCTTCCCGCTCGATCGCCCCCTCCGCCCTACGCAGTCCGGCGGTGTCCACAAGCGTCGCGGCAAAGCCACCGAGGTCCAGCCGCACCTCGATCAGGTCCCGTGTGGTGCCCGGCTCCGGCGTCACGATGGCCACGTCCCGTCGCGCTATCGCATTGACAAGACTGGACTTTCCGGCATTGGGCGCGCCCAGGACAACGATCTCGACGCCGTCTCGCACCCGCTCGCCGCGCCGATCCGCCAAATGGTTAACGATTTCTTTACGCACCTCCGCCGCGATCGCCCAGGCCTGGTCGCTGACCGCGCCGGGCACATCCTCTTCCTCGGCGAAATCCAGCTCGGCCTCGACCAGGGCGCGGGCCCGCACCAGGCGCTCCCGCCAGCCGTCATAGACCCGCCCGAGTGCCCCATCGGCCTCCCGCAGCGCCTGCCGCCGTTGCGCCTCGGTCTCGGCCAGAACCAGATCGGCCAGCCCCTCGACCTGCGTCAGGTCGAGCCGGTCATTGCCGAAGGCGCGGCGCGTGAACTCCCCGGCCTCCGCCGGCCGGAAGCCCGGCAACTCGGCCAGCGCAGCCAGCACCGCCGCGATCACCGCGCGCCCGCCGTGGAGATGCAATTCGGCGACATCCTCGCCGGTGAAGCTGGCCGGCCCCGGCAGGAACAGCACCAGGCCCCGATCCAGCAGGGCCCCGTCGCGATCCTTGACATTCCTCAGGGAAACCCTGCGTGGTTCCGGAATCGAATCGACCAGCGTTTCGAGTCCGAATCGAGTGCCCGGGCCGCTGATCCGCACCACCGCCACGCCCGCCGGCGGCGGCCCGCTCGACAGCGCGAAGATCGTGTCGGCGGCGCTCATGCCATCCCGTCCTGTCGCCGGTGCCCGGCCCGCCCTAGACTAGTGCCCCACACCGCCCCGGACGCCATGACCGAAAACCTGCTTTCCCGCGAAGCCAGCCCCTACCTCCTGCAGCACAAGGACAACCCTGTCCACTGGCGGCCCTGGGGGCCTGCCGCGCTCGCCGAGGCGCGCGCCGCCGACAAGCCCATCCTGCTGTCGGTCGGCTATGCCGCCTGCCACTGGTGCCACGTCATGGCCCACGAGAGCTTCGAGGACGAGGCCACGGCGGCGGTGATGAACGACCTCTTCGTCTCGATCAAGGTCGACCGGGAGGAGCGTCCCGACATCGACCAGATCTACATGGCCGCGCTTCACGCCACCGGCGAGCAGGGCGGCTGGCCGCTCACCATGTTCCTCACCCCCGACGGCCAGCCGATCTGGGGCGGCACGTATTTTCCCAAGACCGCCCGCTACGGCCGCCCGGCCTTCGTCGAAGTCCTGCGCGAAGTCGCACGCCTCTACCGCGAGGACCCCGACACCATCGCCACCAACACCGGCGCGCTGATGGCCCACCTGACCAAGTCACACGCCGGAGACGCCATCGCCCTCGATCGTCCGCTGCTCGACCAGGCTGCGGCGCGCCTCCTCCAGTTCATGGACCCCGTGCGCGGCGGCACCAATGGCGCGCCGAAGTTCCCGCAGGCGAGCCTGCTCGAATTCCTCTGGCGCGCCGCCTTGCGCACCGGCGACGCCGCCTACCGCGACATCGTGCTGACCACGCTCACCAATATCTGCCGCGGCGGCATCACCGATCACATCGGCGGCGGCGTCTCTCGATATTCGGTCGACGACCGCTGGCTCGTCCCGCACTTCGAGAAGATGCTCTACGACAACGCGCAGCTTCTCGACCTGCTGACCCATGCCTGGCTCGCCACCGCCAACCCGGTCTTTCGCGATCGCGTCGCCACGACCGTCGCCTGGCTCGCCCGCGAGATGCGTCTGCCCGGTGGCGCCTTTGCCGCCAGCCTCGACGCCGACTCCGACGGCCACGAGGGACGCTTCTACGTCTGGTCCCGTCACGAGATCCTGACCGTGCTCGGAGACGGGGAGGGCGGCTTCTTCGCCGACACCTACGACATCACGCGCTGCAGGAAACTGGGAAGGCGCGTCGATCCCGAACCTCTTGAACGTTCCGGACGACGTGCTTGAGGCCCTTGCCACCCCCGACCACGAACTCTCCGCCAGAGCCGCTCGCGCCCGCGACGCGCTGCTGCTTGCCCGCGCCCAGCGCGTCCGCCCGGCGACGCGACGACAAGGTGCTCGCCGACTGGAACGGGCTCGACCATCGCCGCGCTCGCCTTCGCCGGCGTCACGTTCAACCGCACGGACTGGATCGACCTCGCCACCGCCGCGTACGATTTCATTGCCAGCACGATGATGCGCGACGGCCGGCTCGCCCATGCCTGGCGCGACGGCAAGGCCGTCTATCCCGGCCTCGCCACGGACTACGCCGCGCTGGCCAAGGCATGCCTCGCGCTTCATGCCGCGACGCTGGACACCGCCTGGATCGCCCGCGCCGAGTCGCTCGCCGCGACCCTTCGCGCCCACCACTGGGACGCCGCCAACCCCGGCTATTTCCTCTCCGCTGATGACGCCGAGGCGCTGATCGTGCGCCCGCGCTCGCTCACCGACGAGGCGACGCCGAGCGCCACCTCGCTCATGGCCGCCACCCTCATCCGCCTGTGGCGCCTGACCGGCAAGGACGACTACCGCCGCGACGTCGACGACCTCATCGCCGCGGCGTCATCCGGTGTCGCCGCCAACCTGTTCGCCACCACCGGCCTGCTCAGCGCCCTCGATCTTCGCCTCGGCGCCACCGATGTCGTCATCGTTCGCCCCGACGGTGGCGATGCCGCCGACCTCATCGCCGCCGTCCGCCGTCACTGGACGCCCAACATCGTGCTATCCGTCCATGACGGCGCGGCCGATCTCCCCGCCGGCCACCCGGCGCATGGCAAGACCGCGGTGGCGGGAAGGCCGACGGCCTATATCTGTCGCGGCGAGACCTGCTCGCTGCCGATCGTTGACCGCGATGCGCTTGAGGATCTGCTGAGGACCGCCGCGGCGTAGCCGCCGCGCCGGCCTCAGGTGTTCATCTGGTCGAAGAAGTCGGAATTGCTCTTCGTCTGCTTGAGCTTGTCGAGCAGGAACTCGATGGCGTCGACCGTGCCCATCGGCATCAGGATGCGGCGCAGCACATACATCTTCTTCAGGATGTCGGGCGCCACCAGCAGCTCTTCCTTGCGCGTGCCGGAGCGGGTGATGTCGATCGCCGGGAAGACGCGCTTGTCGGCCACCTTGCGGTCGAGGATGATCTCCGAGTTGCCGGTGCCCTTGAACTCTTCGAAGATCACCTCGTCCATGCGGCTGCCGGTGTCGATCAGCGCCGTCGAGATGATGGTCAGCGAGCCGCCTTCCTCGATGTTGCGCGCCGCGCCGAAGAAGCGCTTCGGCCGCTGCAGGGCGTTGGCGTCGACGCCGCCGGTCAGCACCTTGCCCGAGGACGGCACGACGGTGTTGTAGGCGCGCCCGAGCCGGGTGATCGAATCAAGCAGGATCACCACGTCGCGGCCGTGTTCGACCAGCCGCTTGGCCTTCTCGATCACCATCTCGGCGACCTGGACGTGGCGCGTTGCCGGTTCGTCGAAGGTCGAGGAGATCACCTCGCCCTTCACCGAGCGCTGCATGTCGGTCACTTCCTCCGGCCGCTCGTCGATGAGCAGCACGATCAGGTAGCACTCCGGATGGTTGGCGGTGATCGAGTGAGCGATGTTCTGCAGGATCACCGTCTTGCCGGTGCGCGGCTGCGCGACGATCAGCGCCCGCTGGCCCTTGCCGAGCGGCGCCACCAGGTCGATGACCCGCGCCGTCATGTCCTTGCCGGTCGGGTTCTCCATCTCCATCTTGAAGCGCTCGTCGGGATAGAGCGGCGTCAGGTTGTCGAAGTGGATCTTGTGGCGCGCCTTGTCCGGATCCTCGAAATTGATCGAGTTGACCTTGAGCAGGGCGAAGTAGCGTTCGCCGTCCTTGGGTCCGCGGATCTGGCCCTCGACCGTGTCGCCGGTCCTCAGCGAGAAGCGTCGGATCTGCGAGGGCGACACGTAGATGTCGTCCGGGCCGGCGAGGTAGTTGGCGTCCGGCGACCGGAGGAAGCCGAAGCCATCGAGCAGGCATTCGACGACGCCTTCGCCGATGATATCGGTCTCCTGCGCGGCCAGCTGCTTCAGGATGGCGAACATCAGCTCCTGCTTGCGCAGCGTGCTCGCGTTCTCGACCCCGAGTTCTTCGGCAAAAGCCAGAAGCTCGACAGGCGACTTCGCCTTGAGGTCCTTCAGTTTCATTTCGCGCATGGAGGGGATTCTCTGCGTAGCTTGGGGAGACAACCGGCAAGGAAGGGAAGTGGCAGAACTTGTGGCCGGAGGGGGATTTCCGCCGGCAGCGCCTCAACGGTCGATGATGACCAGTCAGCGCCTGTCTGCTTGTGCGGTTGGCGGGAACATAGTCATTCGCGCGGCCAACAGCAAGACCGAATGAGCCCCGCGCCGGCCGGTCGTCAGAACGGCTTCACCACCACCAGGATCACGATGCCGATCATCAGCAGCGTCGGCACTTCGTTGATCATCCGGTAAAAGCGCTGCGGCCGCGTGTTCCGGTCCTCGGCGAAGACGCGCACGCACCGTGCGAAGAAGCCATGCACGCCCGACAGGATCACCACCAGCGCCAGCTTGGCGTGGAACCACGGGCTGGTGAAGAAAGCGCCATCCCAGGCGAGCCACAGGCCGAGGGCCCAGGTGGCGATCATCGCCGGGTTGATGATGCCGCGCAGCAATCGCCGTTCCATCACCTTGAACGTCTCCGATTGCTTCGAGCCGGGCTCCGCCTCGGTGTGATAGACGAACAGCCGCGGCAGATAGAGCATCCCCGCCATCCACGAGATCACCGCGAGGATATGCACCGCCTTGATCCACAGGTAGAGCCCCGACGGATTCCACAAGGTCAGCAGCGCGACGATCGCTGCGACGACGGCCAGCGCCGTCAGCGCTCGCACCAGCGGTGTTCCCATCATCCGTTGCGCACCCGTTTCACGAGCTGCTCGACATGAGCGATCGGCGTTTCCGGCACTATGCCGTGGCCGAGATTGAAGATGAACCGGCCGCCGCCGAGCGTGGCAAGAATTCGCGCCACGGCGTCGTCAAGGCCCTTGCCGCCCGCCAGCAGCACCATCGGATCGAGATTGCCCTGCACGGCGGCAATCGGTTGCAGGCGTTCGCGCGCATGATCGAGCGGTACCGTCCAGTCGAGCGACACGCCGTCAACTCCCGTCGCGGTCGCGAAGTGCTCGAGGCGCAAACCGGCTCCGCGGGCAAAGCCGATGATCCGCGCCGCCGGCTTCGCCGCTTTCACCCGCCGCACGATCTCCGCGGTCGGCTTCACACACCATCGCTCGAAGCCGGCTTCATCCAGAACGCCGGCCCATGTATCGAAGATCTGCACCACATCGGCGCCGGCATCGATCTGCCCGATCAGATAATCCGCCGACGTTTCGACCAGCCGGTCGATCAAGCGCTGGAACGCCTCCGGCTTCGTCGCCGCGAACAGCCGGGCCGGCGCCTGGTCGCTCGTGCCACGGCCGGCGATCATGTAGGTCGCAACCGTCCACGGCGCACCACAGAAGCCGATCAGCGTCTTGTCGTCACCGAGCTGACCGCGCACACCTGCAACGGTCTCCAGCACCGGCTGCAGCCGTCCGTCATCGTTCTCGAGCGCCGCAATCCCGGCCTCGTCGATCGGGTCGAGCCGTGGCCCTTCCCCTTCGACGAACCAGACCTTCCGCCCGAGCGCCAGCGGCACCACCAGGATGTCCGAAAACAGGATCGCTGCATCGAGATCGAAACGCCTGACCGGCTGCAGCGTCACTTCGCTCGCCATGTCCGGATCGAAGCAGAGATCGAGGAAGGAGCCGGCTTTCGCCCTCAATGCCCGGTATTCGGGCAGGTAACGCCCCGCCTGCCGCATCAGCCAGATCGGCGGAGGCGACAGGCTTGCGCCGTCGAGAACCTGTCGCACCTTGCCGTGAGATGGAGCAGGGAAGGGGTCGTCTCCTCCCACTAGTAGAGTCCTAGAATCTTCTTTTTGTTTCATCTGGTGCGTGGATTGCCGTTAGCCAGCGCGGTCCCCAATCTGGGGCCGCTGGCCAGGCCCAAGGCGAATCCGGGAGAGGGAATACAGACCCCTGCCGAAATAACAAGGACGCCGGATTCCGCTGCCGTTAACAAAGCGTTAACCATAATTGCGGCGAACGGGATATACGCACGGCCTGTGGAAAACCTGTGGAAAGGCTGGAATTGCCTGCGCTTCCCACGGATTTCCCATTATTCGCGAAACGCGTCTCCACATCCTCATGCCTGTTGATTGATTCCGGGGCTTTAGGGAGAGTGCGCCCGCCCGCCCGCGCCAGGCCGATATTCGCGCCGATACCCACAGGGCAGGGGATAAGTCCGTGAAGAACCGCGAGAGCTTTTTCCATCTGCACATGATCTCGGACGCCACCGGCGAGACGTTGGTGATGGTAGCCCGCGCCGCCGCGGCGCAATACGCCCACACCAGGGCCATTGAGCACATCCACGCCCTGATCCGCACGGAAAAGCAGCTCGATCAGGTCATCGCCGACCTGGAGGTCGAACCCGGCATCGTCCTCTATACCCTCATCGACAGGAAGCTCAGCGAACGGCTGGAGGCGGCCTGCCGCGGCTTCGGCATCCCGTGCGTGTCGGTGCTCGAGCCGATCTTCCAGACCATGCAGTCCTATCTCGGCGTTGCCGGCGAGCGCCGCATCGGCGCCCAGCACGTCCTCGACGCCGAATACTTCCGCCGCATCGACGCGCTCAACTTCACCATGATGCACGACGACGGCCAGCTCGCCGGCGGCATCGAGGAGGCCGATGTCGTCCTCGTCGGCATCAGCCGCACGTCGAAGACGCCGACCTCCATCTATCTGGCCAATCGCGGCATCCGCACCGCCAACATCCCGCTCGTCCCCGGCATTCCGCTTCCCGCCGACCTGGAGCAGATCGAGCACCCGCTGGTCGTCGGCCTGATCGCCAGCCCGGAGCGCATCATCGCGCTCCGCGAGAACCGCATTCTCAGCCTCAATGCCGCCAGGCCCAATCTCGCCTATGTCGACAAGGCGTCCGTCGCCGACGAGATCGCCTTCACCCGCAAGCTGTGTGCGCGCCACGGCTGGCCGGTGATCGACGTCACCCGCCGTTCGATCGAGGAGACCGCCGCGGCGATCATGGCGCTGCATCACGAAGCCCGCGAGCAGGCGGACGAACGATGACACGCCTGGTGCTGGCCTCCGGCAGCGGCGCCCGTCGGACGCTGCTCGCCAATGCCGGGCTGGCCTTCGACGTGCGCCCGTCGTCGCTCGACGAGCGCGCCGTCGAAGCGCCGCTGGTCGCCGGCGGCGCATCGCCGGCCGGCATTGCCGAAGCGCTCGCCGCGGCCAAGGCAATCGACGTCAGCCGGCAGGAACCCGGCGCGCTGGTCATCGGCGCCGACCAGACGCTCGACTGCGACGGTCATCGCGGCACCAAGTCGGAAAGCCTCGCCGAGGCCCGCGCGCAACTCATGCGCCTCGCCGGCCGTGAGCATCGGCTCCATTCGGCGGTGGCCGTCGCCCGCGACGGCGTGCTCCGCTGGCGGCATCTCGCCAGCGCCACGCTCGCCATGCGGCCGCTGACGCCGGTCGAAGTCGATGCCTATCTCGCCCGGGTCGGCGACGACGTCCTGAAAAGCGTCGGCGTTTACCAGCTCGAGGGCGAGGGCGTCCGCCTCTTCGAGCGCATCGCGGGCGACTATTTCACCATCCTCGGCCTCCCGCTGCTGCCGCTTCTGGCGTATCTGAGGGGCGAGGGAGCGATTGCATGAACCGCCTGGCATCGTCATGAACGGACCCGTCGCCTGCGTCATCGGCTGGCCGGTGAAGCATTCGCGCTCGCCGGTCATTCATCGTTTCTGGCTGAACGAGCTGGGGATCGCCGGCGACTACGTCATCCATCCGGTCGAGCCGGCGAATGTCGCGGCGTTCTTCGCCGCGCTGCCGCAGAGCGAGTTCGTTGGTTGCAACGTCACCGTGCCGCACAAGCAGGCGGCCTTCGCGGCGGTGTCGCAGCGCGACACGGCCGCGGAAGAAACCGGCGCGCTCAACACGATCTGGCTGGAGGGCGGCCGTCTGGTCGGCGGCAATACCGACCCGGTCGGCTTCCTCGCCAACCTCGATGCCGAAACACCGGGCTGGGACGCCGCGCCCGGCGCTGCCGTGGTGCTCGGCGCCGGCGGCGCGGCGCGCGCCATCGTCTGGGCGCTGCTGTCACGCGGTTTCGCCCCGGTTCATGTGATCAACCGTACGCCGGCGCGCGCGCGGGCGCTGGCCGCCCGCTTCGGCGAGCGCGTCGTGGCTGCCGGCTGGGCCGCCGTTCCCGGCCTGCTCCCCGGCGCCCGCCTGCTGGTCAACACCACGACGCTCGGCATGCACGGTCAACCGCCGCTGACGCTGGATGTTTCGCTGCTGCCGGCCGACGCGGTGGTCAACGACCTCATCTACGTGCCGCTGGAGACGCCGCTGCTCGCTGCGGCGCGCGCCTCGGGACGGCGCGCCGCCGGCGGCCTCGGCATGCTGCTCGAGCAGGCCGTGCCCGGTTTCGAACATTGGTTCGGCAAGCGGCCGGCGGTGACGCCGGCGCTGCGCGACGCGGTGCTCAAGTCGATCGAGGCGCAGTGATGCTCGTCCTCGGGCTCACCGGCTCGCTCGGCATGGGCAAGACCACGGTGGCCGAAATGTTTGCGCGCGCCGGCGCCGCGGTCTTCGATGCCGATCGCGCGGTGCACGATCTCTATGCCGGGCCGGCGGTCGCAGCCATCGAGACCGCCTTCCCCGGCGCGACCGCGGATGGCGCGGTCGATCGCACCCGCCTCGGCGCGCGCGTCTCCGGCGATGCCGCCGCCTTCGCCCGGCTGGAGGCCATCGTCCATCCGCTGGTGCGCGATGCCGAAACCGCCTTCCGCGCCCGCGCGGCGGGCGAGGGGCGCCGGGTCGCGGTCCTCGACATTCCGCTGCTCTTCGAGACCGGCGGCGAATCGCGCGTCGATGCGGTGGTGGTCGTCTCGGCCCCGGCCGCGATCCAGCGCCAGCGCGTGCTCGCCCGCGGCGGCATGACGGAGGAGCGTTTCGATGCACTCCTCGCCCGTCAGATGCCCGACGCCGAAAAGCGCGCCCGCGCCCACTTCATCGTCGACACGTCGGGGTCGTTGGCCGACAGCGAGCGTCAGGTCGCCGACATCCTGCGCGCCGTCGCCGGCGCGGCGGCGGGTCGCTAGCTATCCGCCAACCTGCGCAGCGCATTGCCGGTCTCGGCATTCGCTGGAAAGAACGATTCGATCGCGAGTTCCGACATCGTGACGTCGACAGGCGTGCCGAAGATCGTCGTCGTCGTGATGAAGTCGAGAACGCCGACTTCTGTGGAGAGCCGAAAAGGGACAGCGATGCCGCCAACGTTCGATACACCGGCGTCGTGGACGCCCCCGGGACAGCCGCTCAGCTCGACAAGAAGCGCGCCCAGCACGGAGAGGCGAGGAACGGCGATACCGCCAACGTCCGATGCACCGTCGTCATGGGCGCCGCCGGGATAGGCACTCAGCTCGTCGAGAAGCGCGCGCAGCACGACGTCGGCCGATGCCTCGATCTGTCGCCTCAGGCGCTCGAGCACTTGCGCTCGCCACGCACCGAGATTGACGATGCGCGGCGCAAGGCCGTTGGGATGCAGGGAGATGCGCAGCACGTTGGCGGGCGGTGCCAACAGGTCCGCGCTCACGCCCGACAGCAGGGAATGGGCGGATTTGTTCGCCGCGACCAGCGACCAATGCCGGTCGACCGCGAGCGCCGGAAACGGCGCGTGCGCCGCCAGTAAATCTTCAACGATGCGCCGCCCCGCCGACAGGGACGGGTCGTCGATCGCCCGCTCGGGGAAGGTTGGTGCGTAGCCCGCCGACATCAGCAAGACGTTACGCTCACGTAGCGGCACGTTGAGCTGTTTGGCCAGTCGAAGCACCATCTCGCGGCTCGGGCGCGAGCGGCCGGTTTCGACGAAGCTAAGGTGCCGCGGGGATATCTCCGCATTGAGCGCCAGGTCGAGCTGGGACAGATGTCGCCGCTGCCGCCAGCTCTTCAGGTGTTCTCCGAACGGTCGCTCGACATCCATCATGGCCGGAACGATATCTGCCGGCGGAACGCCGTTCCACTACCTCCAGCGTAATCGGAGCGCACTGGCCGCAAGAGCGGCGACATGGATCGGCATCGTCCGGTCCGCATCGCAACATCACGGGGTTCTTCGACAAGCTGCCGGCGCAAGCGTGAGGCGGGAGCCGCACGCTGCGAAAAGAGAGAGACGGGGGGCGCGGCGGCCGGGCGCTGATTCAGCCCTGATACTTCTCCACGATGTCCGGCGAACGCATCTCCGCGTCATCCGGATTGTCCCCGAATTCCCGCTTCGCCCGGCGCTGGCGCAGCAGGTCCCAGTACTGGTCGAGAGCGACGTTGATGGCGATCAGGCGCTGGCGCTCGGCCTCGGTCAGCGTGTTCTTCGCGTAGAGGGCGTGCTCCTCGTCGGCGAGATCCTTGATGTGGTTCAGCACGTTCTGGTCGGTGGCCATCTTTGACTCCCTAGAGCATGGCGAGACCGGCAGGCTCGCCCAACGGAAAGGCGCGGTCGATGCGGTCGATTTCATCCTCGCCGAGCCTCAGGTCGCCGGCCCCGGCGTTCTCCTCCACATGGGCGACGTCGGCGGCCTTGGGGATGGCGAAAAGCGAGGACCGTCGCGTCAGGAAGGCGAGCGCCACCTGCCGGGCGGTGGCCTCGTGGGCGGCGGCGATCTCGCCGAGCACGCGCCCGCCGGCCGTGCCCGGTCCCGGAAAGTCGCCGTGGCCGAACGGGCTGTAGCCCACCACCGCCACGCCATTCGCCTCGCACCACGGGATCACCTCGGTGTTCGATGCCGCGCTCCTCGAGGTGGTAGAGCACCTGGTTGCAGGCGATGCGTCCGGCGCCGGCGATGTCCAGCGCCTGCTGCAGGTGCGCCGCGTCGAAATTGCTGACCCCCCAGGAGAGGATCTTGCCGTCTTCGACCAGGGTCTCGAAGGCGGCGATGGTGTCCTCCAGTTTGAAGCGCCCGCGCCAGTGCAGCAGGTAGCAGTCGAGCCGATCGGTCTTCAGCCGCTGGAGCGAGGCCTCGCAGGCGGCGATCGTGCCCTGCCGCGAGGCGTTCTGCGGCATCACCTTGGAGACCAGGAATACCGCGTCGCGCCGGCCGGCGATCGCCTCGCCGAC
Organism: uncultured Alphaproteobacteria bacterium; assembly: GCA_963822975.1. Classification (GTDB taxonomy): domain Bacteria; phylum Pseudomonadota; class Alphaproteobacteria; order Rhizobiales; family Kaistiaceae; genus CAVSRC01. The sequence goes on from CAWGJV010000019.1 coordinate 91,999, forward strand.
GATGTCCTCGGCGGCGCCGGAGCCATAGAGTTCCGCCGTGTCGACATGGGTCATGCCGAGGTCGAGGCCGCGGCGCAGCGCCGCCAGTGCGCCCGCCCGCCGGCTCCGCTCGAAATACCAGGTGCCTTGGCCGACGACCGGCACGTTGCGGCCGGTGGAGCCGAATGGTCGCTGCTGCATTGTCCCTCTCGTTGGCGCCAATATAGGGCCGCCGGGCCGCCGAAGGAAAATCCGTGAAATCGACGCATTGAGCTTTGCGTGGATTCAGGGAAAGATCGTCCCGTCGAGCGCGCCGCCGCCGGAGCCGCGGCCGTAGGCTTGCTTCGCATCGCACTCACTGCCCGCCCGGGATCGTTGGGATGAACGCGCAATGATGTCCTTCCACCGTATCGCACGCGCTGTCGCCGCGGCGTTCGTGGTTGCCGCAATGGCGCTCGCGCCGGCGGCCTCCTCCGCGACGGCCGCATCCGCCCAGAAAGCCGATACGGCCCCGATTTACGTCTTCCGGGGCGGCCTCGACATATTTTCCACCGGCATGAACACGCTCGCCGACGAGCTCAATGCCAGGGGCATTGCCGCCGTTGCCGAGAACTTCATGCAGTGGCACGACGCGCTTGCCAATATCGTCGCGGCCTACAAGGCGCACCGCTATCCGATCGTCATCGTCGGCCACTCCTACGGCGCCAACACCGCCATGTTGATGGCCTACCAGCTGTGGAAGGCGGAAATCCCCGTGGCCCTGCTGGTCTTCTACGACCTGACCAATTCCGCCAAGGCTCCGCCCAACGTCAATCGGGTTCTCAATTTCCGCTCGTCCGCGTCGACCGGCATCGACGTGATGGTGACCGGCGCGACCCATTTCGCCGGCACCATCGACAACGTGACCCGCCCCGATCTCAACCACATCGACATCGACAAGCAGGAGGATCTGCACAAGCAGACCATCGCCGCGATCGTCAAGGCGATGCGGCGCGACCGCCAGCGTAAAACAATAGGCGCGCCCGAGCCCTTGCATGGCGGCGTGCCAGCGGCCACGATCTGCGCCACGAATCATGCGCGAAATCGTCTTCGACACAGAAACCACGGGTCTCGACCCGCTCAACGGCGACCGCGTCGTCGAGATCGGCGCGGTCGAGCTCGTCAACCACATCCCGAGCGGTCGCACTTTCCACGCCTACCTCAATCCCGAACGGCCGATGCCCGCCGAGGCAGCCCGCATCCACGGCCTCGACGACGCCTTCCTCAAGGACAAGCCGCGCTTCGCCGAGGTCGCCGGCGAGCTGGTCGCCTTCCTCGCCGACGCTCACCTGATCGCCCACAACGCCAGCTTCGACGTATCCTTCGTCAATGCCGAGCTGTCGCGTTGCGGTCACCCGCCGATCGGCGACGACCACGTCATCGACACGCTGCTTCTCGCCCGCCGCAAGCATCCCGGCAGCCCAGCCTCGCTCGACGCGCTCCTGTCGCGCTACCAGATCGACGCCTCGCGGCGCACCCTGCACGGCGCCCTGCTCGACGCCGAGTTGCTGGCCGAGGTCTATATCGAGCTGATCGGCGGTCGCCAGGCGGCGCTGGTTCTGGGCGGCGAGCCCGAAGCGCCGACCATCGCCGCGGCGCCCGCCGCCGTTTCGGTCGGCGCCCGCCCGGTGCCGCGCCTCTTCTCGGTCACGGCGGAAGAGCTTGCCGCCCATCGTGCGGCCCTCGAGCGGCTCGGCGACAAGGCGATCTGGCGCGGCTACCTCAAGGCCGAAGACGTCGCCGCCTGATCCCGGGTTCGGTCGCCACCTATGCGACCAGCAGCGGCATCATCAGCGTGGCGAGGCTGAGCACCAGAAAGAAGCCGGCCACGTCGGTGATGGTGGTCAGCAGGGGACCGGAGGCGATCGCCGGATCCTGCTTGAGCCGCGTCAGCAGCAAGGGCACCAGCCCCCCGATGGAGACGGCGATCACGGTGTTGAGGGCGAGCGCCAGCCCGATCACCAGGCCGAGGAACGGGCTTCCCTTCCACAGCCATGCGACGACCGCGATCAGCACGCCCAGGACGACGCCGTTGATGACTCCGACCGAGGCTTCCTTCGCCCACACGCGCAACGCGTCGACCGGCTTGACCAGGCCGAGCGAGAGTTCGCGCAGCGAAACCGCCACCGCCTGATTGCCCGAGCAGCCGCTCATGTCCGACACCATCGGCAGGAAGACGGCGATGGCGATGACCGCGGCGATGGTGTCCTGGTAGTGGGAGATGACGCTGGCGGCGATCACGTTGAGCCCGATATTGGCGCTGAGCCACGCCAGGCGCCGGCGCGAGCGCAGGAGCAGCGGCATCGAGCGCAGCTCGTCGCCGATCACGCCTTGCCGTCTCAGGCTTTCGCTCTCGGTGCGCTCCAGAAGCGCGTCGGCGACCGCCGACCGCGAGACGGTCCCGACCAGCTTGCCGGCATCGTCGACAACCGGCAGGCCGAGGATACTCGTGCTCGTCGAGGATGTCCTGCAATTCGCCGAGAGACGCATCGGTCCGCACCGACATCGGTGTCGCCATGATTTCGGTCAGCGGCGTCGTACTTGCGCGCCGTCAGAAGGGCGCGCAGCGACACCACCCCGATCAGCCGCCCGTCGCCGTCGACGATGTAGGGATGCTGACCGCGATAGCGCTCGAAATCTCGTCTTCGGGCTGGATCAGCGCGGCGAGAACCGACCCCACCGTGTCGGCGTGCGAGAATGAAAACGTCTCGCCGATCATGAGGCCGCCGGCCGTGTCGTCGTCGTACTCGACGAGCCGGCGCACCTCGGCGGCGTCCTCCGGCTCCATTTCCGCCAGAATCGCCCGAGCGTCGTCCTCTTCGAGCTCGCCGACGACGTCGGCTTGCACGTCGAAGTCGAGCTCTTCGACGATCTCGGCGGCATCCTTGGCGTCGAGGCCTTCGACGAGTTCGGCCGCCTGCTCGGTCGGCGCCTCGCTGATCAGCTCGGCGGCCAGCTCGGCCGGCAGCAGGGTGAGAACCTGTTCCCGCTGGTCCTCGTCGAGGTGCAGCAGGGCGCGCAGGCCGTCGCTCAGCGTCAATTCCTCGAAGATCGCCTCGAGACGCGCCGGGTCCTTGGCCTCCAGCGCCGCCTCGACCGAGGTCCAGGGTTCATCGAGGTCCACCTGCAAT
>CAWGJV010000020.1:0-104547 GCA_963822975.1 uncultured Alphaproteobacteria bacterium
CGGGCACGTCGCCGGACGTCATGCGCCTGATCGTAAGGCGATCGGTCGCAAGCCGCAAATCCGCATCGGCCCGGCCTGCAGAGCCGGCCCCTTGGTGCGCGATGCGGTGGGCGCCGAAGCGGCCTAGGTTGGCCGGATCAGGTTCCCGGCGCCTTGGCGAAGGTCTTCGGCGCCGGATCGACCAGCACCGACTTGCCGTTGTTGATCTGGTAAACGGCGAGGCCGCGTTGGTTGAGGCCGTTGGACAGGAAGCGGAAGGCGCCGTCGAGGCCGATATAGCCGCTCGGGTTGGTCAGCGTCTCCGGCGCGAAACGCCGGTCGCCGAAGCGGCCCGCCAGACCGGCCGCGAGGCTGGTCGCGTCGTAGGCCAGCGTCGCCGTGCGGCTCGGCTCGGAGCCGAAGGCCGCCTGATAGCGCTTGGCGAAACCGGCATAGCCGGAATTGTCGGGCGCCGGATAGAAGCCGCCATTGAGGGCCGATTCGCGCGCCACGGCCGGATCGTCCCACTGGCCGCTGCCGAGATAGGTGATCTTCTTCGGATCGACGCCGCCGGCGGCAAGGATCTGGGCCAGGAACGGGGCTTCCCGGGCGCCGCCGGGTATGAACACCGCGTCCACGGTGCCCGATTTGACCAGCCCCGCCACGGCGTTCGCGCTGGTCTGCATCGCGCCCTGGTCGAGGGCATAGCGCTCGACCGTCATCACCCGGCCACGGGCATTGGCGACGGCGCGCTGCAACTCCGCCTCGACGAGCGTGCCATAGGCACTGGTCGGCAGCAGCGCCGCGAAGGATCGTTTGCCCTTGGACTGGGCGTAGCTGACGATCCGGTCGACGTCGCTCTGCGGCAGGAAGCTGAGGAGATAGATGCCGGCGGAAGCGGTGGTGGTATCGGTCGAGAACGCCACCACAGGCACGCGCGCCGGCTTGGCCACCTGCGCCACTGCCGTAACCGATGCGGAGAAGAGCGGGCCGAGGATCAGTTCGGCGCCTTGCGAGATCGCCTCGCTCGCCGCGGCGCGCGCGCCGTCGACGGTGCCGCGGTCGTCCTTGACCAGAAGCTGGATGCCGGCGGTCTGGAAATCGCGGATCGCAAGATCGGCGGCGTTCTTGAAGTCCGCCGCGATCTGCCCGGCATTGCCGGTCGCCGACAGGGGCAGCAGCAGGCCGACCTTGATCGAGCCGGTGCCGATCACCGTCTCCGGTCACCGGCTGCAGGCCGCCGCCGCCGAAATCGCCGCCGCTGCCGAAACCGCCGCCTGTACAGGCGGCGAGCAACGCCAGCGCGCCCACGGTAACGGAGGTCCGCACCGCCTTCGACCAGAAGCGCACAAAATCTCGGCGGGACAAGAAACTCTCCCTTGCTCGCCCTGGAGACGGTAGAACCGTCAAATCATAGGGCTAAACGATATTGTGTCAAAACATCATGAACCGGGCGTCAAGGCCGTCCGCCGTAGAAACCCGCGCGCGGGCTCTGACTGAATGAGCCACGAAGAGCCCGCGGACGATCGTTCTGCCCGGTTTTTCACCATCGATGGGCACCGAATCAGCGGCCCGTCCCCTCGCTGCCGGCCTCTATATCGTCGCTACGCCCATCGGTAACCTCGGCGATATGTCGCTGCGCGCCCTCGCCACGCTGGCGGCGGCCGACCAGGTCGCCTGCGAGGACACGCGGGTAACGGCGGTCCTGCTCCGTCATTACGGCATTTCGACGCCGCTGATGGCCTATCACGACCACAATGCCGCCCGGCAGCGGCCGAAGCTGATGGCTGCACTGGCCGAGGACAAGGCCGTGGCACTGGTCAGCGACGCCGGCACGCCGCTCATCTCCGACCCGGGCTACAAGCTGGTGGTCGAGGCGCGCGATGCCGGTCATGCGGTCATTCCCATACCGGGTGCCTCCGCCGTGCTTGCCGCCCTGGTTGCCTCCGGCCTGCCGAGCGATGCCTTCATGTTCGCGGGCTTCATGCCGCCCAGGTCCGCCGCGCGCGCAACCCGGCTGAAGGAACTGGCGACGGTGCCGGCGACGCTGGTCTTCTTCGAGACCGGCCCGCGCCTCGCCGCCGCTCTCGCCGACATGGCGGCCGTTCTCGGCGGCGACCGTTCGGGCGTGGTGGCGCGCGAACTCACCAAGACCTTCGAGACGATCCGCGCCGGAACCCTTGCCGAGCTCGCCGCCGCCTATTCCGGTGAGGGCGCGCCGAAGGGCGAGATCGTCGTGCTCGTCGGCCCGCCGCTGGCGGAGGCGCCGTCGCTCGCCGACGCCGACGCGCTGCTCGCCTCGCTGCTCGCCGACAGGCCGCTCAGCGAGGCGGTCGCCGAGGCGGCGGAGCTGACCGGGCTCAAGCGCCGCGACCTCTACAAGCGGGCGCTGGCGCTGAAGGACGGCGATGGCGGCGGGTGAACGCGCCGACCGGCGGCTGGCCGAGCGCCGCGGCCGCCGGGCCGAGACGCTGGCCGCCTGGTATCCTGCGGCTCAAGGGCTTCCGCATCCTCGCCCGCCGCTACCGCACGCCCGTCGGCGAGATCGACCTCATTGCCCGCCGCGGTCGCCTGGTCGCCTTCGTCGAGGTCAAGCGGCGGCCGAGCGAGGCGGAAGCCGCCGAGGCCGTGACTGCGGCCGGCCGCCGGCGCATTGCCCGCGCCGCCTCGGCGTGGCTTGCCGCCCATCCGGCGGCGGCAAGCCTCGACCTCCGCTTCGACGTTATTGTCTGCGCACCCGGCCGCCCGCCGCGCCACGTCCGCGCGGCGTTCGACGCCGAGGGCGTCGCGTGATATTTCACGCCGCCCCGAACCCCGAAAAGGTGAAGCATGGCGTTGAAAGTCGCCGTCCAGATGGACCACATCGCCCGGATCGCCATCCGCGGCGATTCCACGTTCGCGTTGATGCTGGAAGGCGAAAAGCGCGGCCACGCGCTCTACCACTACACGCCCGAGCGGCTCGCCATGCGCGACGGGCGCATCGAGGCGACGGTCGAGCCGGTGTCGGTGCGCGACACGGAAGGCGACCACTTCACCCTCGGCAAGGCCGAGCCGGCGGACCTCTCCACCTTCGACGTGGTGTTGCTGCGCCAGGACCCGCCCTTCGACCTTGCCTACATCACCACCACCCATCTGCTGGAGCGCATCCATCCGGCGACGCTGGTGGTCAACGACCCGGTCAGCGTGCGCAATGCGCCGGAGAAACTCTTCGTCACCGAGTTCGCCGCGCTGACGCCGCCGACGCTGATCACCCGCGATCGCGCCCGCATCGCCGCCTTCCGCGAGGAGCACGGCGACATCATCGTCAAGCCGCTCTACGGCAATGGCGGCGCCGGCGTCTTCCGCATCACCGGCGGCGACGAGAACCTGATGGCGTTGCTCGAAATGTTCGAAGGCGCCTTCCGCGAGCCCTTCGTCGTCCAGCGCTACCTGCCGGAGGTGCGCCAGGGCGACAAGCGCATCATCCTGGTCGAGGGCGAGCCGGCCGGCATCATCAATCGCGTGCCGGCGGTTGGCGAAGCGCGCTCCAACATGCATGTCGGCGGCCGCGCCGAGGCGGCCGAGATGACCGCCCGCGACAAGGAAATCTGCGCGGCCATCGGCCCGCGCCTGCGCGAACTCGGCCTCACCTTCGTCGGCATCGACGTGATCGGCGACTGGCTCACCGAGATCAACGTCACCTCGCCGACCGGCATCCGCGAGGTGAAGCGCTTCGGCGGCGCCGACATCGCCGTGCTCATCTGGGACGCCATCGAGAAGCGGCGAACCTAGCCATGCCGCGTGCGCTCACCACCATCGGCTTCGACGCCGACGACACGCTTTGGCAGAACGAGCACTTCTACAAGCTGACCGAGGCGCGTTTCGCCACGCTGCTCACCGGCCATGTCGAGCCTGGCGAGTTGTCGAAGCATCTGCTCGAGACCGAGCGCAGGAACCTTCGCCACTACGGCTTCGGCATCAAGGGCTTCACCCTGTCGATGATCGAGACCGCCATCGAGGTGACCGGCGGCGATGTCCCGGCCTCGGTCATCCGCGAGATCCTCGAGGCCGGCCGCGACATGCTGAGCCACCCGGTCGAGACCCTGCCCCATGTGCGCGAGACGCTTGGAATCGCTCGCCGGCAAGTACCGCATGGTGCTGATCACCAAGGGCGACCTCTTCGACCAGGAGCGCAAGCTCGCCGAATCGGGCCTCGGCGACCTGTTCGACGGCGTCGAGATCGTCAGCGACAAGGACGTCGCCACCTACCGGCGCGTCTTCAGCCAGTACGGCGACGGGCCGGAGCGCGCCATGATGGTCGGCAACTCGCTGAAGTCCGACATCGTCCCGGCCATCGCGGCGGGAAGCTGGGGCGTCTATGTCCCCCATGACCTCAACTGGGCGCTGGAGCACGCCGAGGAGCCGGTCAAGTCGCCGCGCTACCGGCAACTCGCCCATCTCGGCGAACTGGCCGGCGCTGCTCGCCGAGATCGGCTGAAGGCTGCAACTCGTTCACGTAATGTTCTTGACGGCCGGTTGTGGCCTCGGTTATCGTTGCCTGCCGGTTGCCGGGGCAGCGCCATGGTTTCTCACGTCACGACGGTTGCGTTTCAAGGGATCGAGGCGGTCCCCGTCGACGTCCAGGTGCAGATCGTGCCCGGCTTGCCGCGCTTCATCATCGTCGGCCTGCCCGACAAGGCGGTGAACGAGAGCGGCGAGCGGGTGCGGAGCGCGCTGCACGCTTCCGGCCTGTCGCTGCCGCCGAAACGCATCATCGTCAATCTGGCGCCCGCCGACCTGCCCAAGGAGGGCAGCCACTACGACCTGCCGATCGCGCTCGCCCTGATGGCGACCATCGGCGCCATCCCCGGCGACCAGCTCGGCGATTTCGTCGCCCTCGGCGAATTGTCGCTGGATGGCACCATCGCGCCGGTGGCCGGCGTCCTGCCGGCGGCGATCGCCGCCAACGCGCAGGGACGCGGCCTCATCTGCCCGTCCGCGTCCGGGCCGGAGGCGGCGTGGGCGAGCGGCGACATGGCGATCCTGGCGCCGCGCAGCCTGATCGCCATCGCCAATCATTTCCGCGGCACCCAGGTGCTGACCCGCCCCGAGGCCGGCATCGCCGAGGCGACCGGCGTGCTGCCCGACCTTGCCGACATCAAGGGCCAGGAGACCGCCAAGCGCGCGCTGGAGGTCGCCGCCGCCGGCGGCCACAACATGCTGATGGTCGGTCCCCCCGGCGCCGGCAAGTCGATGCTGGCGAGCCGGCTGCCGTCCATCCTGCCGCCGCTGACCCCCTCGGAACTGCTCGAAGTCTCCATGATCGCCTCGGTCGCCGGCGAGATTTCCAACGGCAAGCTCACCCGCCGCCGCCCCTTCCGCGCGCCGCACCACTCGGCTTCCATGGCAGCCATGGTCGGCGGCGGCATCCGCGCCCGCCCGGGCGAGGCTTCGCTCGCCCATAACGGCGTGCTGTTCCTCGACGAGTTTCCCGAGTTCGCGCCGCAGGTGCTGGATTCGCTGCGCCAGCCGCTCGAGACCGGCGAGACCGTGATCGCCCGCGCCAACTACCGCATCGCCTATCCGGCTTCGATCCAGCTTGTCGCGGCGATGAACCCGTGCCGCTGCGGCATGGCGGGCGAGCCCGGACATGTCTGCCGGCGCGGTCCGCGCTGCGTCGACGATTATCAGGCGCGGATCTCCGGCCCGCTGCTCGACCGCATCGACCTCCGCATCGACGTGCCGGCGGTCTCCGCCGCCGATCTCATCCTGCCCGCGCCGGCGGAGCCGTCGGCGGCGGTCGCCGAGCGCGTCGCCGCCGCCCGTGCCATCCAGCGCGAGCGCTACGCCGCCCTCGGCCTGCCGCGCGTGCGCACCAATGCCCAATGCGCGCCCGCCCTGATCGAGGAGGTCGCCGCGCCCGACGCGCCGGCCGCTGCGCTGCTGCGCCAGGCGGCCGAGGCGATGCACCTCTCCGCCCGCGGCTATCATCGCGTGCTCAAGGTGGCGCGCACGCTTGCCGACCTCGACGGCGCCGATAGCGTCGGCCGCATCCATCTCGCCGAGGCGCTGTCCTACCGCGCCGTTGGCGAGCGTCTGGCTGCCGCGGCGGCCTGAGCCGCAACGCCCGTCAAGCATTTCGAAAGCATCGCCGGGGCACTCTGCGGGCCTCCGCGCGGGCGCTGCGTCCGCGCGCCCGTTCGAGTGCGTTCATGGCAGGACCGCCGGCCTCCGCCGCGAAGACCCGGGAATCGACCGCCACCGAGCGGGCGGATCGGCCGAAAGCCGCCGACCTCGTCGCGCCCCGGTCGCCGGACCGCGCCGGATTGCCGCCGGCCTGTTCGCCTTCGCCGCCGGAATCGGCGTGCTGGTGGCCGGCGCGCGTGGCCTGGGCCTCGCCCTCGCTCGCCCCGCTCATCGCGCCGCTGGTGGTTCTTGTCGGTGCCGTCGCCCTGTGGGGCGCCAACCGCGCCGACCATCGCCGGCTGTCGGCCGATCTCGACCGGCTGGCCGGCGACAACCGGCGTCTTGCCGAGACCGTCGAGCACCTCTCCGACGCCGCCTGGGAGATCCGCGAGAGCGAGGAGCGCTACCGCAGCCTGATCGAAGCCCGGCAGAGGGCGGAGGCGGCCAGCCAGGCAGAAGTCGCGGGTGCTCGCCACCGTCAGCCATGAGTTCCGCACGCCGCTCAACGGCATCCTCGGTCTCACCGGCTTGCTGCTCGAGACCGGGCTGTCCGCCGATCAGGAGACCTACGCCCGCGCCGTGCATTCCTCCGGCGAGGCGCTGCTCGCCCTGGTCGACGACATGCTCGACTTCTCGCGCATCGAGGCCGGCCGGCTCGAACTGCGCTCGGAAACGGCCGATCTGGAATCCCTGTTGCAGGAGATCGCCGAACTGCTCGCCGCGCGCGCCCACGCCAAGGGCATCGACATCGCCGTCGAGATCGCCCGCGACGTGCCGGCGAACGTCATGGTCGATGCCGCCCGCCTGCGTCAGGTGCTGATCAACCTCGCCGGCAACGGCATCAAGTTCACCGAATCCGGCGGCGTCACGCTCAGCCTTCGCCTTGGCCGCGCGCCGGCGGAGGGCCACGTTGCCGTCGCCTTCGCCGTGGCCGATACCGGGCCCGGCATCGCGGCGAGCGACGCCGAGCGTCTGTTCGGCGAGTTCGAGCAGAGCGACACCGCGCTCAACCGTCGCCACGGCGGCGCCGGTCTCGGTCTGGCGATCTCGCGGCGCATCGTCCGCCAGATGGGCAGCGATCTTGCCGTCGTGCCGGACGAGCCCGGCGGTTCGGTCTTCCGCTTCACGCTCGATCTGAAGCGCGCCGGTTCGGCGCAACGTGGCAGGGGCCGGATCTCGACGGCCGCTCCGTCGTGGTGGTCGCGCCGGAAGGCGCCGAGCCGGCGGTGCTTGTCCGCGCCCTCGCCGATTGCGGCGCGGCGGCGCGCGCTCGCTGACCGCCAACGAAGCGGTCGGCCTGATCGGCGCCGCCACCGCCGCCGGCCAGCCGCACGATGCCGATACTCGTCGACGCCCGCCTCACGTCCGACCCGCCACCACGCTTGCGCGCGTCCGCGAGGCGGCCGGGCGGCGGATCCCCGCGGGCGTGCTCATCGAGCCGGGCAAGCCGCGGCGACGTCGAGGGGCTGCGCGAGGCGGGCTTCGACGCCTATCTCGTGCGGCCCGGTGCGGCGCTCGTCGCTATGGCGCGTGGTCGGCGAGATTGTCGACCGGCGCCGGCGGCTTCTGCGTCGATCCCGGCGACGCCCGGGCGCGCCCGCCCGCGCCGCCGCGCCGCGCCAAGGCGAGCTTGCAGGTGCTGCTCGCCGAGGACAACGAGATCAACGCGCTGCTGGCGCGCGCCGTGCTGGAGGGGCTTGGCCACGAAGTGACCGAGGTGCGCGACGGCGCCGCCGCCGTGGCCGTGGCGACCGGCCGGGCAGGGGGCTTCGATGCCATCCTGATGGACCTGCACATGCCGGAGCTGGACGGGCTGGCCGCGGTGCGCGCCATCCGCGATCACGAGCGCCAGGCCGGCCTCGCCCGCACCGCCATTCTCGCGCTGACCGCCGATGTATTGGCCGAGACCCGCGCCGAAGCGCGCGCCGCCGGTATCGACCAGCTTCTTGAAAAGCCGATGACGCCCGACACGCTGCGTCGCGCGCTCGCCGACGTCACCAGCCGCGACGCGGCGTGAGCCGGTCGGCCGGCCTCAGGCCGCGTTGTCGTTGGATGCGTCCGGCCGATGGCTCTGGCTCGGCCTCTTCCGCCGGCGTTTCGGCTGGCGCCGCCGTCTTCGCCGGCCGCTTGACCACCGACACCAGCGCCGGCCGCAGCACCCGTTCGCCGATCGCGTAGCCGGCCTGGATTTCCTCGGCGACGGTTCCCGGCTGGGCGTCGGGCACGTCCGCCTCGTATATCGCCTGATGGAAGCCCGGGTCGAATTTCTGGCCCTTGGCCTCCACCCGGCTTGACGCCGAACTTGGTCAGCGTCTGTTCGAGGCCGCGCTCGGTCACCTCGACCCCTTCGATCAGCGCGTCGAGCGCCTTGTCGCCGGCGCCGCGCTGTTCCTTCGGCACCGCTTCGATGGCGCGGCGCAGGTTGTCGCCGACCGTCAGCATGTCACGGGCAAAGGCAGCGACGGCATATTGCCGCTGGTCGGCCAGCTCGCGCTCGGTTCGCCGGCGCAGGTTTTCCATCTCGGCCAGCGTGCGCAGAAGCTTGTCCTGTGCATCGGCCGCCTCCGCCTTCAGCGCGGCGGCCACGTCGGCGGCCGGCGGCGCGGTCTTCGGGCGTTTCCGGTGCGCCGGCGGTCTCGCTGGCTTTTGCCTCGGGCGTGGTCGGGGTCTCGTCGGCCATCATCCGTTCCAGATTCGTTTTCGGACTCGGGAGTTCGGCCCCGTATGTCATGTGCCGGCGTACAAAAATCAAGCGCGGAGTGCGCGCCTGCGACCCCTAGATCCGCCTGAGCGCCACCTTTTCTATGCGGTGGTTGGCGTCCTTGCCGAGGATCAGGTCGGCGCGCGGCCGCGTCGGCAGGATGTTCTCGAACAGGTTGACCAGGTTGATGCGGGTCCACAGGCTGAGCGCGATCTCCTCCGCCTCCTTGTCGCTCAGCGCGGCATAGCGGTGGAAGTAGGATTTCGGGTCCTGGAAGGCGGTCTGCCGGAGGCTGCGAAAGCGCTCCACGTACCAGCGGCGGACCTCCGCCTCGTCGGCGTCGAGATAGATCGAGAAGTCGAAATAATCCGACACGAAGGGCACCGCCCGCGCGTCGCGCTGCAGCCGCGATGTCTGCAGCACGTTCAGCCCCTCGAGAATCAGGATGTCCGGCCGGTCGACGGCGATTGTCTCGCCGGGCATGATGTCATAGGCGAGGTGCGAATAGACCGGCGCCGTCACATGATGTTTGCCGGCCTTGATGTCGCGCAGGAACGCAAGCAACGCCGGCAGGTCGTAGCTTTCCGGAAAGCCCTTGCGCTCCATCAGCCCTTCGCGCGCCAGCACGGCGTTGGGCAGCAGGAAGCCGTCGGTGGTCACCAGGTCGACCTTGGGCGTGTTCGGCCAGCGGGTGAGCAGCGCGCGCAGCACGCGCGCCGTGGTCGACTTGCCGACCGCCACCGAGCCGGCGATGGCGATGATGAACGGCGTCACGCCGTCGTTCGTGCCGAGGAAGGTGCGGGTCGCCTGATGCAGCGCCTGGGAAGCGCCGACGTAGAGGCTGAGCAGGCGCGACAACGGCAGGTAGATTTCTTCCACCTCGTCGAGCGAGATCGGGTCGTTGAGGCTCTGCAGCCGGGTGAGGTCGTCGCCGGTCAGGGTCAGCGGCGTATCGGCGCGCAGTTTCGCCCACTCGGCGCGGGTGAAGACCCGGTGCGGCGACAGGTCCTGGGTGGCCGGCCGGTCCATCAGGGCTCTTTCCGTCCGCGCGCCGCCTTCTCGGCGAGGCCGCCCCGGGCGGTGCGCTTTTCCAGTTCCGCCATGACCGCCGTCAGTTCGACGCCACCGGCCGTCAGCATGACGAGCAGGTGATAGAGCACGTCGGCGGCTTCCCCGGCCAGCGCCTGCTTGTCGCCGCTGACCGCGGCGAGCGCCGCCTCCACCGCCTCCTCGCCGAACTTCTTGGCGCAGCGCTCGACGCCCTTGTCGAGCAGTTTCGCCGTGTAGGACGAGGCCGGATCGGCGGCGCGGGCGCGCTCCGCGACGATCTTGGCAAGGTCGGCGAGGGTGAAATCGGTCATCGCACTACTCTCAGCCGTCGAGGCGCACCGGGATTCCGAAGGCCGCCATATACTCCTTTGCCTCGCGGATCGTGAAATCCCCGAAGTGGAAGACGGACGCCGCCAGCACGGCGGACGCGTGGCCGTCGCGTACGGCGCTGGCGAGGTGTTCCGGCTTGCCGGCGCCGCCGGAGGCGACCACCGGCACGGAGACCGCGTCGGCGATCGCCCGCGTCAACGCGACGTCATAGCCGTCGCGGGTGCCGTCCTTGTCCTGCGACGTGACCAGCAGCTCGCCGGCGCCGAGCTTGGCCATGCGCTCGGCGTAGTCGACCGCGTCGATGCCGATGGTCTTGTGGCCGACATGCGAGAAGACCTCCCAGCGCGGCGGATCGCCCTCGCGCGATACCCGCGAGGCGTCGATGTTCACCACGATCGCCTGCGAGCCGAATTTCTCCGCCGCGCTCGGCACCAGTTCGGGCTTGGTGTGGGCGGCCGTGTTGATCAGCACCTTGTCGGCGCCGGCCAGCATCAGCGCGCGGATGTCCTCGACGCTGCGCACGCCGCCGCCGACCGTGACCGGCATGAAGCAGACCTCGGCCGTGCGCGCCACGACATCGAGGATCGCGCCGCGGTCCTCGTGGCTGGCGCGGATATCGAGGAAGCAGAGTTCGTCGGCGCCGGCCGCGTCATAGGCGCGCGCCGCCTCCACCGGATCGCCGGCGTCGGTCAGGTCGACGAAGCGGACGCCCTTGACGACGCGGCCGTCCTTGACGTCGAGGCAAGGGATGACGCGGGTCTTCAGCATCGGGCTTGGGCCTCGACGAGTTCTTTGCTCTGCCCGTCCTCGCGCCTGCGCTGCGGGCGGGCGGGGAGGCAAGGGATGACGCGGGTCTTCGGCATCATGCCGCCTCCCGCTCGGCGATCAGCTTGAGCGCCGCGGCCGGGTCGAGCCGGCCGTCATAGAGCGCGCGGCCGGCGATGGCGCCCTCCAGGATGGCGCAGTCCGGTTCGAGCAGGCGTTCGATATCGGCGAGCGAGGCGAGCCCGCCCGATGCGATCACCGGGATCGACACGGCATTGGCAAGCTTCAGCGTGGCCGCGATGTTGAGGCCCTTGAGCAGCCCGTCGCGCTCGATGTCGGTGTAGACGATCGCCGCCACCCCGGCGTCCTCGAAGCGGCGGGCGAGGTCGGTGGCGTCCATCTCGGTCGTCTCGGCCCAGCCGCGCACCGCCACCTTGCCGGCACGCGCGTCGATGCCGACGGCGACGCGGCCCGGAAAGGCCCGCGCCGCGGTCGTCACCAGGTCGGGATCGTTGACCGCGATGGTGCCGAGGATGACCCGCGCCATGCCCTTTGCGAGCCACGATTCGATCGCCGCCATGTCGCGGATGCCGCCGCCGAGCTGCACCGGCACTTGCGTCGCGGCGAGGATCGCCTCCACCGCCGCGCCGTTGACCGAGCGGCCCTCGAAGGCGCCGTTGAGATCGACGACGTGCAAGCGCTGGAAGCCGGCTGCCGCGAAGGCGCGCGCCTGGGCTCCGGGATCGCGGTTGAAGGTCGTCGCCTGGGCCATGTCGCCCTGCACCAGGCGGACGCAGGCGCCGTCCTTCAGGTCGATGGCGGGAAACAGGATCATGGCCGCCACGCCAGGAAATTGGCGATCAGCTTCAGGCCGAGCTTCTGGCTCTTCTCCGGGTGGAACTGGGTGCCGGCAATATTGCCGCGCGCCACGATCGCCGTCACCGGCCCGCCATAGTCGGCGACCGCCGCCACGTCGTCCTCGCGCTCCGCCGCCAGGTGATAGCCGTGCAGGAAATAGGCGTGCCAGCCCTCCGGGCCGAAGGCGATGCCGTCGAACAGCCGGTGGCGTGTCATGGCGGTCATGGTGTTCCAGCCCATGTGCGGCACCTTCAGCGCCGGATCGTTTGGTTCGACCGCGTGCACCTCGCCGGGAATCCGGTCGAGGCCCGGCGTCACCGCGTGCTCGACGCCGCGCGTCGCCAGCAGCTGCATGCCGACGCAGATGCCGAGGAACGGCCGGCCCCGCCGGTCGATCGTCTCGTCGATCGCCTCGATCATGCCGGGGATGGCGTCGAGATTGCGCTTGCAGTCGGCGAAGGCGCCGTCGCCGGGCAGCACAATGCGATCGGCACGCGCGACGGCATCCGGGTCGGCGGTGACGGTGACGTCCTCGCTGCTGCCGCTCTCGGCGATGGCGTGCTGGAACGCCTTCTCCGCCGAGCGCAGGTTGCCGGCGCCGAAGTCGATGATCGCGACGGTCATGACGAGCCTGCTGGCGACGGGAACAGCCCGATGACATCGCCGCCTTCGGCAGAAGGCGCCGGCGCCGGCGGCGGCAACCGTGGCACCTCGGCCAGCGTGCTTCGGTTTCCGGATGCCGGCGGTGGCTCGGCCGGCGCGGCCGGCGGCTGCCACGCGCTGAAGAAGCGCAGTTCGGCGGTGCGGCGCCTGCCTTCGGCGACGCCGACGAATTCATGGCCGCGGCCGGTCAGCTTCCAGCGCCTGAGCGCGTTGCCTTCCAGCGCGAACCAGAAATGCGCCAGCGCCAGCGCCACCCAGGGCAGCGGCCCGCCGACCTCCGCCGCGGCCACGCTCAGGCCGAGCGCGGCGGCGAGATAGAGCAGGAACACCAGCCACATGCGCCGGTAGAGCAGCCAGAGCTCCGGGATGAACAGCGCCGGCCAGCAGAAGCCGTCCTTGACGAAGACGAAGTCGAGCGGGTCGGGCTGGCTTTCGCCGGCCTTCGGTGGCGGTGCGAGGACTGTGTACATCGGCATCGTCAACAAGCCTCAGCCGGTCAACCGGCCCTTGGTCGAGGGAACCCGCTTCGGCTGGCGCGGGTCGATGGCGACGGCGGCGCGCAGCGCCCGCGCCACCGCCTTGAAGCAGGTCTCGGCGATGTGATGGTTGTTGCGGCCGTAGAGGTTCTCGATATGCAGCGTCATCCCGGCGTTCTGCGCGAAGGCCTGGAAGAACTCGCGGAACAGTTCGCTCTCCATCTCGCCGATCTTCACGCGCGTGAACTTGACGTTCCACACCAGATAGGGCCGGCCGGAAATGTCGATCGCCGCGCGCGTCATCGCCTCGTCCATCGGCAGGTGCACGTCGGCGTAGCGGGTGATGCCCTTCATGTCGCCGAGCGCCTGGCGGATGGCCGCCCCGAGCGCGATGCCGACGTCCTCGACCGTGTGGTGCTGGTCGATGTGCAGGTCGCCCTTCGCCCGGATCGTCACGTCGATCAGGCTGTGGCGGGCGATCTGCTCCAGCATGTGGTCGAAGAAGCCGACGCCGGTGACGATTGACGCCTTGCCGGCGCCGTCGAGGTCGACGGTGACGGCAATGTCGGTTTCCTTGGTTTTGCGCTTGATGGTGGCGCGGCGCATGGTGGCTTTCCCTGTGGCGCCGGCCTTGTATCAGGCGGAGGCAGGGAAGGCCATATTCGCGGGCCAGGGCCGCCATTTGCATGGGAGCGGCCGCGGCCTACATAAGGAGCCTGCCGGCCGCGAACGACCGGCAGGATCAGGGGCCCGGGCGGGGCCGGCAAGGATCGCCCACGGCTCGCTTGCAGAGGATTGTCCATGAGTCAGCCAGTTTCCGATCCCTGGCACGGCACCACCATCATTACCGTGCGCAAGGGCGGCAAGGTCGTCATCGCCGGCGACGGCCAGGTCTCCGTCGGCCAGACGGTCATCAAGCACAATGCCAGGAAGGTCCGCCCGCTCGGCAAGGGCGGCGTCATCGCCGGTTTCGCCGGCGCGACGGCCGACGCCTTCACCCTGTTCGAGCGGCTCGAAGCCAAGCTCGACCAGTATCCCGGCCAGCTCACGCGCGCCTGCGTCGAACTCGCCAAGGACTGGCGCACCGACCGCTACCTGCGCCGCCTCGAGGCGATGATGCTGGTCGCCGACAAGTCGACCAGCCTGGTGCTCACCGGCACCGGCGACGTGCTCGAGCCGGAAGGCGGCGTCGCCGGCATCGGCTCCGGCGGCAACTACGCGCTGGCCGCCGCCCGCGCGCTGATCGACAGCGACCTGTCGGCCGAGGAGATCGCCCGCAAGGCGATGGCGATCGCCGCCGACATCTGCGTCTACACCAATTCCAACGTCACGCTGGAAAGCCTCGATGCCGAGTGAGCACGGCTACAGCTTCCGGCCGATGACGCGTGCCGACCTGCCGCTCGTGGCCGGCTGGCTTGCCCAGCCGCATGTTGCCCGCTGGTGGGACGATGCCGGGACCAGCCTTGCCCATATCGAGGAGCATCTCGGCCCGGCGGACTCGGTAGAGCCTTTCCTGATCCTCATGGATGAACGCCCGATCGGCTATATGCAGAGCTACGACATCCACGCCGAAGCCGACCATCCCTCTCGGGATCAGCCGGCCGGCACGATCGGGATCGATCTCTCGATCGGCGAACCGGATCTCGTCGGCAAGGGACATGGTCCACGCGCCCTGGATGCGTTCGTGCGCCGCCTGTTCGATGCCGGCGCTCCGCGCGCCGTGATCGACCCCGACCCCGCCAACGCCGCCGCGGTTCGCGCCTATGACAAGGCCGGCTTCGTCCCTCTCGACGAACGCCACACCGTTTATGGTCATGCGCTGCTCATGGCGCGCGACCGCAGCAACGACCAGAGTGCATCATGACCACATTCTCTCCCCGCGAAATCGTCTCCGAGCTCGACCGCTACATCATCGGTCAGGACGACGCCAAGCGCGCCGTCGCCATCGCGCTTCGCAACCGCTGGCGCCGCCAGCAGCTGACCGGCGCCATGCGCGAGGAGGTGCTGCCCAAGAACATCCTGATGATCGGCCCGACCGGCATCGGCAAGACCGAGATCTCCCGCCGCCTGGCCAAGCTCGCCGGCGCGCCGTTCCTCAAGGTCGAGGCGACCAAGTTCACCGAGGTCGGCTATGTCGGCCGCGACGTCGAACAGATCGTCCGCGATCTGGTCGAGGTCGGCATCGGCCTGGTGCGCGAGCGCCGCCGCAAGGAGGTCGCGGCCAAGGCCGAGCTCGCCGCCGAGGAGCGCGTGCTGACCGCCCTGGTCGGCCCGGCGGCGAGCCCGGCGACGCGCGAATCCTTCCGCAAGCGGCTGCGCGAGGGCGAGCTCGACGACAAGGAGATCGAGATCGAGGTCGCGCGACAGCGGCGGCGGCATGCCGCGTTCGACATCCCCGGCATGCCCGGCGCCAGCGTCGGCGTGATGAACATCGGCGACATGCTCGGCAAGGCCTTCGGCAACCGCACCAAGACGCGGCGCGTGCACGTGCGCGATTCGCACGACCTGCTGGTCAACGAGGAGTCCGACAAGCTGCTCGACGACGAGGAGGTGACGCAGGAGGCGATCGCGGCGGTCGAGAACGACGGCATCGTCTTCCTCGACGAGATCGACAAGATCTGCGCCCGCGAGGGCCGCTACGGCGGCGACGTCAGCCGCGAGGGCGTGCAGCGCGACCTCCTGCCGCTGATCGAGGGCACGACGGTGGCGACCAAGCACGGGCCGGTGAAGACCGACCACATCCTGTTCATCGCCTCCGGCGCCTTCCACGTCGCCAAGCCCTCCGACCTGCTGCCCGAGCTGCAGGGCCGCCTGCCGATCCGGGTCGAGCTGCTGCCGCTCACCAAGGAGGATTTCCGCCGCATCCTGACCGAGACCGAGGCGAGCCTGATCAAGCAGTACGTCGCGCTGATGGCGACCGAAGGTCTGACGCTCGAGTTCACCGACGACGCCATCGACTCGATCGCCTCCTTCGCGGTCGCGATCAATTCCAGCGTCGAGAATATCGGCGCGCGGCGGCTGCAGACGGTGATGGAGCGCGTGCTCGACGAGGTCAGCTTCACCGCCTCCGACCGGTCCGGCGAGACGGTCACCATCGACGCCGCCTATGTCGAGAAGCACATCGGCGACCTCGCCCGGAACACGGATTTGTCGCGTTTCATTCTGTAGGGCTCATTGGCGCGGCCGGCGGCTTCAAATGCGCCGCCGGCCGATGCTATGAATGGCCTCCGCTGGCCGCGAACGGCCGCGCGCTCGAGAGAAACGCGTGATGTCCCGTCTTCGTCTTCTCGCCGTCCTGCCGTTTGCCCTTGTCCTGCCGCTTTCCGCGCATCCATGCGGCCGAGGCGCGGCGTCATCGTCGTGCCGCCCGGCAACCGCTCGGCCAAACAGCCGGTGATCTCGGTCAGCTCCGTGGTGCGCACCGCCGAGACCAAGGGCACCTTCGACGCCAAGTACCGGCGCATCTACGACCAGCTTGCCGCCGATCCGGATCCTGCTGGACAAGATCAAGGCCGCGGCGGCGATTTTCGGCATCGATCCCATCCACATCATCGGCGCCATCGTCGGCGAGCACACCTACAACGTCGATCTTCTCGACTCCCTGCAGGACGCCAGCGTTTCGCTGCGGACCTATCTCGACAGCAAGGCGGCGGCGTGGCTGGGGGTGGCGCTGCGCTTCGGCAACCGGCAGACCGGGAAAGCATCGCCGATTTCGTCGCCCGCCCGCAATTCGCCAAATGCGCCAAGTCGAAGAACGATTACGAACTGTGGTCGTGCCGCAATCACGTCTGGCGGACGGAGTTCCAGGGGAAGACCGTCGATGGCGTGGCCTACGGCGACAATCGCTTCCAGGCAACTGTTCTTCCAGCCCAAGTTCGCCGGCCAGACCTTCGGTTTCGGCCAGCTCAGCCCGCTCGCGGCGCTGATGGTCACCGACCTCGTCCACGAGAAGAATCCCGACGAGCCGCTGCTCGACATGAACAATGCGCCGGAAGTCTACAGCGCGGTCATGAAGCCTGACCGGACACTGCAATATATCGCGGCGATGCATCTAGTCGCGAGATCGGGGCCTATCGGAGATCGCCGGCTTCGACATTTCCCGCAACCCGGGCCTGACCGCGACGCTCTATAATCTCGGCGACGCTGTCGAGCCGGGCGCAGGCGCTGGCGACCGAGAACCGTCGCCGCCGTGCTGGCGGCCTGGGCGTCGCCTATCCGCGCGAGAACTACTACGGCTGGTTCGTCAACGCCCACCTGGACGAGTTGCGCAAGCTGCTCTGAGTGTCAGCCGCGCACGGCCGCCGCAGGCGCACGTAGAGCGCGCCGGAGCCGCCGTGCGCCCGGCCGGCTTCGTCGAAACCGATCACCAGCGACCGCAATTCGGCCGACGACAGCCAGATCGGCACCACCCGGCGCAATACCCCGCGCTCGTCCTTGCCGCCCGGGCTGCCCTTGCCGGTGATCACCAGCACCGTCCGCGCGCCCGACAATTGCGCCGCGTGCAGGAAGTCGATCAGGCGGCTGTGCGCGCCGGCCTGGGTCATGCCATGCAGGTCGATGCGCGCGTCGATCGGCACGGCGCCGCGGGCGAGGCGGCTCATGGTACGCCGATCCATCGGGCTCAGCGCCGGCGCTCGTGCTGGTATCGGCTTCGGCTTCGGCGCCGGCGGTCGCGCCACGGCGGCCGGCTTCTTCGGTTTGTCCGCCTGCGCGTGTTTCCGGCTCGTCCTCCGGCGCCGCCGGTTCACCGGCAGGGTTGAGCGGCGTCACCGAGCGCCTGACGTGATCCCACAGGGCCCGGTCTTCCGGCGACGGTCTGCGCTTCCGGCTCACCTCCGCGCGCCCTTTCGGTTCCAGCACGACGAAGCGGCCGCCCGCCTGCATCGCCCCGGCAAGGTCGCCGGCGGCGGCGCCGGAGCCGAAGAAGATGTCGCCGCGCGCCGGCACCGACAATCGCCGAGCCTGTGTCCTGGGCAACCATCAGGCGGTTCATCGCCGAACCGTCCGGCAGGATCGTCTCGATCCACACCGGCAGGTGGAAACTGTGGATCAGCCGGTCGACCGCGAGGCTGCGCCCGGGGGTCAGCGGCACCTTGGCCGCGGCGATCGGCCCAAGCGCGTCGTCGCCCACCGGCGCTTCACGAAAGAAGATGTAGGAGCGGTTCTCGGCCATGACCGCCGGCGCCTCGTCCGGGTGCGCGGCGAGCCAGGCGCGGATGGTCTGCATGGTGACGGCGCCGGGCGTGAGCGCGCCCTGCCGGATCAGCACCCGGCCGACCGGCGTGTAGGGGTGGCCGGTCTTGGCCGCATAGGTCAGGCGGATCGTCTGGCCGTCGGTCAGCCGCACCCGCGCCGCGCCCTGGATGTGGATGAAGAACGCATCCACCGGATCTGCCAGCCAGACGATCTCCAGCCCGCGTCCATCGAGCGCGCCGGCCATGATCGCCGCGCGGTCGGGATGTTCGGTGAAGCCGGTGCCGGTCTTGCGGGCGAAGCGCAATGCCGGGTCGAGTCCCGGCGGTGGGCTGGCCGCGTCGAACTCGACGAGATCGTCGGGCGCGGCATGCAGAGGCACGGTGAATTCGGCGGTGCGCTGGCGCGATCCGGTCACTTCCGGCTCGTAGTAGCCGGTGAAGAATCCGCCGCCCTCCGCTGGCCTTACCTCGCAGGGGCGGAAGACGCTTTCGAAGAAGGCCCTGGCCTCGCTGCTGGAGAGCCCGTCGGGCAAGCCGGCGATGCGCGCCAGCACACCGGCCAGTGCCGCGGCATCGAGGCCGAGCGCGCGCGCCTTCGGCGGATGATCGCGAAGCACCGACGCGCTGAGGCGAAGGGCGGCCAGAGCGGCCGCGTGATCGTCCTGTTGCCAGCCGGCGAGATCGGTGAAGTCGAGCGGGACGAGCCTGGTGGGTGGGGCCGTGCCTTGCGAGTCGCTGGTCTGGCCCATCGCCGCTGCGGCCGGCTCGCTCTTGGGCTTCACTCGACCGATTCGGTCGCCACCAGCTTCCAGTTCGGGTCGCGCGAATTGACGTCGCGCTCGAAGGTCCAGATGTCGGTGACGTCGCCGACATGGGTGGGGTCGCCGTCGATCACCGCGCCGCTCTTGTCATGAGTGGCCGAGACCAGCTTGGAGAGGAAGCGCACGGTCACCTGCACCGTCGGCCCCTTCACGCCCGCCGCGGTGATGTCCGCCTTGTCGATGCCGACGAACTTGAACTCGATCGTCTCGCCGCGCTGCTCGCGCTCGGCTATCGCCGAGGTGAAGCCGTCATTGACCTCGCGGCCGAGCAGCGGCTTCAGCGTCTTGCGGTCGCCCTCGGCGAAGGCGGTCACCACCATCTCGTAGGCGGCCTTGGCCCCGGCAAGGAACGCGTCGGCGTCGAAGGAACGGTCGGCAGCCGCAACCGCCTTCAGCGTTTCGTGCAGGCTGCTGCCCGCCGGCGCCACCGTCTTGATGCGGTCGTCGACACTGGCGGCGACCTCCGGTCCGCTGATTTCCGGCGTCGGCCGCCTCGTCGGCAGGTCGATGACCTTGTCGCCGGCGCGGGCCGGCGGCGCCTCGCGGCGCGAATAGGGATCGAACGGCGGTCGCTCGTTTCCGGTTCGCCGGCCCAGAACGTTGCGCAGCCGCAGGAACACGACGACCGCCACCGCGAGGAAGATGATTGTAGTTATGTCCATGAAGCCGTTCATGTTTTCGCGGCGCCCAAGGTCCGGTCGCGGCCACTTAGCACGAATTCCGGGGTGAAAGCGATGGTGCCTAATGTAGGCAACATTGCCGGGCGTTGCGAGTCTGGCGCCGCCTTGTAAGCCGGCACCTCGCATGTTAGCCCACCGGCGCCCTTGGGGGCTTCGGATTTTGAGCAGGAGCAGTCATGGCCGAAGACGGCAGCAATGGTCAGCAAGCGGCGCAAGCCGCGCAGCCCAGCGTCAGTGTCATTGCCCAATACGTGAAGGACCTGTCGTTTGAGAACCCGACCGCGCCGGAGAGCCTGCGGCCGCGCGAAAAGGCGCCGGGCATCAAGGTTTCCGTCGGTGTCCAGCCGCGCCAGGCCGGCGCCAACGACATCGAGGTGGAGCTGCGCATCGACGCGCAGGCCGAGGACGGCGACGCCATCGTCTACGCCGTCGAGCTGGTCTATGCCGGCCTCTTCCGGCTGGACAACGTCACCCAGGAAAACCTCAATCCGATCATGCTGATCGAGTGCCCGCGGCTGTTGTTTCCCTTCGCCCGCCAGATCATCTCCGACGCCGTCCGCAATGGCGGTTTCCCGCCGCTGACCCTCGATCCGATCGACTTCATCGCGCTTTACCGCCAGCGCATGGCCGCCGCCCAGCAACCTGCCGAGGCGCCGCCGCAGCCGGACACCGCCTGACGCCGCTTTTCATATTGCAAAGCCGGCCGACCGCGCCAGATCGCCGAGCCGCGTCGCCGGTCGCGGTCCGACGTGGCCGATGACTTCCGACGCCGCCAGCGTGCCGAGGCGTCCGGCGTCGGCAAGTGCCATGCCGCGCGCCACGCCGTAGAGAAAGCCCGAGGCGAAGAGGTCGCCCGCCCCGGTCAGGTCGGCGACGGTCTCCACCGGCGTCACCGGCGCCCGCGCCGTCTCCTCCGCCGTCACCACCAGCGCCCCCTCGGCGCCAAGCGTCACCGCGGCGAGCGCGCAATCCTTGCGCAGCGCCGCCACCGCGCTGTCGGTATCGGCGGTCTCGTAGAGCGAATGCAGTTCCGACTGGTTGGCGAGCAGGATGTCGACCGTGCCGCGAGCGGATCAGGTCGAGGAATTCCGCCCGGTAGCGGTCGACGCAGAATGCGTCGGACAGCGTCAGCGACACCTTGCGGCCGGCCGCGTGAGCGATCTCGGCGGCGCGCACGAAAGCCTTCTTCGCCTCCGGCGGATCCCACAGATAGCCTTCCAGGTAGGTGATCGCGGCGCGGCCGACGAGATCGGCGTCGATGTCGTCGGGGCCGAGCGCCTGGCAGGCGCCGAGATAGGTGTTCATCGTGCGCTCGCCGTCCGGCGTGATCAGGATCATCGAGCGCGCCGTCGGCGCTCCGTCCCTGAGCGGCGCCGTCTGGAAGTGGACGCCGATGGCGTGCATGTCGTGGCGGTAGATCGCCCCGAAGGGGTCGTCGGCCACCTTGCCGATGAAGGCGGCGCGCCCGCCGAGCGAGGCGACCCCGACGACGGTGTTGCCGGCCGATCCGCCGGACGCCTCGATCGCCGGCCCCATGTGGTCGTAGAGCGCGTCCGCCCGGTCGGCGTCGATCAGGTGCATGGAGCCCTTGGAGAGGCCCTCACGGACCAGAAAATCGTCCTCGGTGCTTGCCAGTATGTCGACGATGGCATTGCCGATGCCGAGCACGTCGAAGTCCGCTCGCGTCATGAAGCCTCTGGTTTGTTTCGGGAAATTCAGGCCGCGGCGACTATAGCGGCGGCAAGCATGGGCGCAACCGCGCGCCGGTCACCGGGTCTTGTCGGGGTAGCGGCAGAGGTCGGCGATCGGGCAGCGCGGGCAGGCGGGCTTGCGCGCCGTGCACACATAGCGCCCGTGCAGGATCAGCCAGTGGTGGGCGTGCAGCCGGTACTGGTCCGGCACGCCGCTTCTCCAGCGCCAGTTCCACCGCCAGCGGGTCGCGGCCGGGCGCCAGGCCCGTGCGGTTGCAGACGCGGAAGATATGGGTATCGACCGCCATGGTCGGCTGGCCGAAGGCGACGTTGAGCACGACATTGGCGGTCTTGCGCCCGACGCCCGGCAGCGTCTCCAGTTCCTCCCGCGTCTGCGGCACCTTGCCGCCGAAGTCGGCGATCAGCTTCCGCGACAGCGCCACGACGTTCTTCGCCTTGTTGCGGAAGAGGCCGATGGTGCGGATGAGCTCGGTCACCTTCGCCTCGCCGAGCGCCGCCATCCTGTCCGGCGTGTCGGCGAGCGCGAACAGCGCCGGCGTCGCCTTGTTGACCCCGGCGTCCGTCGCTTGCGCCGAGAGCACGACCGCGACCAGCAGGGTGAACGGACTGGTGTATCTGAGTTCGCTTTTCGGATCCGGCTCGGCGGCGGCGAAACGGCGGAAGATCTCGGCGACCGCCGCTGCCGGCAGCTTCGATCGCGAGCCCGTCGTGGTCGCGGCAGCGACGCGCTTCCTGGCGGGCGTCTTCAACGCGCCGCGTCCGCGCCGGCCTCGAGCGAGCCGATCGAGATGAAGTCGACAGCCAGCGCGATCACGACGCCGGTCGCCACCAGAACGATTCCGATCAGGAAGATGCGCACCGCCTGCTTGTAGCGCGGCATTTCGAGGACGCGGTGGTCGAGAAGCTTGGCCAGGGCGACGAGCTCGAAGGCGACGCCGCCGACGATCGGCACGAAGGCGAACAGATCCTTGAGGCCCCATGGGATGGGATTGGCGCCCCACGCGGTCAGGAAACCCAGCGAGAATGCCGTCAGGACGCCAACCGCCGTGATCGTCCCGTGCCGGAAGGCGGCTTCGATCCGCTCCGGTTCGCTGCGACTTTCTGCGCTCATGCCCGCCTCGCGACTTTGCCGAGGACCCCTCTATAATGTTCGCCATGGTTCCCGCCAATCCGCCCGCGCCGGCAGCCGAGACGCCGGTCTTTTCCGCCGTGCTCAGGCCCTACCGGTCGCTGAGCCCGCGCGGCTTCAGCCTGCTGATGGGCGCCATCGGCCTGTGCACCTTTTCGATCGGCCTTGCCTTCTGGCTGATGGGCGCCTGGCCGGTGGTCGGCTTCTGCGGCCTCGACGTCCTGCTCATCCAGATCGCTTTCCGCATGAACTACCGTTCGGCGCGCGCCGCGGAGGAGATCAGCCTCACCCGCGACCGCCTGTCGGTCACCCGGATATCGCCGGCCGGCTTTGCCACCGAGACCGGCTTCAATCCTTATTGGGCGCGGCTGGAGATCGATCGTCATCCGGAAGTCGGCGTCACGGCGCTGCGCATCGCGTCCCACGGCGCCCGCCTCGCCATTGGCGCATTCCTGCCACCCTCGGAGCGCGAGACCTTCGCTGCCGCCTTCTCCGCGGCGCTCGCCAAGGTGCGTACCACCCCCGCCGCCTGACCATCGCTCGCCTTGCAAGAAACGGGTGGGCGCGGCCGCCCCCGGCGCCTAAATCCCGGCTATGCTTCCGAGGAGATGCTCGCGATGGAACGCGCCGTCATGACTGCCGCCAGACCTGCCCCGGCCCCGATGCGCTTCGATGCCGAATCCGCCGCCGGCAAGGTGCCGGATTACGAAACCGTGCGCCGCGCTATCGAGTTCATTTCGCGGCAGTGGCGGGACCAGCCGTCGCTCGAGCGCATCGCCGATCATGTCGGCCTCAAGCCGCTCGCCCTCCAGCGCCTGTTCACCCGCTGGGCCGGCCTGTCGCCGAAGGGCTTCCTGCAGGCGCTGACCCTCGACCACGCGCGCGCGCTGCTTGCCGATTCCGCCTCCGTCCTCGATGCCACCTACGAGGTCGGCCTGTCGGGTCCGGGCCGGCTGCACGACCTCTTCGTCACCCACGAGGCGATGACCCCCGGCGCCTACAAGGCGCAAGGGCGCGGGCATCACCATGCGCTACGGCTTCCATCCATCGCCCTTCGGCACGGCGCTGGTCATGGTCACCGAGCATGGCCTCGCCGGCCTCGCTTTCGCCGATCCGGGCGGCGAGGCGGCGGCGCTCGCCGACATGAGGGCGCGCTGGCCGCGCGCCGATTATGTCGAGGACCGCGCCGCCACCGGGGCCACCGCCCGGCGCATCTTCGATCCCGCCACCTGGCGGCCGGAGCGGCCGCTCCGCGTGGTGATGATCGGCTCCGATTTCGAGCTGAGCGTCTGGGAGACGTTGCTGAAACTGCCGCTCGGCACCGCCACCACCTATTCCGACATCGCCGCCCACATCGGCCGGCCGAGCGCGGCGCGCGCCGTCGGCACCGCCGTTGGCCGCAACCCGATCTCTTTCGTGGTTCCCTGCCACCGGGTTCTCGGCAAGAGCGGTGGCCTCTGCGGCTATCACTGGGGCCTCACCCGCAAGAAGGCGATCCTCGGCTGGGAGGCCGGTGTCGCGCAAAGCTAAGTGAAGATAGCCAATAAGCTATCGACGCTAGCCCAGCACGTCCTTGCTGGCCACCGTCGAGTCGGCGTTCAGCCGATAGACCACCGGCACGCCGGTGGCGAGTTCCAGCTTGACCACTTCGTCCGGGGTCAGCCCGTCGAGCGCCATGATCAGCGCGCGCAGCGAATTGCCGTGCGCGGAGATAAGCACCCGCTCGCCGCGCAGCACATGCGGCTGGATGCGGTTGATGTAGTACGGCCAGACGCGCGCCCCGGTGTCGCGCAGCGACTCGCCGCCGGGCGGGGCGGTGGCGTAGGAGCGCCGCCAGACGTGCACCTGCTCCTCGCCCCATTTCTTGCGCGCGTCGTCCTTGTTGAGGCCGGAGAGGTCGCCGTAGTCGCGCTCGTTGAGCGCCAGGTCGCGGGTGATCGGCAGGTCGGTCTGGCCGAGTTCGGCGAGCATCAGGTCGAGGGTGCGCTGGGCGCGGATCAGCGCCGAGGTGAAGCAGAGGTCGAAGGCGAGGCCCTGCGCCTTCAGCTTCTGCCCGGCGCTCTTGGCCTCCGCGACGCCCTGCTCGGAGAGGTCGACGTCGCGCCAGCCGGTGAACAGGTTCTTCAGGTTCCATTCGCTCTGTCCGTGGCGGACGAGCACCAGCAGGCGGTCCATGTGTCTGTCCTCGATGCGTTTCGGCGGGGTTCAGGCCCGGCGGCCGCGGGCGCGCAGCTTGCTTCCCGCCCACATTAGCAAAAGAGCCAGAAGGATCACCATGGCGATGGTCGTCGACTGGCTTTTCAGCACGGTCCACCGGCTGGCGGCGGCGACGATCTCCGGCGTGATGCCCGTCGGCGCCGGCTTGCAGCATCCCGGCGACGGCATGGTTCTCCAGGTAGTCGAAGACGGCGCCGGGCAGCGCCGTCAGCGCCAGCACCCAGCGCCACGCGCCCCAGCGGGCCGGCGCCAGCAGGCCGATGGCGAAGAACAGGGTGGCGGCAAGGAGCGCCGGGTAGAACAGGTCGAAACGCTGCTGGACGTTCGAGGTAGAACGCCTTGCCGTCGTCCGGCAGTGCGGCGAGGAACGCTTGCGCCTGGTCGAAGCTGTAGCCGCCGGGGCGCAGGTCGAACGGCATGAGCCCGGCGGCGGCCTTGGCGATGACCGGCAGCGACCACACCACCATCACGGCATAGAGCGCCGATCGTGACCGCGAAGAGAAGCCAGAAGGCGATGGTTCGTGCGCGCAAGTGCCGCCTCCGGATCGCGTCGCTCAGGCGAGCCCCAGCACGTCCATCATCGAATAGAGGCCGGGCTTCCGGTCGCGCGCCCAAAGCGCCGCCTTGACCGCGCCCCGCGCGAACAGCGCCCGGTCGGTCGCCTTGTGGGTCAGCTCGATGGTCTCGCCTTCGCCGGCGAAGGATCACGCTGTGCTCGCCGACCACCGATCCGCCCCTCAGCGACGCAAAGCCGATATCGCCGCGCTGGCGGGCTCCGGTGATGCCGTCGCGCCCGCGCGCCGAATGCTGGTCGAGGTCGATGCCGCGTCCCTCCGCCGCGGCGCGGCCGAGCATCAGCGCCGTGCCCGAAGGCGCGTCGATCTTGGCGCGGTGGTGCATCTCCACCACCTCGATGTCGAAATCCGGCGTCGAGCGCCTTCGCCGCCTGCTTGACCAGCACCGCCAGCAGGTTGACGCCGAGGCTCATATTGCCGGACTTCACGATCGGCGCATGACGCGCGGCGGCGGCGATCTTCTTGTCGTCGTCGGCCGAAAGTCCGGTGGTGCCGATGATGTGCGCGATGCGCGCCTGCGCGGCGAGTTCGGTGAATCCGAGCGTCGCGGCGGGGATGGTGAAGTCGAGCACGCCGTCCGCCTTGGCGAACACCGGCAGCGGGTCCGTGGTCAGCGCCACGCCGAGGTCGCCGACGCCGGCCAGCAGCCCGGCGTCCTTGCCGATCTCGGGCGCGCCTTCGCGTTCGATGGCGCCGGCGAGCGTCACGCCGTCGGTCTCCGCGATGATGCGCACCAGCGTGCGTCCCATGCGGCCGGCGGCGCCCACGACGACGAGTCTCATGTCGGTCATTGTCAGGCGTCTCCGTTACGGCTGCGAGCCGTCATAGCCCTCGATCACGATCAGGTCGAAATCGGCTGCGCCGATGCGCCTGGCCTTGGCGCGCTGGTATTCCGGCGAGTGGTAGCAATCGACCGCCGCCTGGTAGCTCGGAAATTCGAGCACGACGTTGCGCTGCTTGGGGTGTCCCTCGGGGCTTTCGAAGGTGCCGCCGCGTACCAGGAATTTGGCGCCGTATTTGCGCAGCGCTTCGCCATTGTCGGCCATGTAGGCGGCGTATCGCGTCTGGTCCGTGACGTTCACCCGGACGATCCAGTAGCCCTTGGGCATGCCCTTCGCCTCTCCCGCTGTCTTGTGGGCCAAAGGAATAAACGTTCGCCGTTCAGTCCGCCAGCCGGGCGGCGAGGTCGATGAGCTGCCGGCAGACCGCCCTGAGCAGGCTTGCCTTCGCCTCGTCGACGAGTTCGCCGGATTCGCCGAAGGCGGACCGGGCGTTCGAGACCTCGATCTTTTCCGGCACCATGATGCCGCGCACGCCGGTCGTCAGCACCTTGCGCAGTTCGATCAGCGCGCGCGCCCCGCCGATCATGCCGTCCGACGCGCTGCCCACGGCATAGACCTTGTGGCGGTAGGGGATGGTCCCGGTGTGCCGGTGCCGGCTGATCCAGTCTATGGCGTTCTTCAGGAGCGGCGGCAGCGAGTGGTTGTATTCGGGCGTGGCGATGAAGACGCCCTGGTTCGCGGCGATCAGCTTGGCGAGCCTGGTGGCGTTCTCGGGAATGCCGCTTTCCTCCTCGATGTCGCCGTTGAAGATCGGCAGGGGATAGTCGGCGAGCGAGATCAGCGTCGACGTCGGCGTCGGCGAGCGCCAGCTCCTTCGCCGCCGCCCCGGCCAGCATGGCCGACAGGGATCCGGAGCGGATCGAACCGGCGAAAACGAGGATGCGCGTACGGGTGGTGAGGCTCATGGCGTCCGGCTGCTACATCGGCGGCGAGAGAGGCGGCGCGACGGTTTGCCAGCGGAAGAGGACCTTGCGGGTGGCGCAATCGAACGCGAACAGGTTGCCGCCGCCGGTCGCCTGGAAATGCTCGCGCGAAATCGGCAGTCCTGCCAGGTGGCAGAGGAGCAGCGTCCCGATCCGGCCATGGCCGAGGATCAGCAGGTCGCCGGTATCGGTCTTGGCGGCCAGTTCCCCTCCGAGCGCGGTGACCACGCGGCGCTGGGCCTCCGCGGCGGTTTGCCAGCCGGGGCGGGCGCAGCTGCCGGGATTGGCGAAGAACGCATCGATCACCTTGTCGAGTTCCGCCACCGGCAGGAAGTCGACCAGTGGCCTGCCGCTGTCGTCGAATCCTGGATTAACCGACACCGGCAGGCTGCGCCGATGGGCGATGATGCCGGCGGCCTCGATCGACCGCGCCTCGCTCGGTGCGACGATGCGGGTGACGCGGGTCATCCACGGCTGGTTCGCGACGCCGAGTACGCGGGCACGGCCCTCATCGGAGAGGTGCCAGTCCCGGACCGGAATGCTGGGGTCGACGCGGGCCTGCGTGTGGGTGAAGTAGTATGCCGTCGCCATGCGCTTCTCCGGCTACTCGGGCCGAAGGGTCGGCACCGCGGCCCGCCAGCGAAACAGGACCTTCAGCGTTCTGCAATCGAAAGCAAACAGATTTCCGCCCGGTGTCGGCTCGAAACACTCGAGGGAAATTGGCGCGCCGCAAAGGTGGCAGAGCAGCAGAGTGCCGGCGGCGCCGTGACCGGTGAACAGCAGGTCGCCGCCGCCGGCCCCGGCGGCAATTTCGTCCTTGGCCGCCGCGACGATCCGCGCCTGGGCGTGGCAGGCGGTTTCCCACCCGGGCCGCGTGCCGAAATCGGGTCGCGCGAAGAGTGTTGCCACCGTTTCCCGGTGTTCAGCCGCGCCCAGGAACTCGTCCCCCGGACGGCCGATGTCGCGCAGGCCGGGGTTCACGGTGACGGGAAGGCTGCGGCGGCGGGCGAGGATGTCCGCCGTTTCGATTGCCCGGGCTTCGTCGGGTGTCGCAATCCGGCCGATCCGCGACATCCACGGCGCGTTGATCACACGGATGACACGGGCGCGCCCCTCATCCGACAGCCGCCAGGCGAAATTGGAGACCGCAGGATCGACGCGAACCTGCGTATAGGTGAAGTAATAGGCGGTTGGCACACATTTCCCCCCATTTCTTGTTCTTCCTCTTCCGGCCTGCAGCGGTCTTGACGGCTTTGGTCAGCCTTGCCGCGTGTGCACATGCCGCCGGGCATGATCGGACATTGCCTCCGACCGCCGCCCGGACACAAGCTTTATGACTTCCAGCCGGTAAAGACTGCCAGGCAGGTTTGCCGCGATCCGTCGCTCAGGCGCTGCGGTACATCCAGACGCGCGCCGGGGGCAGGTTGGCCAGAACCAGGGCCGTGCGCTCGACCGTGAAGTCCCCGGGCACCGCCGCCACCGGCGGTCCGAAACCGTAGGAGAACTGGATGAGGCCGCCCCCGGGCAGGAGCCGGCCGAGGGCGTCTTCGATCAGTTTGTGGCGCGCCTCCAGCGGCTGGTTGAGCAGGGGAAGACTGGAGACGATCGCCGCATAGGGGCCGGCGAGCCCGGGCGGCAGGCTGGTGGCAAGGTCGTAGGCGTCGCCTTCGACCACGTTGAGGCCGCGGAAGCGGGCGACCAGCAGCGCGCAGAAGTCCGGATTGTATTCCACCGCGACGATCCGCTCCGGCGCCACGCCGTGCTCGATCAGCGCCGCCGTCACCGGCCCCGTGCCGGGGCCGAGCTCCAGCACCGGCCAGGGGCTGTCGGCATCGACGGCGCTCGCCATGGCGCGCGCCAGCGCCTTGCCCGACGGGCTGACCGCGCCGGTGAGGAGGGGCTTCTGCAGCCAGGTCCGGAAGAAGCGCAGGCCGTCCGCCACGGCGCTCCTCACGCGGCGCAGGCGGACGAGGCGTTCAACCGCCCAGGCCTTCGAGGAAGTCGCGCACGCGGGTGAAGAAGCCGGTCGATTCCGGATTGTTGTCGGCGGACGAGACCTCCTCGAATTCTTTCAGCAGCTCGCGCTGGCGGCGCGTCAGGTTGCGCGGCGTCTCGACGGCGACCTGGATATACATGTCGCCGAGCCGGCTGGAGCGCAGCACCGGCATGCCCTTGCCCTTGAGGCGGAACTGCTTTCCGGTCTGGGTGCCCTCCGGCACTTTCACCCGCGTCTTGCCGCCGTCGATGGTCGGCACCTGGAAATCGCCGCCGAGCGCGGCGGTGGTCACCGATATCGGCACGCGGCAGAAGATGTCGGCGCCCTCGCGCTGGAAGAACTCGTGCGGGCGGATGGACAGGAAGATGTAGAGATCGCCGGATGGCCCGCCGCGCACGCCGGCTTCGCCCTCGCCGGCGAGCCGGATGCGCGTGCCGTCCTCGATGCCGACCGGGATATTGACCGAAAGCTTGCGGTGCTCGGTCACGCGTCCGGCGCCCTGGCATTCCAGGCAGGGGTCGGAGATCACCGAGCCGCGTCCCTGGCAGGTCGGGCAGGTGCGTTCGATGGAGAAGAAGCCCTGCGCCGAGCGCACGCGGCCGTGGCCGTCGCAGCTCGGGCAGGTCTTCGGCTGCGAGCCCGGCTTGGAGCCGCTGCCCGAGCAGGTCTTGCAGGTGACCTTGGTCGGCACCTCGATCGCCGCGACCTTGCCGGTGTAGGCCTCCTCGAGGCTGATCTCCATGTTGTAGCGCAGATCGGCGCCGGCCTCGCGTCCGCCACGTCCGCCGCCCCCGGCGCGGCGCGCGCCCATCATGTCGCCGAAGATGTTGTCGAAGATGTCCGACATCGAGGCGCCGAAATCGGCGTTGAAGCCGCCGGGCGCGCCGCCGTTCTCGAAGGCGGCATGGCCGAAACGGTCGTAGGCCGCCCGCTTCTGCGGGTCCTTCAGGCACTCGTAGGCGGCGCTGACTTCCTTGAACTTGACCTCGGCCGTCTGGTCGCCCGGATTGCGGTCCGGGTGATACTGCATGGCGAGCTTGCGGAAGGCCGCTTTCAGCGCCTTTTCGTCGGCGGAGCGGGTAACGCCGAGCACTTCGTAGAAATCGGCCCTGGCGTTCATGGCGAGCCCCCGCGCTCGCACGCCGGCAGCGCTGCGATGCCGGCGACCGGTCGCATCGGTCAGAGCGATCCGCATCAGGAACGATTCGCGCCTGAAAGAGACATGCAACATTAACTACCCTTGCCGCCGTTTCGGCGAAAGCCGAAATCCATCCCCGCTCATGGTCCCCGGCAGCAAGCCGGAGCGACGATCAGCAACCGTTCCCGGACCGGACACCGAACGTAAGGACATCCGGTCCGGGAACGAAACTTCGACGCTACGCTGACTTCTTCTTGTCGTCGTCGACTTCCTCGAAGTCGGCGTCGACCACGTCCTCGTTCTTGGTGCCGTCCGCGTCGGCGGACTCGCCGTCGCCGCCTTCGGCGCCGGCCTGGTTGGCCGCGTACATGGCCTCGCCGAGCTTCATCGAGGCCTGCGCCAGCGCCTTGGTCTTGGCCTGGATCGCCTCGACGTCCTCGCCTTCCATGGCGCTCTTCAGCTCGGCGACCGCCGTCTCGATCGCCGACTTGTCGGCGGCCGAGACCTTGTCGCCGTAGTCGGCGAGCGACTTCTCGGTCGAGTGGACCAGCGCCTCGCCGTGGTTCCTGGCCTCGACGAGGGCGCGCTTCTCCTTGTCCTCGGCGGCGTGCGCCTCGGCGTCCTTGACCATCTTGTCGATGTCGGCGTCGGAAAGGCCGCCGGAGGCCTGGATGCGGATCTGCTGCTCCTTGCCGGTGCCCTTGTCCTTGGCCGAGACGTTGACGATGCCGTTGGCGTCGATGTCGAAGGTGACCTCGATCTGCGGCACGCCGCGCGGCGCCGGCGGAATGCCGACCAGGTCGAACTGGCCGAGCATCTTGTTGTCGGCCGCCATCTCGCGCTCGCCCTGGAAGACGCGGATGGTCACCGCGTTCTGGTTGTCCTCGGCGGTCGAGAACACCTGGCCCTTCTTGGTCGG
This sequence comes from uncultured Alphaproteobacteria bacterium, assembly GCA_963822975.1. Classification (GTDB taxonomy): domain Bacteria; phylum Pseudomonadota; class Alphaproteobacteria; order Rhizobiales; family Kaistiaceae; genus CAVSRC01. Next base: position 31,135 of record CAWGJV010000020.1, read on the forward strand.
GATGGTGGTGTTGCGGTCGATCAGCCGGGTGAACACGCCGCCCAGCGTCTCGATGCCGAGCGACAGCGGCGTCACGTCGAGCAGCAGCACGTCCTTGACGTCGCCCTGCAGCACGCCGGCCTGGATGGCGGCGCCGATGGCGACCACCTCGTCCGGGTTGACGCCCTTGTGCGGCTCCTTGCCGAAGAAGTCCTTCACCACTTCCTGGACCTTGGGCATGCGGGTCATGCCGCCGACCAGGACGACTTCCTCGATCTCGCCGGCGGTCAGGCCGGCGTCCTTGAGCGCCGCCTTGCACGGACCGACCGTCCGCTGGATCAGGTCGTCGACCAGCGCCTCGAACTTGGCGCGGGTCAGCTTCATCGTCAGGTGCTTCGGCCCGGAGGCGTCGGCGGTGATGAAGGGCAGGTTGATTTCGGTCTGGGTGGCCGAGGACAGCTCGATCTTGGCCTTCTCGGCGGCTTCCTTCAGCCGCTGCAGGGCGAGCTTGTCGTCCCTCAGGTCGATGCCCTGCTCCTTCTTGAACTCGTCGGCCAGGTAGTTGACCAGCCGCATGTCGAAGTCTTCGCCGCCGAGGAAGGTGTCGCCGTTGGTCGACTTCACCTCGAACACGCCGTCGCCGATCTCGAGGATCGAGATGTCGAAGGTGCCGCCGCCGAGGTCGTAGACCGCGATCGTCTTGCCTTCCTTCTTGTCGAGGCCGTAGGCGAGCGCCGCCGCCGTCGGCTCGTTGATGATGCGCAGCACCTCGAGCCCGGCGATCTTGCCGGCGTCCTTGGTCGCCTGGCGCTGGGCGTCGTTGAAATAGGCCGGCACGGTGATCACCGCCTGCTCGACCTTGTCGCCGAGAAAGGCCTCCGCCGTCTCCTTCATCTTCTGCAGGATGAAGGCCGAAATCTGCGAGGGGGAGTATTTCTTGCCGTCCGCCTCGACCCAGGCGTCGCCGTTGCCGCGCCTTGACGATCTTGTAGGGGACGAGGTCCTTGTCCTTCTCCGCCATCGGGTCGTCGTAGCGGCGGCCGATGAGGCGCTTGACCGCGAAGAACGTGTGTTCCGGATTGGTGACCGCCTGGCGCTTGGCCGGCTGGCCGACCAGCCGCTCGCCGTCGTCGGTGAAGGCGACGATGGACGGCGTCGTGCGCTGCCCCTCGGCGTTCTCGATGACCTTGGCGTCCTTGCCGTCCATGACCGCGACGCACGAGTTGGTCGTGCCGAGGTCGATGCCGATGACTTTTGCCATGCCTGTTTCTCCTTGCGGCAGACCCGGGCAGGTCCGTAAGGCCCCCGGCCGGCTCCCGTCTATGAAATATCTTGACACGATTCGCTGCCCCACCGGCAAAACCCGCGGGGCGCGAGCGATCTGGCCGTATATAAGAAGGCAGCAAATCGGCCGCAAGCCTCGAAAATCCCGCCGCGCCGGCTAATCCGCACCGCCACCCGCCGTTCCGGCGCAGCGCCCGTGGCCGGGCGCTGTCCCGCCCACGGTTTCAGCGACACATCGTCCCCGTGCCGGGACCGGCCGGTCAGAGCGATTGTGGCAGCGCGACCTCCGCCGGTCGGGACGGTGGCGTTGCCGCCGCGCGCGCCGCCTCGAGCGCCGCCGCCGGGTCGTTGTCGGCGGGATCGGGGCTCGGGAAGATGTCGCTGAACGGGACCGAGCGGCCGTCGTCCTGCACCACGCGGACATGGAAGCGCCGCAGGCGGCGCGGTTCGGGGACGCCGCAGGCATGGGCGATGATCTCGACCTCCTTGCGGATGGCGTCGCAGTAGTTGGCGACCCGCACCGCCTTGTCGGCGGGGTGGAGGCCGCGCTGCAGGCGCGGATTATGGGTGGTGATGCCGGTCGGGCAGGTGTTCTTGTTGCATTTCAGCGCCTGGATGCAGCCGAGCGAGAACATGAACCCGCGCGCGCTGACGACGAAGTCGGCGCCGGCGCAGAGCGCCCAGGCGACGCCCACCGGCGTCACGAATTTGCCCGACGCGATCAGCCGGACCCGCTCCTTCATGCCGTGGCGCTTGCGGATGTCGTCGACCATCGGCAGCGACTCGCGGATCGGCAGGCCGACATTGTCGATCAGCGGCATCGGCGCCGCGCCGGTGCCGCCGTCGCCGGAATCGATGGTGATGAAATCCGGCGCGCTGTCCGTCCCGCGTCGTTCGACCTCGTCGAACATGGCGTCGATCCAGCCATAGGCGCCGATCACGCACTTGAAGCCGACCGGCTTGCCGGTGATGTCGCGGATGCGGGCGATCATGTCGAGCAGGTCGCCGACCGAGGCGATATCCGGGTGCCGGTTGGGCGAGATGGAATCCTCGCCGGCCGGAATGCCGCGGATGGCGGCGATTTCCGGCGTCACCTTGGCGGCCGGCAGGATGCCGCCCTTGCCGGGCTTGGCGCCCTGCGACAGCTTGATCTCGAACATCCTGATGCGCCTGTCGGCGGCGAGCGCCTTGAGCCGCTCCTCCGACAGGCCGCCGTCGGCGTCGCGCACACCGTATTTGGCCGTGCCGATCTGGAAGACGATGTCGCAGTCGCCTTCCAGGTGATAGGGCGCCAGTCCGCCCTCGCCGGTGTTGAGCCAGCAGCCGGCCAGCGCCGCGCCCTTCGACAGGGCCTGCACCGCCGGCCTCGAGATCGCGCCGAAGCTCATGCCGGAAATGTTGAAGAAGGACGGCGCCAGGTAGGGTTCGCGACAATCCGGGCCGATCAGCATCGGCTCGGTTTCGGCGCGGTCGGTGTGCAGCGTCGGAAACGGGCAATTGACGAAGATCGCCGTGCCGGGAGGCGTCAGGGTCTTGGTCGAGCCGAAGGCGACGGTGTTGTCGGCGCCCTTGGCGGCGCGGTAGGCCCATTGCCGTTCGGCCCGGTTGAACGGCATTTCCTCGCGATCCATGGCGAAGAAATACTGGCGAAAGAACTCGCCGAGCGTGATGAAGATGTCCCGGAAGCGGCCGACGACCGGGTAGTTGTGGCGGACGGCGTCGCGGTGTTGCGCGGTGTCGAGGATGAAGACGACGACGACGACGGCGAAGGCGAGGCCGATGACGAAGACGAACAGCGTCGACAGGAGATCGAGCGCGGCGGCCACCGGACCTGGTATCGAGCGATTCCATGAGCAAACTCCCGGGCGGGCGCGAAGGGCCCGCGGCCGACCTTGGACCATGAATTCCCGAAAACCAGTGGATCGCGGCGAAAGTCGCGCAGGTTTGATCCATCGGCCCTATTGGCGTGAAGACGAGCAGCGTCGCGCTCTCGAAGCCGTGATGACAGCCGTCGCCGACGCGCCGTTCTTCACGCCGACAATGCCGAGGACCGGCAAGCCGTTTTCGGTGCGCATGACCAATTTCGGGCCGCTCGGCTGGGTGTCGGACCGCGAGGGCGGCTATCGCTACCAGCCGACCCACCCGGTGACCGGCCGGCCATGGCCGCCGATACCGGACGTGGTTCTGGCCGTCTGGCGCGAGGTTTCCGGTTATCCACATGATCCCCAGGCCTGCCTGGTCAATTTCTACGAGCCCGGCGCCCGCATGGGCCTCCATCAGGATCGCGACGAGGAGGATTTCGCCGCGCCGGTGGTGTCGATCTCACTGGGCGACGACTGCCGCTTCCGCGTCGGCGGCACGACGCGGGGCGGCCCCACCCGCTCGCTCAGGCTGTCATCCGGCGACGTGGTCGTGCTCGGCGGCGCCTCCCGGCTCGCCTTTCACGGCGTCGACCGCCTCTATCCCGGCACCTCGACGCTGCTGTCCGACTGGTTCCCCGAAGGCGGCCGCATCAACCTGACGCTCCGCCGCGTGACACGGGCGGACGACTAGAAGGGCTGCCGTCGCGCGGCGAGATGACCGACGCGGCCATGGCCGCGCGCGCCGAATGCGTGCTCCTCAACAAGGGGCCGAACGTCGCCGCCGCCGTCGGCGTGCTTGATCGGCTGCTGGGCCGCATGGGCGAGCACCAGGTCAAGAAGACGCCGACGCTGCGCGCCCTCCATTCCTGGTCGCGGAACGAGCCGGCGCCGGCCGAGTGACAGCGACGCCGACCATGGTTGCGCCGCCCGCTGGGCGGTCGTGCCCCATTCCTGCCGTCAAGTTCTGGCCATAGGAGAGCCGATCGATGGGCAGGGGATGCCGATGAAACATCAGATAGCGGACTGGGCGCGCACGCTGGCCGGCGCGGCGCTCCTCACCTTCGTCCTCAAGACGGTCGCCTTCGCCACCTACTACATCCCGTCGGAAAGCATGGTTCCGACGCTCGAGGTCGGCGATCGCCTCGTCGCCACCAAGTTCGACTACGGCTACGGCCCCTATTCGACGCCGCTGGTGTCGCTGCCGGACTTCCCGTCGGACGACGGCCGCCTCTTCGGCCGCCTGCCGGCGCGCGGCGACATCGTCCTCTTCCGCCATCCGGGCAACGGCGAGACGCTGGTCAAGCGCGTCATCGGCCTGCCCGGCGATCACATCCGCATCACGCGCGGCCGGCTGGTCATTGACGGCAAGGTCGTGCCCCGCCGTGAGGTCCGCACCTACGCCTACCGGCAATATTCCGGCCCGCCGGTGCGCGTCACCGAATACGAGGAGTCGCTCCCCGGCGGCGCCGTCCATCCGATCATCATGCAGTCCGACGACGAACCGCAGGAGAACACCGGCGAATACGTCGTGCCGCCGGAGCACATCTTCGTCATGGGCGACAATCGCGACAACTCGGCCGACAGCCGCTACGCCAGCCTTGGCTACGTGCCGGTCGAGAACCTCATCGGCCGCTCGCGCGCCATCCTGTATCTCGCTGCACGATTGCCGGCCGGAGCAGGGGCTGGCCTGCGCCCCGCGCCGTTATCTGACCGGCCTCGACTGAGGCCGGTCGCGGTCGCGCGTCCTATCCCTTGGCCATGAAGTCCTGAAAGGCGGCCAGGTCGAACACGATCTCGTTGGCGACGATACTGCCATCCTTCACCGTGAAGAATTCGGCGACGATGCAGACGCCCTTGTTCCCTTTGGGCGACACCAGCCCGTAATGCGTCAGCGCACAGGCGGCGTCTCCGTCGACGAGCAGTTTCTTCACCTCGACCGATGTCGCGGTCCGCATGAACCGCCGCGTCGCTTCCACATAGGCCGCCTTGCCCGGCGGCGCCGCCGTGCCGTTGTTGACGAACTGCATGTCGTCGGCGATGAGCGCCTCCCAGTCGCCTCCGTAGAGGCGCTGGAAGTAGCTGCGTATCGTTTCTGTCGTCGTCATGAACCGCGACCTCGGCCTACATGCTGCCCGGCGCCGGCACCATCCAGCCCTGCGCCGCGCCGCCCGGCACCTGGATGATGGCGATGCGGCCGACGCCCGGCACGTCCCACGGCTCGCGCATCACCTGGCCGCCGGCCTCCTTGACCTTCTTCAGCCGCTTGTCGAGGTCGTCCACCGCCACATAGGTGAACCAGCCGTCCGGCTGCCCGTCGAACATCGGCCCGTCCATCTTGAACATGCCGCCGACCATCTGGTCGCCGGCCTTGGCGATCGTGTAGGTGCCGTACATCTCGCCCATCGGCATGTCGTCGAAGCTCCAGCCGAGGGTCTTCTTGTAGAAATCCTTGGCTTTCCCGACATCGCGGGTCATCAGCTCGTTCCAGTGAAAAGCGCCGTGCACGGTCATGGCAGTCCTCCGTTTAACCATAGGGTTAAACGACAATAGCCAAACGGCCGCGCGGCGCAAGAGCGCCGGCCAAGCCTGCTGCCACAAGCCGACAGGCGGGCGTCTAGCCGCCGAGGGCGAAAGCCGCCAGGGCCGCCATGTTGACGATGTCGGAATCCTTGGCGCCGAGCGAGACGATCTGCACCGGCTTGTCGAGGCCGACCAGCAGCGGTCCGATCACCGTCGAGCCGCCGAGCTCCTGCACCATCTTGGTGGAGATCGCCGCCGAATGGTACGCGGGCATGACCAGCACGTTGGCCGGTCCCGACAGGCGGCAGAAGGGATAGGCCGCCATCGCATTCGCGTTGAGCGCCACGTCGGCCGCCATCTCGCCGTCATACTCGAAGTAGACCCGGCGCTCGTCGAGGATCTCGACCGCCTCGCGGATCTTCTTGGCGCGGTCGCCTTCCGGCTGGCCGAAGGTCGAATAGGCGAGCAGCGCCACCCGCGGCGTGTAGCCCATGCGCTGGGCGACGCCGGCGGCTTCCTCGGCGATGTCGGCGAGTTCCTCCGGCGTCGGCAGGTCGTGCACCGCGGTGTCGGCGACCAGCACCAGCCGGCCGCGCGCCAGCACCATCGAAATGCCGATCACGCGATGGCCGGGCTTCGGGTCGATCACCCGGCAGACGTCCTCGAGCACGGTCGAATAGTTGCGGGTCACGCCGGAGACCATGGCGTCGGCGTCGCCGAGCGCCACCATGCAGGCGCCGAAATGGTTGCGGTCGGAGTTGACCAGCCGCTGCACGTCGCGATGCAGGTATCCCTTGCGTTGCAGGCGGGCGTAAAGGAAGTCGATGTATTCGGCGTTGCGCGTCGACAGCCGCGCATTGTTGATCTCGACGCCCTCGCGGATGTCGATGCCGGCGCGCTCGGCGGCGCCGCGCACGGTCTCCTCGCGGCCGATCAGGATGGCGGTGCCGAGCTTGTGGTGGACGAAGCTCGCCGCGGCGCGGATCATCTGCTCCTCCTCGCCCTCGGCGAAGACGACGCGCTTCGGCGTCCGCCTGACCCGCTGGAAGATGCGCTGCAGCGTGCCGACGATCGGGTCGCGGCGTGCCGACAGCTGCATCTTGTACTGCGCCATGTCCTCGATCGGCTTGCGCGCCACGCCGGAATCCATCGCCGCCTTGGCCACCGCCGCCGGAATCTCCGACAGCAGCCGCGAATCGAACGGCACCGGGATGATGTATTGCGGCCCGAATTTCGGCCGCACGCCCTGATAGGCGGCGGCCACCTCGTCGGGCACGTCCTCGCGCGCCAGCGCGGCGAGCGCATGCGCCGCGGCGGCCTTCATCTCCTCGTTGATCGTCGTCGCCCGCACGTCGAGGGCGCCGCGGAAGATGTAGGGGAAGCCGAGGACGTTGTTGACCTGGTTGGGATAATCGGACCGTCCGGTCGCCACGATGGCGTCGTCGCGGATGTCGGCGACCTCTTCCGGCGTGATCTCCGGGTCGGGATTGGCCATGGCGAAGATGATCGGCTGGGCCGCCATCGAGCGGATCATGTCGCTGGTGAAGGCGCCCTTGGCCGACAGCCCGAACACCACGTCGGCGCCGTTCATCGCGTCGGCCAGCGTGCGCGCGTCGGTCTTCGCCGCATGCGCCGCCTTCCACTGGTTCATGCCTTCCTGACGGCCCTGGTAGATCACCCCCTTGGTATCGCAGAGCGTGATGTTCTCGGCCTTCATGCCGAGCGTCTTGACCAGCTCGATGCAGGCGATGCCGGCCGAGCCGGCGCCGTTGCAGACCAGCCTGGTCGTCGCGATGTCGCGGCCGGTCAGATGCAGCGCGTTGATCAGCCCGGCCGCGGCGATGATCGCCGTGCCGTGCTGGTCGTCGTGGAACACCGGAATGTCCATCAGTTCGCGCAGCCGCAATTCGATGATGAAGCAGTCCGGCGCCTTGATGTCCTCCAGGTTGATGCCGCCGAAGGAGGGTCCGAGGAAGCGCACCGAATTGACGAACTCGTCCACGTCTTCCGTGTCGATTTCCAGGTCGATCGAATCGACGTCGGCGAAGCGCTTGAACAGCACCGCCTTGCCTTCCATCACCGGCTTGGCGGCGAGCGCGCCGAGATTGCCGAGCCCGAGGATGGCGGTGCCGTTGGTGATCACCGCCACCATGTTGCCGCGCGTCGTGTAGTCGAAGGCGGTCGCCGGGTCCTCGGCGATCGCCTTGACCGGCACCGCCACGCCCGGCGAATAGGCGAGCGACAGGTCGCGCTGCGTCGCCATCGGCTTGGTCGGCGTGATCTCGAGCTTGCCCGGCCGCCCGTCGGAGTGGAATTTCAGCGCTTCCTGATCGGTGACGGAAGGCCCTGCCTTCGTCGTTTTGCCGTTTGCGGCCATTCTGTGATGTTCCCCGGGGCGAGCGCCTGTCGCAGCGCCTCTGATCTTAGGGGCCGGGACCATAATCACCGGCCCGCGCCGTGACAATCAACTCTGCCCAAATAAAGCCGCGACCGTCCGGTCTGTTTTGCTAAACCAACGTGGAGGGTATAGTCGCGCGGGCAGCGGCGTGCGCCAGGTGGATCGGCCTGGCACAAGGGTGGCGGTCACGGCTGAATGCAGCGCTGGTTCCTCAGTTATAACTCGATCGACCTTCCGGTCGTCGAACGTCTCGAGGGTATTCTTCGCCTTCAGGTCAAGGATACCGAGATCTTCTTCGCGCCGAAGAAGCTTCGGGCCGGCGGTTACTGGCTGCCCAAGCTGGCGGAAGCCATCGACGACGCCAATGCCTTCATCCTGTTTGTCGGCGAGAACGGCCTCGGCCCCTGGCAGGTGATCGAGTACTACGAGGCGCTCGACAAGCGGGTGAAACAGCCCGACTTCCCGATCGTCCTCGTGCTGATGGAGGGAAGCCAGGCGCCCGGCCTGCCGTTCCTGCGCCAGCTCCACTGGATCGTGACGCCCGATCCGGCCTCGGCCGACACCGTCGGCAAGCTCGCCGACGCCGCGGCCGGCGGCGGCGCCCGGCCGGGCGAGCTGTGGCGCTACACCGCGCCCTATCGCGGCCTCGCCGCGATGACCGAAGCCGACAGCGATTTCTTCTTCGGGCGCGAGCAGGAGACCGTCGACGTGCTCGCCGCCGTCGGCGCCGCGCATGACCGGCTTGCCGTCCTGCTCGGCAATTCCGGCGTCGGCAAGTCGTCGCTCGCCCAGGCCGGCGTGCTCGGCGCCCTCAAGCGGCAGGCCTTCCCCGAGGGCGTCGACCGTTCCCTGCAATGGCCGCCGGCCTTCCACGAAAGCCGGCGCTGGTGCTTCCTCAAGATGCAGCCCGGCAACGAGCCGGTGAAGGCGCTCGTCGAGCCGTTTCTCAAGACCTGGCAGTTCGATCCGACCGATCCCAAGTGGGAGGAGCGCCGCACCGACTGGATCGCCGCGCTTGCCGCCGGCAAGGCGACGCTGTCCGGCCTGCTCGACGCCACCGAGCGGCGCTACGAGGAACTTGGCCAGCCCAAGCCGCCGGCTTTCTTCCTTTATGTCGATCAGGGCGAGGAGCTTTACGCCCGCTCCGAGGAGTCCCAGCGCGCCAGCTTCTCCAAGCTGATCGCCGACGCCATCTCCGATCCGCGCCTGTTCTGCCTGATGAGCCTCAGGTCGGATTTCTTCGGCGCGCTGCAGAACGATCAGCCGCTGTTCGCCATCCATCGGCAGATCAACGTGCCGCCGCTGCGCGAGGCGGCGCTGGCCGATATCGTCAGCCGGCCGGCGGCGATGCTGTCGGCGCGCTTCGAAAGCGCCCCGCTCGCCACCGACCTGGCGCGCCGCGCGGCGGAGGAATCGGCGCGCGATGCCGGCGCCCTGCCGCTGCTCTCCTACCTGCTCGACGACATGTGGACCGACATGGTCCGCCGCGGCGATGGCGTTCTGCGCCTGCCGCCCCAGGCCGTCGAGCTTGGCGGCGTGCTCGCCGAGCGGGCCGATGCCTTCCTCGCCCGCAATCCGCAGGCCGAGGGGCTGCTCCGCCGCCTGCTGACCCTCAAGCTCGCCACCGTCCGCGAGGACGGCGAGCCCACCCGCCGCCGCGCGCCGCGTTCGGAGTTCTCCGACGAGGAATGGCGCATGGTCTCCGACCTTGCCGACCATCCCAATCGGCTGCTCATCGCGGCGACCCCGGAGGCCGGCGAGACCTATGCCGAGGTCGCCCACGAGGCGATCTTCAAGCGCTGGGGCAAGCTGCGCGAATGGATCGCCGCCGAACGCGATTTCCTCGCCTGGCGCAGCAGCCTTGAAGGCGCCCGGCGCGCCTGGGAAGCCGCCCCCAGGGACGCCTGCGAGACGCCCTGCTCATGGGCCTGGCTCTCGGCGAGGCGCAGCAATGGCTGGCGCGGCGGGCCGAGGATCTTCCCCAGCCCGATCGCCACTTCATCGAGAAGAGCGTCGAGCGCGAGCTCCACGAGCGCGAGGAACGCGAGCGCGAGCGCGCCCAGCGCGAACGGCTGCGCCGGCGCATGTTGCAGATCGCGGTGGTCGCGCTGGTTCTGGTCACCGGCCTCGCCGGCTTCTCCGTCCTGCAGCTGTTCGAGGCCAACCATCAGCGCGACGCCGCCGAGCAGCAGCGCGTCATCGCCGAGCAGCGCCAATCGCAGGCCGAGGCGGCGACCGCCGAGGCCAAGGCCGCTACCGCCGAGGCGCAGGATCAGAAGGCGCGCGCCGAGAAGAGCTTCGACGCCGCCAAGGTCGCCGTCGACAAGCTCATCTTCGACGTTGCCGACGGCCTGCGCAACGTTGCCGGCATGCGCGTCGGCACGATCCGCACCATCCTCGATACCGTGCGCTCGACCATCGACAACCTGGCCGAGGCGGCGCCCGACGATCCTCAATTGCAGCGCAGCCGCATGGCGATGTTCAACTCGTTCGTCGACACCTATCTCGTCGCCGGCGACGTCAACAACGCGCTCGATGCCGCCGCCGCAGAGCCTGAAGATCTCGCGCAAGCTGTTCGCCAACGATCCGGAGAGCGCCTTCGCCGAGCGCGACGTCTCGATCAGCCTCGAGCGGCTCGGCGATGCCCGGATTCAGGCCGGCGACTCCGCCGGCGCGCTCACGGCCTACAAGGAGCGGCTGGAGTTCGCCCGTCGCCTGCTGGCGCGCCAGCCCGGCAACCTGGATGTCAAGCGCGATGTCTCCGTCGCTCTCAACAAGATCGGCGACGTCGAGTTGCGCGACGGCAACACCAAGGCGGCGCTCGCTGCCTACGAGGAAGGTCTGGTCATCGCCCGCGAGCTGGCCGAAACCGCCACCGACAAGGCGCAGGCGGAGCGCGACGTTTCGATCAGCCTGACCAAGGTCGGCGATATGAAGATGCAGACCGAGGAATACGACGCGGCGCTCAAGGTCTATGAGGAGAGCATGGACATCCGGCGCCGCCTCGCCACGGAGGATCCCGGCAGTTCACGGGTGCTGAGCGACCTGTCGGTCGGCCTCGCCCGGATCGGCGACGTCAAGGCGCGGCAGAACGATCCGGAGGCGGCGCTGGCCGCCTACCAGGAGGGGCTCGACATCGCCCGCCGCCTCGCTCTCATGGATTCCGAGAACACCCAGGTCCAGCGCAACGTTTCCGTCAGTCTCAACCGGATCGGCGAACTGAAACTCAAGGCCAACGACCGGGACGGCGCGTTCGCCGCCTACCAGGAGGGGCTCGACATCGCCCGTCACCTGGCGGAGACCAATCCGGCCAGCGCCGAGGCGCAGACCGACCTTGTCTATTCGCTGACCCTGGTGGCCGGGCTGTCCGACAACGGCAAGCCGCTCTACGAGGAAAGCCTGGATATTCTCAACGCGCTCAACGCGCAGGGCAGGCTGACCTCCGACGAGCAGGGCTGGATCGGCTGGGTCAACGGCAAGATCGCCGATCTGGACGCCGCCGCGCAGACCGCCAAGACCAGATAGGCGGCGGATGAGGGGCGCGGCCTTGCCGGTTCGACTGTCCGCCCGGTGACCGACGCGCGGGCGCTCTTCTGGATCCGGCTGCTGCACACGCTGGTGTGGGCTGTCTTCGCCGCCTCGATCCTGGCGATTCCCGTCGCCACCGCCAGGGGCGATCTTCGTCTGGCCGTATGGCTCAGCCTGTTCGTCGGCATCGAGTGCGTCGTGCTCGTGTTCAACCGCATGCGCTGTCCGCTGACCGACCTTGCCGGCGCTCACACCGACCACCGCCCGGACGGTTTCGACATCTTCCTGCCGCCCTGGTTGGCGCGGAACAACAAGCTGATCTTCGGTTCGCTGCTGGTGGCGGCCGAACTGTTCCTGCTCTGGCGCTGGCTGGCGGGTTAGGCTCCGCATCCATCGAACCGGCCGGCGGCTTCTGCTAGCTTGCCGGCCCATGGATTCCCCCGCCGCCAATCTGCCAGCCGAAGACAGTCCGGCCGCGACGCCGATGATGGCGCAGTATCTGGAGATCAAGGCGGCCAATCCCGACTGCCTGCTGTTCTACCGGATGGGCGATTTCTACGAGATGTTCTTCGACGACGCCGAGGTCGCCTCGCGGGCGCTCGGCATCACGCTCACCCGGCGCGGCAAGCATCAGGGCGACGACATCCCGATGTGCGGCGTGCCGATCCACGCCGCCGACCAGTACCTCGAGAAGCTGATCGCGCTGGGCCATCGCGTCGCCGTCTGCGAGCAGGCCGAGGACCCGGCCGAGGCGAAGAAGCGCGGCTACAAGTCGGTCGTCCGCCGCGAGGTCATCCGCCTGGTCACGCCGGGCACGCTGACCGAGGACACGCTGCTGGCTCCCGGCCGCAACAACTTCCTCGCGGCGATCGCCCGCCAGCGCGGCGGCAGCGGCGGCGATGTCTTCGCCATCGCCTGGATCGACATCTCCACCGGCGAGTTCCGCGTCAGCCCCAGCGAGCGCACGCCGGCTTGCCGCCGATCTCGCCCGCGTCGATCCGCGCGAGGTGCTGGTCGCCGACGCCGTTTTCGCCGATGCCGATCTCGGGCCCTTCTGGCGCGGCCTCGCCGTCGCCGTCACGCCGCTGTCGGCGGCCTTCTTCGACGGCGCCACCGCCGGCGAGCGGCTGATGGCCAATTTCGGCGTCAAGAGCCTCGACGGGTTCGGCGCCTTCAGCCGCGTCGAACTGTCGGCCGCCGCGGCGGCGCTGGCCTATGTCGAGAAGACCCAGATCGGCGCGCGGCCGCCGCTTGTCGCCGCCGGTTCGCGAGGCGACCGGCGACCTGATGCTGATCGACGCGGCGACCCGGACCAATCTCGAACTGACCGCGACGCTCGCCGGCGAGCGCCGCGGCAGCCTGATCGCCGCCATCGACCGCACGGTCACCGGCGCCGGCGCCCGGCTGCTCGCCCGCCGCCTCGCCGGTCCGGCGACCGATCCCGGCATGATCGACCGCCGCCTCGACGCCGTCGCCTGGATGCTCGCCGATGCCGGCCGCCGGCAGGCGCTGCGCGACGACGCTCGCCGCCGCGCCCGATCTCTCCCGCGCCTTGTCGCGGCTGACGCTTGACCGCGGCGGCCCGCGCGATCTTGCCGCCGTCCGCGATGCGCTCGCCGTCGCCGCCGACCTGCTCGGCCAGCTCGGCCCTTCCGACGATCGTCCCGCCGAGATCGACGCGGTGGCCGGTGCGCTGGCCGCGGCCCCCGCGGGCCTGCGCGACGATCTCGCGTCGGCGCTGGCCGACGATCTGCCGCACCTGAAACGCGACGGCGGCTTCGTCCGCGCCGGCTACCGCGCCGCGCTCGACGAGGCCCGCAAGCTCCGCGACGACAGCCGCCGGGTCATCGCCGGCCTGCAGGCGGGCTATGCCGCCGACACCGACATCCGCAACCTGCGCATCAAGCACAACAACGTGCTCGGCTATTTCATCGAGGTCGGCGCCGGCAACGCCGACAGCATGCTGTCGGCCGCCGCTCAATGCCCGCTTCATCCACCGCCAGACGCTGGCCAGCGCCGTGCGCTTCACCACCACCGAGCTTGCCGATCTCGAGGCGGAGATCGCCGGCGCCGCCGAGCGCGCGCTGGCCATCGAGCTTGCCGTCTTCGACGAGCTCGCCGCCGCCGTCGTCGCCCGATCCGCGTCCCTGCAGTCGGTCGCCGACGCCCTTGCCGTCCTCGACGTCGCCGCCGGCCTCGCCGAGCTCGCCGAGGCCGAGGACTATTGCCGTCCGAGCGTCGACGCTTCGCTCGCCTTCGCCATTGAGGCGGCCGCCACCCGGTCGTCGAGCAGGCGCTGCGCGCGGGCGGCGAGGGGGCCTTCGTCGCCAATGACAGCGACCTCGGCGCCCGCGAGAACGAGGACGCCGGCCGCATCTGGCTGGTCACCGGTCCCAACATGGCCGGCAAGTCCACGTTCCTCCGCCAGAACGCCCTCATCGCCATCCTCGCCCAGATCGGCTCCTACGTGCCGGCGCGCTCCGCTCATATCGGCGTCGTCGATCGCCTGTTCTCACGCGTCGGCGCCGCCGACGATCTCGCCCGCGGCCGCTCCACCTTCATGGTCGAGATGATCGAGACCGCCGCCATCCTCAATCAGGCCGGCCCCCATGCGCTGGTGATTCTGGACGAGATCGGCCGCGGCACCGCCACCTTCGACGGCCTGTCGATTGCCTGGGCGGCGGTCGAGCACCTGCACGAGGTCAATCGCTCGCGGGCGCTGTTCGCCACCCACTATCACGAGCTGACCGCGCTGGCGCACCGCCTGCCGCGGCTCGAAAACGTCACCGTGCGCGTCAAGGAGTGGCAGGGCGATGTCGTCTTCCTGCACGAGATCGCGCCCGGCGCCGCCGACCGCTCCTACGGCATCCAGGTCGCCCGCCTCGCCGGCCTGCCGGCCTCGGTGGTCGAGCGCGCCCGCGAGGTGCTCCGCCAGCTCGAGGAGACCGACCGCAAGTCGCCGGCCCATACCCTGATCGACGACCTGCCGCTGTTCTCGGCCGCCCGGCCGGTGGAGCCGCACGCCGAGGCCGATCCTCTGGCAACCATGCTCGACGATATCGCCCCCGACGAACTCACGCCGCGCGAGGCGCTGGAGGCGCTCTACCGGCTGAAGGCATTGCGCGCCAAGGGCGGGCCTTGACCCGCGCCCAGGCGCGATTGATACGGGACACCTGACGGGAGAGAAACGCAAATGGCGCCGAAGGCGGAAGGGTTTCTCTGGGGAGCGGCGAGCGCCGCCTACCAGATCGAGGGCGGCTGGGACAAGGACGGTCGCGGCCCCTCCAAGTGGGACATCTACACCAACCGCTATCACGGCACCGAGGCGGTCAGCGGCAAGCAGGAGACCGGCAACGTCGCCATCAACGCCTATGACCGCGACCAGTACCTGAAGGACATCGCGCTGATGCGCGATCTCGGCCTCAACGCCTACCGCTTCTCCACCTCGTGGTCGCGCATCCTCCCCGAGGGCGTCGGCAAGGTGAACCAGGCCGGCATCGACTATTATTCGCGCCTCGTCGACGACCTCCTCGCCGCCGGCATCGAGCCGATCGTCACCCTCTATCACTGGGACTTCCCCTGGGCGCTGCAGGAGAAGGGCGGTTTCCACAATCGCGCCGTGGTCGACTGGTTTCGCGAATATGCCGGCACCGTCTTCGGCGCGCTCGCCGATCGCGTCGATACGTTCATCACCATGAACGAGCCGATCATCGACCTGTTCTTCATGGACCTGATCGCCGACAACGTCGTCAACAAGCGACCGCCCGAAGCGTTCACCGACGCGCAGTTCGCCCGCCAGATTCCGGCGCTGCACAACCTCTTCCTCGCCAGCGCCGCGGCAATCGGCGAATACCGGGCCGGCGGGCACAAGGGCATGGCCGGCATCGCCCTGCCGCTCCACCCGACCATCCCGAACGATCCGGATAGTCCCGACGACGTCGCCGCGGCGGACACCTTCTTTGCCTTCTACGACCGCTGGTCGCTCGACGCGTCGTTGCGCGGCACCTACGCCGACGACGTTCTGGCGCTGCTGCAGAAGGTCAATCCGGCATTCGCCGTATCCGAGGCCGACCTCGCCTTGTTGAAATCGGGCCGCGCCGGGTTCCTCGGCGTCAATTTCTATTCGCCGGCCATCGTCCGCCGCAACGACGCCTCCGCCGCTTGGCGTCGAGAGCGGCATCAACCCGGACGCGGTCAAGGCCCATAACGGCCCCGTCCGTCCGGACCAGCTCCACCGGCTGCTCCTCTACATCCGCGACGCCTACGACAACCTGCCGGTCTTCATCACCGAGAACGGCGCCGGCTTCGGCGACCGCGACGAGGTCATGGTCGACGGCATGGTCAGGGACCCGCTCCGCGCCGACTACATCACCCGCCACATCGCCGCGGTCCTGCAGGCGCGGGCAGAAGGCGCCGACGTGCGCGGCTACATGGAATGGTGCCCGTTCGACAATTTCGAATGGTTCCGCGGCTACAACACGCCGCTTCGGCATGGTCCACGTCGATTTCGCCACCCAGAAGCGCACGCCGAAACAGAGCTACTACGCCTATCGCGACCTCATCGCGCGCCAATCGCCAGGGGGCCGGCGCTTAGTGGCGCTGGCCGCCGCCGGATGGCGCCGGCGCCGGTTTCCCGCTAGGGTCCGCGCCGGCGAATCCCTCTATTGTCGGGCTCCATGAACAAAGCGGTTGCCGCTTCCGATGCCGTGGTCGATGGCGAAACCCTGCGCGACCGGCTGATTGAACTGGCCGGCGAGGCGGGGCCGCTGTCGGCAGAGGCCCGTGCCGCTATCCTCGCCGAGCTGAAGACGACGCTGGCCGAAGGCCGCGCCGCCGCCGAGAAGCGGCTGAAGGCCGACGGCAAGGGCGCCGCCTGCGCCGGTCGCCTGTCCGACCTCCAGGACAGCATCATCCAGGCGATCTACGGCCTTGCCGCCGATCACGTCTACCGGACCGACAACCCGAGCGCCGCCGAGCGCATGGCGGTGGTCGCCGTCGGCGGCTATGGCCGCGGCACGCTGGCGCCCGGCTCCGATGTCGATCTCCTCTTCCTGCTCCCCTACAAGCAGACGCCCTGGGGCGAGAGCGTCGTGGAGTTCATCCTCTACCTGCTCTGGGACCTCAGCCTGACGGTCGGCCACGCCACGCGCAGCGTCGACGAGTGCATCCGGCTCGCCCGCTCCGACATGACCATCCGCACCGCGGTGCTCGAGGCGCGCTACATCTGGGGCGATCGCGCCCTCTACGATACGCTGGTCACCCGCTTCGACGCCCAGGTGGTCAAGGGAACCGGCCCGGCCTTCATCGCCGCCAAGCTTGCCGAGCGCGACCAGCGCCATCGCCAGCAGGGCGCCACCCGCTACCTGGTCGAGCCCAACGTCAAGGAGGGCAAGGGCGGCCTGCGCGACCTCCACACGCTGTTCTGGATCGCCAAGTATTTCTATCGCGTCCGCGCCCGCGACGATCTGGTCAAGGCCGGCGTCTTCTCACGCAGCGAGCTGAGGCTCTTCCGCAAGGCCGAGGATTTCCTCTGGGCGGTGCGCTGTCACCTGCATTTCCTCACCGGCCGCGCCGAGGAGCGCCTGTCCTTCGACGTCCAGCGCGAGATGGCCCGCCGCCTCGGCTACACCTCCCATCCCGGCTTGCGCGACGTCGAGCGCTTCATGAAGCACTATTTCCTCGTCGCCAAGGATGTCGGCGACCTGACGCGCATCTTCTGCGCCGCGCTGGAGGAGCACCACGGCAAGACCGCGCCGGTGCTCAATCGCCTTTTCAGCCTGCCCGCCCGCCGCCGCCGCACGATTCCGGGCTCGACCGATTTCGTCGTCGACAACGACCGCATCAATTCCGCCGACGAGAAGGTCTTCGCGCGCGATCCGGTCAACCTCATCCGGCTCTTCCATCTTGCCGACCGCTACGACCTCGCCTTCCATCCCGACGCCATGCAGCAGGTCTCGCGCTCGCTCCGCCTGATCGACGCAAGCCTGCGCGAGGACGAGGAGGCCAACCGCCTCTTCGTCGAGATCCTCACCTCGCGGCGCAATCCGGAAGCCGTGCTCCGCCGCATGAACGAGACCGGCGTGCTCGGCCGGTTCATTCCGGATTTCGGCAAGATCGTCGCGATGATGCAGTTCAACATGTACCACCACTACACGGTGGACGAGCACCTCATCCAGTCGGTCGGCGTGCTCGCCGAGATCGAGCGCGGCGACCTCGCCGAGGCCCATCCGCTCGCCAACGAGATCATGCCCGGCATCCAGGACCGCACCGTCCTCTACGTCGCCATGCTGCTCCACGACATCGCCAAGGGCCGGCCGGAGGATCATTCCGTCGCCGGCGCCCGCGTCGCCCGCCGTCTTTGCCCGCGCCTCGGCCTCGACAAGGCGCAGACCGAGACCGTCGCCTGGCTGGTCGAGCAGCATCTCACCATGTCGATCACCGCCCAGTCGCGCGACCTCAACGACCGCAAGACCATCCTCGATTTCGCCGCCGTCGTGCAGTCGATGGAGCGCCTGAAGATGCTGCTGGTGCTCACCGTCGCCGACATCAAGGCGGTCGGAGCCGGCGTCTGGAACGGCTGGAAGGGCCAGCTCCTGCGCACGCTCTACTACGAGACCGAGACCGTGGTCACCGGCGGCCACAGCCAGGTCAGCCGCGACAAGCGCGTTGCCGCGGCCCAGGCCGAACTCGCCGAGGCGCTCGCCGACTGGCCGCCGCGCGAGCGCACCGCCTACCTCAAGCGCCACTATCCGGCCTACTGGCTGCGCGTCGATCTGCCCCACAAGCTCGCCCACGCCGCGCTCATCCGCGATACCGACAAGGCCAGGCGCACGCTCGCCACCGCCACCACCACCCATGCCTTCGAGGGCATCACCGAGATCACCGTCTTCGCCCCCGACCATCCCCGGCTGCTGTCGATCATCGCCGGCGCCTGCACCGCCGCCGGCGGCGACATCGTCGACGCCCAGATCTTCACCACCACCGACGGCCGCGCGCTCGATTCCATCTTCATCAACCGCGAGTTCGACGACGAGGCCGACGAATTGCGCCGCGCCCGCCGCGTCGGCGACCTGATCGAGCAGGCGCTGTCGGGCGCCGTCCGGATGCCCGAGGTCGTCGGCGCGCAAGTCGCAGCGCCGCGCCCGCCTTGGCGCCTTCTCGCTGGAGACCAACATCCTCATCGACAACACCTGGTCGAACCAGTTCACGGCCATCGAGGCGTCCGGTCTCGATCGTCCCGGCCTGCTCTACGACCTGACGCGGGCGATCTCCGACCTCAATCTCAACATCGCCTCGGCGCATGTCGTCACCTTCGGCGAGCGCGCCGTCGACGTCTTCTATGTGACCGATCTCGTCGGCCACAAGATCACCAATGCCAGCCGCGAGGCGGCCATCCGGCGTCGCCTGCGCGCCGCCTTCGACGGCGAGGCGGCCAAGACCGAGCCGCCGCGCCCCGCGCAAGCGCGAGCCGGCTTAAGGGGCGCCATGTCGCTCCTGAAGAACTTCGCGACCGTCGGCGGCGCCACCGCTTCCAGCCGCGTGCTCGGCTTCGTGCGCGACATGTTCATCGCCGCCGCGCTCGGCACCGGGCCGGTCGCCGACGCCTTCTTCGTCGCCTTCCGCTTTCCCAATCTGTTCCGCCGGCTGTTCGCCGAGGGCGCCTTCAACTCCGCCTTCGTGCCGCTCTTCGCCAAGGCGCTGGAGGGCGACGGCGAGGCGGAGGCGCGCCGCTTCGGCGAGGAGGCGCTGAGCGGCCTGCTGACCGCGCTGCTCGTCGTCACCGCGGTCATCGAGATCGCCATGCCGCTCTTCATGTTCGTGCTGGCGCCGGGCTTCTCCGCCGATCCGGAGAAGTTCGACCTGACCGTGCTGCTGACCCGGATCGCCTTCCCCTATCTCGCCTTCGTCTCGCTGGTGGCGCTCTATAGCGGCGTGCTCAACGCCCGCGGCCGCTTCGCCGCCGCCGCCTTCGCCCCGGTCTTGCTCAACGTCGTGCTCATCGCCGCCCTGATCGCGGTTTTCTGGCTCGGGCTCGCCGGCCGGCCCGCGGCCGGCATGTGGCTCGCCTGGGGCACGCTGGTCGGCGGCGTCGCCCAGCTTGCGGTCGTCGTCTGGGCGGCCGCCCGCGACGGCATGCTGCTGCGGCTGGCCCGCCCGCGCCTGACGGCGCGGCTGAAGCGCCTCGCCGCGCTGGCGCTTCCCGGCGTGCTTGCCGGCGGCATCACCCAGATCAACATCGTCATCGGCACCATGATCGCCTCGCTGGCGCCGGGCGCGGTGTCCTATCTCTACTACGCCGACCGCATCTATCAGCTGCCGCTCGGCATCGTCGGCATCGCCATCGGCATCGTGCTGCTGCCCGACCTGTCGCGCCGACTGCGCGCCGGCCGCGTCGACCTCGTCGATCACACCCAGAACCGCGCGCTCGAATTCGCCATGGCGCTGACCCTGCCGGCGGCGGTCGCGCTGGTCGTCATGGCCCACCCGATCATCGCGCTGCTCTTCCAGCGCGGCAGCTTCGCCGCCGCCGACACCGCCGCGACCGCCGCCGCGCTCGCCGCCTTCGCCGTCGGCCTGCCCGCCTTCGTCCTGGTCAAGGTGTTCTCGCCCGGCTTCTTCGCCCGCGAGGATACCCGCACGCCGATGTGGTTCGCCGGCGTCGCCGTCGCCGTCAACGTCGCCGTCTCGCTCGCCCTGTTTCCGTTCCTCGCCCATGTCGGCATCGCCATCGCCACCTCGCTCGCCGGCTGGGTCAACGCCGTGCTGCTCGCCGTCACGCTCCGCCGGCGCGGCCAGTTCACCGTCGATGCCCTGCTCGCCCGCCGGCTGCCGCTGCTGGCGCTGGCGTCGCGTGCTGATGGGCGTCTGCCTGTGGGTTGCCCTGTGGCTGCTCGCCGGGCCGCTGGCCGATCCGCTGCTCCTCGTCCGCGCCGCCGCCGTCGCCGTCCTGGTCGTCGGCGGCGTCGCTGTTCTTCGCGCTGTTCTGCCAGCTGACCGGCGTCGTCGATTTCCGCCAGTCGCTGAGCCGCCATCCGGCGCGCGCCTGATCCCCTTGCGCCGCCCGGCGCGCCTCCGCCATAACGCGCCCCGCCGCCGCCTGAGGACACCCGTCGATGACCGACGTTCACCCCCCGCGTCTTTTCCGGCGTCCAGCCGACCGGCAACCTCCACCTCGGCAACTATCTCGGCGCCATCAAGCGCTTCGTCGAGCTGCAGGCGAGCTACGACTGCATCTATTGCGTCGTCGATCTGCACGCCATCACCGTGCCGATGCACGTGTGGGGCGGCCCGAAGGAGCTCGCCGGCGCCACCCGCGAGGTCACCGCCGCCTTCATCGCCGCCGGCATCGACCCGAAGAAGCACATCGTCTTCAACCAGAGCCAGGTGTCGGCCCACGCCGAGCTCGCCTGGGTGTTCAATTGCGTCGCCCGCCTCGGCTGGCTGAACCGCATGACCCAGTTCAAGGAGAAGGCCGGCAAGGACCGCGAGAACGCCTCGATCGGGCTCTTCGACTATCCGGTGCTGATGGCGGCCGACATCCTCGCCTATCTCGGCACCCACGTGCCGGTCGGCGACGACCAGAAGCAGCACCTCGAGCTCGCCCGCGACATCGCCATCAAGTTCAACAACGACTTCGCCGAGTCGATCGCCGAGCACGGCTATCGGCGACGCGTTCTTCCCGGTCACCGAGCCGCTGATCACCGGCCCGGCGACGCGCGTCATGTCGCTGCGCGACGGCACCAAGAAGATGTCGAAGTCGGATCCCTCGGACTATTCGCGCATCAACCTCACCGACGATGCCGACACCATCGCCCAGAAGATCCGCAAGGCGAAGACCGATCCCGAGCCGCTGCCGTCCGAGGTCGGCGGGGCTGAAGAGCCGGCCGGAGGCCGACAACCTCGTCGGCATCTATGCCGCGCTTGCCGGCATGCCGCAAGCGAGGCGGTGCTCGGCGAATATGGCGGCGCCCAGTTCTCGGCCTTCAAGCCGGCGCTCGCCGACCTCGCGGTGGAGAAGCTGGCGCCGATCGCCGGCGAGATGCGCCGCCTGCTCGCCGATCCCGGACCATATCGACGCGATCCTCGCCGACGGCGCCGACCGCGCCCGCGCCATCGCCGCAGCCGATCATGCAGCGGCGTCAAGGACGTGGTCGGCTTCGTCGGCGAGCGCGTGACAGGATGAGCCCGTCGTCATCTTGTCGCGCGCCCCGGCCGAATGGCAGCATGACCCCATGGCCGCTGACCACGCAAAAGCACCGAGGAAGGCCACCGGCGCAAGTTCCTGGTCGTCATCGACGACACGCCGGAATGTTCGCGCGCGCTGCTCTACGCCGCGCGCCGCGCGGAGCACACCGGCGGCGCGCTGGTGCTGCTCTACGTCATCGGCCCGGCCGACTTCCAGCACTGGCTGGGCGTCGAGAACATCATGCGCGCCGAGGCGATGGAGGCGGCCGAGGCGACGCTCGGCCGCTTCGCCGACATGGTCCGCGCACTTCAGCCAGGTCGAGCCGCAGCTGGTCATCCGCGAGGGCAACCGCGCCGGACGAGATCGTCAAGCTGATCGAGGAGGACGAGGACATCGCCATCCTGGTGCTCGCCGCCGGCACCGACAAGGAAGGCCCGGGCCCGCTGGTCACCGCGCTCGCCGGCAAGGCGGCCGGCACCTTCCCGATCCCGATCACCATCGTCCCCGGCCACCTCGACGACGAGGCCATCGCCGCCATCGCCTGACGGCGCCGCCGGCCGCGTCCGGCTTGATGTTGCCGGCGCACGGGCCTAAATCATTGCCTGCACGACCGTTTCCCGGCCACGCCCCTTGAAAGGCGCCCGATCATGTTCATCCAGACCGAAGCCACGCCCAATCCGGCGAGCCTGAAGTTCCTGCCCGGCCGCGATGGTCCTGGGCAGCGGCACGGCCGAATTCCGCAGCGCCGACGAGGCGACCGATTCGCCGCTGGCCGAGCGCCTGTTCGCCGTCCCCGGCGTCGCCGGCGTCTTCCTCGGCGGCGATTTCGTCACCGTCACCAAGACCGACGGCGAATGGCCGCACATCAAGCCGGCCGTCCTCGGCGCCATCATGGAGCACTTCATGTCCGGCATGCCGGTCGATGAAGCGCGCGCCAGGCGGACTGCCGACCGGCGAGGATCTTCGACGAGGCCGACGCCGAGACCGTCGCCACGATCAAGGAACTGATCGAGACCCGCGTGCGCCCCGCCGTCGCCCAGGACGGCGGCGACATCACCTTCCAGGGCTATCCGCGACGGCGTCGTCTTCCTCAACATGCGCGGCGCCTGCGCCGGCTGCCCGTCCTCGACCGCGACCCTGAAGCACGGCATCGAGAACCTGCTCCGCCACTTCGTCCCGGAAGTGCGCGAGATCGAGCAGGTCGAGGCCTGATGCCTCGCCGGCGCTCGCTCGAACTCGGGCGTGCGGGCCGGGCTATCCCGCCGCTCATGCGCCTGCTCGCCATCGACACCGCGTCTCGAAGCCTGTTCGGTCGGCGTCGCGCGCCGGCGACCGCTGCACGGTTCTGCGCTCCGAGATCGTCGGCCGCGGCCATGCCGAACGGCTGATGGGCATGATCGACGAGGCGATGGCCGAGGCCGGTCTCGGCTTCGCCGATCTCGACCGCATCGCCGTCACCGTCGGTCCCGGCTCCTTCACCGGCCTGCGCGTCGGCATCGCCGCCGCCCGCGGCCTGGCGCTGGTCACCGGCTGCCGAGGCGGTCGGCATCGGCACGCTCGCCGTCCATGCCGAGACGGCGCGCCACGAACTGGGGCCGACGCCCGATCCTCGCCGTTCTCGCCGCCGGGCGCGGCGAGATCTACGGCCAGACCTTCGCCGCGAATGGCGGCGAGGACGGGCCGGCGGAGATCGGCCCGCCGGAGAAATTCGCGCTCCGCCTCGGCGGCCAACACCATGATCGCCGGCTCCGGCGCCGGTGCCCTGGCAGGCGTGCTCGGCGACGAGGCGGTCGCCCGCACCGTCCACCGCGATGCCGCGCCCGATATCGCCGCGCTCCTCAGGCTTGGCGCGCGCCGCGCCGAAACCGACAGACGCCCCGCGCCCGCTCTATGTCCGCCCGCCCGATGCCAAGCCGCAGGCGGCCGCCGGGATCGCCCGCCGATGATCGCCTGGCCGTGGCAGCGGCGCGTCCACGTCGCCGAGATCGGCCGCGACGAGGCCGCCGATTCTGTCCGAGATCCATGCCGCCGCCTTTGCCCGCACCTGGAGCGAGCACGAGTTTGCCGCCCTTCTTGCCGAGCGCAATGTCTTCGCCCTGGGCGCCCGCGTCGGCGCCCGGCTTGCCGGCTTCGTGCTGGTCCGCATGGCCGCCGACGAGGCGGAGATACTGACCATCGCCGTGCGTCCGGGCGATCGCCGCCGTGGCTACGGCCGGCTGCTGATGGAGGAGGCCCTGCGCCGCCTGTATCGCAGCGGCATCGCCGCCTGCTTCCTCGAGGTCGAGCGCGGCAACGCCGCCGCCGCCGGCCTCTATCGCGCTCTCGGCTACGTGGTCACCGGCGAGCGCAAGCACTACTATCAGGGTGGATCGTCCGGCGATGGCACCGCGCTTGTCATGCGCGTGCAAGTTCGCTAGGGCGCTGGAAACCGCCGGAACCGTCGTCGTGAGCGAAGACACCAGGAGCCTCGAGGAAATCTGCCTCGCCAAGGGCCTGCGCATGACCGAGCAGCGCCGCATCATCGCGCAGGTGCTTCGAGGCGGCCACCGATCATCCCGACGTCGAGGAGCTTTATCGCCGCGCCTCCGCCGTCGATCCGAAGATCTCCATCGCCACCGTCTATCGCACCGTCAAGCTGTTCGAGGATGCCGGCGTCATCGCCCGCCACGATTTCGGTGCCGGCCGGGCGCGCTACGAGACCGTGCCCGAGGAGCACCACGACCACCTCATCGACTTGCGCACCGGCAAGGTCATCGAGTTCCGCGACGACGAGATCGAGAAGCTCCAGCAGAGGATCGCCGAGCGCCTCGGCTTCCGCCTTGTCGATCATCGCCTCGAACTGTTCGGCGTGCCCCTCGAAGAGAAGAAGGACGAGGGCTGAGTCCAGCCGATGGCGACCCGTTTCATCTGCCGCCAGTGCGGCACCCAGTTTGCCGACAGCGACGCTCCGCCCGCCGCCTGTCCGATCTGCGAGGACGACCGGCAATATGTGCGCTGGGACGGTCAGGACTGGCTGACCCTCGACGATCTCCGCAAGACCCACCACGTCCGCGTCGCCGACGAGGCCGAGGGCGTCACCGGCTTCGGCGCGGTGCCCGCCTTCGCCATTGACCAGCGCGCGCTGCTGCTCCAGTCGCCGGCCGGCAACGTGTTGTGGGATTGCATCAGCGTCATCACCGACGAGGCGATTGCCGAGGTGAAGAAGCGCGGCGGCCTCGCCGCCATCGCCATCTCCCACCCGCATTTCTATTCGGCGATGGTCGAGTGGAGCGATGCCTTCGGCGGCGTGCCGATCTACATCCACGAGGACGAGCGCAGGTGGGTCCAGCGTCCGGCGTCGGCGATCCGCTTCTGGTCGGGCGAGACCCACGCGCTCAACGACGCCATGACGCTCATTCGCTGCGGCGGTCATTTCCCCGGCGGCCAGGTGCTCCACTGGGGTGCGGCGCTGGGCGGTCGCGGCGCGCTCTTCACCGGCGACATCGTCATGGTTGTCATGGACCGGCGCTGGGTCTCCTTCATGCATTCCTTCCCGAACCTCGTCCCGCTCAACCGCACCGCCGTGGAACGCATCGCCGCCGCGCTCGAGCCCTATGCCTACGACGCCATTTTCGGCGGCTGGTGGAACCGGGTCTGCCATGCGGACGGCAAGGCCGCCGTCGCCCGCTCCGTGGCGCGCTACCTCACGGCGATCGCCGATTGAGGCGTCATCCTCCGGCCATCGGTCGCGGCTATTCTCTCTGCCGGCAAAAAACGCTAAAGGAACGGCAGGGCCGGGGCCGGCGTTGTCGACGCAGGTTTCGGTTAACCAACGGATTTCATGAAGAGATCGGGCGTCGACCTGAAGACCGTCTTCATCAAGACCTACGGCTGCCAGATGAACGTCTACGATTCCGAAAGGATGACGGACGTTCTGGCCGGGTCGGGCTACGCGCCGGTCGACACGGCGGAGGCCGCCGACCTCATCCTGCTCAACACCTGCCACATCCGCGAGAAGGCGGCCGAGAAGGTCTATTCCGAGCTTGGCCGCCTGCGCGCGCTGAAGCAGGCTGCGGCGGCCGAGGGCGCGTCAGGTGATGGTCGGCGTCGCCGGCTGCGTCGCCCAGGCCGAGGGCAGCGAGATCGTCGCCCGCGCGCCGGTGGTCGATCTCGTCGTCGGCCCGCAATCCTACCAGCGCCTGCCCGAGCTGATCGGCGAGGCCGCCGACGGCCGCCGCGTCGTCGCCACCGAGTTCGATGTCGCCGACAAGTTCGCCGCGCTCGACACATCTCGGAGCGTGCCCCGGACTCCGGTCTCGCTCGCCCGTCCCGCGCAGGGATCGGCGCCGGCCATGCCGCGTCGCCGCCTTCCTCACCGTGCAGGAAGGCTGCGACAAGTTCTGCACCTTCTGCGTCGTGCCCTATACGCGCGGCGCCGAGGTCTCGCGTCCGGTCGCCGCGATCGTCGCCGAGGCGGCGCGGCTTGCCGAGCGCGGCGTGCGCGAACTCACGCTGCTCGGCCAGAACGTCAACGCCTGGCACGGCGAGGGCCCCGACGGCCGCGACTGGGGCCTCGGCCGGCTGCTCTTCCGCCTTGCCGAGATCCCCGGCATCGACCGGCTGCGCTACACCACCAGCCATCCGCGCGACATGGCCGACGACCTGATCGCCGCCCATCGCGATCTCGATGCGCTGATGCCCTATCTGCACCTGCCGGTGCAGTCGGGCTCGGACCGCGTCCTCGCCGCCATGAACCGCCGCCACACCGCCGCCGACTATCTCCGCCTGGTCGAGCGCATCCGCGCCGCGCGCGCCGGACATCGCGCTGGCCGGCGACTTCATCGTCGGCTTCCCCGGCGAGAGCGAGGCGGATTTCGCCGACACCCTGGCGATCGTCGACGACGTCGGCTACGTCGCCGCCTTCTCGTTCAAGTACAGCCCGCGGCCCGGCACGCCGGCGGCAGCCGCGGAGGATCAGGTGCCCGAGACCGTGAAGACCGAACGCCTGCATCGGCTGCAGGGCGCATCGCCGCGCGCCAGGCGCGCCTTCCTTGCCTCGCGCGTCGGCGAGGTCGCCGAGGTTCTGTTCGAGCGCCCCGGCCGCCATCCCGGCCAGATCGTCGGCCGCTCGCCGTGGCTGCAGCCGGTGCATGTCGCCGGCGCGCCGGACCTGATCGGCACCATCGGCCGCGTCGGCTCGAAGCGCACGTCGCCCAACAGCCTGTTCGGCTCGCTGGTCGGCGCCGCCGCAGATGGAGACGGCGTCTTGACCGCGCGCCCGACCATTCCCGCGACCGTGCCGGCGCCCGCCGATCATGGCCACATCGTCGTCGCCTTCGACGACAACCGCCTGATCC
This sequence comes from uncultured Alphaproteobacteria bacterium, assembly GCA_963822975.1. GTDB lineage: Bacteria > Pseudomonadota > Alphaproteobacteria > Rhizobiales > Kaistiaceae > CAVSRC01. The sequence goes on from CAWGJV010000020.1 coordinate 58,228, forward strand.
CGGAGCTGTTCGGCGAGTTCGACCAGAACCTCGCCCTGATCGAGCAGCGCCTCGGCGTCGACGCCGTGGCGCGCGGCAACCAGGTGACGCTGCGCGGCAGCACCGAGGCGCTCACCCGCGCCCGCCTCGCCCTCGACATGCTCTACGGCCGCCTGCAGGAGGGCCACAGCGCTCGCCCGGGCGACGTCGACGGCGCCATCCGCATGGCGACCGCCGCCGAGGCCCAGCTCAGCCTGCCGACCCTGGAGCCGCGGGGCCGGCTGACCATGGCGCAGATCGCCACGCGCCGGCGCACCGTCATGGCGCGCACGCCGACGCAGGACGCCTATATCCGCGCCTTCGATCGCGCCGAGCTGATCTTCGGCATCGGCCCCGCCGGCACCGGCAAGACCTACCTCGCCGTCGCCTATGCCGCCGCGATGCTCGAGCGCGGCGCCGTCGATCGCCTCATCCTGTCGCGCCCGGCGGTCGAGGCCGGCGAGCGCCTCGGCTTCCTGCCCGGCGACATGCGCGAGAAGGTCGATCCCTATCTCCGCCCGCTCTACGACGCGCTCTACGACATGATGCCGGCCGACAAGGTCGAGCGCGGCTTCCAGTCCGGCGTCATCGAGGTCGCGCCGCTCGCCTTCATGCGCGGCCGCACGCTGGCCAACGCCGTCGTCATCCTCGACGAGGCGCAGAACACCACGTCGATGCAGATGAAGATGTTCCTCACCCGCCTCGGCGAGAACTCGCGCATGATCGTCACCGGCGATCCCAGCCAGATCGACCTGCCGCCCGGGCAGGTCTCCGGCCTGGTCGAGGCGGTCGATCTGCTCAAGGACGTCGCCGGCATCGCGCAGGTCCGCTTCACCGCCGCCGATGTCGTCCGCCACCCGCTGGTCGCCCGCATCGTCGACGCCTACGACAACGCCGAGCGCCCGCCGGCCGCGGGGATCTGACCCTGCCCGGGCCCGTCGCACCGCCCGGCGATCGTCGCCGATATCCTGGTCGAAGGCCGGCGACTGGCCGCCGGAAGCCGAGCTTCAGGCCCTGGTCGATCGGGCGATTGGCCGCCTGCGCGGCCGCCGGGGACCTGCCGCCGATCGCCGAAGAGGCCGAGGTGTCGCTGGTTTTCACCGACGACGCCCATATCCGCGACCTCAACCGGCACTATCGCGGCAAGGACAGGCCGACCAACGTCCTGTCATTTCCCGCCGCGCCGCTGATCCCGGCCGTTTCGGGCCGCCTCTCGGCGATATCGTGCTGGCCGCGAGACCGTTGCGGCGCGAGGCCGACGGCCGGGGCTTGACGATGGCCGACCACCTTACCCATCTGATTGTTCACGGTTTTCTGCATCTTCTCGGCTATGATCACGAGAATGACGACGAGGCGGCTGTGATGGAGCGCCTGGAAACCGCTATACTGGACCGGCTTCGGCATCGCCGATCCCTATGCCGGGAATCGGAGTAGATGAGCCGCGGCGGCCGAAACTCCGCGAAATGAACGACGACTCCCGAAGACAACCGTGAGCAGTCCGCCGGAAGGCGCCGGTCAGGAGTCCGACCCGGCCGACAGTACGCGCTCGCAGAGAACTGGCTCGACCGGCTGCGCGCCGTCGTCGGCCTCAAGGGCGCCGGCACGATCCGCCAGGATCTCGCCGCCGCGCTCGCCGCGCCCGAGGATGCCGCCGGCGGTTTCACGCCGGAAGAGCGGGCGATGCTCGCCAACATCCTGCGCCTGCGCGAGGTGCGCGTCGACGACGTCATGGTGCCGCGCGCCGACATCGAGGCGGTCGAGATCGAGGTCAGCCTCGGCGAGTTGCTGGCGAGCTTCCTCAAGTCCGGCCATTCGCGCATGCCGGTCTTCCGCGAGACCCTCGACGATCCGGTCGGCCTCGTCCACATCAAGGACCTGATGACCTACGTCGCCGATGCCGCCGCGCTGCCCAGGGCCGGCGACGGCGATGCACCGGCCGAAGACACGTCCGTCCGCCCCGGCAATCTCGATCTCGGCCGCGTCGATCTCGGCCGCACGCTCGCCGAGGCCGACCTGGTGCGCAACATCCTCTTCGTGCCGCCGTCGATGCCGGTCGCCGCGCTGCTTGCCAACATGCAGGCGACCCGCATGCAGATGGCGCTGGTCATCGACGAGTACGGCGGCACCGACGGTCTGGTTTCGCTCGAGGACGCGGTCGAGATGGTCGTCGGCGACATCGAGGACGAGCACGACGACGACGAGGCGCCGATGATCGTCCCCGACAAGGACGGCGGTTTCCTCGCCGACGCGCGCGCCGATCTCGAGGAAGTCGCCGCGGTGATCGGCACCGATTTCGCCGCCGGCGAGCACGGCGAGGACGTCGACACCATCGGCGGCCTGGTGTTCGCGCTGGTCGGCCGCATTCCGGTGCGCGGCGAACTGGTCTCCGCCCCCGGCGGCTACGAGTTCGAGATTCTCGATGCCGACCCGCGCCGCATCAAGCGGCTGCGCATCAGCCGCGCGGCCGAGCGGCCCGCGCCGCCGCCAGCGCCCGCCGTCGGAGCCCGGCGCCGCCGCCGGCTGACCGCCGCCCTGCGGCAAGATTCGCGGTCTCCCTCGCTTGACCGCGGCCGGCTGCGCCCCGACCCTCGTCGCCCTGATTCGGGCGGGCGGCATCGAGCGGAGCCTGGGACACTGCAGGTGCGGTCCTTCGCCAACGCGATCATCGTCCTGTGGGGCTGGCGCCGCTTTGCTCGTCGCCGTCGCTGCCGGCGCGGTCTCGGCGCTGGCCTTCGCGCCGTTCTACGCCTTTCCGGTTCTCTGGCTGACCGTCCCGGTCCTCGTCTGGCTGATCGACGGCGCCACCGCCGGCGAGACCGCCGGCTTCCTGCGCCGGCTGGTGCCGGCCGCCATCGTCGGCTGGGCCTTCGGCTTCGGCTTCTTCCTCGCCGGCCTGTGGTGGATCGGCGCCGCCTTCCTGGTCGACGCCGGCGACGTTCGCCTGGCTGATGCCCTTCGCCGTCGTCGTCCTGCCGGCCGGCCTGGCCCTGTTCTGGGCCTTCGGCGCGGCGCTCGCCCGCGCCTTCTGGCGGAGGCTGGCCGCGCGTCCTCGTCTTCGCCGTGGCGATGGCGCTCGCCGAATGGCTGCGCGGCCACCTGTTCACCGGCTTCCCGTGGAACGCCTTCGGCTACGCCCTGACGCCGGCGCCGGTGATGATGCAGTCGGCCTCGCTGGTCGGCATCTGGGGGCTGACGCTGGCCGCCTTCTTCATCTTCGCCGCGCCGGTCGTGCTGGTCGCCGACGGTCGCGGCGGCCGGCGCGCGGACCGCATCGTGCTCGCCGTCGCCGCGGTCCTGCTCGTCGCCCATGTCGCGCTTCGGCGTCGTCCGCCTTGCCGGCGGCCCCGACGCGACTGGTCCCCGATGTGCACCTGCGCATCGTCCAGCCGGCGATCCCGCAGGACGAGCACTGGCAGGCGGCCAGCGCCGACGAGATCATGAGCCGCTACATCGATCTCTCCGGCGACGGCAAGGGCGCCGCCGGCATCGCCGGCGTCACCCTTGTCATCTGGCCGGAATCGGCGTTTCCCTTCCTGCTCACCGAGCGGCCCGGAGGCGCTCGGCGGCGATCGCCGAACTGCTGCCGCCGGGCACCGACGCTGATCACCGGCGCCGCGCGCGCCGAACGCCTGCGCCGGCGACGCACCGCCGCTGGTCTTCAACAGCATCTACGTCATCGACGACAGCGGCGAGATCGCCGGCGCCTACGACAAGGTCCATCTGGTTCCGTTCGGCGAATACATGCCGTTCAGCCGGCCTGCTGCGCAGCGCTCGGGCTCCGCCAGCTGATCGCGCCTGCCGGCGGTTTCTCGCCCGGCGCCCGCGCTGCACACCTCGACGTGCCGGTGCGCCGCCGGCCGCGCCGCTGATCTGCTACGAGATCATTTTCCCCGGCGCCGTGCTGGCGACCCGGCAACGCGCCCGGGCTGGCTGCTCAACGTCACCAACGACGCCTGGTACGGCGACACGCCCGGCCCCTACCAGCATTTCCTTCAGGCGCGCGTGCGCGCCGTGGAGGAGGGGCTGCCGCTGGTCCGCGCCGCAAATTCCGGCATTTCGGCCATCGTCGACGGCCACGGCCGCGTGGTCGCCAGCCTCGGCCTCGGTCGCATGGGCGTCGTCGATGGTGACCTGCCGGAAGCGCTTGCCGCCGACCGCCTATGCGCGCTTCGGCGACCTGATTTTCGCGGCTGCTGTTTGGCGGTTGTCCGGCGGATTGTGCCGCTGTTAACCAGTGTTAACGAGATGCATTTGACGGACAATTGACTCAAATCGCCTATCGCCGACCAATATCGCCGAGTCGAGCGGGAGTCGTGGGGTGCGGTGGCCGGACGCGGTTGCCGCATTGTCGTCACAGTTGGTGGGCATGCGCATTCGCGATCAACACTGCCCTGCATGCCGGCTGTCCCGGTCACAACAATGCCGCACCGGCGTCAGTCGGCGGCGATGAGGAACGAGAGCCAGAAATGGCCAACAAGAAACAACCAAACCCGATCGACATTCATGTCGGCAGTCGGGTTCGCCTGCGCCGCATGATGCTCGGAATGAGCCAGGAGAAGCTCGGCGAGCAGCTCGGCATAACATTCCAGCAGATCCAGAAATACGAAAAGGGCACCAACCGCATCGGCGCCAGCCGCCTGCAGCACATCGCACGGTCCTGACGGTTCCGGTCTCGTTCTTCTTCGAGGACGCGCCGGCGCCACGCCGGCGCCGCAGGCCGCCGGCATGGCCGAGCCGCAAGCCGGCCAACTACGTCGTCGATTTCCTGTCGCGCTCGGAGGGCATCCAGCTCAACAAGGCTTTCGTCCGCGATCAAGGACGCCAAGCTGCGCCGCCGCATCATCGATCTCGTCCGCGCCATGGCGGGCGAGGAGGACGGCGCCTGAGCGACTCGCCGATCGTCCGGCTTCCATTGTTTGCATTTGGCGCCGCGTGTGGCGCTGGCGGCGGGCATTCTGTCCGCCGCGCCGCGGGATTGCCGGCGATTGACCCTCGCCGCGATCGCTGCCAGAACACCGCCGCGACGAGCCGGGGCGGCGCGCTTTCCGGCAGCTTTGTCGCATACAAGGGGCAGCGTTTCCGTGCCGCGCAGCAATTATCTGTTCACCAGCGAATCGGTCTCCGAAGGCCATCCCGACAAGGTCTGCGACCGCATCTCCGACACCATCGTCGACGCCTATCTGGCGGCCATGCCCGAGGCGCGCGTCGCCTGCGAGACGCTGGCGACCACCAACCGCGTCGTCATCGCCGGCGAGGTTCGCGGGCCCGACGCGGTCCTCGGCGAGGTCGAGGATCTCGCCCGCGCCGCCATCCGCGACATCGGCTACGAGCAGGAGGGCTTCCACTGGAAGAACTGCCAGGTCGAGGTCCTGCTGCACGCCCAGTCGGTCGACATCGCCCAGGGCGTCGATGCCGCCGGCAACAAGGACGAGGGCGCCGGCGACCAGGGCATCATGTTCGGCTACGCCTGCCGCGAGACGCCGGAGCTGATGCCGGCGCCGATCTACTACGCCCACCGCATCCTCAAGCTGCATGGCCGAGGCGCGCCACTCCGGCGAGACCCACATGCTCGGCCCCGACGCCAAGAGCCAGGTCACCGTCCGCTACGAGAACGGCAAGCCGGTCGGCGTCACCTCGATCGTCGTCTCGACCCAGCATCATCGACGCCGATCTCACCTCCGACGACGTGCGCGCCATCGTCGAGCCCTATGTGCGCGAGGCGCTGCCCGCCGACTGGATCAACGGCAAGACCGACTGGCACATCAATCCGACCGGCAAGTTCGTCATCGGCGGTCCGGACGGCGATGCCGGCCTGACCGGCCGCAAGATCATCGTCGACACCTATGGCGGCGCGGCGCCCCACGGCGGCGGCGCCTTCTCCGGCAAGGACCCGACCAAGGTCGACCGCTCCGCCGCCTATGCCGCGCGCTATCTCGCCAAGAACGTCGTTGCCGCCGGTCTCGCCGATCGCTGCACCATCCAGCTCTCCTACGCCATCGGCGTCTCCAAGCCGCTGTCGATCTATGTCGACCTGCACGGCACCGGCCAGGTCGACGAGGCCAGGCTGGAGACGGCGCTGGGCGAGGTGATGGACCTGTCGCCCGCGCGGCATCCGCCAGCATCTCGGCCTCAACCGGCCGATCTACGCGCGCACCGCCGCCTACGGCCATTTCGGCCGCGCCGCCGGAGGCCGACGGCGGCTTCTCGTGGGAGAGGACCGACCTCGGCGACGCGATCCGCGACGCGCTCAACTGAGGCGCAGCGCGGCCGCCTGCGAGCGGCGGGGCACGGCGATGAACCGAGCGGCGCGACGGCCTCTACGGCCGGCGAAAGGGCAAGCCCCTGTCGCCGCGCCGCGCCGGTCTGATGGCGACCGATTTCCCCGCGCTCGCCATCGACGTCGACGAGCCGGCCCCGGCGACGCTCGCATCGCTGTTTGCGCACGCGCCGGCGCGGTCACGCTCGAGATCGGCTTCGGCGGCGGCGAGCATCTCGTCGCCGCGGCGCTGCGCCGACCGGACGTCGGCTTCATCGGCGTCGAGCCGTATCTCAACGGCATGGCGAAGGCCGTCGCCGCCATCGACGACTGCGGTCTCGGCAATGTCCGCCTGTTCGACGGCGACGCCGCGCGCCTTCTCGACTGGCTGCCGCCGGCTTCGCTGGCCGCGTCGATCTGCTCTATCCCGATCCCTGGCCGAAGAAGCGCCACTGGAAGCGCCGCTTCGTCTCGGCGGAGAATCTCGACCGGCTGGCGCGCGTGCTCGGCCCGGCGGCATCTTCCGCTTCGCCAGCGACATCCCCTCCTATGTCGAATGGACGCTCGTCCACGCGCTCCGCCATCCGGCCTTCGCCTGGACGGCCGAACGCGCCGACGATTGGCGGCAGCCCTTTCCCGGCTGGCCGGGCACCCGCTACGAGGCCAAGGCGCTTGCGCCAGGGCCGCCCGCCGACCTATCTCGACATTCTCCCGGCGCTGAGGCGGGCCGGCGGCGGTCCGCTTGCGTTTTGGCCGCGCTGCGGCCTATATCAGCGCCATCAAATCTCAAACGATCGGTTTCGTTGGAGAGTGGGCCCCGCCGGACCCGCTCTTTTTTGTTACCCGAAGCCGCTCGGTGGAGGGAGCGAGCTTTGCCGGAAGCCGACAACGACCGCGCATCATCACCGAAACGGGCCTCGAGGCCCGCATCGCGCATATCGTCGAGCCCGTGGTCGAGGGCCTCGGCTATCGGCTGGTGCGCGTCCGCCTGTCGGCGATGAACGGCGCCACGCTGCAGATCATGGCCGAGCGGCCGGACGGCTCGATGACCGTCGAGGATTGCGAAATCCTGTCGCGCGACCTGTCGCCCGCCCTCGATGTCGAGGATCCGATCGACCGCGCCTACCATCTCGAAGTGTCGTCGCCGGGCATCGACCGGCCGCTGGTCCGCCGCTCCGATTTCGAGCGCTGGACGGGTCACGAGGCCAAGATCGAGCTGGCCCGCATGCTCGACGGGCGCAAGCGCTTCCGCGGCCACCTTGCCGGCGTCGACGGCGACGCCGTCGAGGTCGACCTGCGCGCCACCGACGGCGGCGAGCCGGCGCGCGTCAGGCTGCCGCTCGCCGATATCGCCGAGGCCCGCCTCGTGCTCAACGACGATCTCATCCGCGAGACGCTCTCGCGCCAGAAACATGCCGCCCGCGATCACGCCGCGGCGGACGCAACGACCAACCCGGTCCAGTAAGGAGACTGACATCATGGCCGTGAGTGCAAACCGGCTCGAACTCCTGCAGATCGCCGACGCCGTCGCCCGCGAAAAGGCGATCGACCGCATGATCGTGGTCACCGCGATGGAGGATGCCATCCAGAAGGCGGCGCGCTCGCGCTACGGTTCGGAGACCGACATCCGCGCCGAGATCAACCCGAAGACCGGCGAGATCAAGCTGCAGCGTCTGCTCCAGGTCGCCGAGACCATCGAGAACCCGGCGACCGACATCAGCCTCGAGGCCGCCCGTACCCGCAACCCGGCCGCCCAGCTCGGCGATTTCATCGCCGAGCCGCTGCCGCCGATGGATTTCGGCCGCATCGCCGCCCAGTCCGCCAAGCAGGTCATCGTCCAGAAGGTGCGCGAGGCCGAGCGCGACCGCCAGTACGAGGAATTCCGCAACCGCATCGGCGAGATCGTCTCCGGCCAGGTCAAGCGCGTCGAATACGGCAACGTCATCGTCGATCTCGGCCGCGGCGAGGGCATCGTGCGCCGCGACGAACTGATCCCGCGCGAGACCTTCCGCTACGGCGACCGCGTCCGCGCCTACATCTACGACGTCCGCCGCGAGCAGCGCGGACCGCAGATCTTCCTGTCGCGCACCCATCCCCAGTTCATGGCCAAGCTCTTCGCGCAGGAAGTGCCGGAAATCTACGACGGCATCATCGAGGTCCGCTCGGTCGCCCGCGATCCCGGCTCGCGCGCCAAGATCGCCGTCATTTCGCGCGACTCGTCCATCGATCCGGTCGGCGCCTGCGTCGGCATGCGCGGTTCACGCGTCCAGGCCGTGGTCAACGAGCTCCAGGGCGAGAAGATCGACATCATTCCGTGGTCGCAGGACGCCGCGACCTTCATCGTCAACGCCCTGCAGCCGGCCGAGGTCGCCAAGGTGGTGCTCGACGAGGAGGCCGAGCGCATCGAGGTCGTCGTGCCCGACGAGCAGCTGTCGCTGGCCATCGGCCGCCGCGGCCAGAACGTGCGCCTCGCCTCGCAGCTCACCGGCTGGGACATCGACATCCTCACCGAGCAGGAAGAGTCGGAGCGCCGCCAGAAGGAGTTCCAGGAGCGCTCGCAACTCTTCGTCACCGCCCTCGACGTCGACGAGGTGGTCGGCCAGCTTCTCGCCTCGGAAGGCTTTGCCTCGGTCGACGAGATCGCCTTTGTCGAGCCCGACGAGCTTGCCTCCATCGAGGGCTTCGACGAGGAGACCGCCAACGAACTGCAGATGCGCGCCCGCGAGTATCTGGAGAAGCTCGAGGCCGAGCAGGACGCCGAGCGCAAGGAGCTTGGCGTCGAGGACGAGCTCAAGGAAATCCCCGGCGTCACCACCGCCATGCTGGTCGCCCTCGGCAAGGACGACATCAAGACGGTGGAGGATTTCGCCGGCTCGGTTCCCGACGACCTGATCGGCTACGTCGAGCGCAAGGACGGCGAGGCCAAGCGCATCCCCGGCGCGCTCGAAGGCTTCGACCTGTCGCGCGCCGACGCCGAGGCGATGATCATGGCGGCGCGCATCAAGGCCGGCTGGGTCACCGAGGAAGAGCTCAATCCGCCGGAGCCCGAGGGCGAAGAGGCGGAAGCCGAGGCGGACGGCGCCACGCCGGCGCCCGCAATGTGATGAGGAGACCCGCGTGCCCGGCCGCAACGCGCCAACCGAACGGACCTGCATCGTCACCCGGCAAACCCTGCCGGTTGACGCGCTGATCCGTTTCGTCGTCGCGCCGGACGGCACCGTCGTCCCCGACCTTCGCCGTCGCCTGCCCGGCCGCGGCGTCTGGGTCACCGCCGATGCCGACCATGTCGGCCTGGCCGAGCAGAGGAAGCTCCTCGCCCGCGCTTTCGAGGGCGGCGCCACGGTCGAGCCGGGCCTGGCGGAGCGTGTCGATCGACTGCTTCTGGCCGCCGCCACCGGCGCCCTGTCGCTCGCCCGCAAGGCGGGCACCGTCGTCAGCGGCTTCGGCAAGGTCGAAGCGGCGCTTTCCCGCGATTCCGTCGTCGGCCTGATCCATGCCGCCGAGGCCGCGCCGGATGGCGTCGCCAAGCTCGAATCCGCCGCCCGCCGCCGCTTCGGCGAGGCAAAACCGCCGGTGATCCGGTGCTTTGCGGGCGAGGAATTGGATTTGGCATTTGGTCGGGCAAATGTGATACATGCTGCATTGCTCGCCGGGCCGGCGAGCGAAAATCTGCTGGCGCGGATTCGCGACCTCGACCGTTTCCGTGGTAACGGGCCTTCGCAGGGCGCCGGCAGCCGGCCAATCGACGCCCTTGATCGAAGCGATTACCCTGCCTGCAGGACCCTAGGAACGCATGAGCGAAACGACAGACGAAAAGACGATCAGCGCGCCCAAGCGCACGCTTGGCCTGAAACGGGGTATCGAGCGCGATACCGTCCGCCAGAGCTTCTCGCATGGCCGCACCAACACGGTGCAGGTCGAGCGCAAGAAGCGCCGCATCGTCCTGCCCGGCGAGCAGAAGGCCGAGCCGGCGCCGCGACCGCAGCCGGTCGAGCCAAAGCCGGCCCCGCGCCCGGCGCCCGCTGCCGAGGCGCCGCCGGCGCCGAAGCCGGCCCCCGCCGCCGCGCCGTCGTCGCCGCGCGCCGGCCTGGTGCTCCGCCAGTTGTCGACCGACGAGATCGATGCCCGCGCCCGCGCGCTGGCCGACGCCAAGATTCACGAGGCCGAGGAGCGCAAGGCGGCCATCGATGCCGCCGCCCGTCGTGCCGCCGAGGCCGAGCGCCTCTCCCGCGAGCAGGATGAGGCCGACCGCCGCCAGTCCGAGGAAGACGCCCGCCACAAGGCCGAGGAGCACGCCCGTTCGCGCGCCGAGGAGGCCGCGCGCCGTCGTTTCGGCGAGGCCGAAGCCAAGACCGCGCCCCCCGGCGAAGCCGCGCCGGCGCGGCCTGGCGCGAAGAATGTCCGCGAAACGCCCGAGGTCGAGGAAGACGATCGCCCCGGCGGCCTGCGCGGCCGCGTCAAGACGGCGGCCCGTCCGGCCGATCCGAAGCCCGTCAAGCGCGTCGACGACCGCCGCCGCGGCAAGCTGACGCTTTCCAACGCCCTCGACGATACCGAGCGCGCCCGCTCGCTGGCCTCCATTCGCCGCCGCCGCGAGCGCGAACGCGCCCGCACCCACGAGACCGGCCCGCGCGAGAAGGTCATTCGCGAAGTCGCCATTCCCGAGACGATCACCATCCAGGAACTCGCCAACCGCATGGCCGAGCGCGCCGTCGACGTCATCAAGCTGCTGATGAAGCAGGGCCAGCTGATCAAGGCCACCGACATCATCGACGCCGATACCGCGCAGATCATCGCCGAAGAGATGGGTCACACCGTGCGCCGCGTCGCCGAAGCCGACGTCATCGAGGGCCTGTTCGCCGCAGCCGGCCGACGAGTCCGAACTCGAGCCGCGTCCGCCGGTGGTCACCATCATGGGCCACGTCGACCACGGCAAGACCTCGCTGCTCGACGCCATCCGCAAGACCGACGTCGTCGCCGGCGAGGCCGGCGGCATCACCCAGCACATCGGCGCCTACCAGGTCGAGCGCAACGGCCAGAAGATCACCTTCATCGACACGCCCGGCCACGCCGCCTTCACCGCCATGCGCGCCCGCGGCGCCAACGTCACCGACATCGTCATCCTGGTGGTCGCCGCCGACGACGGCGTCATGCCGCAGACCATCGAGGCGATCAATCACGCCAAGGCGGCCAAGGTGCCGATCATCGTCGCCATCAACAAGATCGACAAGCCGGACGCCGATCCGCAGCGCGTGCGCACCGAGCTGCTCCAGCACGAGGTCTTCGTCGAATCGATGGGCGGCGACGTCCTCGACGTCGAGGTCTCCGCCGTCAAGGGCACCAATCTCGACAAGCTGCTCGAGACCGTCCTGCTCCAGTCCGAAGTGCTCGAACTGAAGGCCAGCTCCAACCGCGCCGCCGAGGGCGCCGTCATCGAGGCCAAGCTCGACAAGGGCCGCGGTCCGGTCGCCACCGTGCTCGTGCAGAGCGGCACGCTGCGCATCGGCGACATCGTCGTTGCCGGCGCCGCCTGGGGCCGCGTCCGCGCGCTGGTCAACGAGCGCGGCGAACAGCTGAAGTCCGCCGGCCCGTCGACTCCGGTCGAGGTGCTTGGCTTCCAGGACGCGCCGGAAGCCGGCGACCGCCTGGCGGTCGTCGATTCGGAAGCGCGCGCCCGCGAGGTCAGCGATTACCGCGCCCGCCAGAAGCGCGAGAAGGCTCTCGCCCGTCACACCGCCGCGCGCGGCTCGCTCGAACAGATGATGAGCCAGCTCCAGGTCGCCGGGCAGAAGATCTTCCCGCTGGTCATCAAGGGCGACGTGCAGGGCTCGGTCGAGGCGATCGCCCAGGCGCTGGAAGCGCTCGGCACCGAGGAGGTCGCCGTGCGCGTCCTCCATTCCGGCGTCGGCGGCATCACCGAATCGGACGTCACGCTCGCCGCCTCGTCGGACGCCGCGATCATCGGCTTCAACGTCCGCGCCAACAAGCAGGCGCGCGAGACGGCCGAGCGCGACGGCATCGAGATCCGCTACTACAACATCATCTACAACCTGGTGGATGACGTGAAGGCGGCGATGTCCGGCCTGCTCTCGCCGGAGCGGCGCGAGACCATGCTCGGCAATGCCGAGATCCTGGAGATCTTCAACATCTCCAAGGTCGGCAAGATCGCCGGCTGCCGCGTCACCGACGGCACCGTCGAGCGCGGCGCCAATGTCCGCCTGATCCGCGACAACGTCGTCGTCCACGAGGGCAAGCTGTCGACGCTGAAGCGCTTCAAGGACGAGGTCCGCGAGGTGCCCGCCGGTCAGGAGTGCGGCATGGCCTTCGAGAAATACGAGGACATGCGCGTCGGCGACGTCATCGAGTGCTACCGCGTCGAGGAGATCGCGCGCTCGCTCTAGGCGCGTGCGCGCGGTCGGCTGTTTTCATGGCGAAGTCCGCATCGGCCCGCGCGCCGTCCCAGCGCCAGTTGCGCGTCGGCGAACTGGTGCGCCACGCCCTCGCCGAAATCCTCCAGCGCGGCGAGGTCCACGATCCGGCCCTCGAGGGCATGGTGGTCACCGTGCCCGAAGTGCGCATGTCGCCCGACCTCAAGCTCGCCACCGTCTTCGTCATGCCGCTCGGCGGCAAGGGCGCCGACACGCTGGTCGCCGCCTTCGACCGCCACAAGCAAGTTCCTGCGCGGCGAGGTCGCCCATCGCGTCAACCTGCGCTTCGCGCCGGACCTGCGCTTCCGTCTCGACGAATCCTTCGACGAGGGCGACGCGCATCGACGCGCTGCTGCGCTCGCCCGAGGTCAGGCGCGATCTGGACGACGACGAATGATGCTGATTCTGGCTTTGCGGTCCGATGGCCAACCGTAAACGAAAAGGCCGCGAAGTCACCGGCTGGCTCTGCCTCGACAAGGCGGTCGGGCTGACCTCGACCGGCGCCGTCGCCTCGGTCAAGCGCCTGTTCGGCGCCGCCAAGGTCGGCCACGCCGGCACGCTCGATCCGCTCGCCTCCGGCGTCTTGCCGATCGCGCTCGGCGAGGCGACCAAGACCGTCCCCTTCGTCCAGGACGGCCGCAAGGTCTATCGCTTCACCGTGCGCTGGGGGGCGGAGACCGACACCGACGATTCCGACGGCACCGTCACCGGCACCAGCGACGCGCGGCCCGACGCCGAGGCCATCCGTGCCGTGCTGCCGGCGTTCACCGGCGAGATCATGCAGCGCCCGCCGGCCTACTCGGCGATCAAGATCGCCGGCCAGCGCGCCTACGATCTCGCCCGCGAGGGCGAGGCGGTGGTGCTCGAGGAGCGGCCGGTCGCCATCCATCGCCTGGTGCTCGCCGAGATGCCCGACCGCGACCACGCCGTCTTCGAGGCCGAGTGCGGCAAGGGCACCTATGTGCGCGCGCTCGCCCGCGATATCGGCCGCCGCCTCGGTTGCCTCGGTCATGTCGTCGCGCTCCGCCGGCTGGTGGTCGGCCCCTTCGACGCCGCCCATGCCGTCACCTCGACGACCTGATCGCCGCCCGCGAGGAGGGCGACGCCCAGTCCCTCGACCGCTTCCTCATGCCCATCGGCGTGTCGCTCACCGACTTGCCGGAGATCGCCGTCGGCGCCTCCGATGCCGCCCGCATCGGCCGCGGCCAGTCGGTGCTGATCCGCGGCCGCGATGCCCCGGTCATGGCCGGCTGGCGCACGCCACCGCCGCCGGCCGCACCATCGCCCTCGGCGAGATCGCGCGAGGGCCAGTTCCACCCGACCCGCGTGTTTCGCGCCGGCTGAGCCGGAACCGGCGTAAAATCAGAGGGTTATGCCTGACCGCTTTTCGCTGGCAATCGCCGGCCCTTTCGGTCATATTCCGCCCGCTCGGCCGTCGGGGTTCACCCTTGGGCGAGCGCCCCGATCCCGACCGTGCTGGACGACATCCCGGCCCTGGCCGAGGCAATCGGCGGATTCAACCCGAAACCCGAAAGGAACCCGATGTCGATTACGGCCGAGCGCAAGCAGGCGCTGATCAAGGAATACGCCACCGGCGCCAGCGATACCGGCTCGCCGGAGGTTCAGGTGGCGATCCTCTCCGAGCGGATCGCCAATCTCACCGAGCATTTCAAGGGCCATGCCAAGGACAATCATTCCCGGCGCGGCCTGCTGAAGATGGTGAGCACGCGTCGCAGTCTTCTCGACTATCTGCAGAAGACCGACGACAAGCGCTATCAGGCGCTCATCGAACGCCTTGGTCTGAGGCGCTGACTCGCGGGATGCAGGGCGGGCGCTTCTTGCGTCGCCGGCGTCCCATCGCGGGCAGCAGACAGGCCAGCTGAAGCGCGGCGGCATGGGGCCGTCGCCGACCGAACCGGACAAGCAAAGAGCCATGGCAGGATCGCCAGCCGCTTTCTCCTGAGTTTCCAGAGAGAGCGTCTCGCCGTCTTGCCCATGGCTTGCCCTGCGTGTCCGACGCACGAAAGGAAAATGCCATGTTCGACATTCACCGTGTCGAGACCGAGTGGGCTGGGCGCAAACTCGTACTCGAAACCGGCAAGATCGCCCGTCAGGCTGACGGCGCCGTGCTTGCCACCTACGGCGACACCGCGGTGCTCGCCACCGTCGTTGCCGCCAAGCAGGAGCGGCCCGGCATCGATTTCTTCCCGCTCACCGTCAACTACCAGGAAAAGACCTTCGCCGCCGGCAAGATTCCGGGCGGCTTCTTCAAGCGTGAGGGCCGTCCGTCCGAGAAGGAGACGCTGACCTCGCGCCTGATCGACCGTCCCATCCGTCCGCTCTTCGCCGCCGGCTTCCGCTGCGAGACCCAGGTGGTCGCCACCGTGCTCTCGCACGATATGGAGAACGATCCCGACATCGTCGCCATGATCGCCTCGTCGGCGGCGCTGACGCTTTCCGGCGCGCCCTTCATGGGTCCGATCGGCGGCGCCCGCGTCGGCATGATCGCCGGCGCCTTTGTGCTCAACCCGCTGATCGACGACATGGCCGAATCGAAGCTCGACCTCGTCGTCGCCGGCACCGCCGACGCCGTGCTGATGGTCGAATCGGAGGCCAGCGAGCTTTCCGAGGACGACATGCTCGGCGCCGTCATGTTCGGCCACAGGGGCTTCCAGCCGGTCATCGACGCGATCATCAAGCTCGCCGAGAAGGCCGCCAAGGAGCCGCGCGCGGTCAACCTTCCCGACAATTCCGCGCTCTACGCCCGGGTCAGGGAGATCGGCGAGGCGGGCCTGCGCGATGCCTATGCGCTCACCGCCAAGACCGAGCGCCATGACGCCATCACCGCGGCCAAGGACAAGGTCGTCGCCACGCTGGCGCCGGAAGGCGCCACCGACGCGCCCTCGTCGACGCTGCTCGCCGACATGTTCAAGAAGCTCGAGAAGGCGATCGTCCGCAACGACATCCTCGACAAGGGCACGCGCATCGACGGCCGCGATCTGAGGACGGTTCGTCCGATCCTCGCCGAGGTCGGCCTCCTGCCGCGCACCCACGGCTCGGCGCTGTTCACCCGCGGCGAGACCCAGGCGCTGGCCGTCGCCACGCTCGGCACCAGCGACGACGAGCAGTTCATCGACGCGCTGCAGGGAACGTACAAAGAGACGTTCATGCTGCACTACAATTTCCCGCCCTATTCGGTCGGCGAGACCGGCCGCATGGGTTCGCCCGGCCGCCGCGAGATCGGCCACGGCAAGCTTGCCTGGCGGGCGGTGCGGCCGATCCTGCCCGGCCATGACGAGTTCCCCTACACCATCCGCGTCGTCTCCGAGATCACCGAGTCGAACGGCTCGTCCTCGATGGCGACGGTGTGCGGCACCTCGCTGGCGCTGATGGACGCCGGCGTGCCGCTCAAGCGGCCGGTCGCCGGCATCGCCATGGGCCTCATCAAGGAGGACGAGCGCTTCGCCGTGCTCTCCGACATCCTTGGCGACGAGGATCACCTCGGCGACATGGACTTCAAGGTCGCCGGCACCGCGGAGGGCGTCACCTCGCTGCAGATGGACATCAAGATCCAGGGCATCACCGAGGAGATCATGAAGGTCGCCCTCGGCCAGGCCAGGGAAGGCCGTCTGCACATCCTCGGCGAGATGTCGAAGGCGCTGCCCCAGGCCCGCGCCGAGCTCGGCGAGTTCGCGCCGCGCATCGAGGTCATCAAGATCCCGACCGACAAGATCCGCGAAGTCATCGGCACCGGCGGCAAGGTCATTCGCGAGATCGTCGAGAAGACCGGCGCCAAGATCAACGTCGAGGACGACGGCACGGTCAAGGTCGCCTCCGCCGACGGCAAGGCGATCACCGCCGCGATGAACTGGATCAAGTCGATCGTGCAGGAGCCCGAAGTCGGCATGATCTACCAGGGCACGGTGGTCAAGACCGTCGATTTCGGCGCCTTCGTCAATTTCTTCGGCGCCAAGGACGGCCTCGTCCACATCTCCCAGCTGGCGGCCGGCCGCGTTGCCAAGACCACCGACGTCATCAAGGAAGGCGACAAGGTCTGGGTCAAGCTGATGGGCTTCGACGATCGCGGCAAGGTCCGCCTGTCGATGAAGGTCGTCGACCAGGAGACCGGCCAGGAGATCAAGCAGGAAGAGGGCGAGAAGGCGGAAGCCGCCAGCGGCTGATCGCCTCCCGCTTCACCAGGTACTCAAACGGCCGGCGCCCTCGCGCCGGCCGTTTTGTTTTCCGGCGTACGAAAAGGCCGCAGGCCCCGATTTGAACTTTCCTGCCGAATCAAGGGATTATGTCTCCGGCGTGGTTATTGTTTGGTCAGTCGGGGGGTTGCGTTGCCTACCGTAAGGGCCATATCTTATTGCAGCGCAACAAATCGCGGAATATCAATGCGATATGCGCCGGAAAGGGGTTCGGGGCTTGTCCTATTACCAGCTCTATGAACTGAACCATGCCGCCCTCGGGCCGTTCCGCGCCGCCGCCGACGCCGCCAGGCTTTATTTCCAGAACCCGATGAATCCGCTGACGCACACGCCCTTCGGGCGCAGCGTCGCCGCCGCCGCGGAACTGTTCGAGCGCACCACGCGCCGCTACGGCAAGCCGGAATTCGGCATCGACCACACCAGCGTGCGCGGCGTCAAAGTGCCGGTCAGCCAGCGCGTCGCCTGGTCGCCGTCCGTTCTGCAACCTGCTGCATTTCGAGAAGGGCTTCGTGCCCGGCGGCCGCGAGCAGCCGAAGCTGCTGATCGTCGCGCCGATCTCGGGCCACTACGCCACGCTGCTGCGCGGCACGGTCAACACCATGCTGCCCGACCACGACGTTTACATCACCGACTGGGCGGACGCGCGCATGGTGCCGCTCGCCGAGGGTCATTTCGACCTCGACGACTACATTGACTACGTCATCTCGATGCTCCACCTGCTCGGTCCGGGCGCCCACGTCATGGCGGTGTGCCAGCCCTCGGTGCCGGTGCTTGCCGCCGCGGCGCTGATGGAGGCGCGCGGCGACACCCATTTGCCGGCGACCATGACGCTGATGGGCGGGCCGATCGACACCCGCCTCAGCCCGACCGCGGTCAACACCCTCGCCAACACCCACGATCTCGACTGGTTCGAGCAGAACGTCATCATGAAGGTGCCGTTCCCGCATCCCGGCTTCATGCGCGACGTCTATCCGGGCTTCCTGCAGATCTCCGGCTTCCTGTCGATGAACTTCGACCGTCACGTCGACGCCCACCGCGATTTCTACCACCACCTCATCCGCGGCGACGGCGACTCGGCCGAGAAGCATCGCGAGTTCTATGACGAGTACCTGGCGGTCATGGACCTGACCGCCGAGTTCTACCTGCAGACGGTCGATACCGTGTTCATCCGCCACGCCCTGCCGCTGGGCACCATGAAGCACCGCGGCCACAAGGTGGAGCCGCAGGCAATCCGCAACATCGCCATGCTCACCGTCGAGGGCGAGCACGACGATATTTCCGGCGTCGGCCAGACCAGGGCGGCGCACGATCTGGTCGTCAATCTGCCGGCCGACAAGCGCGCCCACTATCTCCAGCTCGGCGTCGGCCACTACGGCGTCTTCAACGGCTCCCGCTTCCGCTCCGAGATCGCCCCGCGCATCGCCGATTTCATCGCCACCCATGGCCGCTCCGCGCCGCTCAAGCGGGCCAACGGCAACGGTCACGCCGTCGCCGGCAACGGTCACGACCACAAGGCGGCGCCTGCTCCGGCGGCGAGCCGCAAGGCCGCCGCGGCGGCAGCCAAGAAGCCCCGGAAACGCCGGGCCTCCCGGCCCAACGCCTGAGGCTCCGCACCACACCCGTTCCTTGTTCTCCCTCTCCCCTTGAAGGGTGGGGGTGAAGCGCCGGTCAGGGGACCGGGCGGCGATGGCGCCGGCCGTGTCGGCGGGTCTTCGGCGCATTCGTCCGGACAAACGCCCCCACTTCCGGTCGTTTCCTGTGGTTCCGCGCCACATCCAGCCCGAAATC
The DNA here is from genome assembly GCA_963822975.1 of uncultured Alphaproteobacteria bacterium. Lineage (GTDB taxonomy): Bacteria > Pseudomonadota > Alphaproteobacteria > Rhizobiales > Kaistiaceae > CAVSRC01. The sequence goes on from CAWGJV010000020.1 coordinate 76,929, forward strand.
GGACGCCCGGCATCCGATTTTGCTTAAATCGTCCGGCGGCTCTTCCCACCTTGAATTCTGTTACGTAAGATAGACGTACGACTGACGTACGATATAGGGGAAGGGACATGGTCCATTCGAATGCCCTGCGTCCGGCTTGGACGCCCTTGACGATCCTGCTGATGGTCATCGGCTTCTGGCTCTTCTGGCCGCTCGGTCTGGCGATGCTCGCCTACATCATCTGGGGCGAGCGCATTCCAGAGGTCCGGCGGCACTTCGGAGAGGTGAAGCGCGACTGGCACGGATGCGGAGCACGCGGTGGCGCTTCGCGCAGCGGCAACGCCGCCTTCGACGACTACCGCGAGCGCGAGCTTCGCCGGCTCGACGAAGAGCGCCGCAAGCTCGACGAGGAGCGGCGCGAGTTCGAGGAGTTCGTGCAGAACCTCCGCCGCGCCCGCGACCAGGAGGAGTTCGACCGCTTCAAGCGCGACCGTCCGCGCCGGAACGCGGACACGATCGACCTCTAGTATCTGTAGCGTTGCGTTGAGCGGCGGGGCCGGAAACGGTCCCGCCGTCATTTTGTCGCTTTGCTGGTGGAACGCGATTATGAGTGGGCGGAAGGCGCCCGGCCCGAGGCTCCGAGGAGATGAGATGAACAGATTTCGTTGGTCCGCCATCGCCGCGGCTGCGGCGATCGTCTTTCAGCTGGCTGCGCCCGCCCTCGCCGTGGCGGCGGGGCCGTTCGACGGGTTGCAGGGTTCGTGGGCGGGCAGCGGCACGATCGCCATGAGCGATGGCACGCGCCAGCGCATGCAATGCCGCGTCCAGTACACGATCGCCGCCGACGGCAGCAATCTCCAGCAGGCCCTGCGCTGCAACAGCGACAGCCAGACGTTCCAGGTCAACGCCTATGTCGCGGCCAACGGCGATGCGCTCTCCGGCAACTGGACCGAGACCTCGCGCAACGTCACCGGCGGCGTCTCCGGGCAGATCGCCGGCAATCGCATCCAGATCGTGGTTGCCGCCGGCGGCGACGCCTTCTCGGCGACCATGGTCCTGGTCACCACCGGCAACAAACAGGCCGTCACCATCGAGCCCAAGGGCACCGACGTCACCCGCATCGCGGTGACGCTCCGCCGGGGGTGAGCTGCCTTGTGCTGTCCGGGACAGCACCCCCGCCCGCCGCGAACAAAAAGTAAATCACATTGCCGGCCCGGCTGTGGCATGATTCCGCCACAGCATTGATTCGCTTGGGAACTTTCGCGCCGACATGGCCTTTTTCGCCCGCAAGGAGCCGGAGCCCGCCGGCGACCGTTTCGAGATCGCCACGGAGAGCGGCATCGTCGCCGTCGATATCCGCCGCCATCCGCGCGCGCGGAGCTACACCTTGCGCGTCGCCGGGCCCGGCAAGCCGCCGGTGCTCACCATGCCCAAGCGCGGCACGCTCACCGAGGCGCGCCGCTTCGTCGAGCGCCATGCCGGCTGGCTGAAGCGCCAGATCGACCGCCTGCCGCCGGCCATCCCGATCGCCGATGGCTGGCCGCTGCCGCTGCGCGGCGTGCTCCACACCATCCGCCATGCGCCCGGCCGGCGCGGCACGGTGACGGTCGGCGAGGACGCTGACGGGCCGGCCCTGTTCGTCTCCGGCGATGCCGCCCATCTCCGCCGCCGCCTCGTCGATTTCCTCAAGCGCGAGGCGCGCCGCGACATCGAGGCGGCGGTCATGCGCCATGCCGCCCGGCTGGAGGTGACGCCCAAGGCGATCCGCTATCGCGACCAGATCACCCGCTGGGGCTCGTGCACCGCCGAGGGGCACCTGTCCTTCTCGTGGCGGCTGGTCATGGCGCCGCCGCTGGTGCTCGACTATCTCGCCGCCCACGAGGTCGCCCATCTCGCCGAGATGAACCACTCGCGCCGCTTCTGGCAGTTGTGCAAGTCGCTGTGCCCTCAGACCGACACCGCCCGCGCCTGGCTGAGCACGCAGGGGCCGGCGCTGCACGCCATCGGCGCCGAGGACGTCCGCGCCGCCGCCTGACCGCCGCTCACGCGCGATAGCCGGTCGGCAAGAGCCGCTCGACGATGTGCTCGGCCGTCCAGGCCGCACATGCGTCCGCCCACGCCGCCGTCTCTCCATCGCCCTTTTGCCTGGCCCATACCGCCAATGCCGTTTGCCGCGCGAGCGCATGAGCGGCGATCGCGGCCGGCGTGCAATCGTCCCTGCCGTAGGCCGCGCCGAAGGCCGTGAGCCGGTCCACTTGCGTCGCCGCGCTGTAGTCCTGGTTGCCGAGGTCGAGCCAGGCGAAGGCGGCATAGCCCAGGTCCCAGAGGCGCGTGCCCGGCCGCGCCGTATCGAAGTCGATCAGGGCGACCGGCATACCGTCGCGGAACACCGCGTTCGGCGGCCCGAAATCGTTGTGGCAGATCACCTCGGCTTGCTGCGCGAGGACGGGCGCGAAATCGGCGGTGGCGTCATGGAACGCGCGTAATAGTCGCCCGGCGGCGGCGATCTGGTCATCGGCGTAGTGGCCGAGGTCGTCGGGCACGTCTCCGGGCAGGAAGCTCAGTATCTCGCGTCCATCGCCGTCGATGCCGAGATAGCGCGGGGCGCCGTCGAAGCCGCGCCGCTCGAGATGCAGCAGGAGATCGTGCTGCAGCGACCGGTCGCCGTTCACCGGCCGGCGCACCGTGTCGCCGATCCGGACCACGCCGGCCGTCACCCGCCCGCCGGTCAGGGGTGTCTCCGCCTGATCGTCCATGGCGCGATGCTATCCAGCCGCGCCCTCAGCGAACAGCATCTGCTCCGCCGTCTCGGCGATCCGCTTCTCGTAGCGCCGTCGGCTCCAGCCCTGTTCGACCACCAGCAGGCGGAACATGTCCGGCCCGATGAGCGCCCATAGCAGGTCGGTCGCCTCCCGGGCGGGCATGCCGGGCCGGAGCGCGCCGTCCCGGTGCCACTTGGCGACCAGCGCGGAGAGCGCCCTGTGCCGGCGCCCCTCGCCCTCTCTCCACATGGCGCCAAGATCCGGCTCGACGCCGGAGACCGTGCGGGCGATCTCGATCAGGTCGATGCCGCCGGCATACAAGCGCGCGGTGAAGGCGATGCGTGCGCGCAGTTGCCGGCGCGGATCGTCGGCGGTCTCATCGGGTCCGGCGCCACCACCGGCCTGGTCCGCATCCGCCGCCATCTGGTCGAGAAGCGCGAACAACATGCCGCGTTTGGAGGCGAAGCCGGCATAGACCGTCTGCGGGGCGACGCCGGCATCGCGGGCAATCGTCTCGATGGTCGTCGCGCCGTAGCCGCTGCCCACGAACAGTGCGCGGGCGCTCGCCAGGATGCGCCGGCGTGTCTCGTCGGCCTGCCCGCGCCGGCGGGGCGAGCGGTAGGTGCGTCGCTTGACTGTCGTCATTTAGATAGAGTATCCACTATTGAATATCGTTCACTAAGCTGCAATCTAGCCTGAAATTGCGAGGAAGAACACCATGCCGGCCTACCCGATCGTCCTGTTTCTGCACCTGCTCTGTCTCGTCCTGGCCGTCGTCGCCGCGTCGCTGGCCGCCTTTGCCGCGTTTCGCCTGCGTGCCGCCACCACGGCCGGTGAGGCTGCCGAGTGGCTGGCGTTGACGCGGCGGGTAGCCCGCCTGTTCCCGATATCCACCATCGGTCTGTTGGCGACCGGCGGCTACATGGCGACGGGCATCTCCGGCTGGTCGCAGCCTTGGGTCCTGGCTCCGCTGATTGGTCTCATCGCCATCGTCGCGCTCGGCGCTGGCGTCGAGGGCGAGCCGTGCTCGCGTACTCGGCCGCGAACTGCAGGCCGCCGGCCTCTCCGGCAGAGCGCAGCGGCTCATCCGCGATCCGGCTGCCTGGAGTGCCAAGATGACGACGTTCACGCTTCTGGTGGCGATCATCTTCATCATGACCGCCAAGCCGTCCGGCGAGGCGTGCGCGCTTGTCCTGGGCGCGGCGGTGGTCGCCGGGGTCCTTGCCGCCGTGCCGTTCTGGAATGCGTCGAATGCGGCTGGCGCAGAGGTCGTGCCGCGCTGAACCGCGGCCTGCTCTAGCCGCCGAACAGCCGCTGCAGGAAGCTGGTGATCGGCCCGCGCGTCCGCTGCGGCGGCCAGCCGTTGGCGCCCACCGTGCCCGGCGGCACCGGGCCGCCCGGCGGCCGGTCCATCCAGCCGCCCTGCGGCATGTCGGGTCCGGCGGCCACTTGTCCCGGTACGATCGCCATCGGCGGGCCGCCGGCCGCGGCCACCCGCCGCATAGGCCCGCCGCCCGGCATAGGCCGCGTTGCGCGGGTCGCCGTAGCGGTAGTTGCCCGGCAGGTCGGCCACCGCCTGTCCGGCCAGCGCCGCCTCCATGAACCGGTGCCAGGTCTTCGCCGGCAGGCTGCCGCCGGTGGCGTGCTTGGTCGGCTTGTTGTTGTCGTTGCCGAACCACACCCCCGCCGTCAGCGCGCCGGTGTAGCCGATGAACCAGGCGTCGCGGAAATCCTGGCTCGTGCCGGTCTTGCCCGCCGCCGGCCAGCCGGCCACCGCCGCCGCCCGGCCGGTGCCCTCGCTCACCGTCGCCGCCATCATGGCGTTCATCATGCCGACGTAGGTCGGGTCGATCACCTGTCCGGGCCCGGAGCCGGTCCGCTCGTAGAGCACCTTGCCCTTGGCCGTGGTGATCCGCTTGATGGCGTAGGGGATGACCCCGCGTCCGCCGTTGGAGAAGGGCACATAGGCGCCGGTCAGTTCCAGCGGCGTCACTTCCGACGTGCCGAGCGCGATCGACGGCGTCTCCATCAGCGGCGAGTGGATGCCGAGCCGCCGCGCCGTCGCCGCCACCGCCTGCGGCGTCACCATCTGGGTCAGTTGCGCCGAGACCGAGTTGAGCGATTCCGCCAGCGCCGTCCTCAGCGTCACCGGCCCGCGATACTTGCTGCCGTAATTGTCCGGCGTCCATCCCTTGATCGTCACCGGCCGGTCGACCACCAGCGATTCCGGAATGAAGCCGTCCTCCAGCGCGGTCAGGTAGACGAACGGCTTGAACGCCGAGCCCGGCTGGCGGTGGGCGTCGACCGCGCGGTTGAACGGGCTCGTCCGGTAGTTCCGTCCGCCGATCATCGCCTTCACCGCGCCGCCGGGGTCGATCGCCACCAGCGCCGCCTGGCCGGTGCCGTATTTGGCGCCGTCCTCGGCGAGCGTATCCGACACCGCCTTGTCGGCCGCCGCCTGCATGCGCAGGTCGATGGTGGTGTCGACCACCACGTCCTGGTCGATCGAGCCGATGTAGTTGGGCAGCGTGTCCATCACCCAGTCGGCGACGTAGCGGCCGCTGCCGCCGGCGACGTCGTGCACCGCCGTCACCTGGTTGGACATGGCCAGGCTCGCCTGCCGGCCGGAGATGTAGCCGGCGTCCTGCATGGCGGCGAGCACGGTCTGCATGCGCGCTTCGGCGGCCGCCGGGTGGGTCGCCGGCGAGTAGTGCGAGGGCGCCTTCAGCATGCCGGCCAGCGTCGCCGCCTCGGCCAGCGTCACGTCGCGCGCCGACTTGCCGAAATAGCGCCGCGCCGCGGCGTCGACGCCGTAGGCGCCGCCGCCGAGATAGACCCGGTTGAGGTAGAGCGTCAGGATCTGCTTCTTCGACAGGCGCATCTGCAGCCACATCGCCATGATCACTTCCTGCACCTTGCGCTCGAAGGTGCGCTCCGGCGTCAGGAACAGGTTCTTGGCGAGCTGCTGGGTCAGCGTCGAGCCGCCCTCGACCACGCGCCCGGCGCGCAGGTTGGCGAGCGCCGCGCGGGCAAGGCCGATCGGGTCGATGCCGAAGTTCCAGTAGAAGCGCCGGTCCTCGATGGCGATCACCGCCTGCGGCAGGTAGTCCGGCATCTCGTCCAGCGTCAGCGCCTCGCCGGCCGAGTCGCCGCGGTTGGAGATCAGCGCGCCGTTGGCGGCCAGGATGCGCACGTTCGCCGGCCGCTGCGGCACGCTCCATTCCGCCATCGGCGGCAGCCGGCTGGCGTAATAGGCGGTGACCGCGCCGACGAGCCCGATGCCGATGATCGCGGCGACCGCCGTCCAGTGGGCGACGGTGCGCAGCGTCCGGCCGATGAAGCCGATCACCGGCCCGTCGGCGCCGTTGCCGCGCCGCTTCCGCTTGCGCTTCGCCGGGGCCTTGCCGCCCTTGGCGGATTTGGAGGATTTGCGTGGTGCCACGGGCGGTTTCGGCGTCCCTCGGGAAAATGTGAGCGATTCCGTCGCGGCCGGATTTTGAGCCCGGCCCCGCCCCCGGGTTCCGAGGTTGAAGCTAAATGCGGCGATTTAAGGGGCGGTTAAGGGTGGGGCGACGAGGGCCCCGGCCGCGGGGGAACGGCATTGGTCGGCTCGTCTCTCAACTGGGGGGGGAGTCCGTGTCGGCATTGCAACAGTCCGAAGCAAATCTGTCTTCGCCAGTTCATTTGATCTTTGCGGCAGATTTGTCTTCTGGCTAAGTTTAATGAACTCCATTCAGCAACATACGGGCGACGGGGAATGCGTAAGATGTATGCGAAGACGATTGTTTACATTCTGGCTGCAATTGGCGCCGCGGGCGCCTCGCAAGGGGCACTCGCCGCGGACCTCAGCCTTGGTCACACTGCGTATGAGGCGCCGCCGCTTGCGGCCCCGGCCGCTTCGCAGGTCAGCTGGACGGGCTGCTACCTCGGCGCCGAAGGGGGCTACGCATGGGGCCACACCGGATATGACACGGGTATTCCGCCCACCCCCGGCACTGGCTATGCATTCGACGCTAACGGCGGCGTGGCCGGTGGCTATTTTGGCTGCAACTACCAAGTTAACCACATCGTGTTCGGTATCGAAGCGGATGGAGCGTGGACCGGCCTGTCTGGAAGCGATGGCGGTCAGGGTATAACGATCGATCAGATTGACAGCAATTGGCAGGCGAATATTCGAGCCAGATTCGGTGTTGCCTTCAACCAGACCCTTGTCTACGCGGCTGGCGGTGCTTCCTGGCTGAATGTGAACTATTCGCGGCCAAATTACGATCCGCAGGTCATTGGACAGACTTTGAGCGGCTGGACTGTTGGCGGCGGCGTGGAACAGGCATTCACACCCCAATGGATCGGGCGGCTTGAATACCGGCATTCGGAGTACGGTTCGGCATCGTTCCCGTTCACGACCGGTAGCCAGCGAACGCTGAGGTCCACCACGACCGACACGGTGCTCGCGGGTATCGCCTTCAAGTTCGGTGGCCCCTAGCTCCGACATTTCTGCAAGAAAGCCTCTGAGGCCGCCGCGAGTCGCTTTGCGATCCGGCGGCCTCTGGCGTTCAGCCCGAGGCGCAGGACGGATCAGCGTCGCTTAGTCGGCCGCTTTCGTTGCGGCTGTGCCGGCGGTGGATTGCGCGATCGGCAAACCCCGCCGTGCAAGCCGCGGGTCGCATGACGCCGGTAGCAAACGGCGCGTCCCCGCGTCATATTCCCCCCATGCCGAAATCGAAATCCGACCGGCCCCGCCGCCGCCCCCGCGCAAGCTTCCGCCGCCGGCATCAAGCCCGGCGACCATGTCTTCCTGGTCGATGGCTCGTCCTTCGTCTTCCGCGCCTATTTCCAGGCGATCAACCAGGACGCCAAGTACAATTACCGCTCCGACGGCCTGCCCACCGGCGCGCTCCGCCTGTTCTGCACCAAGCTCTACCAGTTCGTCCGCGAGGGCGCCGTCGGCATCCGGCCGACCCATCTGGCCATCGTCTTCGACAAGTCGGAGGAGACCTTCCGCAAGGAGATCTACGCCGACTACAAGGGCACCCGCCGCGAGATGCCCGACGATCTCAAGCCGCAATTTCCCCTGATGCGCGAGGCGGTGAAGGCCTTCGGGCTGGAGCCGGTCGAGAAGGCCGGCTACGAGGCCGACGACATCATCGCCACCTACGCCAGGGAGGCGAAGGAAGCCGGCGCCGACGTGCTCATCATCTCCTCCGACAAGGACATGATGCAGCTCGTCTCCGACAAGGTGCAGTTCTACGATTTCGAATCCGGCACCAAGGGCCGCCCCGGCTACCGGCCCGAGCGCCGCATCGACCGCCAGGGCGTCATCGACTATTTCGGCGTGCCGCCGGAGAAGGTCATCGACGTCCAGTCGCTGGTCGGCGATACCTCCGACAACGTCCCCGGCGTGCCCGGCATCGGCATCAAGACCGCCTCGGCGCTCATCGGCGAATATGGCGACCTCGATACGCTGCTCGCCCACGCCTCCGAGCATCAAGCAGCCCAAGCGGCGCGCAGCTGCTCATCGACTTCGCCGACCAGGCGCGCATGTCGCGCGAACTGGTCACGCTCCACGACGATGTCGAGATCGACACGCCGCTGGCCGCCACCCGCACCACCGAGCTCGACGCGACCAGGCTCATCGCCTTCCTCAAGGCGATCGAATTGTCGACGCTCACCAAGCGCGTCGCCGAGGCCTCCGGCGTCGATCCCAATTCGGTCGCCGCCCGACCCGGCGCTGAAATCCGACAAGCACCACGACGCCACCTTCGCCGGCCGGCTGTTGCCGCCGGGAAGCCGGAGGCCGACGCGGCCGAGGCCGATGCAGCCGTGTCGCGTCCGACTGCGGCTTCTCCTCTCCCCTTGGGCGGCAAGTCCCTCGGCGAAGGCGAGGGGGAGGGGGGTGCTGGCGCCCAGCCCGCCGCCAACGGCCATGCCCGCCCGACCGCCCGCGCCGCCGCCGGCGCGCAGGCCGCCGCCGCCGTTCCCTTCGACCGCGGCAAATACGAGACCGTCACCTCGCTCGCCCGCCTCGATGCCTGGATCGCCGAGGCCGGCGAGCTCGGCCGCGTCGCCGTCGATACCGAGACCATCGGCGCAGCGATCCCATGCAGGCCGCGCTTTGCGGCGTCAGCCTGGCGCTCGCCCCCGGCCGCGCCTGCTACGTGCCGCTCGCCCATACCGATGGCGAGGACGATCTCCTCGGCGGCGGTCTTGTTCCCGGCCAGATTCCGGCGCGCGAAGCGCTCGCCCGCCTGAAGCCGCTGCTCGAGGACGCCGCGGTCCTCAAGATCGCGCAGAACCTCAAATACGATTCGCATCGTCTTCGCCCGCCACGGCATCGACGTGGCGCCCTTCGACGACACCATGCTCATCGCCTATGCGCTCGATGGCGGCCTCGGCGGCAACGGCATGGACGAGCTCGCCGAGAAGCTGCTCGGCTACACGCCGATCTCCTTCAAGGAGGTCGCCGGCTCCGGCAAGGCGCAGCTCAGCTTCGATCAGGTCGCGCTCGACCGCGCCACCGAATATTCCGCCGAGGACGCCGACATCGCCCTCCGCCTGTGGATGGCGCTGAAGCCGCGCCTCGTCGCCGAGCGCATGGTCAACGTCTACGAGACGCTGGAGCGGCCGATGGTGCCGGTGCTGGCGCGCATGGAGAGCGCGCGGCATCAAGGTCGACCGCCAGATCCTGTCGCGTCTGTCCGGCGAGTTCGCGCAGAAGCTCGGCGGCCTGGAGCACGAGATCTACAAGCTCGCCGGCGAGGAGTTCAACATCGGCTCGCCCAAGCAGCTCGGCGACATCCTCTTCGGCAAGTTCGGGCTGGAGGGCGGCAAGAAGACCAAGACCGGCGCCTGGTCGACCGGCGCCGACGTGCTCGACGAGCTCGCCGCCAACGGCAACCAGCTCGCCACCCACATTCTCGAATGGCGGCAGCTCTCCAAGCTGAAATCCACCTATGCGGATCTCGCTCCCCGGCTTCATCCATCCCGAGACCGGCCGCGTCCACACCTCCTATGCGCTGGCCTCGACCACCACCGGGCGGCTCTCCTCGTACGACCCCAACCTGCAGAACATCCCGATCCGCACCGAGGAGGGCCGGCGCATCCGCACCGCCTTCGTCGCCGAGAAGGGCATGAAGCTGGTCTCCGCCGATTACAGCCAGATCGAGCTGCGCATCGTCGCCCATGTCGCCGACATCCCGCAGCTTGAAGCAGGCCTTCGCCGACGGGCTCGACATTCACGCCATGACCGCCTCGGAGATGTTCGGCGTGCCGGTCAAGGACATGCCGCCGGACGTCCGCCGCCGCGCCAAGGCGATCAATTTCGGCATCATCTACGGCATCTCCGCCTTCGGCCTCGCCAACCAGCTCGGCATCCCGCGCCAGGAGGCCGGCGACTACATCAAGCAAGTATTTCGAGCGCTTCCCCGGCATCAAGGACTACATGGAGGCGATGCGCCAGAAGGTGCGCGCGGACGGCTACGTCTCCACGCTCTTCGGCCGCAAGATCCATTTCGCCGCGCTCAAGTCGCCAGCAACCCGGCCGAGCGCGCCTTCATCGATCGCGCCGCCATCAACGCGCCCATCCAGGGCTCGGCCGCCGACATCATCCGCCGCGCCATGATCCGCATGGAGCCGGCGCTGGACAAGGCGCAAGCTCTCCGCCGCCATGCTGCTGCAGGTGCATGACGAACTGGTCTTCGAGGTGCCGGAGAGCGAGGTGGAGAAGACGCTGCCGGTCGTCGCCCGCGTCATGGAGGCCGCCGCCGACCCGGCCGTGCAGCTATCGGTGCCGCTCCAGGTCGACGCCAAGGCCGGCGACAACTGGGACGCCGCGCACTAGCGGCATGATCATCCTCGCCGCCACCGCGTCCGACGATGGAGCCGGCCGCGCCGGCGCGGGCACGGACCCGCCCAATTCTCTCACGATCTCGCCAACCGGGGACAAAACAAAAGTTATCCCCGCCCCCCGAACCTCATGAGACACTGCCTGCATCCTCGCTCAATAAGGGGGCGCCGTCCGGAGGCGTTCTTGTCGGTGGAGCGGGGAGCGGCGCCCGCGGGTCGAGACCGCATCTCGGCACTCGGGACGCCCCGGTCAGGCCAGTCGGCATTACGACCGGCCGCCCCGCGTCGCCTGGCGAGAGAGCCAGTGTGCGCATAAGTGGCTTGAGGGCGGGTCTCCCGTCCGAAGATGCCTGGCCGGGCGTGTTTCAGGACGTCGCGGCGGGCGCTCGGTCGGCGCCCCCAGTCTTCGCGGAGTAACCGCACGGCGTTTGCCGGGCGCCCGCCACCCCCGTGCTTTCGGGCAAGGGGAGGTTTGAAATGCGACCCACCCGGGGCTGACCGCTCGCGGGAACGGCAAGCCGTGTCCGAAACCCGCTCATCCCCGCTCGCCGCCCCGCTCGCCTCAAGCGCCGGCCGGTCGCCGAGGCGCAGGCCGAGGGGTTCGATGCGGACGGCGGCGCGCCCCGCCGCCGTCCTTCACCGCGTCAGCAACGCCTCGACGCATCCCTTGGCGATCCCGGCGAGTTCTTCGTGGCCCCGATCGTTCGGATGGATCGCATCGGCGTCGTAGTAGGTCGTATCCGTGTTGTCGCCCGCCCGTCCCATGACCCGGCTCGCGGCGAAGTCGCAATAGCGCACCGCCCCCGAGGCCCCGGCCCGCGCGCGGATGAGGCTGTTGAATCGCACCCGCTGCGCCTCGACCTTGGCGTCGCCACGCGGCAGCATCGTAACCGGCACGACCGCGAACCCGGCCTTCGCGGCCTTCCTTATGTAGGTTCTGAGATCCCGCCAGGTCTGTTGCGCGGTTCGCTTGCCTATCGCTATGTCATTCGAGCCGCACCCGATGAGCAGCACGTTGTTGCGTGCGCTCGCCAATCTGCGCGCCGCGATATTGGTCGAAAAGATCGCTTCGAGATTCTTGCACGTGTCGCCGCTGTGCGCGGCGTTGATGAAGCTTGTCGGTTGCAACTGCTTGGCCATCAGGAACGGCCATCCGTTGAATGTCGTCGCATTTGCCCCGGCGGCGATGCTGTCGCCATCGACGATCAGGCGATTTATTTCCTGTTGGGGAGGAATGCCGAACAGCGCATACATCGCTCGCGCCGTGGTTTCCCGCTCGCTTGCCGCCAGCGCCGCATCGTAGATGATGATGGCGCTCATATCGCCGGTGTAGCCGCGGTCGTCGCTATCCTGGAAGCCGATATGGCCCCGCCTGTAGCGGGACCTGTCGGCGGTGGCGCTCGCCTTGGCGGTGTTCTCGTTGACCCAGAAATTGAGGCCTTCGCTGTTCGACGTGAAGGCATAGACGGCGGGGCCGCTCTCGGATGGAAGCGTCGTCTCCGAGCAATGGACTTCGTCCCCGTCACGCACGCCCGGCGCCGTCGTCGTGGTATCGCAGTTGGCGAATTTGTCGGTCGTCACGGCGGCATCGAACACGACGCCGGACCCGTGCGTGCCGATCTGGACGAATGGAGCAGATTGGTCGAGTTCGTCGTAGTCTATCAGCCGGGGCTGCGCCGCCGCGACGACCGACGCATAGGGCATGGTGATCGCCACGCCCTCCGGCAAATCCAGCATTTGCGGTTTCGTGCCTTGAAACGACACGGTAACGCCGTTGCCGAGCGTGTTGCGTCCGAAATATGGGGCGTTCTCAGGCGTGCTTGTCGCGTCGTAGCCATTGCCGGACTGGTCGAACCAGGTGGTCACGGTGCAGGCTGTGTTCCTGCAGAACACCTCGGCGAGCTCGCTATCGACATGGCCCGCGACGTCGAGCCCGAGGCTCAACTTTCTGCCGTCCGATTGGCGCGTGACGACGCAGCAGTCGCCGGAATAGGCCGCGCGGAGCCTCCGCACGCCGTAGGCCGCCACGACGTGGTCCGGCGCGACGTCCACCGGAAGGGCCAGCGATTTGGCAGCCAGATCCGTAACCCACACTGCGGTGCCGGTTCCTGCGCCCTTCAGCCAGAAGGTCCGCCCGGTCTCGAGGTTCATCCAGATGGGGGTTGTTGGGAACCAGACGCCGTGCACCGCGTCGTCGCTGAGGCCGGGGTCTCGGGTGCCGATCGCCCAGTCGAACGGCTGGGCCGCCGCGGTCTGGCTGTTCGCCCAGGCAATGCCCGCCATCAACAACGCGAGCACGACGAGCAGTCTTTTCATTCGGCCCCTCTCGAAATGAATGTGGTCTCGTTGAAACAGCCTGCCCATGAAATGCCAATCATAATAGACAGATAGACGGGTGCAGAGGACTCGATCCAAGCCATCCCAGTCGGTGCCACAACCCGGCCGGCGCATGCCAGAGAAAAATGCACTTATGCTTACGGCGCCCGGGTTCGGCACTGCCGGCGCCGCCCTTTCGCCCCCGCGCCGATAATGGTTCACTCCCCGCCCATGCCGGCCAACCGCGCCCAAGCCCTGGAAAAACCGCGCACCAACCCCCGCTCGCCGGCCCCGGCCGCCCTCAAGCGCCGGCTGGTCGCCGAGGCGCAGGCCGAGGGCTTCGATGCCGTCGGCGTCGCGCGCCCCGACGCCATTCCCGAGGCCGCGCCGCGCCTGGCGCAGTTCCTCGCCGAGGGCCAGCACGGCACCATGGACTGGCTGGCGGCGAAGGCCGACCGGCGCGGGGTCCCTCGCGCGCTCTGGCCAGGTGTCGGCGCCGTGGTCATGCTCGGGCTCAACTACGGCCCGGACGCCGATCCTCTGGCGACGCTGGCGCAGAAGGACCGCGCCACCATCTCGGTCTATGCCCGCCATCGCGACTACCACGATCTCATCAAGGGCAAGCTCAAGCGCATCGCCACCCGCTTCGCGTCCTTCAGCGCGCAGCGACGTGAAGGTCTTCGTCGACACCGCGCCGCTGATGGAGAAGCCGCTCGCCGCCGCCGCCGGCATCGGCTGGCAGGGCAAGCACACCAATCTCGTCAGCCGCACCTTCGGCTCGTGGCTGTTCCTTGGCGCCATCCTCACCGAAGTCGCGCTTCCCGCCGACGAGGCGGAGACCGATCGCTGCGGCACCTGCCGCGCCTGCCTCGACATCTGCCCGACCGACGCCTTCCCCGCGCCCTACCGGCTCGATGCCCGCCGCTGCATTTCCTACCTCACCATCGAGCACGCCGGTCCGATCCCGCGCGAATTCCGTGCCGCCATGGGCAACCGCATCTATGGCTGCGACGATTGCCTCGCCGTCTGCCCATGGAACAAGTTCGCGCAAGCCACCCATGAGATGAAACTGAAGGCGCGCGACGATCTCGCCGCGCCGCCGCTGGACGAGCTTGCCGCGCTCGACGATGCGGCTTTCCGGGCGAAGTTTTCCGGCTCGCCCATCAAGCGCATCGGCCGCGATCGCTTCGTGCGCAACGTCTTGATTGCCATCGGCAATTCCGGAAAATGTCGGTCTCGCGAAAACCGCCGAAGCGCACCTCGCCGACCCGTCGCCGCTGGTCCGCGGCGCGGCCGTCTGGGCGCTGTCGCGCCTGCTTCCCGCCGGGCGCTTCGCCGAACTGAAGCGCCGCCAGCGCGAGTCCGATCCGTCCGTGGCGGAAGAATGGGCGACGGCATGAGCAGTCCAGCGCCGCGCTTCTTCCGCAGCCAGAAGGAATGGCGGACGTGGCTGGAGAAGAACCACGCCACCGCCGCCGAGCAGTGGGTCGGCTTCCACAAGGTCGGCGCCGAGAAGAAGGGCATCACCTACAGGCAGGCGCTGGACGAGGCGCTCTGCTTCGGCTGGATCGACGCCGTGCGCCGCGGTGGCGACACGACGTGGTCGATCCGCTTCACGCCGCGCAAGAAGGGCAGCATCTGGAGCGCGGTCAATATTCGCCGTATCGAGGAGCTGAAAACCGAAGGCCGCGTCGCTGCCGCCGGGTTAGCCACCTTTGAGGGGCGCGACCTCGCAAAGCAGAAGAAATACTCCTTCGAGAATCGCGACGTGGTGCTGGCGCCGGCCTACGAGAAGCGCTTCCGCGCGGAGAAAGCGGCGTGGAAATGGTTCGAAGCCATGCCGCGCTCCTATCGCCATCCCGCCGTCTGGTGGGTGATGAGCGCCAAACAGGACGCGACGCGCGAGCGGCGGCTGGCGACGCTGATCGCCGACTCTGCCGCCGGCCGCAAGATCAAGCCGCTGACCCCGCCGGGAAAGAAGCCGTGAACGAGCCCGTCCGCCTCTTCGTCTTCGGTCTTGGTTACAGCGCCGGCGCCTTCGCCCGTGCGCTTGCCGGCGAGGCGGCATGGATCGGCGGCACGATCCGAACCGCCGACAACGTAGCGGCGCTCGCCACTGCCGGCATCGACGCGATGGTCTGGGACGGCGAGGGCGCCGAGCCCAGCCGTGGCGGAAGCCGTCGGCCGGGCGACCCACCTGCTGGTCTCCATCGCCCCCGGCGCGGCTGACCCGGTGCTCGCACACTACCGCGACACCATCCTGGCCGCGCCCGACCTGAAATGGATCGGCTATCTCTCCACCGTCGGCGTCTACGGCAACTATGGCGGCGCCTGGGTGAGCGAGGCGACCACGCCCCACCCGCGCCAGCCCCGCTCGGTCGAGCGCCTCGCCGCCGAGAAGGCGTGGGGGCAGCTCGCCGCCGAACGGGCCGTGCCGCTCGCGGTCTTCCGCCTCGCCGGCATTTACGGGCCGGGCCGCAACGCCTTCGTCAACCTCGCCGAGGGCAAGGCGCATCGCATCGTCAAGCCCGGGCAGGTCTTCAACCGCATCCACGTCGACGACATCGTGCAGACACTCGCCGCCGCGCTGGCGCAGAGCGCCGCCGGCATCTTCAATGTCGCCGACGACCTGCCGGCGCCGCCGCAGGACGTGGTCGCCTGCCGCCGACCTGATGGGCGTTCCGCCGCCGCCGAAATCCGTTCGACACGGCTGACCTCTCGCGGTCGTTCTACGGCGACAACAAGCGCGTCGCCAACCGCCGCATCAAGCAGGACCTGGTCGCGCTGCGTATCCGAACTAGCGCGAGGGCCTGCCGCGTTATGGCGGGAGGGGACGTGGCGTTCTTGACGGCGCGTTGAGTGGCCGTTGCGAAGGACCTGTGAAGAATCGTGGTGCCACCGACCCGCTGCAATGCGTCTTCGACGAGCGCTTTGTAGTCGGACCACGAGAGTTGCGTGGCGGGCGGCTTCGCTTGTTACAGGTATCGCAAGCGGCGACGATGTTCGCGCCCGTGGTCCTCCCCCATCGAACCGCTCGAGGTGCTCCGCGTGCAACGCAACCGCTCCGCCTGACGCTTGGAAAACTCAAACACGCCGCAAAAATCGCCGTCTTCGCCGTTCCACATCGGTAAGCGCAATAGAAGCACAGGTTGTTCTGCCGGATGACTGCGCTGTTGCGGTGCCGTTTCGACTTTCAGTTGCCATGGCCAAGCTCTCGGATGCAGGCCGCAGTCTGTGCCGAACGGAAATTAGCGGATTGTTAAGCGGAAAGCGAAGCGCCTATTGCGTCTCCGCGATGATCCCGTCGATCGCCGCTTCCAGCCGGGCGATGTCCTCCGGTCGCGACAGGCGGTGGTCGCCGCCCTTGACCAGCGTCAGCACCACGTCGTCCGACGCAAAGCGCGTCACGAGGTCGGTGGCGTGACGCCAGGGCACGTCGCTGTCCTCGGTGCCCTGCAGGATGTGCACCGGGCAGCCGGTCTCGATCAGCCGCTCGCCGAACAGATGCGCGTCGCCGTCCGCGATCAGCTTGGCCGTGATCGGGTAGGGTTCGTCGGAATAGTCGCTGGGCTGCAGGTAGACGCCGGTCGTCTCCAGTTCCTTCCGCGCCTTCTTCGTCCAGGTGTCCCACATCAGCTTGCGCGTCATGTCGACCGCCGGCGCGATCAGCACCATCCCGGCGATCCGGCCGGAGCCCTTCAGCGCCTCGGCGAGCAGGAGGGCGATCCAGCCGCCCATGGACGAGCCGATGACGATCTGCGGGCCAGCCGTCTGGCGGTCGAATATGGCGCCGGCCTCCTCCAGCCAGCGCGAGATCGTGCCGTCCGCGAAGCGCCCGCCCGAGCGGCCGTGGCCGGAATAATCGAATCGGGTGGCCGCCAGGCCGCGCCTTGCGGCGAAAGCGTCGATCGCCGTCGCCTTGCTGCCCGCCATGTCGGAGCGGAAGCCGCCCAGCCAGAACAGGCCCGGCGCCGCCCCGGCGCGATGCAGCACCGCGATGGCGCGGGCCTTGTCGCCGCTGCCCACCGGCACCATCTCCACGGCCGCTTCATTCATGCTGAACCCTGCCACAACCTGCCCGTTGACTTCCCGCCCGGCTTGATCGAATCCTGTTTCGTTCCGGCACCGTGGCCGGGAACCGTTCCGCGCGCCAGCGCGTTTCATTGAAACAACAGAGGAGACTGCTGTCATTCGCCGACCCTTCAAAGCACCCCCGACGACCAAGGATGGTCCCCGGACCAACGAGGAGATTCGCGTTCCCGCCGTCCAGTTGATCGACAACGAGGGCGAGAACCACGGTGAGGTCCCCATCCAGCGGGCCCTTGAAATGGCCGCCGAGGCGGGCATGGACCTCGTCGAGATCGCCCCCAATTCGGCCCCGCCCGTCGCCAAGATCCTCGACTACGGGCGCTTCAAGTTCCAGGCCCAGAAGAAAGCCGCCGAGGCGCGCAAGCGCCAGAAGACCATCGAGATCAAGGAGATCAAGATGCGTCCGAACATCGACGTCCACGATTACGACGTGAAGATGCGGGCGATTAAGCGCTTCTTCGAGGAGGGCGACAAGGTCAAGGTGACGCTCCGCTTCCGCGGCCGCGAAATGGCCCACATGGAGCTCGGCTCCCGCCTGCTCAACCGGGTGAAGGAGGAAACCGCCACCATCGCCAAGGTCGAGGCGGAGCCCAAGCTCGAAGGCCGCCAGATGATGATGGTTCTGGCGCCGCGCTAGACATTGGCGCCGGGAAGAGCCTTCCCGGCGCCCTGCCAGGGCTCGAAACCGGCCTGTCCTGCGGCGTCCGGCCCGTGGGTCGCCCCCCTCGGGCGGCCTTGTGCGCCGCACCCCGTATCGCTATAACCCCGCTCTTCGCGCCGCCCGGCCTGAAAATGGGCATGCCGTGGCGACGCTGAATGCTCTTCGAGCAGAACTCCAACTTGAGGGATGCAAAATGCCCAAACTGAAGACCAAGAGCGGCGCCAAGAAGCGCTTCAAGGTCACCGCGACCGGCAAGGTGGTTCACGCCCAGCGCGGCAAGCGGCACGGCATGATCAAGCGGACAAAGAAGCAGATCCGCAATCTTCGCGGCACGCGCGTCATGTTCAAGACGGACGGCGATAACGTGAAGAAATACTTCCTGCCCAACGCCTGAGCCCGGCACGCCACTTTTCGAGGAGTCTCGCCATGTCGCGAGTGAAACGCGGCGTCACGTCGCACGCCAAGCACAAGAAGGTCCTGAAGCGCGCCAAGGGCTTCTACGGCCGTCGCAAGAACACCATCCGCACCGCCAAGGCGGCCGTCGACAAGTCGGCGCAATACGCCTTCCGCGACCGCAAGAACCGCAAGCGCTCGTTCCGCGCCCTGTGGATCCAGCGCATCAACGCCGCCGTCCGCGAGCATGGCCTGACCTATGGTCGATTTATCAGCGGCCTCGGCAAGGCCGGGGTCGAAATCGACCGCAAGGTCCTGGCCGAGCTTGCCGTCAGCGAGCCGGCCTCGTTCAAGACGCTGGTGGACAAGGCGGCAGGCGCACTCGCAGCCTGAGCCTGTCGCGAAGAAGCGGCGTCTTGATTGGCGGCGTGCCGGGCTTGCCGGCGCGCGGCCGGTGTCGGGCGGCGCTTGTCCTCTGCCCGGTTTTCTGTTGAAAGCGGAGCCCTGATGGGGCCCGGGCAGGCGCTGACATGACCACCACCGAAGCCGATATCGCCGCGCTCGAGCGCGATATTTCCGAACGCATATCCCTGGCCGCCGACGAGGCGGCGCTGGAGACCGAGCGCGTCGCCGCGCTTGGCAAGAAGGGCCGCGTCTCCGAACTGATGAAGGGCCTCGGCGCCATGTCGCCGGCCGAGCGTCAGGTCATGGGACCGGCCCTGAACGGGCTCAAGGACCGCGTCGGCGAGGCGCTCGCCGCCCGCCGCGCCGTGCTCCGCGATCAGGATCTCGTCCGCCGCCTCGCCGAGGAGCGCGTCGACGTCACGCTGCCGGTCCGCCCGTCGCCGCTGGAGACCGGCCGCATCCATCCGGTCAGCCAGGTCATCGACGAGATCACCGCCATCTTCGCCGATCTCGGCTTCCGCATCGCCGAGGGGCCGGACATCGAGACCGACTACTACAATTTCACCGCGCTCAATTTCCCCGTCGGCCATCCGGCGCGCGAGATGCACGACACCTTCTTCTTCAAGGAGAAGCCGGAGGGCGAGCGCATGCTCCTGCGCACGCACACCTCGCCGGTGCAGATCCGCGCCATGGAGGCGCAGAAGCCGCCGATCCGCGTGGTCATCCCCGGCCGCACCTACCGCTTCGATTCCGACCAGACCCACACGCCCATGTTCCATCAGGTCGAGGGGCTGGTCATCGACGAGACCAGCCACATCGGCCATCTGAAGTGGGTGCTGGAGGAGTTCTGCCGCGCCTTCTTCGAGGTGAAGCAGGTGCAGATGCGCTTCCGCCCGAGCTTCTTCCCCTTCACCAGCCCGTCGATGGAGGTGGATATCCGCTGCCGCCGCATGGGCAACGAGATCCGTTTCGGCGAGGGCGACGACTGGCTGGAGATTCTCGGCTGCGGCATGGTCCATCCCAACGTGCTGCGCTCGGGCGGCATCGATCCGGACAAATACCAGGGCTTCGCCTGGGGCATGGGGATCGACCGCATCGCCATGCTGAAATACGGCATGCCGGACCTGCGCGCCTTCTTCGACGCCGACGTGCGCTGGCTCAACCATTACGGCTTCCGCCCGCTCGACCTGCCGACGCTGGCCGGGGGGCTGTCGTCATGAAGTTCACCCTCGCCTGGCTCAAGGAGCATCTCGACACCGCCGCGACGCTCGACGGCATCGTCGACCGGCTCACCATGATCGGCCTCGAGGTCGAGTTGGTGCACGATCCGGCGGCGCAATACGCGCCCTTCCGGATTGCCGAGGTGCTGTTCCGCCGAGAAGCACCCCAACGCCGATCGTCTGCGCGTCTGCGTGGTCGATCCCGGCGACGGCATCGAAGGTGCAGGTCGTCTGCGGCGCGCCCAATGCCCGCGCCGGCATGACCGGCGTCTTCGCGCCGGCCGGCAGCTATATTCCCGGCACCGGCGCCCAGCTCGAGAAAGGCGTCATCCGCGGCGTCGAATCGAACGGCATGCTGCTGTCGGAGCGCGAACTCGGTGTCTCCGACAATCACGAAGGCATCGTCGATCTGCCGGCCGATGCGCCGGTCGGCGAGGCCTATGCGAAATATGCCGGCCTCGACGATCCGGTGATCGACATCGCCGTGACGCCCAACCGGCCGGATGCGCTGGGTGTGGCCGGCGTCGCCCGCGATCTGGCCGCCGCCGGCATCGGCTACCTCATCGAGAGGCCGGTCGTACCGGTCAAGGGCGAGGGCGCCTTGCCCGGTGAAGGTCACGCTCGATTTCGGCGACACGCCCTCGCTCTGCCTTGCCTTCGGGCTGCGGCTGGTGCGCGGCGTCAGGAACGGTCCGTCGCCGGAGTGGCTGCAGAAGCGGCTGCGCGCCATCGGCCTCCGGCCGATCAACGCACTGGTCGATATCACCAATTTCATCACCTTCGACCGCAACCGGCCGCTGCACGTCTTCGATGCCGCCAAGGTGAAGGGCGACCTCGTCGTGCGTCGCGCCCGCGACGGCGAGGAGCTGCTGGCGCTCGATGGCCGCACCTACACGCTCGATCCCTCCATGTGCGTCATCGCCGACGACAACGGCGTCGAGTCGCTCGCCGGCGTCATCGGCGGCGAGGTCTCCGGCTGTTCGGAAACGACCACCGACGTGCTCATCGAGGCGGCGCTCTGGGAACCGCTCAACATCGCCCAGACCGGCCGCAAGCTCGGCATCAACACCGATGCGCGTTATCGCAACGAGCGCGGCATCGATCCGGCCTTCAACATGCCCGGGCTCGAACTCGCCACCCGCATGGTGATCGAGCTCTGCGGCGGCACGCCCGAGCGAGGTGTTCCTCGCCGGCGAAATCCCGCAGCCGATGGACATCATCGAATTCCCGATGACCGAGGTGAAGCGCATCGGCGGCATCGATCCGTCGATGGCCGAGGTGAGCGAAATCTTCGCCGCGCTCGGCTTCACGTCGAAGCCGCATCGCACCAAGGGCACGCTGTCGGTCACCGTGCCGTCATGGCGGCCGGCGACCGCCATCAAGGCCGATCTCGTGGAGGAGGTCGTGCGCATCATCGGCGTCGACCGCGTCCCGTCCGAGCCGCTCGGCGCGAGCCGGGCGCGTCGGAGCCGCTGCTGACGCTGCTCCAGAACCGCACACGCCGGGCCAAGCGGGCGCTCGCCGCGCGCGGTCTGGTCGAGGCCGTGACGTGGTCCTTCATCGCGCACGGCGCGGCCGCGGCCTTCGGCGGTGGCGGCGAGGCGAACTCGTCCTCGCCAACCCGATCGCCGCCGACATGTCGGACATGCGGCCGAGCCTGCTGCCCGGCCTCACCGCCGCGGCCCAGCGCAACGCCGATCGCGGCTTCGCCGATCTCGCCCTGTTCGAGGTCGGTCAGGTCTATGCCGGCGAACGGCCGCGAGGATCAGACGACCGCCGTCGCCGCCATGCGTCGCGGCACGGCCGGCGTCAATGGCAGCGGCCGGCACTGGAGCGGCAAGGCCGCGCCGGTCTCCGTCTTCGACGTCAAGGCCGATGCGCTTGCCGTGCTCGATACGCTCGGCCTGTCGCCGGACAAGGTGCAGGTCACCGCCGACGCGCCGGCCTGGTACCACCCCGGCCGTTCCGGCACGATCCGCCAGGGACCGAAGACCGTCATCGGGTCGTTCGGCGAGCTGCACCCCAAGGTGCTTGAGGTCCTCGACGCCGACGGCCCGCTCGCCGGCTTCGAGCTGATCCTCGAGGCGATTCCCGCGCCGCGCGCCAAACCGACGAAAACGCGGGCGGTGCTGGCGCTCTCCGACTTCCAGCCGGTGCGGCGCGATTTCGCCTTCGTCGTCGACCGCGATGTCACGGCCGCCGCCATCGTGCGCGCGGCGTCGGGCGCCGACCGCAAACTGGTCGCCGGCGTTTCGGTGTTCGACCTGTTCGAGGGCGCCGCCATCGGCGAGGGCAGGAAGTCGGTCGCCATCGAGGTGACGCTGCAGCCGACCGAGCACACGCTGACCGATCAGGAGATCGAGGCCGTGGCGGCGAAGGTCGTCGCCGAGGTGGCGAAGGCCACCGGCGGCACGCTCAGGAGCTGACGGGGAGGGGCCGTCGCCGGCCCCTCCGGCACTCATTTTGCCGGCTTGCGCTTTCGCGTGCGGGCTTCGCGCAGCTCTTCTTCGTCCTCCTCGCTCCAGTAGAAGCGGCCGAGTTCGGACCGGGCGATGGCCGCGGCGAAGCGTGCCTTCGGGTCCGGCGGCTCCCGCCGAACACGCAAGTCCTTGTTCCGGTGATGGTTTCGGTCGTCCGGCGGCTCCGCCATGTCTCTCTCCTTTTCGTGTCCGGCGCCGGGCGAATGCGGGACGCACTTCGCCTGTGGCGCCGGTCGGTCGGAGAGAGAGGGGAGGGCTAGCGCACCGGAATCGTCCTCATGGCGGCTCTGGCCGCGAGGGCCTCGACATGCGATCCATGCGCGGCAATTTCAAGGCCGGGCGCGGGCGCCGATGATCGGGAACTGGGAAATCCACGGGCACGCCATCGTCTCCGACGACGACCGGATCGCCGGTCCCGACGGCCTGACGCCGCCGCAGCTTCGCAACGATGCCGACTGGGCGCGCTTCCAGCAGGCGCTCGACGCGGCCGCCGTCACCGTGCGTCGGCCGCCTCGGCCACGAGGCCAATCCCAACCTCCGCGGCCGCAACCGGCTCGTCCTGTCGACGTCGGCGTCGGGCGTCGAGCGCCGCCCCGATGCATGGTGGTGGAACCCGGCCGAGCGCGACCGTTGCCGAGGCGCTGGCCGCCGCCGCGCCCGGCGGGGGCATCGTCGCCGTTCCCGGCGGCCGGCGCGTCTTCGACCTGTTCCTCGACCTCGGCTTCGACGCGTTTCACCTGTCGCGCGTCGCCGGCGTCCGCGTTGGCGACGGCGTCCCGCTGTTCTCCGCCGTGGCGGAGGGCATGCCGGCAGCGCAGGTTCTCGCCGCCCGTGGCCTCGTCGCCGGCGCGGCGCAAGTCATTGATCCGGTGGCGAATGTCACGCTGACGGTGTGGCGGAGGGCGCCGGCCGGCCTGACCTGTCGGCGCCGGGCCGTCGCAACCTGTGCGGCGAAATTGAAATTGCCGCAGGCCAGCCGATCAGCGATCCCGTGCCGGTGCTACGCTGTTGCGGCAATCGCCAGCATCGCAGGGCAGGAGCCAAAGACATCATGAACGAAATCGTGCGGCGTGATTTCCACGTACGAACCGCCGACGGATACAACATCGCCGTGCGCGAGGTGCGCGCCAGCGGACCGGAGGGAAACGCCCGCGTGCCGATGATCCTGATGCACGGCACCCGCGTTCCCGGAATCAGCGAATACGACCTGCCGGTGCCGAACGGCTCGCTGGCGGAAGAGCTGGCCGGCGCCGGCCACGTCTGCTTCATCGTCGATGCCCGCGGCTATGGCGGGTCCGACCGGCCGCCCGCCATGGAGCGGCCGCCGCTGGAGTCGAAGCCGTTGTTTCGCGCCATCGAGATCACCCGCGACATCGATGCCGCGGCCCTCGAACTCATCAGGACGACCGGTCAGTCGCGCGTCGGCCTGATGGGCTGGGGCGTCGGCGGCACGATCTGCCTGATGTATTCCGCGCTGTGGCCGGAGCGCGTCAGCCACCTGATCGGCTACAACATCGTCTATGGCGGGGCGGACAGTCACCCGCGCTTCAACTCGCTCGGCTTCGAGGATCCCGAGCGGCCGGGCCATTTCGACGACCGGCGGTTCGGCGGCTACAAGGTCAACGGCCTCGACATGCTGGTCGACATGTGGGACCGCTACGTCCCCGTCGCGGACAAGGATTCCTGGCGCGATCCGGCCATGGTCAAGGCCTTCGCCGATGCGCTCGTCGCGGGCGATCCCACCTCGCTTGAGCGCGACCCGCCCGGCTATCGCTCGCCGAACGGCATGCTGGTCGACAGCTATTTCATGGGCAAGGGACACAAGCTCATCCACGCCAACCAGGTCTACGCCCGGGTCATGATCATCCGCCCCGAGCTGGATTTTCTCTGCCGGCCCGGCGACGTTCAGGCGCTGCGCGAGGATCTGGTCAATGCCGAGGAAGTGCGGATCTACGAGCCGAAAAACACCACCCATTACCTGATCGTCGACCGGCCGGAGCGCGGCCGCAGCGAAGCGGTGGCGCAGATCCTCGATTTTCTCGCCCCCCAGCCCGCTTGACCCGTCCGCCGACGCGCAAGAGAGTGACGGCAAAACCGGAGGAGCAGCCATGGCAGACGAGCAGGAATTCGCCGGCACACGGTTCTTCGACGCTGTGCTTGATGCCGAGGCCACCGACAAGTTGCACGCCGCCTCCCATCAGGTCACTTTCCGGCGCGGCGATGTGCTGATGCGCCAGGGCGACATCGGCGAATCCATGTTCACCATCATTTCGGGCCACGTCGCTGTCACCGTGCACGAGCGCGGCGGCGACCGGCAGGTGGCGGAACTGGGGCCCGAGGACGTGGTCGGCGAGATGTCGCTGCTCACCGGCGAGCGGCGCACGGCGACGGTGACGGCGCGAGGCAAGGTGGTCGCCCTGGAGACGCCGAAGGCGGCGCTTCAGCCGATCCTCGCCGGCGCGCCGCACCTCGCCCATAACTTCGCCGAGATGGTCAAGGCGCGTCAGGACCAGCTTTCGCAGCTCCACGAGGATTTCGATCGCTGGAACAGCGTCGGCCTCAGCCGGGCCGAACTGGCGGCGAAGATGACGGCGTTCTACGCCGGCTAGGGCGGGGATCGCCGGTCAGAAATCGAGATCGGCGTAGTGCGTCGCCGCCGGCATGCCGCGCACCTGGTCGGCGAGCAGCGGCCGGAACGACGGCCGCGACTTGACCCGCGCATACCAGGCCCGCGCCGCCGCGTCGGTCTCCCACGGCACCTCGCCGAGATAGTCGATCGCCGACAGCGCGCCGGCCGCGGCGAGATCGGCGTAGGTCAGCTCGCGCCCGGCAAGGCAGTTCCGGCGCGCCGTCAGGTAGCCGATATAGCCGAGGTGGTGACGGATGTTCGTGCGCGCCGCGCGGATCGCCGCCGCGTCCGGCGGGCCGCCGCCGGCCGAGACCGTCATGCGCCGCTTGTAGACCTTCTCGGTCACCAGGTAGCCGGTCACCTCGGCTTCCATCTTGGCCAGGAACCAGTCGACCAGCCGCCGCGTCTCGGCGCGCTCGGCCGCGCCGGCCGGCATCAGCGGCGTGTGTTCGCCGAGCCGCGCGCCACGGGTGTCGTTGAGGTATTCGCCGATCACCGCCGCGCCGGCGACAACGGTTTCGTCGTCGTCGATGAGCACCGGGACCGTGCCGGCCGGGTTGAGCTTGAGCAGCGCGTCGTTGCGCTCCCACGGATGTTCCTCGACCAGCGACGGCGTCTCGCCGAGCTCGCCGAAGACCAGGCGCACGAAGCGCGAACCGGCCGAAAGCGGATAGTGATGGAGGATCGGCATCAGGCGGAAGGCCCCGGGGAAAGTTACAAATGGCCTGCGTCGTCGCGAATCGCGGGACCAATCTAGGCCGCTGCTGGCCGGGGGTATAGAACCCGCTCCGGGCGACGGGAAGGCGATTCGCGCCGAAAACGGGGAACCAATGGACATCAAGACAATCATCGATGCCGTGGTTCTCGGCATCGTCGAGGGAATGACCGAGTTCATCCCGGTCTCGTCGACCGCCCATCTGCTCCTTGCCGGCCGCCTCCTCGGCTTCAACGATCCCGGCAAGGCCTTCGAGGTGCTCATCCAGCTGGGCGCCATCCTCGCGCTGCTCGGCGTCTATGCCGCCCGCCTGTGGCAGATGCTGGTCGATCTGCCGCGCGATCCGAAGACCCGGCGCTTCGTCCTCGGCGTGGTCATCGCCTTCCTGCCGGCGGCGATCCTCGGCGTCGCCCTCCACGGCATCATCACCGGCGTGTTCTTCCATTCGCTGACGCTGGTTTCGCTGGCGCTGCTCCTCGGCGGCATCGCGCTGCTCGTGCTCGACCGCATGCCGCTCAAGCCCCGCTATGGCGACATCATGGAGTATCCGCTCGGCCTCTGCCTCGGCATCGGGCTGTTCCAGACGCTGGCGCTGATTCCCGGCGTGTCGCGCTCCGGCGCAACCATCGCCGGCGCGCTGCTGCTCGGCACCGACAAGCGTTCGGCGGCGGAATATTCCTTCTTCCTCGCCATGCCGACCATGGCCGGGGCCTTCGCCTACGACCTCTACAAGAACATCGATTCCATCGACATGGGCGCCGGCCTGATCATCGCGCTGGGCTTCGTCGTCGCCTTCCTGTCGGCGCTGGTCGTCGTGCGCGGCTTTCTCGGCTTCGTCTCCCGCCACGGCTTCGCGCTCTTCGCCTGGTGGCGCATCGCCGTCGGCGCGGTGGGCCTCGTGGCGGTCTTCGCCTTCGGCGGCAGTCTCGGCTGAAACGGGGCCGCTCAGGCGGTGCGGTGCCGGTCGAATTCGCCGTGCGGGCGGAAGCGGTGGAGATAGGACGGCAGGAGCGCGGCCAGACTGTCCGGCGCGATGCCGAACGCCTTGAACGTTCGCTCCTCCGCTGTCGCCGCGTCCGAGACGATGTTGTCGATCTTCAATTGCTTCACCTGATCGACGGTCAGCAGCGGCCACGGCCAGATTTGCAGCAGCGAGGCGCCAAGCGTCGCCAGCGGCCACGGCACCGGCAGCAGCAACCGTTTGCGTTCGGTGGCGTGGAGCGTTGCCTCCATGCATTCGCGGAAGGTCTTCACCTCCGGGCCGCCCAGCTCGTAGACCGTGCCGGCCCTGGCCTTGCCCTCGACCGCGTCGGCGATCGCCTGCGCCACGTCGCCGACGAAGACCGGCTGGAACTTCGTGTGGCCGCCGCCGAACAGCGGCAAGGCCGGCGACATGCGGGCGATCGAGGCGAACCGGTTGAAGAAGTGGTCTCCCGGCCCGAACATGATCGACGGGCGGAACACGACCAAGTCCGGCAGCGTCTCCAGCACCGAGGCTTCGCCCGCCGCCTTGGTGCGCGCATAGGCCGACGGCGACTGCGGGTCGGCGCCGATCGCCGACACCTGCACCACCTGCTTGAGGCCGGCGGCCGCGGGCCGCCTCGGCGACGGCGCGGGCGCCGAATTCGTGCACGGCGCCGAACCGCTGGCGGCCGCGCTCGGCAAGGATGGCCGCCAGGTTGACCACCGCGTCGGCGTTTTCGACGGCGCGATCCACCGACCAGCGGTAGCGCAGGTTGGCCTGCATCGGCTGCACCCAGCCGACCATGCCGAGCGGCTGCAGGTGGCCGGCGAGGTCCGGCCGGCGGACCGCGGCGCGCACGCGCCAGCCGCGCTTGAGCAGGGTCCTGACCACGTGCCGGCCGAGGAAGCCGGACCCGCCGAAAACCGTCACCAGGCCCTTCGACGTGGTGGTGATCGCCATGCTCCGCTCCGCGTGTCGGTTGGGGTTTTGCCCGTCTCATATCGGCTTGCCGGCCGGCTGTACAGGCGTTCCGGCGAGCGTTGACAAGGCGTTGGGCCCACCTTACCACTCGCCCCCGTGCCCAGGTGGCGGAATTGGTAGACGCGCACGGTTCAGGTCCGTGTGGTGCAAGCCGTGAAGGTTCGAGTCCTTTCCTGGGCACCA
>CAWGJV010000021.1:0-18036 GCA_963822975.1 uncultured Alphaproteobacteria bacterium
CTTCTATCGAAGAGCGCATCGCCACAGCAGAGCGCGCGGAAGAAGATGCAAGATTCCACAGATAATTTTCTGTGTCTTCCCGTGGGATCTGAGAGCTGTTTATCAGGATCTCATGAATAAAAATAATGCCTATTTCACCTCGCGTCATTTTTGTGTTCGGCGAGTGTTATTTGTTTTTGGATGGGTGAGCAGAGATGTGATGGCGCTGAACTGATTGAACGCCTTGAACCTGGCGGGAGTGGGCGGTGGCGCGCTGGCCGGGGCGTCAGCGTCCTGGTCGTTTGCTCTGCGGGCGAATCCATCGTGGTGAGGCCGGGACCAGAATCGCTGGTTTCTCCGCCTGTCATGGATCCCCGTTCGACGGGCTGGAAAGTACGCGCGCTGGATGTCACCACGATGGCGATCTGCGCGCCCGGGTGGCGGCGTGGAGCGTGCATTCCAGGGCTGAACTGGTCCCGATGGAGGATGTCAACGACGTGACCTGTTTTTTCAACCTGCGCCACCACCCTGTTCACGGACCAGCCCTGAATCCTGTGGATCGATGTTGATTGTGCCAATCGACGACGCTGCAACCTCTGCAGTGCGTCGGGCGACTGAACGTTGTTCGGATCGTGCTGGATCTTTTTGCCGGCGCGACTTTGCCTCCATCCCGGTGAGCTTCGACCTCGAGGGGCTGGCTCCGTCTGCATGTCCGCGTGTGCGCCACACCAAATGCATCCGCTACAACGCCTATCTGTCGCCAGGTATTTCGAGGATCACTCTGCGCCGCACCGTTCCCCATGAAGTGGCGCATTATGTGACCGACATGCTCCACGTGCTCGGCAGGTGGTACGCCCGCACGGGAAGGAGTGGAGCAATACGTCGTCAGGCGAGAAGAAGTTACGTATTGCTGGACTACGTGTCGCCAACGGTGTGGGCCTAGCGGCCGGGGCGCGCCCGGCGATGGCCCGCTTCGTCGACCGGATCCTCGCCATCCTGCCGTTCGAGCCGGACGTGCATCGCGCGCTCGGCGGACCGCCCTGCACCTATGTCGGCCATCCGCTGATCGCGCGGCTGGATACGCTGCGCCCGGCGCCCGGCGAGCGGCCGCCGCTTGGCGCCGACGCGAGCAGCCGACGCTGCTGGTCCTGCCGGGCAGCCGGCAGCAGCGAGATCAGCCGCCTGATGGCGCCGTTCGGCGAGACCGTTGCGCGGGTCGTCGAACGCGCATCGGGCCGACTCGACGTCGTGCTGCCGGCGGTGTCGCGGCTCGCCGACGAAATCCGCGCGCGGGTCGCCGACTGGCCGGTGAAGCCGACGGATCGTCGAGGGCGAGGCGGCGAAGCTCGCGGCGTTCCGCCGCGCCCATGCGGCGCTGGCGGCGTCGGGCACGGTGACGCTGGAACTGGCGCTCTCCGGCGTGCCGATGGTGGTCGCCTACCGGGTCGATCCGCTGGTCCGGCCGCTGAAGCGGTTCCTGACGGGCGAAGTCGATCGTGCTGCCCAACCTGATCGTCGGACGAGCGCGCGATTCCGGAGTTCCTCGATCGCGACAGCGACCCGGCGCGAGCTGGCGGAGGCGCTGCTGCCGCTGCTCGGCGAGTCGCCCGAACGCGCGGCGCCAGCTGGCGGCGTTCGAGCGCTTGACGCCGATGCGCTGATGGACCCCGAGCGCGGCGCCGCCGAGCGTGTCGCGCCGCCGACGCCGCTCGCTGGAGACGCTGCGGCGCGCGGCCGCGTCGCCGCGCCTAGCGGCGCTTGGAGATCGGCACGTAGTCGCGCTGGGCCTCGCCGGTGTAGAGCTGGCGCGGACGGCCGATCTTCTGCGACGGGTCCTCGATCATCTCCTTCCACTGGGCGATCCAGCCGACGGTGCGCGCCACGGCGAACAGCACGGTGAACATCGTCGTCGGGAAGCCCAATGCCTTCAGGGTGATGCCCGAATAGAAGTCGATATTCGGGATAGAGCTTCTTCTCGATGAAATACTCGTCGGTGAGCGCGATGCGCTCCAGTTCCATGGCCACCTCGAGCAGCGGATCGTCCTGGACGCCGAGCTCGGCGAGCACCTCGTGGGTGGTCTTCTGCATGATCTTGGCGCGCGGATCGTAGTTCTTGTAGACGCGGTGGCCGAAGCCCATCAGGCGGAACGGGTCGTTCTTGTCCTTGGCGCGGGCGATGAATTCCGGGATGCGGTCGACCGTGCCGATCTCCTGCAGCATGTTGAGCGCCGCCTCGTTGGCGCCGCCATGGGCGGGCCCCCACAGGCAGGCGATGCCGGCCGCGATGCAGGCGAAGGGATTGGCGCCCGACGAGCCGGCCAGCCGCACGGTCGAGGTCGAGGCGTTCTGCTCGTGGTCGGCGTGCAGGATGAAGATGCGGTCCATGGCGCGCGCCAGCACCGGATTGACCTTGTACTCCTCGCAGGGCACCGCGAAGCACATGCGCAGGAAGTTCGAGGCATAGTCGAGCGCGTTCAGCGGATAAACGAACGGCTGGCCGACATGATACTTGAAGGCCATCGCGGCGATCGTCGGCATCTTGGCGATCATGCGGAGCGAGGCGACCATGCGCTGGTGCGGATCGGCGATGTCGGTCGAGTCGTGATAGAACGCCGACATGGCGCCGACCACGCCGCACATGATCGCCATGGGATGGGCGTCGCGGCGGAAGCCGGTGAAGAAGCGGTTCATCTGCTCGTGGACCATCGTGTGGTAGGTCACGCGATGATCGAAATCGGCCTTCTGCGCCGGCGTCGGCAGTTCGCCATAGAGCAGCAGGTAGCAGGTCTCGAGGAAGTCGCCATGCTCGGCGAGCTGCTCGATCGGATAGCCGCGATAGAGCAGGACGCCCGCGTCGCCGTCGATGTAGGTGATCGCCGATTCGCAGGCCGCGGTCGAGGTGAAGCCGGGGTCGTAGGTGAAGCGGCCGGTGTCGCGGTAGAGCGCGCCGATGTCGACGACGTCGGGGCCGATCGTGCCCTTGCGGACGGCGAAGTCCCAGCTCTCGTTGCCGATCGTCAGTTGCGCCGTATCGCCGGGCGCGACGGGATTATCCATTTTGCTGGCAGTAGCCATGAAACCCGGGCCTCAGTTCATGAATGTCTCGGAGAATCGGCGCATTCTATTTGTTGCATCGCAACAAGTCCATCACCGCATGATGGAAATGGCGCTTCGCAGGGCGATGTCCAGAGCACGGCACGGGGCTCACGCGGCGGCCTGATCGGCGATCCGGGCGAGGCTTTCGTCGCGGCCGAGAATGGCAAGAACCTCAAAGATCCCCGGCGAGGCAGCGCGCCCGGTGAGCGCGGCGCGAAGCGGCTGGGCGACCTTGCCGAGCTTCAGCCCCTCGGCCTCGGCAAAGGCCTTCACCGCCGATTCCGTCGTTTCGGCGGACCAATCCGAGAGGCCGGTGAGGGCGGGGAGCAGGCGGGCGAGCAGCGCCCGCGAATCCGCATCGAGCAGGGCCGCGGCCGCGGCGTCAGGCACCAGGGGACGGTCGGCGACGATGAAATGGGCGCTCTTGATGAGATCGATCAGCGTCTTTGCCCGCTCCTTGAGGAGCGGCAGGGCGGCCTTCAGCCGCACCGCCCGGCCGGCATCGAGGGCCGCCTGGAACTCCGGCCCGCCGGGGAGGCGCGGCAGTTCCGCCATCAGCAGGTCATAGAGGCCGTCGTCGGTTGCCTCGCGGATGTAGTGGCCGTTGATGCTCTCCAGCTTGGCGAAGTCGAAGCGGGCGGCGCCGCGGCCGATGCCGTCGATGTCGAACCACTCGGTCATCTGGTCGAGCGACATGATCTCGTCGTCGCCGTGGCTCCAGCCGAGGCGGACGAGATAGTTGAGGAGCGCCTCCGGCAGGTAGCCCATGGCGCGATAGGCATCGACGCCGAGCGCCCCGTGGCGCTTGGACAGCTTGGCGCCGTCCGGCCCGTGGATCAGCGGGATATGCGCCATGACCGGCAGCGGCCAGCCGAGCGCGTCGTAGATGATCTTCTGGCGGCCGGCATTGGTGAGATGGTCGTCGCCGCGAATGATATGGGTGACGCCCATGTCGTGATCGTCGACGACGACGGCGAGCATGTAGGTCGGCGTGCCGTCGGAGCGCAGGATGATGAGATCGTCGAGGTCGTTGTTGGGGAAGGCGACGCGGCCCTGGACGCGGTCGTCGATGACGGTCTCGCCGTCGAGCGGCGCCTTGATGCGCACCACCGGCGCGACGCCGGGCGGCGCCTCGGACGGATCGCGGTCGCGCCAGCCGCCATCGTAGCGGGCGAAGCGGCCTTCGGCGCGGGCCTTTGCCCGCGCGTCGTTGAGCTCCTCCGCCGTGTCGTAGGCGTAGTAGGCTTTGCCGGCGGCGACGAGCTGCTCGGCCACCTCGCGGTGACGCGCGGCCCGGGCGAACTGGAAAACGGCCTCGCCGTCCCACTCCAGCCCCAGCCACCTGAGGCTGTCGAAGATCGCCGTGACGGCGGCCTCGGTCGAGCGCTCGCGGTCGGTATCCTCGATGCGCAGCAGGAACTTGCCGCCGCGGCCGCGGGCGTAGAGCCAGTTGAACAGCGCCGTCCGGGCCGTGCCGATGTGCAGGAAGCCGGTCGGGGAAGGGGCGATGCGGGTAACGACGGTCTCGGGCATGGGCAGCGGGCCGGTTGCGGAAGTGGGCGTCCTGTATCATAGGAGCGGCGCGCAATGTCAGCCCCATCGGATGGGAATTCAGATGGCGGAACCCGAGGTTCCGGAGTTCACGATCCGCCGGCTCGCTCCGCCGGCCGATGTCGCACTGTTCCGCGAGATCCGGCTGGAGGCGCTGAAGACGGCGCCGGAGGCTTTCGGCAGCGACTTGCTTCGGAGAGCGGCCGGCCGCCGGAGTGGTTTGCCGAGCGGCTGGAGACCTCGTCGGTCTTCGGCGCCTTTCAGGGCGACGGGCTGCTGGGTGTCGCGGCATTCCGTGCCGAACGGGCGGCGAAACGCGCGCACAAGGGCGAACTCTGGGGCCTCTATGTGCGGCGGAAGGCACGGGGCGCCGGCGTCGCCCGCCGGCTGATCGGGGCGGTTCTCGACCACGCCACCGGGAAGGTGGAGCTGATCAGCCTGGCGGTGGAGCGCCGCAACATGCGCGCACGGCGGCTTTACACCAGCCTCGGCTTTGTCGAATACGGGCTGGAGAAGAACGCCATCAAGATCGGCGACCGCTATTTCGACGACGTGCTGATGGCGAAGTCACTTGCATGAACGCGGCTTGGCGTTTGGGCCGGGATTTGGCACATAGGCGGCGCATCGCCACCGGCCGACCGGCCGGGCACAGGGAAATCCTCATGACAGCCGAAACGCCGACGCGCGAAGCCGGGCAGGACTTCATTCGCGACATCGTCCGCGGCGATCTCGCCGCCGGCCGGCATTCCGGCGTGGTGACGCGCTTTCCGCCGGAGCCGAACGGCTACCTGCATATCGGCCACGCCAAGTCGATCTGCCTGAATTTCGGCGTGGCGCAGGAATTCGGCGGGCGCTGCAACCTGCGCTTCGACGACACCAACCCGGCCAAGGAGGAGCAGGAATACATCGACGCGATCAAGCGCGACGTGCACTGGCTGGGCTTCGACTGGGGCGACAACCTCTTCCATGCCTCGGACTATTTCGAGCAGCTCTACGAGTGGGCCGAGCACCTGATCCGCACCGGCAAGGCCTATGTCGACGACCAGAGCCCGGAGGAGATGCGCTCGAGCCGCGGCACGCTGACAGAGCCGGGGCGCAACAGCCCGTTCCGCGATCGCTGCGTCGAGGAGAACCTCGACCTCTTCCGCCGCATGCGCGCCGGCGAATTCCCGAATGGCGCGCGTGTGCTGCGCGCCAAGATCGACATGGCGTCCGGCAACATCAATCTCCGCGACCCGGTGCTCTATCGCATCCTGCACGCCGCGCATCCGCGCACCGGCACTGCCTGGTGCATCTATCCGAGCTACGATTTCGCCCACGGCCAGTCGGACGCCATCGAGGGCGTCACCCATTCGCTGTGCACGCTGGAATTCGCCGACCACCGGCCGCTCTATGACTGGCTGCTCGACAACCTGCCGGTGCCGTCGCGCCCGCGCCAGATCGAGTTCGCGCGGCTGAACCTCGACTACACGATCCTCTCGAAGCGGGTGCTGACGCTGCTGGTGCGCGACGGGCACGTCTCCGGCTGGGACGATCCACGCATGCCGACGCTGGCCGGGCTGCGCCGTCGCGGCGTGCCGCCCGAAGCGATCCGCGCCTTCGCCACGGCGATCGGCGTCGCCCGCGCCGACAGCCGTGTCGATATGGCCATGTTCGACGGCGCCGTCCGCGAAGCGCTCAACAAGACATCGCTCCGGCGGATGGCGGTGCTGCGTCCGCTGAAGGTGGTGATCGAGAACTACCCGGAAGGGCAGACGGAGGAACTGGAGGCGATCAACAACCCGGAAGATCCGGGCGCCGGCACGCGGCGGGTCCGCTTCGGACGCGAGATCTACGTCGAGCGCGACGACTTCATGGAAGACCCGCCGAAGAAGTTCTTCCGCCTGTCGCCCGGAAACGAAGTGCGCCTGCGCTACGCCTATTTCGTCCGCTGCCGCGAGGCGATCAAGGATGCATCCGGGGAGGTGGTGGAGCTGCGCTGCACCTACGATCCCGAGACGCGCGGCGGCAATTCGCCGCCGGACGGGCGCAAGGTGAAGGGGACGCTGCATTGGGTGTCGGCGGCGGATTCGGTTCCGGCCGAGGTCCGGCTGGTCGGCCCGCTGTTCTCGCGGCCCGATCCGGATGCGGCCAATTTCGCCGCCGACCTCAACCCGGACTCGATGGTGGTGCTGCCCGAGGCACGGCTGGAACCGGCGATCGTCGCGGGCAATTCCGACGCGCCCGTTCAGTTCGAGCGGCAGGGCTATTTCCGCCGCGACCCGGACTCGGCGCCCGGAAAGCCGGTGTTCGTGCGCACGGTCGGCCTGCGCGACACCTTCGCCAAGGTGATGGCCAGCGGCTGAGACCGTCTGACAGCCGGGCCGCCTTCCGCTAACATTTGCGGCGGGGGCGCGGATGGCGACAGATCCGACCACGACAGGCAGGCACGCCGCAGCCGGCGAACACCGGCCGCGGTGGCGCTTCGCGCCGCCGGGCAGGTGGACCGGCGTGGCCGAGCATATCGCCGCAATCCGCTTGCGGCTTGCCACCACCTTCGAGCGCGAGATCGACGCCGGCCGTGGGTTCCTGTGGCTGCCGGTTGCCTTCGGCATCGGCGTTCTCGTGTATTTCGGCCTGCCGAGCGAACCCTGGACGCCGGCCCTGGTGGCGCTCGCCGGTGGGCTGGCGCTGGCGGCGTGGCGGGCACGCAGGGGTGTCGTGGCATTCCGGGTGCTGCTGATGGCGTGCGCTGTGGCCGCAGGGCTGTGCGCCGCCAAGATCCGCACCGACTGGTGGCGGCGCCGGTCCTGTCACGCGAGATGGTCGTGACCGTCAACGGCTGGATCGCCGAGCGCGAGGAGGCGGCGCGCGGCGGCGTCCGCATCCTGCTCCGGGTCCACGATATGGACAGGGTTGCGGCGCGGGCGACGCCACGGTTGGTGCGCGTCACCGTGCGCAGCAAGGCCGATGCCCTTGGCGTTGGCGACGCGATCAGCATGCTCGCGCGGCTGCAACCGCCCTCCGGGGCGGTGATGCCGGGCGGCTACGACTTCGCACGCGTTGCCTATTACGAAGGGATCGGCGCGGTCGGCTTCGCCTATGGCGCGGCCAAGCCGGCCGAAATCGGCCCGGCGCCGTTCGCCGTCCGCCTGTCGGCGCCGCTCGCCCATCTCCGCGACACGATCCGCCGGCGCATCGAGGCGGCGCTGCCCGGCGATACCGGCCATGTCGCCGCGGCGCTGGTGATGGGCGACCGCGGCGGCATCTCCGAGCAAACCCAGGACGCGATGCGGGCCTCCGGCCTCGCTCACATGCTGGCGATTTCCGGCCTGCACATGGCGCTGGTCGCGGGCGCCGCCTTCTGGCTGATCCGGGCACTGCTGGCGCTCTCGCCCGGCCTCGCGCTCCACCGGCCGATCAAGAAATGGGCGGCGGCGGGCGCGCTCGCCGTGGCGGCGTTCTATCTCGGCATTTCCGGCGCCGGAATCGCCACCCAGCGCGCCTTCGTCATGCTCGCGGTCATGCTGGCGGCGGTGATGCTCGACCGGCCGGCGATCACCCTGCGCAATGTCGCGCTCGCCGCCCTCTTCATCCTCGCGCTGGCGCCGGAGAGCATCGTCACGGCGAGCTTCCAGATGTCGTTCGCGGCAACCGCCGCCCTGGTCTCGGGCTACGAAGCGATCTCGGCCTGGCGCGACCGGCGCGTGGTGCTGAACGACCGCGCGGGCGGCGTCGCGGCCCGGCTCGGGCGCGCGGCGGCGGGGCTGTTCATCACCTCCGCCATCGCGGGGCTGGCGACGGCGCCCTTCGCCGCATTCCACTTCCAGCGCCTGGCGCCACTGACGCTGGTCGCCAATCTGGCCGCGATGCCGGTGGTCGGGACACTGGTGATGCCGATGGCGTTCCTGGCCGTCGTGCTGATGCCCTTCGGGCTGGAGGCGCTGCCGCTGACCGCGATGGGCTGGGGCCTCGACTGGGTGATGCTGGTGGCCGGGAAGACCGCGACCTGGTCGACCGGGGTGGGCGGCGTCGCCGCCATGCCGCTCCTGGCGCTGGGCCTGATCGCCGGGGGCTTCCTGTGGCTGGCGCTTTGGCGGGAGCGCTGGCGGCTCGCCGGGCCTCGCGCCGATCCTGCTGGCGCTGCCGATTGCGCTGGCGGCTCCGCATCCCGACGTGCTGATCGACGAGGCCGGGGCGACTGTCGCCGTGCGCGGACCGGACGGGCGGCTGGAGATCGTCAACGGCAAGGGCGCGAGCTTCGTGGTCGAGAACTGGCTGCGCGCCGACGGCGACTCGCGGATGGCGGATGCGGCCGACCTGACAACGGACATTTCCTGCGATCCGCTTGGCTGCATCGCGCCGCTGGGGAGGGGCGGCGCACGCGTGGCCGTCGCCAATCGTGCCGGCGCAGCCGAGGAGGATTGCCGATCGGCCGATGTGGTCGTGACACGCTTCGCGGCGCCGAAGGGCTGCGCCGCACCTGTGGTCATCGCCGGCGACGACCTCGCACGGCATGGCGCCCACGCGCTCTATCGCACGGGCGACGACGCCGCAGACCGTCCATCATTCCGGGTGACGACATGCCTATCCGGCGGTGCGGCGGCCGTTCATGCCGCCGCGGAGCGGTCAGTAGCGGCGGATGAGGCCGACGAGGCGGCCCTGGATGCGCACGCGGTCCGGTCCGAAGATGCGCGTCTCGTAGGCCGGGTTGGCGGCCTCCAGCGCGATCGAGGCGCCCTTGCGCCGGAGGCGCTTCAGCGTCGCCTCTTCCTCGTCGACCAGCGCCACGACGATGTCGCCGGTATCGGCGGTGTCACCCTTGCGGATGAGCACGGTGTCGCCGTCGAAGATGCCGGCCTCGATCATCGAGTCGCCACGCACCTCCAGCGCGAAATGCTCGCCCGGCGACAGCATGTCGGGCGGTATGCCGATGGTGTGGCTCTGGGTCTGGATCGCCTCGATCGGCACGCCGGCAGCGATCCGGCCCATGACCGGCACCAGAACCGGCTCGTTGCTGTTGGCGCTCTCCGGGGTGCCGCGCAGGCGGCCGAGATTGCCCTCGATGACGCTCGGGGAGAAGCCGCGCGAGCGCGCCGGCGGCAGGCTGGACTGCACCGACTCGGGCAGGCGGATCACCTCAAGCGCCCGCGCCCGGTTGGGCAGCCGCTTGATGAAGCCGCGCTCCTCCAGCGCCTTGATGAGGCGGTGGATGCCGGACTTCGAGCGAAGGTCGAGCGCGTCCTTCATTTCGTCGAAGGAGGGCGGCACGCCGGATTCCTTCAGGCGCTCATGGACGAACATCAGCAGTTCGAGTTGCTTGCGTGTCAGCATGGTGTGCCCCGGGGCCCGGCCTTTCGGAATCGGTACAAAACACGAACAAATTACATGTTCCTTATGTGTTCCACAACCCCCTTGCGATTCCGTAAAGACGCCGGGCCCGGGAGGGACGGCGGAGCGGCGGTCAGCCGGCGATGCGTCGCGGTCCGAATTCAGGGCAGGCGGATGATCCGGCACGGTTCGCCCGCCAGACCCACCGGGGCGTTGGGGGGGCGGACGATCAGGCAGTCGGCGGTGGCGAGCACGCCGAGCATGGAGGAATCCTGCACCGGCAGCGGGATCGCCGCCGGCAGTTCGCCACGCCGGGTGGCGAGGCGGGCGCGGAGATGATCCTGGCGGGCGTCGTTGGCGGGGAGGTTGCCGCCCAGCAGGGCCGCTTCGGTCGGATCGGCCTGCGGCTGGCCGAGGAGCGCGGCGATCAGCGGCGACAGGAACAGGATGGCGCAGACGAGGCTGGAGACCGGATTGCCCGGCAGGCCGAGCACGCGGGTCTCGCCAATGCGTCCGAACATCAGCGGCTTGCCCGGCCGCATGGCGATCCGCCAGAAGTCCAGCGTCAGCCCCTGATCCTGAAGCGCCACCTGGACGAGGTCGTGATCGCCGACCGAGGCGCCGCCGAGCGTGACGATGACATCCGCCGGCATCGCCATTGCGCGTTCTACCGCGCGCCCGATGGCGTTGCGATCGTCGTGGGCGATGCCAAGGTCGTGCGCGGCGCCGCCGCAGGCGCGCACATGAGCGGCCAGGCCGGGCGAACTGGAAGCGTAGATCTGGTCGGGCGACGGCAGGGTGCCGGGGGCCACCAGTTCGTCGCCGGTGGCGATGATGGCGACCCGCGGCCGGCGGCGCACCGGCAGCGTCGAGTGGCCCATGGCGGCGGCGAGGGCGATTTCGCGCATGCCGAGCTGCCGGCCGTCCGAGAGCAACAGGGCACCTTCCTGGAAATCGAGGCCGGCGCGGCGGATGTTGCTGCCGGCCGCCACCGATTGTTTCGCCACGACGTCTCTTTCGCTCGGCGTGTCGGTGTTCTCCTGGATCAGCACCGCGTCGGCGCCCGGGGGCATGGGCGCGCCGGTGAAGATGCGCACCGCTTCGCCCGGACCGACGACACCGTTGAAGCGATGGCCAGCCGCCGACATGCCGACGACCTTGAGCGTCGCGGGTGTGGCGGCGACATCGGCGGCGCGGACGGCGTAGCCGTCCATGGCGGAGGCATCGAAGGGCGGTTGCGTGCGCCGGGCCTGCAGGGGTTCGCCGAGGGTGCGACCGTCGGCCTCGGCGAGGGGTACGCGCTCGACCGCGACCGGGGCGGCGCCGACAATGATCCGCGCTATCGCCTCGTCGACGGGAATCAACGGTCCCACAGGCTTGGCTCCTTCGACCGCCAGACGCCCGAGCGGCCGCCGCGCTTTTCGACCAGGCGGATGTCGCCGATCATCATGCCGCGATCGACCGCCTTGGCCATGTCGTAGATGGTCAGGCAGGCGACGGAGACGGCGGTCAGCGCCTCCATCTCGACGCCGGTCTTGCCCTCGGTCTTGACCGTCGCCCGCACGCGCAGCCCGGGGATGCGGGTGTCGGACTCGATCTCGACCTTGACCGAGGACAGCGCCAGCGGGTGGGCAAGAGGGATCAGTTCGTGGGTGCGCTTGGCCGCCATGATGCCGGCGACGCGGGCGACGCCGATGATGTTGCCCTTCTCGGCGGTGGTGAAATCGTCGGAGACGACGCGGGCCAGCGTGCCGGGCTCCATCGAGATCGTGCCTTCGGCGACCGCGGTGCGCCTGGTGACGCGCTTGTCACCGACATCGACCATGCGGGCGGCGCCGGTCTCGTCGATATGGGTCAGTTTGGGCTTTCTCACAGATCTTTCCGCATGAAGCCGCGCCTTTCGACGGGCAGTCCGAGTTCCATCTCGCGATGATGCAGCATGATGAAGGCGGGGGTCCATTGGTTTTGCGGGACGAAGTGAAAGCCGAGTTTCCGGTAGAAGGGCGCGTTCCACGGCACATCGCGAAAGGTGGAGAGCGTCACGGCAGGTGCGCCCTCGGCCGCGGCGAAGGCGCAGGCCTGCTCCACCAGCCGCCGGCCAAGGCCGCGGCGGCCGTGAGGCGCGGCGACATCGAGTTCGTGAATGTGCAGGGCGCGATCGAGAAACCCGACCAGGGCGAAGCCGACCGGACGATCGTCGGCAGTGGCCACGAAGACCGCGCCGGCACGGCCGCAGGCCTCGATGAACGCGACGCCGGTCGGCCCGTGGTTGTCGAGGCCCATCGGCGGCAATGAGTCGAAGAGCGTGCTGGCGCTGCGTTCGATGTCGGGGAGAAGGGCGTATTCGGATGGTTTCGCGGACCGGATCGCGTAATCCATCGGGTCAGGCCGCGACGCTGCCGCCGATCAGCCGGGCGGTGGCGGAAGCGACATCGGCCTCGCGCATGAGGCTCTCGCCGACGAGGAAGGCATTGATGCCGACGCCGCGCAGCCGGGCGATATCGGCGGGCGTGAAGATGCCGCTCTCGGCGATCAGCAGCCGATCCTTGGGCACGCTCGGCGCCAGCGTTTCGCTGACGGACAGCTTGGTCTCGAAGGTGTGCAGGTCGCGGTTGTTGATGCCGATCAGGGGCGATTTCAGCTTCAGCGCCCGGTCGAGCTCGGCCGCGTTATGGACTTCGATCAGCACGTCCATGCCGAGCCCATCGGCGGTCGCCTCGAGATCGCGGGCCTCCGCGTCGGTGAGCGCGGCCATGATGACGAGGATGCAATCGGCGCCAAGGGCGCGCGCCTCGAACACCTGATAGGGCTCGAACATGAAGTCCTTGCGGATGGCCGGCAGGTCGACGGCGCGGCGTGCCGAAACCAGATCGCTGGCGCCGCCCTGGAAGAAGCGGTTGTCGGTGAGCACCGACAGGCAGGTGGCGCCGCCGGCCTTGTAGGCTCGGGCGAGACTCGGCGGATCGAAGTCCTCGCGGATCAAGCCCTTGGAGGGACTGGCTTTCTTGATTTCGGCGATCAGCGCCGGGCGGCCGGCGGCGATGCTCCGCTCCAGCGCCTTGCGGAAGCCACGGGCCGGCGGCTGGGCCCTGGCATGGGCCTCCATCTCGGCCAGTGGCGTCGCCTGCTTCGCCGCGGCGATCTCGGCGCGCTTGGCTTCCTCGATGGTCTTGAGGATGTCGCTCATTCGGCGTTCGAGACTTCGACCAGCCGGAAGAGCCGGTCGGCGGCCTTGCCCTGGTCGATGATGTCGGCGGCCATCGCCGCGCCTTGCTTGAGGTCGCTCGCCAGACCGGCGACGACCAGCGCGGCGCCGGCATTGAGCAGCACCGTGTCGCGGTAGGCGCCTTCCTTGCCGCCGAGAACGGCCTTCAGCGCCTCGGCGTTGTGGGCGGCGTCGCCGCCCTTGATCTCGCTCACCGGCCACGATTTCAGCCCTGCGTCCTCCGGCGTGACCGTGGTCGTCGTCACCTTGCCGTCCTTGAGCATGGCGACTTTCGTCTCGCCCCCGGGCGACATCTCGTCGAGGCCGCCCGCGCCGTGAACCACCCAGGCGGACTCGGCGCCGAGGCCGGCGAGCACATTGGCAAGCGGCTCGACCCAGTCGGGCGAGAAGACGCCGAGCAGGTAACGTTTGACGCTGGCGGGATTGGAAAGCGGGCCGATCAGGTTAAAGACCGTGCGAAAGCCGAGTTCGGCGCGCGCCGGCCCGACATGACGCATGGCGGAGTGGTGGGCGGGCGCGAACATGAAGCCGATGCCGGCCTCGCTGATGCAGGCGCCGATCCGCTCCGGCGTCAGGTCGATCTTGACGCCGAGGGCGGCCAGGGTGTCGGCGGCGCCCGACTTGGACGACAGGGCGCGGTTGCCATGCTTGGCGACCGGCACGCCGGCGCCGGCGACGACGAAGGCCGAGGTGGTGGAGATGTTGTAGCTGCCGGAGGCGTCGCCGCCGGTGCCGACCACGTCGATGGCGTTGGCGGGCGCTTCGACCGGCGTCATCTTGGCGCGCATGGTGGCGACCGCGCCGGAGATCTCGTCGACGGTCTCGCCGCGCAGGCGCAGGCCGGTGAGAAACGCGCCGATCTGCACCGGCGTCGCCTCGCCGGACATGATGATGTCGAAGGCCTCGCGCGCCTCCTCCTGGCTGAGGCGCTCGCCGGCGGCGACCTTGCCGATGGTCGATTTCAGGTCAGCCATCGCTCTCCCCCTTACGCTACGGACCGCTCCATGCGGTTTTTTGCGTTCCAACGGGCGGCGATGTCGAGGAAATTCTTCAGGATGGTGTGGCCGTGCTCGGAGGCGATCGACTCCGGGTGGAACTGGACGCCGTGCACGGGATGGCTCTTGTGCATGGCGCCCATGATGACGCCGTCTTCGGCCTTTGCCGTCTGTTCCAGCACGTCGGGGAAGCTCTCCGGCGCGATGGTCAGCGAGTGGTAGCGGGTCGCCTGGAAATCGCCGTTGATGCCGCGGAAGACGCCGCGGCCGGTATGCGTGATGGTGCTGACCTTGCCGTGCATCATGTGCGGCGCGCGGACGATGGCGCCGCCATAGACCTGGCCGATGGTCTGGTGGCCAAGGCAGACGCCGAGGATCGGGATTTCGGGTCCGGCGCG
Organism: uncultured Alphaproteobacteria bacterium; assembly: GCA_963822975.1. Classification (GTDB taxonomy): domain Bacteria; phylum Pseudomonadota; class Alphaproteobacteria; order Rhizobiales; family Kaistiaceae; genus CAVSRC01. The sequence goes on from CAWGJV010000021.1 coordinate 14,556, forward strand.
GCGGATGAGGTCGAGGCAGATGCCGGCCTCGTTGGGCGTGCAGGGGCCGGGCGACAGGACGATCGCCTCGGGGTCCATCGCCATCACCTCGTCGACGGTGATCTTGTCGTTGCGGCGCACGGCCAGCTTCGCCCCCAACTCGCCCAGGAAATGGACGAGGTTGTAGGTGAAGCAGTCGTAGTTATCGATGACGAGGACGGTCATGGGCGCTGTCCTATCTCGCTGAGGGATAGGCCAAATCGGCCCCGGGGCGCAAGCCGGGCGGTGTGCCGGCCGGACGCTGCTACTGCCCGCGTCCCACGCCTGAGGCGAAGCGGACGGCTTCTTCCGCCGCGCGGAAGAGGGCGCGGGCCTTGGCGACGCATTCCTCGTGCTCTTTCTCGGGCACGGAATCGGCGACGATGCCGGCGCCGGCCTGGACGTACATCTTGCCGTCCTTGACGATCGAGGTGCGCAGGACGATGCAGGTATCCATCGCGCCGTCGGCGGCGAAATAGCCGACGCAGCCGGCATAGATGCCGCGCTTCTCCAGTTCCAGTTCGTCGATGATCTCCATGGCGCGCACCTTGGGCGCGCCGGAGACGGTGCCGGCCGGGAAACCGGCGGCGAGCGCGTCGAGCATGTCGTGTTCGGGCGCCAGCCGGCCGACGACGTTCGAGACGATGTGCATGACGTGGCTGTAGTATTCGAGGAAGAACTGGTCGGTGACCTTGACCGTGCCGATCTCGGCGACGCGGCCGACATCGTTGCGGCCGAGATCGAGCAGCATCAGGTGCTCGGCGCGTTCCTTGGGATCGGCCAGCAGTTCGGCGGCCAGCGCCTTGTCCTGCTCCGGCGTGTCGCCGCGCGGCCGCGTGCCGGCGATCGGGCGGATGGTGACGTCGCCGTCGCGCACCCGCACGAGGATCTCCGGGCTCGAGCCGGCGACGGCGAAATCGCCGAAGTCGAGGAAATAGAGGTAGGGCGAGGGGTTGGTGCGGCGGAGCGCCCGGTAGAGGGCGAAGGGCGGCAGGTCGAAGGGCGCCTCGAAGCGCTGCGACAGCACCACCTGGAAGATGTCGCCGGCGGCGATGTAGTCCTTCGGCGCGCCCGACCATGTCGAGATACCGCTCGCGCGGGGTGTTGGAGACGACGGCGATGTCCGGGTCGAACTCGGCGCCGTCGGCCGACTTGTCGAGCGGCGCGTCGAGGGCATCGACGACCATGGTGAGGCGGTCGACGGCGCGGGCATGGGCCTGCTGGGCGCTGACGCCTGGCTGCGGGCGGACCGGCGAGACGATGGTGATCTCGTCCTTGACCGCGTCGAAGATCACGATGGTCGTCGGCCGGATCAGGATCGCGTCGGGGAAGCCGAGCGGGTCCGGGTTCGGCTCCGGCAGCGCCTCCATCTGGCGGACCATGTCGTAGCCGAGATAGCCGAAGACGCCGGCCGACATCGGCGGCAGGCCGTGGGGCAGGTGAATGTGCGACTCGGCGATGATGCGGCGAAGCGCGTCGAGCGTCGGCTCCTCCATCGCCTCGTAGCCGGCGCCATTGGCCTTCGGATCGCGGCTGATCTCGGCGCGGGCGCCGAAGGCGCGGAAGATCAGGTCGGGATCGAAGCCGATGATCGAATAGCGGCCGCGCACGGCGCCGCCTTCGACCAATTCCAGCAGGAAACAGTTGGCGCGCCCGGTCGACAGCTTGAGCATGGCCGAGACCGGCGTCTCGAGGTCGGCCACCAGCCGCGTCCATACCACCTGCGCGTCGCCGCCATCGTAGGTCGCGCACGAAATCGTCGATGGCGGGCTCCACCAGCATGGCGACGCTCCGCGGTCTCAGTTCTGACTGATGCCGAGGGCCGCCGACATGGCGGCCTGGTTCAGGCGGACCTCGGTCTTGCTCTGCCGGTCGGTGATGTAGGCGGCCAGCAGGTCGTTCTGATACTGCGTGTCGAGCGACTTCTTGATGCTGACGAGCTGCGGGTCCTTCGGATCGTAGGCAGGCACGGTGCTGTCGTCGACGACAAGCACGATGCGGGTCAGCGGCAGCGCGCCGGCGGTAATGGCGACATAGCCCTTCGGTCCCTCGAAGGCCGCCTTGACGGCATCGGCCGAGAGTTCGCCGGTTGGCTGCATGCCGCGCGTGACCTTGTCGACCGTCCTCACGTCGAGGCTGGCGTCGGCCGCCACCGTGGCAATGTCCGCGCCGCCGGCCAGCTTCGCCTTCAGGTCGTCGGCCTGGGCAGTCACCTTCTTGTCGCGCTCGGCATCCTTCCAGGCGGCGACGACCTTGTCGCGCACTTCGGCGAGCGGACGGTCGTGCGCGGCGGTGAGCGCGGTCACCTCGTACCAGATATAGGTGTTGCGCGTGGGCTCGATCGGGTCGTTCGCGATGTTGACGTCGGTGCCGAAGGCGGCCGCAACCAGGCCGGCCGGCAGATCGGGGATTTGCTTTCCGTCGGGATCCTTGCCGCTGGCGTCCACGGCCGGGACGGTCACCAGCTTCATGCCGTACTTGCCGGCCACCGTCGCCAGGTCGTCACCGCCGGCGCGGGCGTCCTCGATGGAGTCGTGCATGGCCGTGATATCGGCGGCCGCCTGTTCGGTGGCGATCTCCTTCTTGAGCTGATCCTTCACCTCGTCGAAGCTCTTGACCACTTCCGGCTGGATGGTGTCGACGTGGAGGATCACCGGGCCGAAGCGGCCTTCGACGACGCCGCTGTTGCCGTCGGCGGACATGGCGAAGGCGGCCTCCGCCACCGCCGGGTCGACGATCTTGTCCCTGGTGATCTGGCCAAGGTCGATATCGGCGGGCTTGAGGTTGCGCTGGGCGACAAGGTCCGCGAACGTCGTGCCGGCGGCGAGCGCGGCGGCGGCGGTGTCCGCCTCGGCCTTGTCCTTGAAGACGATCTGCTGAACATGCCGGGTGCCGGGCGTCACGAAGCGCGCCTTCTGGGCGTCGTAGCGCTTCCTGGCGTCCTCATCGCTGACGTCGCCGGGCTTGGCGATTCCTTCCGGGCTCAGCTCGAAATACGGAGACGGCGCGGTATTCCGGCGCCTTCCAGTCGGACTTGTGGGCGTCGAAATAAGTGGTCAGGTCGGCATCGCTGGGCTCGCCGATCTGATCGGCGTTTTGTGCAGCTCTTCCTCGTCGTGGATTTCAGTCGCAATGAGTGAGTAAATCCGGTCGAAACGAAATAGGCCATAGGTCGGCGGGATTTCTGGTTCGCTAGGCGTATTGATTGCCGCTCTCATTGCCTCGATCCGTCGCTTAGCCTCATCGTCTCAGGCTTCATCAGTGCCATAGGGAATTGCTGCAAAAGCCGACGTCAACCAGTTGATCTGTTCTTCCTGTTTCGCGTATCGCTCTTTCAAGTCCTTCAAGCTTGACTTCTTCGTGGCCCACGGAGGTTGAGGCTTATCCGATATGTAACACACCGGTGCAATGGGACTCGCCGCCAGTCGAATTCCAACCGAAAAAACAGGTTTGAACTCCATTG
>CAWGJV010000022.1:0-122144 GCA_963822975.1 uncultured Alphaproteobacteria bacterium
TGGCCCGCGCTTGACTAGGGTACCGTATTGCTCACGACGCGCCAGCAGGTACAGCACGGCGCGCGTCGTAGGCGAGGTTGTTCGCCAAACCGCGCACCCGGTAGCTCCGATGGCCCAGCGGGATCAGCCCACCTCCTCCGGCCTCACCTCGACCCACACCACGTCCGCCACCACCGAGCTCGCGGGCGAGGCGGACTCTGCGGACTCCGGGGCGGATCCGGACGGCGTGGCTGCAGCCGACTCCGATGAGCAGCTAAAGGAGGAACGTTCTGCTCCTGGTGCTCTTGTTCTTTACTCACCCTTTCCGGGACTCGGGAGGCTGGCGCGGCGCCGGCCACCGCACTCTCGCGACCGGCTCGCCGAGCGGCACCGCCGCATCGAGCGGCCGCCCAGGCTCTTGGACGCCGGCGCATGCGCCAGCGCATACTCGTTCGCGTCCGGCCCCACGGGAACTGCACCCGCAGGCACTGGATGCCCGGTGGGCCAGCTCCGCCCGCACCGCCTCCGCGCCCCGGTCGCCCGCCGCGTCCGCGTCGTAGGCGACGCGCGCACGCCGCACGCCCGCGCCACCAGCGCCTCCACGTGCTCGCGCGTGAACCCGTTCGCGCCGTAGCTCGCCGTCAGTTCCGGTAGCCCGCGCACCAGAACGTCAGCGCGTCGAAGAGCGACTCGCACAAGATAGCTCCTCCGTCGCACCCAGAGCCTCCACGTTCCAGACCCTCGGTGCGGGCCCGGCAGGTAGCGGTGCACCGGCGTTGCCGCGGCGCGGGGTCCGAAGCGTGCGGCCGTAGAGCTCGGTCACCTCACCGCCACGCCCGAACACCGGGATCACCACCGAGCCGCGGAAGTGCTCGTGACCGCTCGAGCGCAGCACCCCCAGACGCTGCAGCGTGCCCCGCACCTCCTCCCGCGTCCGGCTCTGTGGCGTGCCGGGCAGTCCCTTGCCCAGCGTCCGGTCCGCGAACCCCAGACGGAACCGCTCCACCAGCTCCGGATGCCTCAGGCCCCGACCCTCCAGGTACTCCAGAGCCCGCGGCGTCTCCTTCAGGCGTAGGTGGTAGTACTCCACCACCTGAGTCAGCAGCACCGCGTCAGCCGCCGACGGTGCCACCACGGCCGAGGGCTCGCGATCAGGGTCCGGAGCGGCCGACGCGCGGGGCGGGGTCACGCGAGATCGGACGCTCGAAGCCAGACGCTCGACCGCCGTGCGGAAGCTCACACCCTCTCGCCTCATCACCCAGTCGATCGCCGTCCCGCCCGCCTGACACGCCCCCAGGCAGTGCCAGAGCGATGGAGCTCCTTCTTCCCCGGCGTCACCACCAGGCTCGGCTCCCGGTCGTCGTGGAACGGGCACAGCCCCAGCCAGTCCTTCCCGTGGCGCCTGAGCTCCACTCCGCTCCCCTCCACCAGCCCCACCAGGTCCGTCTCCCGCTTCAGCCGCTCCACCTCAGCTTCCGGGAGCGATGCGGTTCCTCCTGACCTGCTCGAACTCATCGTATTGCTGGGCATGGCGGCCGGGTCGTCGAAATAGCGATCGAACAGACGGCGGACGACGGTTTCGGCCCTGTCCATCACGTCCATGACGCGGCGGTGGCGATAGACGTTGGTCTTCAGCGTCGCCTTGATGGCGCGATCGTTGGCTGCCACGGCGCGCGAGAACGCAAAGACCGGGTGGCCGGCGGCGCGCACGGCATCGGCCGACTTCGGGTGAAGTTCGTCGATGCGCCGCCGGGTTTCGGCGAGCACATCGGCGATCATGGCGGCGATCAGCCGGCGGATCAGTTCGGGATTGGCGCGATCTTCGGCGAGACCGGGATGATCGGCGGCGATGCCTGCCAGGATCTCGCCGACCAGCGGCGTGTCGGCGAGGGTTTCGCGGGAGAGCAGGCCGGCGCGCAGCCCGTCGTCGATGTCGTGCGCGTCATAGGCGATGTCGTCGGCGATCGCGGCCGCCTGTGCCTCGGGCCCGGCGTGGCTGGCAAGCCACAGGTCCTGTCTGCGGGCGTATTCCTGAATGGCGTAAGGCAGGCCGTGCTCCATGTAGCGGCCGATCGGATTGCCCCAGCCGTCGGCCAGCGGACCGTTGTGCTTGACCAGCCCTTCCAGCGTCTCCCAGGTGAGATTGAGCCCGTCGAATGTCGGGTAGCGCCGCTCCAGTTCGGTGACCACCCGCAGGCTCTGGGCGTTGTGGTCGAAGCCGCCATAGTCGGCCATCGCCATGTCGAGCGCCCGCTCGCCGGCATGGCCGAAGGGCGGATGGCCAAGATCGTGGGCGAGCGCCAGCGCCTCGGCGAGGTCCTCGTCCAGATGCAGGGCGCGGGCGAGCGCCCGGGAGATCTGGGCGACTTCCAGCGAGTGGGTCAGGCGGGTCCGGTAGTGGTCGCCCTCGTCGTAGAGAAAGACCTGGGTCTTCTCCTTCAGGCGGCGAAAGGCCGTGGAGTGGATGACCCGGTCGCGGTCGCGCTCGAAGTCCGTGCGGTTCGGGCTCGGCGGCTCGACGAACAGGCGCCCGCGGCTGGTCGCAGGGTCCGAGGCCCAGATGGCTCGCCCGAACGATCGCGTGTCAGTTGACAAATTCATCCGTGAAACCGGTGATTGCCGCGAGGAATCGCGACGTCGAGCCTAGTATTCGTACAGTAACCTCGCCAAATCCCGCCGGAAATCGCCGTGCGTGGGGCGGAGCGGCTTATCCGTTGGGCCAAATTCGTCTTGCCGTTCATGGCCTTGCGCGAGCGGCCGTCTTCCCCGCCATTGACTCCGGGCGGCCCGGCTCATAACTATTGTGGCAGTAAGTGCTAGGTAAAACAGCGGTTTTGAGACGTTAACCACAATGATCGATGCCGCCGCCAACAGTGTCGTCCTCTCCGAACGGGCCGCCAAGCGGATTGCCCGCATCCTGGCGTCCGAGGCCGGCGGCACGGCCCTGCGCATCAGCGTCTCGGGTGGCGGCTGTTCCGGATTTCAGTACGGCTTCGACCTCGATTCCACGCGCGCTCCGGACGACATCGTCATCGAGCGGGACGGCGCCGTCGTTCTGATCGACCCGGTCTCGCTGCCATACATGGGCGGATCGGAGATCGACTTCGTCGACGACCTTATTGGCCAATCGTTCCAAATTCACAATCCCAACGCCACCGCATCCTGCGGCTGCGGCACGAGCTTCTCGATCTGAGGCGCGCCATGGCGGGGGGCAAGGCAACGACGCGCACCAAGAAGAAGCCACCGGCCAAAACGGTCGCCAAGGCAAGGCGCTCGCCGGCCGCCAATCCGGCGCCGCGCGTGCGACCCAAGACCAAGCCAGCGGCGCGCTCCGGCCGCGCTGCGCCCGCCAAGACGCCGGCCAAGCGGCCGGCTGCCGCGAAAGTCTCCGCTGGCGCCGATTTCGGCCTCGACCGCCTGCAGCAGGTCGCTCTGACCGCCACCAACCTCGACGCCTCGGTCGCCTTCTACCGCGACACGCTGGGCATGAAGTTCATTGCGCGGTTCGATCCGCCGGGCCTCGCCTTCTTCAACCTTGGCGGCGGCCTGCGCCTGCTGCTTTCCGCGACCGCCTCGAGCGCCTCGCTTTATTTCCATGTCGACGACATGGCGGCGGCAATCAAGGCGCTGCGCAAGCGCGGCGTCCAGTTCCTGCAGCCGCCGCACATGATCCAGCGGGACGAAGCCGGCGACTTCGGCAAGAAGGGCGTCGAGGAATGGATGGCCTTCTTCCACGACCCCGCCGACAACCTGCTGGCGCTGGTCGAGCGGCGCTAGCCGCGTAATCCTCCGTCTCTACTGGAACGCGGTCTCCGGCAACGGTGCGACGGGCACCGCACGATGTCTGCGACCTCAGGTGGTGCTTGCGGCGCCCTTGTGGTAGGCATATGCGGCGTGTGGGGGGGGCGATGAAGATACCCCGTCTGTTCTGGATTGCGGTTTTCCTAGTTGGCGGCACCGTCGGTTTTCTGGTGGGCGCGAGCAAGTCGCCGCTTGCGAGCGCGGCCCTGCCGGTCCTGGCGTCGCTGCTGGCAGCCTCTGCCACCTACCTCTTTTCCGCCGAGCTGCCGTACCCGAGCGGCTCTTCACGCTACCGCGCCGCGGCCATCGGCTACTTCGCGCTCATCATCGGATTCTTTCCGGCATTCTTCGTCGGCACTGTCATGCGGCTCGGTCCGACCGAGTACGTGTCTCTGGGACCCTGGACGCTCGACTGGGGCGAGCCCGATGCTTTCACCCAACTGGCGACCGACGAACAGCGCCGCCACTACCTCATGATCTCGGCCCATTTGACCGCGCTCGGTATCGACGATTTCCACCGCCGTGCGCTCCTGTCCGGCATCGTCGCGGAAGAACCCAAGACCTCGGATACCAAGGCCCTGTTCCACGACAGCGACGAACTGAGACACTTCGAAGCGGGCATGACCAAGCTCGCCGACTGCGCCGACATCAATGATGCGAAACGGAGACTGTTCGTCGCGGTTGCCAAGACCCTTGCGGTCGACCTTCAGAATGACACGTCAGATCCCGCGCATCCAAATCCGGCCGATTGTCCCGGGGATTGCAAGTTTCGCTTGCTCCGGGCGAGCACGGCGTATTGGGACCCGCAACAGACGGTGCCCACCTTCGCGTCGAAATGCGGCCTGAGCGCCCCCGAGACGTTGGCTGTCTTGGCGGCGGCCGACCGTGTCGCGACGTTATCGCCATTGGCGACCTTCGACACCGCCATCACTGGCTCCGCCAGCACCTTCGCCGAAAAGTGGAAGGAGCCATCCGGCCTGTTCAAGGCCACGACGAGCGAGGCAACTGTCGGATTGCCGGTCGAGGAAAGCCTGAAGTAAGGCCAGGAGGATCGATCCATGCGGCTGCTATGGTTTGGCGTTCTGATCCTTCTGGGCGCGGCGGAACCGGCGGCAGCCGCCGACTGCATCGACCCATGGCGCTCGAACGGTCCTCTATACCAGCTGATTGCGCCACGCCTTCCGTCGACCGTCTTCAACCGCAACGGTCCCACTTCCGGCGCTTTCGGCCAATCTGTGTTCGGCAGTTACGGCAGCGTTGATTTCTCCGCCGTGCTAGACAGCCCGTGCAGCCGCAAGGTCGACCTCTCGGTCCTGACACCGGACGACTACTCTTCCGCAGTCAATAGTGGACTGCTCCTCAATCTCCTGCTCGGGTTCGCAGTCGAACGCGACGCCAAACGGCTGGTCGATACGGACGGATTCGACAAACAGATCGTCGAACCGCGCGCGGCGAAGTCCTCCTTTGCCGGGCTGCCCGGGGCGGGTGACTGGAACAATCGGGTGGCGGAGGAGAATCCCGAGGTCGACCAGGGCAAGTCTGCCTGTCAGTTGGCGATAGACGAACTCAAGGCGGTGGCGTGCAGGGACGAGCCGGACAAAAGGTGCGACATTGAGACTTCGTACCGACGGGGCTGCTTGGACACCAGGGACAAGGCGATCCAGGGATCGTGCGTGGTTGCGGTCGACAATTACCTCAACCTCTGCTTCGGCAGGGGCGTCCCGCCGCCAGGTGCCGAAAGCGCCGTGCCGCTCTGTCGCGTAACCAGCGACGGCAGACGAAACTACGAAGATTATTGTTCGTCGAGCATGGCCGCCGTATCGATCAACAGCTACGACAGAGTGTTCCTGCTGACAGCGAAACATTGCCTGCCAAGCAATGTCCAAACCGAAAAGCCACCGGTAAGCTTCGACCTCGTGGGCGGGTGCAGCGTCAACGGACTCGACAACGGGCTATCGCACTATGGCAGTGACAGCGCGGATCTTGCGCTCGTCGAGGCGAGCAGGCATAGCGCCCTCTTCGACGGCCCTCGCCGGGTCGAGACGCCATCTATCGGTCGACCCGTCTTGTTCAAAAGAACGTATCTCGGCGGTTTCAGCTCGTTGGCCGAATCCCGAAACGAGGCTGCCGAGAACTACAACCGGAACAATAACCCTCCCCCAAAGAACTTGCCCACGTCGTTCCCACTGAGGTCCACGCTTCGCTGGGACACCTCCGCGCTGTGCACCATCGTCAAGATCGACGGCGATCAGCTCACCCATACCTGCCAGTCGGCAAGCGGCACGTCGGGAGGTGCCATCGTGCAGCTTGACGGGAGTGACAACAACGGCGCGCCGCGCCTGGTCGGTATCCATCTGGGAGCGCCGGAGAAAACCTCGGGCGCGTACAATTACGGGCTCGCGCTGGACCCGGATACGGAAATTCGCCCGCGCCAGTGACGCGGCTTCTATTGGAACGCCGTCTCGGCGAAGCTCCTGAGCTTGCGCGAATGGAGGCGCTCGGGCGGCATGGCGCGCAGCTTCTCCATGGCGCGGATGCCGATCTCGAGATGCTGGCCGACCTGGCGGCGATAGAAGTCGGAGGCCATGCCGGGCAGCTTCAGTTCGCCATGCAATGGCTTGTCGGAGACGCAGAGCAGCGTGCCGTAGGGCACGCGGAAGCGGAAGCCGTTGGCGGCGATGGTCGCCGAATTCCATGTCGAGGGCGACGGCGCGCGACTGCGAGAAGCGCTGCACCGGCTCGCGGTGATCGCGCAGTTCCCAGTTGCGGTTGTCGATGGTCGCGACCGTGCCGGTGCGCATGACGCTCTTCAGCTCGAAGCCCGCGAGCCCGGTGACCTCGGCGACCGCCTCCTCGAGCGCCACCTGCACTTCGGCCAGCGGCGGGATCGGCACCCAGGTCGGCAGGTCGGCGTCGAGCACATGGTCCTCGCGGACATAGCCATGGGCGAGGACATAGTCGCCGAGCGCCTGCGTGTTCCTCAGCCCGGCGCAATGGCCGAGCATCAGCCAGGCATGCGGCCGGAGCACCGCGATGTGGTCGGTGATCGTCTTGGCGTTGGACGGGCCGACGCCGATATTGATCATGGTGAGGCCGCCATGGCCCGGCCGCGTCAGGTGGTAGGCCGGCATCTGCGGCAGCCGCGCCGACCGGTTTGCCGGAGACGGGCTTCTTGTGGCCCGCCGGCGTGATCACGTTGCCGGGCTCGATGAAGCTGTCGTAGCCGCCCTCGCCCCTGGCGATCAGCCGCCGCGCCCGCTGCACGAATTCGTCGACGTAGAACTGGTAGTTGGTGAAGATGATGAAGTTCTGGAAATGCTCCGGGTCGGTGGCGGTGTAGTGCGGCAGCCGATGCAGCGAATAGTCGACGCGTGAAGCGGTGAACGGCGCCAGCGGCAGCGGCATGCCCGGCGCCGACAGATGGGTGCCGTTGACGATCGCGTCGTCGGTGACGGCGAGATCGGGCACGTCGAACATGTCGCGCAGCGGCCGGTCGATGCGCTCGGAGAGCTCGCCCTCGACATAGATGCCCTCGGGGAAGGCGAAATGCAGCGGGATCGGCTCGGATGACGGGCCAATCTCGACCGGCATGCCGTGGTTGCGAATGAGCAGGCGGATCTGTTCGACAAGGTAGCTGCGGAACAGCCGCGGCTGCGTGACGGTCGCCGAATAGACGCCCGGCCCGGCGACATGGCCGTAGGACAGGCGGGAGTCGATCTGCGCGTAGGAGGAGGTCTCGATGCGGATTTCCGGGTAGGTGGCGCGCACCCGGCCATCGAGCCGCTTGGTCTTCAGCAGTCGCGCGAAGCGTTCGCGGATGAAAGCGGTATTTCGGTCGTAGATCAGTTCAAGCCGTTCGACCGCCGCCTCCGCGTCGCGGAACGACTTGGTGGCGATCGGCCGCGGCCGGTCGATCTGGTTGGCATCAGCTTTCATGGGGTGCACCGCTCTGGCAAGGTGCGCCGGAATCTCTGCCACCCGCCCGGCCGGGTCAAGTCGCGGCGGCCGCCCGCCGGTCGATGACAACAAGCAGCACCGCCAGGGCCAGCGCCAGCAACGTGAAAATCACGCTGATCCAGGGAAGCCGGGCATAGCCCCACCCGTGGATCAGGGCGAGTCCGCCGAGCCAGGGGCCGACGGCGATGCCGACATTGAAAGCCGACGAGATCAGCGTCGAGGCCAGGTTCGGCGCGTCGCGGGCGGCCCGCAGGACGCGCACCTGGGCGGGCGCCGGAAACGCGAAGCCGTTGAGGGCCCAGAGCACGTAGACCACCGACATCGCGACTGCCTGATAGACCGCCACGAGGCCGGCCAGATAAAGCAGCGCCTGCAGCGACAGGATGACGATCAGCGCCATCGCCGGCTTCCAGTCGCCGAGGCGCCCTCCGATCAGGTTGCCGAAAATGCCGCCGACGCCTGCCGCGAACAGCAACCCCGGAATCACCGCGATGGGGATGCCGGTGACTGTCGTCAGCATGGGCACGATGTAGGCCAGCGGCGCGAAGGTGGCGACCATCATGAAGGCGATCAGCAGATAGGACAGCAGGACATCCGGCCGGAGCACCGCAGCAACCTCGGCGCCGATTCCGAAGGTGCGGCGCGGCTCGGGCGACGATGCAGGCGCCGGCAGCAGAACGGCCAGCGCGGCGGTCGAGACGATGCCGAGCGCCGCGATGCACCAGAATGTCGTCCGCCAGCCGAAGGCGTTGCCAATCGCGGTTCCCACGGGCATGCCGATGACGCCAGCGGCGGTGATCCCGGAAATGACGATCGCAACCGCGCTCGCCTGCCGTCCGGGCGAAACGAGCGCCCCGGCGATGACAAGCGCGACGCCGAAGAAGAGGCCGTGGCTGCACGAGATGAACAGCCGCGCGCCCATGAGCATCCAGTAGCTCGTGGAGAGCGCGCAAAACACCGCTCCCGCCACGAACAGCACCATCATCCCCACCAGGATCGGCCGCCGCGGCAGGCGGCTGGTGGCAAGCGCGAGGATCGGCCCGCCAATGGCTACGCCGGCGGCATAGCCGGAAATCAGCAGGCCCGCCGACGGAATGTCGACGGAGAGGTCCGAGGCCAGCGCAGGAAGCAGTCCGGCGATGACGACCTCGTTCGTCCCGATCGCGAAAGCCGCCAGGGCGAGGGCGAACAACGGTAGCGGCATGGCAGCGCCCCGCCAGAGGCTGGCGGCCTTTCTCACGAATTCGGGCGGGCGCTTCCAGGTGTCGCGGCACGGCCCACGGCCGACGGGCGCGGACTGTCGTTCAGACACCGTGGGGCGGTCAAGGCCGGGACGGCCGCGGCCTATCCCCGGCGCGCCGCAGCGGCTAGCTTCGACCTCCGAAATCGACGGAATCGACACGGACATGAAAGTCGCGACCTGGAACATCAACGGCGTGCGGGCGCGCCTCGACACCGCCCTCAACTGGGTCAAGGAGGCGGTGCCGGATGTGCTCTGCCTGCAGGAGATCAAGTGCGAGGACCTGTCGTTCCCGTCCGAGATGTTCGAGGAACTTGGCTACAACGTCTCGACGCACGGCCAGAAGGGCTTCAACGGCGTCGCGATCCTCTCCAGGCTGCCGCTGGAGGACGTGCGCTCCGGCCTTGCCGGCGACGACAGCGACACCCATTCGCGCTTCATCGAGGCGGTGGTCTCGCTGCCGGGGGCGGCACTGCGCGTCGTCTCGCTCTACCTGCCCAATGGCAACCCGGCCGGCAGCGACAAGTTCGACTACAAGCTCGCCTGGATGGAACGGCTGGAAGCCTGGGCCCGCGCGCGCCTCGCGGACGAGGAGGCGTTCCTGCTCGCCGGAGATTTCAACGTCATCGCCGAGCCGCTCGACGCCCGCTTCCCCGACAACTGGACGCGCGACGCGCTCTACCAGCCCGAGACCCGCGCCGCCTGGCGGCGGCTCCTCAATCTCGGCCTGACCGACGCCTTTCGCGCCTGCACCGCCGAGCCCGGCCACTACTCGTTCTGGGACTACCAGGCCGGCGCCTGGCAGAAGAACAACGGCATCCTGATCGACCACATCCTGCTGTCGCCGCCTGCCGCCGACCGTCTCGCCGGGGCCTGGATCGACAAGCACACGCGCGGCTGGGACAAGCCGTCGGACCACGTGCCGGTGGTGATCGAGCTCGACTACGGCGAAGCGTAGTTCGCTCTCCGCATCGCGCGCGAATTGTGCTAGACTCGGCTGTATGAGCAAGCGGCTCATCCTGTCGATCGCCGCTCTGGCGGCTTTTACCGCGCCGGCTTTCGCCGGTGAGCACGGGTTCGATTGCCGCTGCCGCTATCAGGGCAAGTATTTCGAGCAGGGCGAAACGGTCTGTATCCGGGTCGACGGCCAGTCGCGGCTGGCGCGTTGCGACATGGCGCTCAACAACAGCTCGTGGACATTCATGAAGGCCAATGGTTGCCCGTCGGCATCGATGACGCCGGTGCCGCCGCGGTTGCCATCGGGCAAAGACGCCGCGGCGATCCGGCGTCCAATCTCGCTCTTGTGATCGCTTGCGGGATTTGCCGGGGCCGGGCGGAGCGATAGGCTGGCGTCGATGGCAAGAAGCTGGATCACGGGTGCGGGGCTGGCCGCCTGCCTGGTGGCGGTGCCCGCTTTGGCTCAGGACGCCGCTGCCCCACCCGTTTCCACGGCCGTGTGCACCAACGCCGGCAATCAGTACAAGGTCGGCGAATATGCGTGCATTGCCGCCTGTCACGGCGAGCGCCGGCTGGCGCGCTGCGATGCGGTCGCCCAGGCGGCGTCGTGGACCTACGTATCCAATGCCTGCCCGAGCGCGATGATCAACCCGGCCTGGCCGAGCGACTGGACGGAGATGCCGGCCGTGGCCGACATGACGCCAAGGCCGGTGACCGTGATCATGAGCGCGATCGACCCGACGATCGCGCCGCTCATCGGCTCGCATTTCAAGGGAACGGTCCTCACCCGATAGACCGGCGGCGACGCCTAGCTGCCGCTTGCGATCTTCGCCGGATTGCGGGCCAGCCATTCGTCGGCGCGCTTCTTGGCGGCGTTCCATTCCGCTTCGGACGCGGCCGAACGGGCCTGCTCGTGCATGTCCAGGATCCAGCCCTGATTTGCACCGGAGCGTGCCAGCGCGATGGTCAGGTACATGAGACCCTCCACCGGCTGGCGGGTGATCCCGTCGCCGAGGAAGAGGATGTGCCCGTAGAGGGCCTGACCGTCGACGCTGCCATGATCGGCGGCGATCTTTGCCCATTTGGCCGCCTGCCGCGGGTTGGGGGTCGCCCCCTCCGAGCCGAGCAGCGTGCGGGTGAGTTCGAGGGAGATCTCGACGAGCAGGCCGCCGGCCGCCGGATTGCCCTTGTCGGCGGCGAGGTTCGCCCACTTGGCGGCCTGGACCAGATCGCGCTCGCCGCCTTCGCCGTTGTAGAACATGGTGGCGAGGCTGAGCTGCGCGTCGGCATCGCCGAAATAGGCGGCGCCGCCAGAAGAACTCGCGGGCGCGGCCGGGATCGGCCTTGACGTCGGAGTTCGGTATGCCCTTGCGGAAGAAGGCGCCGAGCTTCGCCCAGGCGTTGGTGACGAAGGGCGTCGCCTGATCGCGCTTGCGGCTGTCGTCGTCATTGGCGTGCGCGGCGACGTCGCTGAACAGCTTGAAGGCCTTGTAGTCGTTCTTCTCGACGCCGTCGCCGTCGGCATACATGCTGCCGAGCTTCCACTGCGCGCCGGCATTGCCGCTCTTCGGCGGCGAAGCTCAGCGCCTCGACGGCGGAGGTCTTGTCGCCGCTCTTGTAGGAGTCGATGCCGTAGCGCAGCGCCTCGGCCGGCGGCGTGTCGGCATTGAGGTTCTTGACGTCGAACGCCGCCGCGTGCCCGACGACGCCGAGCACGCCACCACAAGCGCACCACTGCCACGCGTTACAGATCCGCATAGCTCACAGTTTCCGCCGCGCCGCCCGGGTGGGTCACGGCGCCCTTGCGGGCCGGCCCGACGCCTTGCGCGTATTTCCAGATCGCCCCGCTGCGTGTAGGTGCCGGCGCGCGGCTTCCAGCTCTTCTTGCGCGCCGCCAATGTGGCCTCGTCGAGGCTGCACCGATAGCGTTCCCGCGACCGCGTCGATCTCGATGATGTCGCCGTCCTGCAACAGGCCGATCGGGCCGCCCTCGGCCGCTTCCGGCCCGACATGGCCGATGCAGAAGCCGCGCGTGCCGCCGGAGAAGCGGCCGTCGGTGATCAGCGCGACCTTCTCGCCGACGCCCTGGCCGTACAGCGCCGCCGTGGTCGACAGCATTTCGCGCATGCCGGGGCCGCCCTTCGGCCCGTCGTAGCGGATGACGAGAACCTCGCCTTCCTTGTAGTTCCGCTTGGCGACCGCCTCGAAGCACTCCTCCTCGGTGTCGAAGCAGCGCGCCGGACCGGAGAACTTCAGCGTTCTTCATGCCGGCGACCTTCACGATCGCGCCGTCGGGGGCGAGATTGCCCCTGAGGCCGACGACGCCGCCGGTCGGCGAGATCGGCTTGTCGGCCGGACGGACGACGTCCTGGTCCGGATTCCACTTCACGTTCTTGAGGTTCTCGGCGATCGTCCGGCCGGTCACCGTCATGCAGTCGCCGTGCAGATAGCCGTTGTCGAGCAGCGTCTTCATGACCAGCGGAATGCCGCCGGCCTCGAACAGGTCCTTGGCGACGTATTTGCCGCCCGGCTTCAGGTCGGCGATATAGGGCGTCTTCTTGAAGATCTCGGCGACGTCGAACAGGTCGAACTCGATGCCGCACTCGTGGGCGATCGCCGGCAGGTGCAGGCCGGCATTGGTCGAGCCGCCGGAGGCGGCGACCACCGTCGCGGCGTTCTCGAGCGCCTTGCGGGTGACGATGTCGCGCGGCCGGATGTTGCGCGCGACCAGCTCCATCACCTTCTCGCCGGCGGCCATGCAGAAGCGGTCGCGGATCTCGTAGGGCGCCGGCGCGCCGGCCGAATAGGGCAGCGCCAGGCCGATCGCCTCGGAGACCATGGCCATGGTGTTGGCGGTGAACTGGCCGCCGCAGGCGCCGGCCGACGGGACAGGCGACCTGCTCCAGCAGTTCGCAGGTCCTCGTCGGACATCTTGCCGACCGAGTGCAGGCCGACCGCCTCGAACACGTCGACGACGGTGACGTCCTTGCCCTTGAAGGTGCCGGGCAGGATCGAGCCGCCATAGATGAAGATCGACGGCACGTTGAGGCGGCACATCGCCATCATCATGCCGGGCAGCGACTTGTCGCAGCCGGCCATGCCGACCAGCGCGTCATAGCCGTGGCCGCGCATGGTCAGCTCGACCGAATCGGCGATGACCTCGCGCGACGGCAGCGAGGACTTCATGCCCTCGTGGCCCATGGCGATGCCGTCGGTCACGGTGATGGTGCAGAATTCGCGCGGCGTGCCGTTGGCGGCGGCGACGCCCTTCTTGACCGCCTGCGCCTGGCGCATCAGCGAGATGTTGCAGGGCGCCGCCTCGTTCCAGCAGGTCGCGACGCCGACGAAGGGCTGGTGGATCTGCTCCGGCGACAGGCCCATCGCGTAGTAGTACGAGCGATGCGGCGCGCGCTCCGGCCCTTCCGTCACGTGGCGGCTGGGCAGTTTCTTCTTGTCGAAAACACGCGCTTCCATGCTCACCCTCACCAGGCCGACCCGCCAGAGGCGGACGCGGACCATAACCAGCGCCACCGACGATGGATCAAGCTGCGCTTTGAAAGCGCAAATCCCTCACCGTGCCCGCAGGCGCATGCCCCCCGGCAGGTCGCCTGATACGGCCGCAAACTTGTTCCAGTTTATGGCTGAAAGGCGGCGCCCGGCCCCATCATGGGGTCCTGAGGTTAACTTCTCGCCACACTGTGGCGGCAGGGCAACATGCCTGTGCTGCCTGTGGAGAGCCCGGCAGGGAATAAGGCACTTCTGAAGTTCGGTCTTGCGGCAGCCGTCCTCCCGGGACGGCCGCCAGCCGCCGCCTCACCTCTGGCCGTAGAGGATCTTGCGCTGTTCCGCCTCGTCGACGGGCTTTTCGTCCGCCGGCGGCTTCAGGGCGACGCCTTTCTGGACGGCAGGGCGCTCGGCCATGCGGTCGATCCACGCCTTCACATTGGGGAACTCGGCGATGTCGACCCCGCGCGCCTCAGGGCTGCGCGTCCAGCCGTAGAGCGACATGTCGGCGATAGAATAGTCGTCCACCACGTAGTCGCGGCCCTCCAGCCGGGTGTTGAAGACGCGATAGAGGCGGTGGGCCTCGTCGCCGAAGCGCTTCAAGGCGTAGGCGTTGTCCGGGTCCATGCGCTTGAAGTGGTTGTAGTTGCCGAAGATCGGCCCGACGTTGGCGTTCTGCCAGAACAGCCACTCGTTGATGGCGACGCGGTCGCGTGCGGTCTTGCCGTAGAAGCGGTCGAACTTGTCGCCGAGATAGATGAGGATGGCGCCGGACTCGAAGACCGAGATCGGCTTGCCGTCCGGCCCCTCCGGGTCGACGATCGCCGGCATGCGGTTGTTGGGGGCGATCTTCAGGAAGTCCGGCTTGAACTGGTCGCCCCTGCCGATATTGACGAAGCGGGTCTCGTAGGGAACGCCCAGCTCCTCCAGCATGATCGAAATCTTGTAGCCGTTGGGCGTCGTCCAATAATGCAGCTCGATAGGCTTCGTCTGGGTAGCAGGCATGGCAGGTCTCGTCCTGGGGATGAATCGCGGGAAGGAGACCGAATACTTGGCCTGTTTGGCCCACCCGGCAAGGATTGGATTTGCCCGATGGCGCCCAATGCCGAAACACAGGCCCTTCGCCGGGCGCGTGAGAGGAATAACCGCTCAGGATGTGGCGAGTACGTCCCGCGCTGCGAAGTTGCTGACGGAGCCTAGCGCTTCCACTTGATCGAACAGCCGACCGAGGCGATCTGCTCCGCAGGCCCCTTGCCGGTCCTGGCGATGGCGCGCATCGCCTCGACCAGTTCGCGTCTGGCGCCGGGGGGCGGCTGGTCGGTGCGGCCCTGATCGAGGCGGCCGTGGTACTCGATCGTGCCATCCCGGCTGATGCCGTAGAATTCCGGCGTACAGGCCGCGTCATAGGCGCGGGCGATTTCCTGGCTCTCGTCGAACAGGTAGGGGAACGGAAAGCCGTGCTGCTCGGCGAACTTCTTCATGTTGGGGAAGGAATCGTCGGGATGGCTGACCGGGTCGTTCGCCGAGATGGCGACGAAGCCGATGCCTTCCTGCGCCAATGTCCTGGCGTCGGCGACCATGCGGCCAACAACCGCCTTCACGTAGGGGCAGTGGTTGCAGATGAAGGCGACGACGGTGCCGTTCGGGCCGGCGACGTCGGCGAGGCTGTGGGTCTTGCCGTCGGTGCCGGGTAGCGAGAACGTCGGCGCCTTGACCCCGAGTTCCGGTGCCGTTGCCAGAGTTGCCATGTCGCCCTCCTTCGGTTCGTCCGGGACTGCCCGTGATTACAGGGCGCCAGAGGCCCTTCTTCAACCCCTCTCGAACCGCAAGCGAACCGCATGCTGCGCGATGCCGCCTGCCTCGAGGAAACGCATCGACGGCTTCTCCGCCAACTCGCCGTCGAAGCCTTCCGGGTCGGAGTGGCCGGTCCAGTTCTCGATGCTGAGATAGGGCGCGCCGGGCTTCGTCCACAGCGCGACGTGCGGGAAATTGTCCACCTCGACCAGGATTGCGCCGCCGACGCCATTGTCGAAGCGGAGCCCCCGGCTGCGTGTATTGGTGAAGATGAGCGGCAAGCCGGCGAACAGCCCGTCGACCAGCGGCAGCCGGCGGCCGTCCAGCGGCACAGCGCGGCGCGTGGTCTTGACGCCTGCGTCCGGTGTGATTTCCGGGACCATCGGGTCTTCGGCCTCATCGAACACGATCGCGTGGCCGTGCTTGTCGCCGCCGGCGAACGGCCAGTAGAAGCCGGGGTGAAAGCCGATGGCGTAAGGCATGACGACGTCGCCGGTGTTGCGGACCGTGAACTCGGCCGAGAAGGCGTTGTCCGCGACGCGGTAGTCGGCGGTGAGCCCAAAGGCGAACGGATAGGCGGCGCGGGTCTCGGCAGTGTCGCTGAGGCTCATGCGGACGCGGTCGGTGCCTTGCTCCGCGATCGTGAAGGCCGAGGTGGGCGCGAAACCGTGGATCGGGATCGGATAGGTGACGCCGTCCACCTTGATCGCCCCGGTCCGCGTCTGGCCGCAGAGCGGGAAGAGCACCGGCGAACTCTTCGGCCACCATGTCGGGTCGGCGTCCCACAGGAGGTCCGTGCCGTCGACCGACCACGCCACCGGCTCGGCGCCGCGGGTGGCGATGCGGGCGGCGGTCGTGCCCGCGCGGATTTCGACATGGGGCGAAGCCGGGCGCGGCGGATCGTCATACGGCCCGGGCGGGCGCGGTTGCGGCACGGCAATTTCTCCCTTGTCCATGAATGAGCGGGCGGTCAGTCCGTGCGGACGACGCCCTTGTCGACCAGCCACATGACGGCCTCGCGCACCGCCTCGAAGGAGGTATAGCGCGGCGCGAAGCCGAGCAGGCGCCGCGCCTTGTCGATCGAGCAATTGGGGCTGTGGGCGATGTGGTCCCAGGTCGAGCGCGCCTCGTCGGCGCTGTGGGCCGCCTTCCATGCCTCCCAGGGCTGATAGGTGAGCTTCGCCTCCTTGCCGAACCATGTGGCAACGGTCTCGGCATAGCCGCGCAGCGTCACGGCCTCCGGCGATACCACGTGGAAGGCTTCGCCAACCGAGGCGCTCCAGTTGGCGATCGCCTTCATGATGATCTGGGCGACATCGTCGGCATGGACGTGGTGCACGGTCTCCATGCCGAGATTGGGGAGCGCCAGTTCCTCGCCGCGGGCCAGAGTCGAAAACACCTCCGGATTGAAGTGGCCGGCGGGGTTGAGCGGGTTCCAGCCCGGCCCGACGATGTGCCCGGGATGGACGATGGTCGCCGGGAAGCGGTTGCGTCGCGCCTCGTCCATCAGGAACGCCTCGATCGCCGCCTTGCGGGTGCCGTAGTCGCCGAACGGCCGGCGCGGCTGCATCTCGGTGGTCGGCACGGCGACGCTCGGTCCGTGCACCCAGATCGTGCCGGTGTGGATGAAGTGGCCGACATGGCCCGCCAGCGCCGCGACCATCTCGCGTGCGCTCTCCGGCAGGTAGCAGATCATGTCGATGACGATGTCGGGTTTGAGGTCGCGGATCTTGCCGCCGAAGGTGCCCGCCTTCTCGTCCTCGATGCGGTCGGCGATGACCGTGTCGACCGCCGGCCCAGGCCGCGTGCGGCCGATAGGGCTGGCGCTTGCCGCGGGTGACGTTGACGACGTCGAAGCCTGCCGCGACCAGCCGTGGCACCAGAAAGGTGCCGACATGGCCGCTGCCGCCGATGATCACCACACGGGTCATGAGGTACTCCCCTACTCCGCCGCCAGTTTGACGTCCATCTCCGGCGCCGCGCCGGTCAGCAGCGAACCGCTCTCGACCAGCCGCTTCAGCCGCGTTGCAAAGCGCGCCGCCGGCGCGCCGTCGACAATGTCGTGGTCGAAGGACAACACGATGTCGATGAACTCGCGCGGCTCGATGCGGTCGCCAACCACCGCCGGCTTCATCGAAACGCCGCCGACGGTGACCGTCAGCGTGGTGACCGAGATCGGGATGCCCCAGCCGGTGCCGACGCCGAAGACGCCGGGCGCGGTCAGCAGCACCGTGCCGGACAGTTTCTTCCTGGTCTGCGGACTGCGGTCCAGCCACCAGTAGAACAGCCGGCGCAGGAAGCCCGGCAGTTCGAGGTAGAACTTCCATTTCTGCACGCCCGGCATGTCCGTCACCGGCGTGCGCTGCGCCAGCCTGATCTCGTCGTGGATGTCGCGGACCGGCTTCCGCTCGGCCCCGCGAATGACGTAGTGGGTGGCCATGCGCTCGCCTTCCACGTCATGGTCGATCAGCGTGGCGATATCGACCTCGTCGAAAAGCACGAGCTTTCGCCGGCCAATGCGGTAGGCATGGCATATCTTCTGGGCCGCGACGGCGCGGCCCACGCAGGCGGCGATGTAGGCGGTGAAGGACAGGCGAACGTCGGTGGCGTCGGCGTGTTCCTGGATGAGCCGCTTGGGGGTGGTGATGTCGAACTCGGTCACGACGTGAAACGTGTGCTTCTTCACGCCCCAGGCGCAGGCGTCGATGACAAGCCGTCGCGCGCGCGGATATCGCCGAACCTGATAGCCACCGGTCTGGTCGCGCATAGAGCACCCCTCACACGAGCCGTCCGACCTCGATTTGGCGCATTCTGGCCCCCATTTGGCAAGGGTGCCGCCCCGATGTCCGCTTTGTCGCGGGCTGCCGATCCCGTTCCTGAACGGCCGCCGGCCGTGCCAAACTGACCGATGATTCGTGCGGAGACTTTCCACCTTGAAGCGCAAGACCAAGCAGTCCGAAGACCTGTTCGCCAAGCTCGACAAGGAGGTCGGCAAGCTGAAGTCCGTCGCCAGCGCGGCGCGGCGTGAGAAGGCCGTGCCCCTGAAGAAGGCGGTCGGCGCGGAGGACGCCTATTCCGCCGCCGACATCGAGGTTCTGGAGGGGCTGGAGCCGGTGCGCCGCCGGCCTGGCATGTATATCGGCGGCACCGACGAGAAGGGCCTCCACCACCTCTTCTCGGAGATCATGGACAACTCCATGGACGAGGCGGTTGCCGGCCACGCCACCTGGATCGAGGTCGAACTGACGGCTGACGGCTTCGTCACGGTCACCGACAATGGCCGCGGTTTTCCGGTCGATGCGCATCCCAAGTTCAAGAACAAGTCCGCGCTGGAGGTGATCATGACCACCCTCCACGCCGGCGGAAAGTTCAAGTCCAAGGTCTACGACACCTCGGGCGGCCTGCATGGCGTCGGCGCGTCGGTGGTCAACGCGCTGTCGGACGAACTCGAGGTCAATGTCTGGCGCGCGCGTCGCCATTATCGTCAGCGCTTTGCGCGCGGCGAGCCGCAGGAAAAGCTCAAGGACCTCGGCGAGGTTCACAACAAGCGCGGCTCCAGCGTGCGCTTCCATCCCGACCCGCAGATCTTCGGCAAGGGGGCGACTTTCAGGCCCGAGCGCCTCTTCGCCATGTCGCGCGCCAAGGCCTATCTCTTCGGCGGCGTCGAGATTCGCTGGTCGTGCGCGGCGGAACTCATCAAGGGCACGGACATCCCGGAGAAGGCGAGCTTCCACTTCCCCGGCGGCCTGTCGGAATATCTGGCGGCCGAACTCGGCGGGGAAAAGACCGTCGCGCCGATCTTCGCCGGCCGCACCGACAAGACCAGCGGCCACGGTGCGGCGGAATGGGCCGTCGCCTGGTATCCCGGCGATGGCTTCGTCCGCTCCTATTGCAACACCATCCCGACCGGCGACGGCGGCACCCACGAATCCGGCCTGCGCAACGCCCTCACCCGTGGCCTCAAGGCCTACGCAGAGCTTAGCGGCAACAAGCGCGCCAGCGTCATCACCGCCGACGATGTGATGACCTCGGCCGGCGCGATGCTCTCCGTCTTCATCCGCGAGCCGGAATTCGTCGGCCAGACCAAGGATCGCCTGTCGTCGGCCGAGGCGACCCGCCTTGTCGAGAATGCCGTCCGCGATCCCTTCGACCATTGGCTCGCCGCCGCGCCGGCCGACGCCACGCGGCTGCTCGACTGGGTGGTGGAGCGCGCCGAGGAGCGGCTGCGCCGCCGGCAGGAGAAGGAGATCGGCCGCCAGAACGCGACGCGCAAGCTGCGTCTGCCGGGCAAGCTCGCCGATTGCAGCCAGAGCGGAAAGTCGAACACGGAACTGTTCATCGTCGAGGGCGATTCCGCCGGCGGCTCGGCGAAGCAGGCGCGCAACCGCGCCAACCAGGCCGTGCTGCCGCTGCGCGGCAAGATCCTCAACGTCGCCAGCGCCGGCCGGGAGAAGCTCGGCCAGAACCAGCAGCTCTCCGACCTGATGCAGGCGCTGGGCGTATCGCCGCGCGCTGGCTACCGCGAGAACGACCTGCGCTACGATCGCATCATCATCATGACCGACGCCGACGTGGACGGCGCCCACATCGCCTCGCTGCTCATCACGTTCTTCTATCGCGAGATGCCGGAACTGGTTCGCGGCGGCCACCTCTTCCTCGCCGTGCCGCCCCTCTACCGGCTCTCGCAGGGCGCCAAGGTGATGTACGCCCGCGACGACGCCCACCGCGAGGAACTGATGAAGAAGGAGTTCAACGGGCGCGGCAAGGTCGAGGTCGGCCGCTTCAAGGGCCTCGGCGAAATGCTCCCCGCTCAGCTCAAGGAAACCACCATGGACCCGGGCAAGCGCACGCTTGCTCAAGGTGGAGATCGTCGAGGACGGGCCGACCGGCATCGCGGTGGAGAGCCTGATGGGCAACAAGCCCGAGGAGCGCTTCCGCTTCATCCAGGAGCGGGCCGAGTTCGCCAGGGACCTGGATATCTGAGGCCGCATTCCGGCCGGGGCTGACCCGGCTCGGGTTTTCCGCTATCTTCGCTGGCTAAGGCCTTGGAGAAGCGGATGTTCCGGACAATTGTTCTTGCTGCGGTTGTCGTCGCCGGCCTGGCCGCGACAGGCGCCGCCCGGCTGACGCCATCAGCGACGGCATCGCCGCGATACCCGGCGCCGTCGAGGAGGTCCGCATTGGCGGCGGCTGGGACAACGGCGACAAGCGCGGCGTTTATCGCATCGTCATCGCGAGAACGGGCGGCGATCCGGTCACCGCCCGGCTGTTCGTCCAGTGGGTCGCCTTCCACAACGAGGACGCCACCACGACCGTCGACGACACCATCGAAATCAAGGAACTCGCCGACCTCAAGCTCGACGTGGTCGATTTCACCGCGGAATCGGACCAGGACGGACTGGCCGTCTATATCCAGACCCTCAACCCCAATAGCGACGGCACGCACGACGAAAGCTATGAGCTGTTCGTCGCCTCGCCGACCGAATACCGCTTTGGCCCGGCGAGCAACTGAACCGCCATTTACCCCGAATCGGCAGGACTCATTGACATCGGGCCTTCAGACCTTATGTTGCGGCGCGTCAATTCCTTGACGGGCGGCCACGAGTCGGCACCGTCACACCACGGCCATTGGCCGGGTCTATTGTTTCACGAATGAGCTTCCAGGATCTTGGACTGAGCCCGAAAGTCCTCGCCGCCGTTGAGGCGAGCGGCTACACGGAACCCACGCCCATCCAGGCGCAGGCGATCCCGCACGCGCTGGCCCGCCGCGACGTCATCGGCATCGCCCAGACCGGCACCGGCAAGACGGCATCCTTCGTGCTGCCCATGCTGACGCTGCTCGAGCAGGGCCGCGCCCGGGCGCGCATGCCGCGCACGCTGATCCTCGAGCCGACGCGCGAACTCGCCGCGCAGGTCGAGGAGAACTTCACCCGCTACGGGCGCAATCACAAGCTGACGGTCGCGCTGATCATCGGCGGCGTCTCCTTCGACGATCAGCTCAAGAAGCTCGATCGCGGCGCCGACATCCTGATCGCCACGCCCGGCCGGCTGCTCGACCTGTTCGAGCGCGGCAAGATCCTCATGAACGGCGTCGAGATCTTCGTCATCGACGAAGCCGACCGCATGCTCGACATGGGCTTCATCCCGGACATCGAGCGCATCTGCAAGCTGCTGCCCTTCACGCGCCAGACGCTGTTCTTCTCGGCGACCATGCCGCCCGAGATCAAGCGGCTGGCCGACCAGTTCCTGTCCAATCCGGTGCAGGTCGAAGCGTCGAAGCCGGCGACCGCGGCCACCACCATCAGCCAGTACCTCGCCCAATCCGGCCGCGAGCCGGTCGAGAAACGCGCCGTGCTGCGCGCCCTCCTCAAGGGCGCCGACAACTTCAAGAACGCGATCATCTTCTGCAACCGCAAGCGCGACGTGGCGACGCTCGAGCGCTCGCTCTCCAAACACGGCTTCAGCGTCGGCGCGCTGCACGGCGACATGGACCAGCGGGCGCGCATGGCGACGCTCGACGATTTCCGCAAGGACCGCATCAAGCTGCTGGTCGCCAGCGACGTCGCGGCGCGCGGCCTCGATATCCCGGCGGTGAGCCACATCTTCAATTTCGACGTGCCGACCCACGCCGAGGACTACATCCACCGCATCGGGCGCACCGGCCGCGCCGGCCTGACCGGCACGTCGATCACCATCGCCACCTCGCTCGACCGCAAATATCTCGCCGCCATCGAGCGGCTGACCGGACTGCCGATCGCGCCGATCGAGGTGGAGGCCAGCGCCGAACGCGCCGCCGCCTTCCACAAGGCGCGCTCCGAGCACGAACACGACGCGCCGGAATCCGGCCGTCATGGCCGTTCGCGCGGTCGCGGCGAACGGCGACCGCGCCGCGAGGCACCGGCCGCCGAGGCCTCGCCGCCGCGCCAGCAGGAATCCGAGCCAGTGCGCCACGAAGCCCCGCCGGCGCGCGCCGAAGTGCGGCAGGATCGGCCGCCTGCCGAGCAACCGCGCCGCGAGTCACGCCCGCCGCGCGACGATCGCCAACTCGCCACGCCGCGACGACAGCCGGCGCCGGGATCGCAACCGCGATCGCGATGACGGGCCGCCGGTCGTCGGTCTCGGCGATCACGTCCCGGAGTTCCTCCGCCGCCCCGTCAAGGTGCCGAGCGAGTAGGTTTCCGGAAATCGGCTATCGGCAGGAACAGGGCGCTTCGGCGCCCTTTCGTTTGCCCTACCCGTCTACCAGCACGCTCCGGTCGATCTCGTCGATGCGGTTGATGCCGGTCAGCGCCATGGTCGTGCTCAGTTCCTTGCGGATGAACTCGATCGCGTTGGCGACGCCGCGCTGGCCGTCGGCGCCCACCGCCCAGGCATAGGCGCGGCCGATCAGGCAGGAGCGCGCGCCCAGCGCAAGCGCCCGCATGACGTCCTGGCCGCTGCGGATGCCGCCGTCGAACATCACCTCGATCCGGTCGCCGACCGCATCGGCGATCTTGGGCAGCACCGAAATGGTCGACGGCGCACCATCGAGCTGGCGGCCGCCGTGGTTCGACACGACCAGGGCATCGGCGCCGGCGGCGACCGTGTTGCGGGCATCCTCGACATCGAGGATGCCCTTGATGATCAGCTTGCCTGGCCACAAGCTCTTCACCCACTCCACGTCCTTCCAGTTCAGCGTCTCGTCGAACTGCCGGCTGGACCACCGGGCCTGCGAGGCGACATCGTCCAGACGTTTCACGTGCCCGGCGAGGTTGCCGAAACTGCGATGCCTGGTGCGCAGCATGCTCATGCCCCAGCCGACCTTGGTCGCCATGTCGAGCACGTTGTTGAGACGGATCCTGAGCGGCACCGAGAGTCCGTTGCGGATGTCCGCGTGCCGCTGACCGAGCACCTGCAGGTCAACGGTCAACACCAGGGCGCTGCATTTTGCCTCGATGGCGCGTTCGATCAACGCGCGGGCGAAGCCGCGATCCTTCATGATGTAAAGCTGGAACCAGAACGGCTTTTCGGCCGCGGCGGCGACGGCCTCGATCGAGCAGATCGAATTGGTCGAGAGCGTGTAGGGAATGCCCGCCGCCTGGGCCGCCAGACATGCCAGGATCTCGCCGTCGCCGCGCTGCATGCCGGTCGATCCCACCGGCCCCAGCGCCAGCGGCAGCGCGACCGGCTCGCCGAGGATCGTGGTCGCGGTGTCGCGTGCGGAAATGTCGACGAGGACGCGCTGGCGGAACTTCAGCTTCTCCAGGTCGGCGCGATTGGCGCGCAGCGTTTCCTCCGCGTAGGCGCCGGCGGCGACGTAGTCGTAGAACATGCGGGGCACCTTGCGCCGGGCGACCCGCCGAAAATCCTCGACGCACGTGAAGACGGTCATGCTTCCCCCCGAGAATGCACCGCGCGCCTAGCGGTGCCTGGCCGGCTTCGGCCTGGCGGACGGCTTTGCCTTCGCGGCCGCCCTGGCCTTCTTCGCCGGTTTCTGCGTGCGAAGCGCCACGGCGAAGGCCTGCCGCGCCCAGTCGGCGAATTCGTCCGGCTCGTCGAACAGGCGCTCCGGCGCCCGCCAGTAGGGCATGGCCATGACGCGGCCCTGCATTTCCGGCGTCCATTGCTCGCAGCCTTCCTTCTCGAAGGCTGGTGCGGTGGCTTCATCGGCCTTGAAATAGAACACACCGCGCGAGGACAGCAGAGCAAACATCAGGCCGTCCTTGAAGACGCCCCGCCCGCCGAACATGCGGCGGATGGCGACGCCGCCAAGCGGCTCCATCAGCTCGTCGAGCAGTTCCTCAAGGCCCCCCGCCACGTGCCTCTCCTATTGCACCACGTCCAGGCCCATCTGCCAGAAGTCAGCTTCCAGTCGGGTCGCCCGGTCGAACAGGGCGAGGAGACGCGGGTAGCGCGCTTCGGTCAAGCCGTCCGCGGCGAGCCGGTCGAGTTCCGCCTCGGCGTCCCGGGCGAGCGCCTGATAGGTCTCGCCGGCATATTCCGCGATCCATTCGCGGTAGGGATTGTCGGCGGCGCGGCCGCTCTGGCTGCCGGCGAGCATATGGCCGATCTCGGCATAGCCGATGACGCACGGCGCCAGCGCCGTCATCAGGTCGAGGAGGTCGCCGCGCGCGCCGGCGTCGAGCACGAAACGGGTGTAGGCGATCGTCTCGCGCGCCTCGCCGGTCTCCTCGAGCTGCCGCTCGCTCAGGCCCCAGCGTTCGACCAGGCGCACATGCAGCTTCAACTCGGTGTCGAGGATGGCGGTCATGCCGGCGGCGGCCTGGCGCATGTCGCGAAGCGTCGGCGCCTTGTAGGCGGCCAGCGCATAAGCGCGGGCGAACTGGATGAGGAAGAGGTAGTCCTGCGTCAGGTAGTGGCGAAAGGCTGCCGGCGGCAGCGTGCCCTCGCCGAGCGCGCGCACGAAATCGTGCGTCGTGTACGCCCACCAGGCCTCATTGGCATCGGCCTTCAGGCGGGCGAACAGGCCGGGCATGCGGGGTGGGATGGTTCAGGCTTCCGCCGGCTCGCGCGAGGCCGCCGGCTTCAGTTCCACCGACTCGCCACAGCCGCACGACGATACTTCGTTGGGATTGTGGAAGACGAAGCCGGAGCGCAGCTTGGTGGTCTCGAAATCCATGGTGGCGCCGAGCAGGAAGAGCACCGCCTTCGGATCGACATAGACCGTGGCGCCGTGGGCGGTGACCACATCGTCGGCGGCGTTGGCCGCTTCGACCGGATCGAGCGTGTAGGCCATGCCGGCGCAGCCGGCGTTCTTCACGCCGACGCGGACGCCGATCAGCGCCTTGTCGTTGTTCGCCACCAGGTCGCGCACACGGGCCGCGGCGGCTTCGGTGAGCGAAATGACGGACGGGCGGGGGCGTGAACTTGCCATGTCGAGCCTTCTGTGTCGGACGCTCCGGTTCAGTGCCGTCGCGCCGCCTGCCTAAAATGGGCCGCTTCGCGATAGACGACAAGCCCCGCCAAGCATTTGATTCCGCTCAAACTTGCCGACCGGCAGCTTTGCGCTCACTGGCCGGCCGCCGCCAGTGCGTCGTGCATGGCCTGCCAGGCGGGCTTCGGCCGGTATTCCGCGTCGAAAGGCAGCGCGTCGCCGTATCCGCCGAAGAAGCCCGGGATCCACGACGAACCGTCGGTGAAGCCCCAGGTCATCAGCGTGTGGCAGTTCGCCAAGGCGAGGCAGAAGCCGGTCACGTCGCCAAAGGCGTCGGCTTGCCGCTCAAGCGCCGGCTTCGTCGCCGGCAGCGGGGTGCGCACGTCGAGTTCGGTGATCGCGATGTCGACGCCGAGCTCGGCCAGCCGCGCGGCATTTTCGCGATGTTCGGCGCGGATGCGGAAGCCGTTGACCAGATGCATCTGCCAGCCGACGCCGTCGATCGGCACGCCCTTCGCCTTCAGCTCCTTGACCAGGGCATAGACCGCGTTCGACTTCGCGTTCAGGCTCTCGTCGTTGTAGTCGTTGTAGAAGAGCTTCGCGTCCGGGTCGGCCTCATGGGCGAAGCGGAAGGCCATCTCGATGTAGTCGGGGCCGATCATCTGCGACCACAAGGTCTCGCGCGGATTGCCGCGATCGTCGATCGCCTCGTTGACCACGTCCCACTGCGGCGATCTTGCCCTTGTAGCGGCCGACCACGGTGGCGATGTGGTCGTGCAGAATGGCGATCGCCTCGTCGCGGCTGAATTTGCCGGAGGTCAGCCAGGGGGATTCTGGTTGTGCCAGACGAGCGTGTGGCCGCGCACCATCATGCCGTTCTCTTCGGCAAAGGCGACCAGCGCGTCGGTTTCGTCGAAGTG
Organism: uncultured Alphaproteobacteria bacterium; assembly: GCA_963822975.1. Classification (GTDB taxonomy): domain Bacteria; phylum Pseudomonadota; class Alphaproteobacteria; order Rhizobiales; family Kaistiaceae; genus CAVSRC01. Next base: position 26,027 of record CAWGJV010000022.1, read on the forward strand.
GTAGCTGTCGCGACCGGGATGAATGAGCCCCCATTTGAAGGCGTTCTCGCCGACGAGAGCGTTGAACTCGCGTTTGAGCACGTCGCGATAGGTCGCTTCGGAGCGGAATGGCCCCATGGCGACGGCGGCGCCGATATGGAGACCGTGGGCGTCGGCGAGCGTGCGGAGCGAGTCCTCGGCCGTCGCCATCGACGTGCCGGCAACAACGAGCAGTCCCGCGACGGCCGCGGACGGGGCAAGACGGCTCACCGTGCTTCTCCTCCCTGCGACGGCGCTCAGTACCAGTCGAGCGCCACCTTCGCCTCGTCCGACATGCGCTCGGGCGTCCACGGCGGGTCGAAGACCATGTTGACCGCCACATTGGCGACGCCGGGGACGAGACTGACGGCGTTCTCCACCCAGCCGGGCATCTCGCCGGCAACCGGACAACCGGGCGCGGTCAGGGTCATGTCGATCTCGATGTTCTTGTCGTCGTCGATATCGACCCGGTAGATCAGGCCAAGTTCGTAGATGTCGGCGGGAATCTCGGGGTCGTAGACCGTCTTCAGCGCCGCGACGATATCGCCGGTCAGCCGTTCCAGTTCCTCCGGCGGAATCGCCGAGCCGGTGGCTTGCGGCTTGACCGACGAGACTCGCCTGCGCCGCCTCCGGCTCAGGCGTCGTGGTCTCGGTGGTCGGGGTGGCGGCGGTGTCTTCCATGGGCATCACGCGAAGAAATCATGGGCCTTCTGCAAGGCCTCGGCAAGGCGATCGACCTCCTCGACGGTATTGTAGAGCGCGAAGGAGGCGCGGCAGGTGGCGGTGGTACCGAAACGGGCGAGCAGCGGCTGGGCGCAATGGGTCCCGGCCCGCACCGCAACGCCGGCACGGTCGATGATGGTCGAGATGTCGTGCGGGTGGGCGCCGGCCATGTTGAAGGAGACGATGGCGCCCTTGCCCTTCGCCTGGCCGTAGAGCGTCAGGCTGTTGATGCGCGACAGACGCTCGTGGGCGTAAGCCGCGAGCGTCGCCTCGTGGGCGGCGATGCGCTCACGGCCGATCGCTTCCATGTAGGTCAGCGCGGCGCCGAGACCGATCGCCTGCACGATCGGCGGCGTGCCGGCCTCGAAACGGTGCGGCGGCTCGGCGTAGGTGACGCGGTCCTCGCTGACTTCGGCGATCATCTCGCCGCCGCCCATGTAGGGCGGCATCGCCTGCAGTCGCGCGCGCTTGCCGTAGAGCACGCCGATGCCGGTCGGCCCGTACACCTTGTGGCCGGTGAAGGCGTAGAAATCGCAGTCGATGTCCTGCACGTCGACGGGCAGGTGGACCGCGCCCTGCGACCCGTCGATCAGGACCGGGATGCCGCGCTCATGGGCGATGCGGCAGACCTCCTTCACCGGCACGACGGTGCCGAGCACATTCGACATGTGGGTGATCGCCACCATCCTGGTGCGCGGCGTCAGCAGCTTCTCGAATTCGTCGACGAGGAAGGTGCCGTCGTCGGCGACCGGCGCCCACTTGATGACCGCACCACGTTTCTCGCGGTGGAAGTTCCACGGCACGATGTTGGAGTGGTGCTCCATGATGGACAGCACGATCTCATCGCCCTCGCCGATCACCGAACCGCCGAAGGAGGCCGCCGCGAGGTTGATCGCTTCCGTTGCGTTGCGGGTGAAAACGATCTCGTCCACGTGCGCGGCGTTGATGAAGCGCCGGGCGATCTCGCGCGCTTCCTCGTATTTCTCCGTCGCCGCGTTCGACAGGAAATGCAGGCCGCGATGGACGTTGGCGTATTCCGACGAATAGGCGTGTGTCACCGCGTCGATGACCGCCTGCGGCTTCTGCGCCGAGGCGCCATTGTCCAGATATGTCAAAGGCTTGTCGTAGACGGTCCGCGACAGAATGGGGAAGTCGCGGCGGATCGCCTCGACGTCGTAGGGGGCGGATACGTTCGGAGCTGGCGCGTTCATCACGCCCCTCCCCGCTTCCTCAGCCATGCGCTGACGACGTCCTTCAGCGCCGCCGCCGTCTTCTCGTCGCGGATGGCGTCGATGGCGTCGTCGAGGAAGGCCTCGATCAGCAGGCGCTCGGCCTCGGCGCGCGGCACGCCGCGCGCCATCAGGTAGAAGAGCTGCGTGTCGTCGATGCGTCCCGACGTGGCGCCGTGGCCGCACTGAACGTCGTCGGCGAAGATCTCCAGCTCCGGCTTGGCGGAGAACTGCGCCGCATCGGAGAGCAGCAGCGCCTGGGTCATCATCTTGGCGTCGGTCTTCTGGGCATCGGGATCGACCACGATCCGCCCCTGGAAGACGCCCTCGGCGGTGTCGTCGACGACGGTCTTGAAGAGTTCGCGGCTCGACGACCAGCCCTCGGCGTGCTGGACGACAAGAGTCTGGTCGCCATGCTGCTTGTCGCGCAGCATGGTGGCGCCGCCAAAGGCGAGCGTGACGCCGCGCCCGGCGACCGTGGTGAAGCCCTGCCAGCGCCAGAGCGCGCCGCCGGCGTTCACAGCGAGGTGGTTCAGCGCGCAATCCGCGTCCAGCCGTGTGACCAGCGAGCCGATGTGCTGGGCGGCATCGCCTTCCGCCAGCAGGCGGGACCACTCAACGTTGGCGCCCTGCCCCACGTTGAGTTCGGTGACGACATTGACCTGGTAGCCGAGCCCGGCCGGCCCGCGATGCGAATCCACGAAGCGGACGCTGGCATTGGCGCCGACCGTCACCACATCGCGGCCGAAGACCGCGACGGGCTCGCCGGCCGCCGTGACATGGGCGATCTCGATGGCCCGCGCCGGCTTTGCATCCTTGGCGACATCGACCACGACGCCGCCTTGCATGAACGCGGAGTTGAGAGCCAGCGCCGCATCGTCGATATCGGCGAAGAGCCTGCCGACGCGCTCCGGCGTCTTCGCCAGGACATCGGCCAGAGACGTCACGGAGACGCCGTCGATATCGCCGAGATCGGAGAGGTCCGGCCGGTAGCGGCCGTTGACGATGACGATGCGCGCGCGGTCGAGGTCGGCGAGCGGGTCCTCGCCCATCAGTTCGGTCAGCGTCGCCTCGTCGGCGTCGCCGGCAAGCGGCGCGGCGCTCTTCATCAGCGCGCGGAGGTCGGTGTATTTCCACGCCTCGACGCGGCGATGCGGCAGGCCGCTCCGCTCGAACTGCGCCATGGCCGCGTCGCGACGCTTGGCGATCGCCTCGCCGCCCGGCAGGCGCGCCGCCGCGTCGCGGAAGGCGGCGACCAGCGCCTCTTCCGCCTTGGTGCGCATTGTCCGCGGTTCGGCGGTCATCGATATGCCTCAGGCCGCCGCATCGGTGAACTCGGCGTAGCCCTTGTCTTCCAGTTCCAGCGCCAGTTCCTTGCCGCCGGAGCGGACGATGCGGCCGGCCGAGAGCACGTGCACGACGTCGGGCACGATGTGGTTGAGCAGGCGCTGGTAGTGGGTGATGACGATGATGCCGCGCTCCGGCGACTTCATGGTGTTGACGCCGTCGGCGACGACGCGAAGCGCGTCGATGTCGAGGCCGGAATCGGTCTCGTCCATCACGCAGAGCGACGGCTCCAGTAGCGCCATCTGCATGATTTCATTGCGCTTCTTCTCGCCGCCGGAGAAGCCGACATTGAGCGGCCGGCGCAGCATCTCCTGCGTCACGTTGAGCCGGTCGGCGACCTCGCGCACGCGGCGGACGAAGTCCGGCGTGGAGAGTTCCGGCTCGCCGCGCGCCTTGCGCTGGGCGTTCAGCGCCGATTTCAGGAAGGTCATCGTCGCCACGCCGGGAATCTCGATCGGATACTGGAAGGCAAGGAAGACGCCGGCGGCGGCGCGCTCGTCCGGCTCCATGTCGAGCAGGTTCTCGCCGTTGAAGGTCACCGTGCCGTCCGTGACGTCATAGCCGGGACGGCCGGCGAGCACGTAGGCGAGCGTCGACTTGCCGGAACCGTTCGGCCCCATGATGGCGTGGGTCTCGCCCTTGCCGACCGAGAGGTCGATGCCGCGCAGGATCTCTCGGTCGTCGACCGAAACGTGAAGATTCTTGATCTCAAGCATTCCCGGATACTCTTTCTGTGGCACTGGTCTTTGCCATCATTCGCCGTCCCAATAGTCGAGCGAATTTTCCTGGCGGCCGATGTAGCGCAAGCCCTTTCCGGTCGCCCAGTCGAAGCGTGCGGAGACGCCGAACTTGCCCGAGTCCGGATATTCGACCACGTCGCCGATACCGGTCGGATTGGCCGAGATGCCGAGATATTTGAGCGTCGTCTTGCCGGTATTGATGATCTGGTGGGCGACTTCCGCCCCGCCGGTCGGCGCCGCCAGCACGTCGCCGGTCTTGATCGGATAGCTCTCCGAGCCAAACCGGTAGGTGCCCTCGCCCTCGAGGATGACGAAGAGCTCCTGCGTCATGTGGTGGGCGTGGAAAGGGAACGCCTTCTTGCCCGGCTCGACCACATGCATCATGACGCCGATGTTCGAGCCGATCGCCTTGCCGAACGACCCGATCTTCGCCTCGAACGTGTCGCCATGCGCGTTGTCGCGCAGCGGCACGTCGGCGATGTTCATCACAGGTTTGACTTGCTCAACCACGGTCCTCGCCCTCTTGCGGTGAATGCCGGATGACGGCGGGGCCTAGCCCACCGAGCCTTCCAGGCTGATGCCGATCAGCTTCTGCGCCTCGACGGCGAACTCCATCGGCAATTGCTGGATGACTTCCTTGACGAAGCCGTTGACCACCAGCGCCACCGCTTCCTCGTCTGAGAGGCCGCGGCTGCGGCAATAGAACAGCATGTCGTCGGAGATCTTCGACGTGGTCGCCTCGTGCTCGAAGACGACGCCGGAATTCTTCGCCTCGATATAGGGGATGGTGTGGGCGCCGCACTTGTCGCCGATCAGCAGCGAGTTGCAGTTGGTGTAGTTGCGCGCCCCGGTCGCCTTGCGGTGCGAGGTGACGAGACCGCGATAGGTGTTGTTCGAATAGCCGGCGGCGATGCCCTTGGAGATGATCCGGCTCTTCGTCCGCTTGCCGAGGTGGGTCATCTTGGTGCCCGAGTCCACCTGCTGGTGACCGTTCGACACCGCGATCGAGTAGAACGCGCCTTCCGAATCGTCGCCCCGGAGGATGCAACTCGGATACTTCCAGGTGATCGCCGAGCCGGTCTCGACCTGCGTCCACGAGATCTTGGAGCGGTCGCCGCGGCAGTCGCCGCGCTTGGTGACGAAGTTGTAGATGCCGCCCTTGCCGTCGGCGTCGCCGGGGTACCAGTTCTGCACGGTCGAATACTTGATCTCGGCGTCTTCCAGCGCGACCAGTTCGACGACCGCGGCATGGAGCTGGTTCTCGTCGCGCATCGGCGCCGTGCAGCCCTCCAGATAGGAGACGTAGGCGCCCTTCTCGGCGATGATCAGCGTGCGCTCGAACTGGCCGGTGTTCTTCTCGTTGATGCGGAAATAGGTCGACAGTTCCATCGGGCAGCGCACGCCTTCCGGCACGAAGACGAAGGAGCCGTCGGAGTAGACCGCCGAATTGAGCGTGGCGTAGAAATTGTCGGTGATCGGCACGACCGAGCCGAGATACTTGCGCACGATCTCCGGGTATTCGCGGATCGCCTCGGAGATCGAGCAGAAGAGCACGCCGGCTTTCTTCAGCTCCTCGCGGAAGGTGGTCACGACCGAAACGGAATCGAAGACCGCGTCGACCGCCACCCGCGCGCCCTGAACGCCGGCCAGCACCTCACGCTCGCGGAGCGGGATGCCGAGCTTCTCGTAGGTGGCGAGAAGCTGGGGATCGACCTCGTCGAGGCTCTTCGGCCCGGCGGTCTTCTTGGGCGCCGCGTAATAGTAGATGTCCTGGAAATCGATCTTGGGATATTTCACCCGCGCCCAGGTCGGCTCGGTCAGCGTCAGCCAGCGGCGATAGGCGGCCAGCCGCCATTCGAGCATCCACTCCGGCTCGCCCTTCTTGGCCGAGATGAAACGCACCGTGTCTTCCGACAGGCCCTTCGGCGCCATGTCGGACTCGATGTCGGTGACGAACCCGTATTTGTACTGGTCGACGTCGATCCGGCGAACCTGATCGACCGTCTCGCGAACGGCTGGCATTCCCTACTCCATCCACAGCGGTTTCAAGGACCGCGGGTGAGCGATATCGGCGACTTTCAGGCCGCCTGACTCTCTCCTGGCGCGACGTGCTTTACCACGGCCTTCCAGGCTGTTGCGAATGAATCTAAGTCGGATTCGGTCGATTCCCACCCCAGGCTCAGCCGAATTGCGCAGCGCGCCAGGTCCGGCGCCACCCCCATGGCCGCCAGCACATGGCTCGGCGCCACCTTGCCGGACGAGCAGGCCGACCCGGAAGACACCGCGATCCCGGCCAAATCCAGTGCGATTACAAGGGTTTCCGCCGGAACCCCGGGCACGGCCAGGCAGAGCGTCTGGGGCAGGCGCGGCGCATTGGCGCTGAAGACCGTCGCCTTCGGGCCGACGATCTCCGCCAACCGGTCGCGCCAGCCGGCCCAGGCGGCGGTGCCGTCGAGGTCGGCAAGGGCAGCGGTCGCCGCCGCGCCGAAACCGGCGATCGCCGCCACGTTCTCGGTCCCGGCGCGGGTGCGGAATTCCTGCCCGCCACCGGTCAGCAAGGGGGCGAAGGTCACGTCGTCGCTCGCCCGCACGATCGCGCCGGCTCCCTGCGGCCCGCCGATCTTGTGCGCCGACACGGTCAGCACATCGACGCCGAGCGCCGCAATATCGACCGGGATGCGTCCCGCCGCCTGGACCGCGTCGCAATGAACGATTGCGCCGGCCTCATGGGCAATGCGCGCCACCTCGGCGACCGGCTGGATGGCGCCGGTCTCGTTGTTGGCAAGCATGACGGAGACCAGCGCCCGTCCCTTGGCCGCGGCCAGCATCCGGCCGAGGGCGTCGCAATCGACGATGCCCTCGCCGTTCACGGGGATGGTCCGGATCTCGTCCGGCGCGAAGCCGCCGCCGGCAAGCACGGAGGGATGCTCGGTCGCCCCAACCAAGAGCGCCGCCAGTTCCACCGTCTCGCGCCCGAGCCGCCAGTCCGGCGTCAGCACCGTGTTGTTGGCCTCGGTGCCGCCGCTGACGAAGGTCACGAGCTTCGGCTGCGCCGCCGACCAGCGCGGCGACTTCGGTGCGCGCCTGTTCGACGCGGGCGCGCGCGGCACGGCCCTCGGCGTGAACCGACGAGGCGTTGCCGACCGCGTCCAGCGCCGCGAGCATGGCTTCGCGCGCCGCCGGCCTCAGCGGCGCGGTGGCGTTGTAGTCGAGATAGGTGCGGCGCTCTGCCATGGTTCCTTGCAGTCGGTAGGCCACCGGATCATCATACAACCTCCGGGGGGCGGATCATCTAGCACATTCGCCCGGCCGATAGGGGGGACATGGGCATGCCGGCAAGCCGTATCGAGATCACGTTTCCGAGCCCGGGCTGGCTTTTCGGCGTTCGCGGCATCGACGTGCTGGTCGACGGCGAAAACGTCGGCCGGGTCCGCTTCGGCGAGACCAAGACCGTGGAATGCGAACCCGGCCCGCACAAGGTCCAGGCCGTGCTCAAGGCGCTCTTCACCCGCCACTCAAAAGCCCTCGATGTCGAGGTCCCGGCGGACGAGGCGGCGCGGGTCTCGGGCATCTACAGCCGGACCTGGGGCACGATCGAGCTGAAAGCGGCGGCCGGCGAATCTCAGCCCGGATAGTCCGGCTGCGCCTCGGGCCGGGCGCGCTTGAACGCATCGAGGCCGACGCAGTTCGCCTCGACCGCCAACAGTCGCGCGTAACGTGACAGGTCCGCGCCGAGCCGCCGCGAGGCGGCGAGTTGCGGCACGAGGTGGAGGTCCGCCCAACCTGGCGTCTCGCCGAAGCAGAATGGCCAGGACGTCTCGCGTCGCGCCAGCGTCGCCTCCAGCGCCGCGAAGCCTTCCTCCGTCCAGTGCCCGACCCACTCCGCAACCTTGTCGTCCGCGAGGCCCATGCCCTCCGCCAGAAACTTGCGCACGCGGATGACCGTGATGGCGTGCATCTCGGCGGCGATATGGGCGCCGAAAGCGCGCGCCTGCGCCCGCAGCACCGGATCGGCGGGCAGCAGAGGGGGATCGGGCCAGCGCTCCTCAAGGTATTCCAGAATGGCGCCCGACTGGGCGATGAACCGGCCCTCCACCTCCAGCGTCGGCATCAGGCCCTGCGGGTTGATGCGGCGGTATTCGCCCGGCGGCAGCGCGCCGACCGCCACGTATTCGTAGTCGATCCCCTTCAGATTGAGGGCGATGCGGACCCGCTCGCCCGCGGAATTCTGCCACCTCGTGTAGAGCCGCAAGGTCCGCTCCTCATGCCGTCGCAGCGGCGGCGCTATGGCCCGCCCTTGCCACCGGCCGCTTCCACCAGCCCGGCCATGGCCGCGGCGGCATCGCTTGCCTCGCCACGCAATCCCGCCACGACACCCGATCGGTCTTCGGCCGGCCGGTTCTGGCTGGCTTTCCACTTCCCCTCGATGCCGGCGATCTCGATCTCGATGCCGACGATGCCCCGTATCATCGCGTCAACGTAGGCGGCGGGCGCATCGCCGACATGCCAGGGGGCGTCGCGCTTGTCTTCCTGCGAGCGCGTCAGCGCCTCGATCTGGTCGCGCAGCCAGTCGCGGTCGTCGATCGCACGCATGCGCCCGCGGACCTGCACGATGGCGTAGTTCCACGTCGGAACCACCTTCCCGGTCTCGGCCTTGGTCGCGTACCACGACGGTGTGATGTAGGCCTCCGGCCCCTGAAACACGACGAGCGCCTCGGCCGACGGATCGGCGTTCCGCCATTGCGGGTTCGGTCGGGCAAGATGGCCCTTCAGCGTCCCCTTCGGGCCGGCGCCGGCGTCGAGGACGAAGGGGATCAGGTTTGCTTCCAGCCCGGCCGTGCCGTGCGTCACGAGGAGCCCGGCCGGATGGGCGCGGATGAGCGCGTGCTGAACGGCGGGATCGTCCTCGCGGAAGTGCGCTGGCTGGTACATGGCGGCGGAATAGCACGCTCCGGATCGGTCTGAAATCGCCTCCCGCCGCGATATGGCCGCCCGGCAACCGACGCGCCCTGTCGGTTATCCTTGAATTCGCCCCCCGCGATTGTGATATGAAACGCCAACTCGCCGCCCTGCTTGGCGGCATTTGGCCAATTTCGCCACCGTATTGCCCGAGCGCCGGCTATCCCGCCGAACGGCGGCTCTACCTCCGAGGATCGACACACCTCCCATGCCTGAAGTCATCTTCACCGGCCCGGCCGGGCGTCTCGAAGGCCGCTTCCAGCCGGCCAAGCGCAAGAACGGCCCGATCGCCATCATCCTGCACCCCCACCCGCAATTCGGGGGCACGATGAACAACCAGATCGCCTACCAGCTCTTCTACATGTTCGCGAAGCGCGGCTTCGCCGTGCTGCGCTTCAATTTCCGCGGCGTCGGCCGCAGCCAGGGCGAGTTCGATCATGGCTCGGGCGAACTCTCGGACGCCGCCGCGGCGCTCGACTGGGTGCAGTCGGTCCACATCGACGCGCGCTCCTGCTGGGTCGCCGGCTTCTCGTTCGGCGCCTGGATCGGCATGCAGCTTCTCATGCGCCGGCCGGAGATCGAGGGCTTCATCTCCATCGCCCCGCAGCCCAACCTCTACGACTTCACCTTCCTCGCCCCCTGCCCGTCGTCCGGGCTCATCATCCACGGCGACCAGGACAAGGTGTCGCCGCCCAAGGACGTCCAGGTCCTGGTCGACAAGTTGAAGACCCAGAAGGGCATCACCATCGACCAGACGATCATGAAGGGCGCCAACCATTTCTTCGAGAACAACGTCGACGAGCTGATCGGGATCTGCTCCGACTACGTCGACCGTCGCCTGGCGACCGACGCGGACGCGGCCTGATTCACGACACGGGCGGACCGGCCGGGCGCGCCTGCGCCTCGGGACTGACGCGGCGGGAGGCGCCATGTCGAATTGGAGCCCGCTGCTCTCGCTGGTCCTTGCCGCGCTGGCGGTGATGGGCAGCCCCGGCCCCGCCACGATCAGCATCGCCGCCGTCGGCGGCGCCTTCGGCATCGGCCGGTCAATTCCCTATCTCCTCGGTCTCGTCGTCGGCACGACCGGCGTGCTCCTCGCCGTCGCCTTCGGGGTCAGCGCGGCGCTGCTTTCATTGCCGGCGATCGGCCCGGCGCTGACCGTCGCCGCGATCGCCTATATCGTCTATCTCGCCTGGCGCATCGCCTCGGCGCCGCCTCTGGCCGCCGCCGATCCGGCGAGCCGGCCGCCGCCGTTCTGGGGCGGCGTCCTGCTCGGCATCGCCAACCCCAAGGCCTATGTCGCCATCGCGGCGGTGTTCGCCGCCAATCGTCTGGTCGCCGATCCGGTCACCGACGCCGTTGCCAAGGCCGCCGTTCTCGCCGGCATGATCGTCGTCATCCACGTTGCCTGGCTGTTCGCCGGCCGGGCCTTCGCCCGCTTGCTGCGCGACCCGACCACGTCGCGCATCGCCAATGCCGCGCTCGCGGTGGCGGTGCTGCTCGCCTCGCTGCTGGCCCTGCTGCCGCACGGCTGACGCTGTCGCTTTTGGCCGGGATCGCCGGAACGCACCGGCTCAGGAAAACAGAGCGCCACCGTTCACGGCGACCGTCTGGCCGGTCATGAAGCTGTTTCCGGCAATCGCCACAACGGCTTGCGCGATGTCGTCCACCGTGCCGACGCGCCCGACCGGAATGCGGGCGCCGACGCCGGCCTCGATCAGCGGCTGGCCCATCTCCGTGTCGATCAGGCCCGGCGCCACGGCGTTCACCGTCACGCCCTCCGCCGCAAGACGCACCGCGTAAGCGCGCGTCAGGCCTTCCAGCCCGGCCTTGGCGGTGCCGTAGGCGACGCTGACCGAGCCAGAGCCGATGCGGGCGCCGATCGAGGAGATGTTGACGATCCGGCCCCAGCGCCGCGTCCGCATGCCCGGCACGACGGCCTGCGTGCAGAGGAAGGCGGACTTGAGATTGACCGCCAGCGCGCGGTCGAAATCCTCTTCCGTGATGTCGTCGAGGCTGCGCGGCTCGGCGCTGCCGGCATTGTTGACCAGAATGTCGATCGGGCCGAGGCGCTCTTCCACGCCTCCAACCATGGTCTGCACGGCCGAGCGAATCGAGACGTCGGCGCCGAAGGCAGCGGCTTTGCCGCCGCCGTTGCGGATGGCTTCGGCGACGGCCTCCGCCTCCTCGGCGCGTTTGCGATAGTTGACGGCGACCGCCGTCCCCGCCTCGGCCAGCGCCAGGGCAATCGCCTTGCCGATGCCGCGCGAGCCGCCGGTGACCAGCGCCACGCGCCCGGTCAAATCTGGCATGACGAATTCCTCCGGTTGGCGTCGTCGCTATTATCCGGCTCGCCGGCTGGCAGCTAGCCCGGCCGCTTCGCCGCCAGCACGGCGTTGAGGCCGCCGAAGGCGAAGGAGTTCGACAGCGCGGTGTCGATCTTCATCTCGCGTGCCTCGTTCGGCACCCAGTCGAGATCGCAGGCCGGGTCGGGACCGAGATAATTCACGGTCGGCGGCGCGATATTGTCGCGGATGGCGAGGATGCGTGGCGACGAATTCGAGCGCGCCGGCGGCGCCGAGCGCATGGCCGACCATCGACTTGGTCGACGACGTCGGAATCTTCGCTGCGTGGTCGCCGAAGGTCGTCTTCAGCGCCTGGGTCTCGGCGGTGTCGTTGGCCAGCGTGCCGGTGCCGTGGGCGTTGATGTAGTCGACGTCGCCGGCGTCGAGTTCGCCATCGGCGAGGCAGGATTTCATCGCCCGCGACATGCCGCCGACGTCGGGATTGGTCAGGTCCCTGGCGTCGGCGCTCATGCCGAAGCCGACGATCTCGCCGATGATGTCGGCGCCCCGCGCGGTCGCGGCCTCCAGCGTCTCCAGCATCAGCATGGCAGCGCCCTCGCCGATGACCAGGCCCTTGCGCTCCTTGGAAAACGGCCGGCAGGTGTCGGTCGCCATGACGCGCAGCGCTTCCCAGCTCTTCAGCGTGCCGAGCGTGATGCAGGCCTCGGTGCCGCCGGCCACGGCCGCATCGGCGATGCCGGCGCGGACCATCTGGAAGGCGAGGCCGATGGCGTGGGTGGCCGAGGAACAGGCGCTGACCACGCCGAAGGACGGCCCCCGCAGGCCGATATGCATCGACACCTGGCTCGCCGGCGCGTTCGGCATCAACTTGGGCACGGTCAGCGGGTAGATGCGGGTGGCGTTGTCGCGATAGAGCCGCTTGTAGGACTCGTCGATCGTGGTGGCGCCGCCGATGCCGGTGCCGACGATCGCCGCGGTCCGCTCCGCCAGGCCGTTTTCGAACGAGAGACCCGACGCCGCCACCGCCTCACGGGCGGCAATCACCGCGAATTGCGAGACGCGATCGAGCGGGGAGAGCTGGCGCTCCTCGAAATAGGCCAGCGGATCGTAGTCCTTGACCTCCGCGACGACTTCGCCGGACAGCAATTCAGGCGGAACGGAAGTCGGCGTGGCGATGCCGCTGCGGCCCTCGCGCAATGCCTGCCAGTAGGAGGCGGTATCCTTGCCGACCGGCGAGACGACCCCACAGCCGGTGACGACGACGCGGTGCGGCCACTTCACGTTTGCTGCTTCTGGGCGACCAGGCCCTGGATGGCCTTGACCACGTCTCCGACGGTGGCGAAATCGGTGGCGGCGCTATTGGCGTTGTAGGGAATCTGGATTCCGAACTTTTCCTCGAGGTCGAACACCATCTCCAGGGCGTCGATCAATTCCAGGCCGAGTTCCTGCAGGTTGTCGTCCAGCTTGATCTCCTTACCGCCAGGCACCTTCTTGGCGATAATTGCGATCACGTCGTCTGCCACGTCGGCCATGTTGCGTTGCCTCCAGTCCCCCAAGGCTGTCCTTGCTTCCTTGCTACCCACCCTCGGCGGCTTTTTCCAGAGCTTCAAGCCGTTTTTTGAGGTCCTCGACCTTCGGGTAGAGGGTCTTCAGGCGGCCGATATTGGCGTAGCGCTCGATTGACGTAGCATGGCTGACGGCCGGAACGCCCGAATAAACCGCCCCGGCCGGCACGTGGCTGCCGACGCCCGAGCCGGCGGCGATGGTGGCGCCCTCGCCGACGGTGACGTGATCGGCGACGCCCGAGCCCGACGCCATGACCACCCGGTCGCCGACGACGGCGCTGCCGGCGATCCCCACCATGCCACAGATCAGGCAATTCTCGCCGATGGTGGCGTTGTGGGCGATCTGCACCTGGTTGTCGATCTTGGTACCGCTGCCGATGCGCGTTTCGCGCAGCGTCGCCCGGTCGATGGTGGTGCCGGCGCCGATCTCGACGTCGTCGCCGATCACCACCGTGCCCAGCGAATGGGTGCGTTTCGGGCGGTCGATGCCGTTGCGGGTCCCGTCCGGATTGCTGACCGGGATGAAGCTGAAGCCGTCGGCGCCGATGACGGTGTTGGCGCCGACGATCACCCGGTCGCCGATCCTGACACGGTCGCCGACCCTGACGCCGGGATGAAGCACGCAGTCCCGGCCGATGGTGACCCCCGCGCCGAGCGTCACGTTGGCAAGGATCGCGGTGCCGCCGCCGACGCTGGTTCCCGGCCCGACGACCGCGCAAGGCCCGATGCTGGCGCCGTCGCCGACGACAGCGTCCGGGGCGACAACGGCGCCGGCATGGATGCCGTCGCCGTGAGCCGGGCCAGGATCGAACAACGCGGTCAGGATCGCCACCGCCATGCGCTCGTTGCCGCCATAGGAAACGGCGGGCCGGTCGCCGGGTGCGGTCGCCTTCACCGGAATCAGCACCGCCCCGGCGCGCGTGCCGTCGAGGTGGCCGAGCGCCTCCTTCGTGAGGGCGACGGCGAGGTCGCCGGGCCCTTCGGCGTCGGCCGGGTGGACGATGCGCAAGATCTCGAGGCTGCCGTCACCGGTGACCGTCGCGGAGAGCGCCGTGGCGATGTCGCGGAGGTTCATGGTGCTGGTCTGGCTGGCTTTTCTGGATCAGGGGCGGAGCCGTTCCCTAGCGCACAATGGGCCGGCCGGCCAGACGGGCTCAAGGGTCGGCGCGGCGGCCGCCGGTCATCGGTCGCGGCGCTCCGGTCGTGCCGGGAAACGTGATCGGCAGGCCGCGGCTGGATCGCGCCGCGAGGTAAGCGAAGGCCTCCGCCTCGATGAAATCCGGCGACCAGCCCAGTTTCTCCGCGCTTTCCACCGGAACGCCGGCACCCGCGGCGAGCATCTGCATGAGCACGGGATTGCTCGCCCCGCCGCCGGAAATCACGATGCGGTCGGCGCCGCCGGCGATCACGACGCCTTTCAGAATCGTGCCAGAAGTGAAGGCCGTCAGCGTCGCCGCACCGTCTTCGGTGGAGAGTGCGGCGACCGGTTCCGCGGTGAAGGCGTCGCGGTCGAGGGACTTCGGCATCGGCCGCGCGAACCAGGGATTGGCCATGAGCGCGGCAAGCGCCGCGGCGTCGACCCTGCCGCGCGCCGCATGGGCACCGGCACGGTCCATGGCCTCGCCGGTGCGCTGGCGCATGAAATCGTCCAGCAGGGCGTTTCCGGGGCCGGTGTCGCCGGCCACCAGGTCCCCGTTGGGCGCGATCCGGGTGATGTTGGCGACGCCGCCGATATTGACCACCACGACCGTGCCGGTCAGGCCACCCCTGGCGACGAGCGCGCGATGATAGACCGGCACCAGCGGCGCGCCCTCTCCGCCCGCCGCGACATCGGCGGCGCGCAGATCGAAGATCACCGGCAGGCCGATGCGTTTCGCCAGCGCCGTCCCGTCGCCGATTTGCACCGTCAGCCGCCGCTCCGGCGCGTGGAACACGGTCTGGCCGTGGAAGCCGACGAGATCGATGGCCGCGCCGGGGTTTTCCTGCCGCAACCGGTCGACAGCCTCGCCATGGGCGGCGGTCACCACCGCCTCGGCCTCGCCGAGCGCGCCCGGCCGGGCGTCGCGGTCGGTCAGCGACCGGGCGTCGGCGAGCGCCCGACGGAGCACGGCGCGTTCCTCGTCCGTGTAGGCGCGGAACAGGCGCGGCCCGAATCCGGCAATCGCCTCGCCGTCGGTCTCCGAGCACCGCCGCGTCGACCCCGTCCATGGAGGTGCCGCTCATCATGCCGAGCACGTTCATGGTTGCGCCGCCGGCCCCCGATTCCCACGTGAAATCCGTGGATCATCCTGCTAAACAGCCGCGCGCGCCCTCGCAAGCGGGCGACCGCCGGGGAAAGCCACGATGACCGAGTTCAAGTCCGATTTCCTCCGCATCATGGCGGAGCGGGGATTCATCCACCAGTGCTCCGACCCTGAGGGGCTCGACCGGCAATTCGCCACGAGCATGGTGACCGCCTATCAGGGCTTCGACTGCACGGCGCCGAGCTACCACGTCGGCAACCTGCTCGGCATCATGATGCTGCGCTGGATGCAGAAGACCGGCCACCGGCCGATCACCCTGATGGGCGGCGGCACGACCCGCGTCGGCGACCCGTCGGGCAAGGACGAGGCGCGCAAGCTGCTCACCGTCCAGGAGATCGAGGCCAACAAGCAGAGCCTCAAGGCGACCTTCGCCAAATTCATCGATTTCGACAGTGGCGCCAACGCGGCCATCATGATCGACAACGTCGAGTGGCTGGCGCCGCTCAACTACATCGACTTCCTGCGCGACGTCGGCCGCTACTTCTCGATCAACCGCATGCTGTCGATGGATTCGGTCAAGCTCCGCCTCGACCGCGAGCACGAGCTCACCTTCCTCGAGTTCAACTACATGGTGCTGCAGGCCTACGACTTCACCGAGCTGGCCCGCCGCCACGGCTGCACGCTGCAGATCGGCGGCTCCGACCAGTGGGGCAACATCGTCAACGGCATCGACCTCGGCCGCCGCATGGGCCTGCCGCAGCTCTACGCCCTCACCTGCCCGCTGCTGACCACGGCGTCCGGCGCCAAGATGGGCAAGACCGCGCAAGGGGCGGTGTGGCTCAACGCCGACATGCTGTCGCCCTACGAGTACTGGCAGTTCTGGCGGAACGTCGAGGACGCCGACGTCGAGCGCTTCCTGAAGCTCTACACCGAACTGCCGCTCGACGAGATCGCCCGCCTGGCGGCGCTCGAAGGCAGCGAGATCAACGAGGCCAAGAAGGTGCTGGCGACCGAGGCGACGGCGCTCCTGCACGGCCGCGACGCGGCCGACGAGGCGGCGGAGGCGGCGCGGCAGACCTTCGAGGAGGGAGCGCTCGCCGAAGCGCTGCCGACGATCGCGGTGCCGGCGGCGGAACTGACCGCGGGCATCGGCGTGCTCGGCCTGTTCGTGCGCGCCGGTCTGGTCTCGTCGAACGGCGAGGCGCGTCGCCAGATCCGCGGCGGCGGCCTGCGCCTCAACGACACCGTGATCACCGACGAGACGACCACCGTCACCTCGCGCGACGCGGCCGGCGGCATCGTCAAGCTGTCGCTTGGCCGCAAGAAGCACGTGCTGGTACGACCGGAGTAGAGGTTCTGTTTAGCCGGCTCTTCATTGCCCCGGGGCGGGTGCCCGCGCGGCACCGGTCGCGCCCGGCTGGAACTCGAAGATCTTGCGGAAGATGCCCGGCGCCACCGCCGACAGCGGGTTGAAGAACACCCGCGGCTCGGCGATCGGCCCCTCGATCTTGAAGGTGACGCCGATCAGCCCCTCGCGGAAGCCGCCGCCGGCGATCAGCCCGATCACCGGGATGCGGCTGAACAGGTTGTTGAAGGCATAGGCCGGCAGGTAGGTGCCGGTCAGCGAGACGGTGGCGTCGCGCAGGTCGTAGCGGCCGCTGAACGTGGCGCCGATGGCGGCGCCGCGCAGCAACGCTTCCTCGATCACCACCGCCCGCTGCGTCTTGTTGAAACGGGCGACCATGCGGTCGAAGTGCACCCGCCCCGGCGTGAACCCGTCGGCGCCGCCGCCGGCCGTGCGGCCGACGCCGACCTTGGCCATGGCCGGCTCGTTGACCACGTCGAAGTTGTCGATCTCCATGGCGCCGACCAGCGGTGCGTTGCCCGCCCCCTGCCCGTTCAGGCTGACCGTTCCGCCGGAGATGCGGGTGTAGAGATCGAGGAAGCTGAGCAGGCGCCCGCCGTCATTGGTGCTGGCGTTCAGCGTGGTGCCGGCGCGGCTGACCGCATAGTTGAGACTGATCGGAGACCGGCCGATGGAGCCGCTGAAGGAGACTTTCTGGGTCTCGCCGCCGACCGAGACCAGGTTCAGCGCCGCGCCGGTTATGACTTCGCCGTTGTAGCCGACCAGCTTGTCGATATGGGCGTCGATGGCGATGTCGGGAAAGCCGCCGGCCTTGTCGTTGTGGTCGCGGACATGGGCGATGAGCCCGCGCAGGTCGAAGGCGGCGCCGCTCGCCGAGATGCCGTAGCCGCTCTTGCCGCGGGTGAGCCGGATCGCCACCGAGTCGCCCTTGCGCAACTGCAGCTTGTCGATGTCCGCCGACAGGAGGTTGAACGATGAATCGAGCTTGGCGGAGCCCGACAGGCCGAAGCCATCGCCGCTGAGGACCAGATTGTCGACCGAGCGGCCGTCCTTGGCTTCGGTGATGTCGAAGGACAGCGTGGCGGGCACGCCGATGCCTTTCGACCAACCGACGCCCGGCAGAACGACCCGCGCGCGGCGGAGGTCGAGCTCATAGTGCTGCGCGCCGTTCTCGCCGTCGGTGACCAGCGCCGTGACGGTGCCGGACAGCACTTCGTCGAGGCCGACGCCCAGCCGCTTGCGGGCCGCGTCGTCGAGCACCAGCCGCACCTGCCGCTCGCCCGGCTTGGGCGCGGCGGCGGAGTCGCCGGTCACCGGCAGCGACATGCTGACGTCGGCAAGCACGCCGTCGATCCTGGCCTTGCCGTAGACCGTGATGTCGTCGGGGGTGATCGTCAGGGCGACGTCGGCGTCGCTCACGCTGCGCCCCTCCACGGGCACCTTGCTGGCGGCCTTGGAGGTGTTCACCACGACCTTCCAGTCGACGTCGGATTCGTCGATCTGGTCGCGCAGCGGGAAGCGAACCGACAGCGACGCCTTGGCGTCGCCGCTGAGATCGGTCGGCGACAGGTCGCGCTGGGAGAGCGCGTTGAGCGGGTCGGCGTCGGCGATCTGGGCCAGCGCCGCGGCCGGCCCGGCAAGCTGAAACTCGACGATGCCGGTGCTCGGCCGCTTGGCGACGTTGGGGATGGCGAAGGCGGCGGCCTCGACCGAGACCGTGCCGGCGGGCACGTCGACCTCCGCCGTGCTCACATCGACGCCGAAGGTCGATCCGGACAGCACGACATTCCCGGACGCCTTGCGCACCGCCGGAACGTCGCCGATCGTCGTGAAGGTGACGTCCTTGAGCTGCATGTCGAGGCGCATGGCCTTGTCGGGCAATTGCACCGGCTTGCCCCACAGCACGCCGGCCGGCACCGACGCCTCGAAGTGCCCCTGGGTCAGTTCGCCCGAGACCATGTGCTCCATCACCCAGCGCCGCGCGCCGGGGGCGATGAACGGTATCCAGATCGTCTTGAGCGTGGAAACCGGCATCGGCGAAAACGTCGCGGCGAGCGCCAGCGACGGTGTCTTGTCCGGCTCGAAGCCAAGGCTGCCGGCGGCGGCCACCGACCCGTCGGCGGTGACGATCAGGGCGTTGTCGAAAGTCAGCGTGCGGGTCTTCAGGTCGGCGTTGCCGGCGAGCGTGATGCGCTGCGCGACCATCGGCGGCACCCGCGAGTCCCTCGGCGCCATCACGGTGCCCGGGGAATCGAACCGGAACGAGTAGCGCCCGTCCTTCGGATCGCCCTCGGGCTTGATCAGCCCGGTCACCAGGCCCCTGGTGTTGCCGAAGAAGAAGGTCGAGGGATCGATGACCACCGCCCGGCTGGGGATGTCCCAGTGCAGGCGCACGGTGGCCTCGTCGAGAAGAACGCTCTCCTGGCGCCCGCCGAGTTCCTCGCGGAAGCGCAGCGTGCCGGCGCCGAGGTCGATGCGGGCGCTGGCATCCTCCACCTCGCCGGCGGCGTTGACGTGCATGCTGGCGCGCCCGTAGAGCGGCACGTCGGCGACAAACAGGCCCTTGTCGTCGCCGAAGGCGGGGAAGACATCGGCCATGGTCAGTTGCGAGAACACCGCGGAGATCGCGTGGCCGCCCGACGAGGCATCGAGGTCGCGGTCGATCGTGGCCGTCCAGCGGCCGCTATAGCCCGACGTGGCGAAGTTGACGTTCAGTCCCTGCGTCGTCGGGTCGAGCGAGACAGCGATGTCGGTGGTCGAGAACCGCCGCTGCTGACGGTCACCGGCGTCCCAAACCGAAATCGTGCCGTTGACGACCGACAGGCGCTCGAAGCCGGCCGCGGTCGCCGCTTCGATCGGCGGCTCGATTCCGTGGTCGACGATCTGGAGGGCGCTGACAAGATCCGGAAAGGCCGACGGCGACGGATCGCCCGCATCCGCGGTCTGGCCGGGCTGGGCATCGGCCGCGCCGGGATCGGCCGCAGCCGGCGGCGCGGGCGCCTGCGCG
The DNA here is from genome assembly GCA_963822975.1 of uncultured Alphaproteobacteria bacterium. Classification (GTDB taxonomy): domain Bacteria; phylum Pseudomonadota; class Alphaproteobacteria; order Rhizobiales; family Kaistiaceae; genus CAVSRC01. The sequence goes on from CAWGJV010000022.1 coordinate 45,530, forward strand.
CCATCCGCGACCGCGACCCTGGGTGCCAGCGCCGCGGCCAGCGGCGGCGCCGTGCCCGTACCGTCATTCACCTGTCGCCCGGCCACGCCGAGCAGCACCTTGCCGGCAAGGTCGCGCACAAAGGATACCTGCGGACCGTTGAGTTCCACGGAGCGGATGTCGACGTGGAAGCGCAGCAGCGAATAGGGATCGATGACGAAGCGCGTCTCCGGCACGTTGGCGACAACGTCGTTGGCGGAATCGCGGATGACGATGTCGTCGACACGGACGACCAGTCCGAGCACGGGATCGGTGTCGATCACCGCCCGCTTGATGGCGACGGAGTATCCCGGTCCGACACTGGAGCGAATTGTGGCGGCGATGCGGTCGCGGACGAAGCCGACATCGGCGGAACCGCTCAGGACCAACACGATGGCGCCGACCAGCGTGACGGCGAGGACAGCGACGATCACCGACAGGGCGCGGACGCCCAGTCGGAACCGGGCGGCCGGCGTTCCGCGTTGCCTCAACGGCCGCGCGGCGCGCGCCGGGGGGAGTATCTTGAGGCGCATCGTTCGCGTCGTCGGTCCCTCCGGGCCGGGCGGGGCCGGCACGTGATTCCTGACTGTTTCGTTCGCCCCTTTTACCAAGAACGCCGCCGATGGCGAGATTTTCCCGTCTCGCCGGAGCCTTGTTCGTGGCGGCCCCGGCGATAGGATGGCCCCGTGCAGCCACCGGCCCCGCCGGAACCCGTCTGTTGTTGAATACAGCCAAGTGCGACGAAAGGAAGGCGAATGGCCGAGGTGACCTCTGGAGACAAGGCTCCCGATTTCGATCTGGAAACCGACGATGGCGGCCGATTCCGGCTGAGCGCCATGCACGGCAAGAAAGTCGTTGTGTATTTCTACCCCAAGGACGACACCCAGGGCTGCACCATCGAGGCGATCGATTTCACCAAGGCCGGGCCGGCTTTCGAGGCCGCGGGCACGACCGTGGTCGGCATTTCGCCGGACACCACGGAATCGCACTGCAAGTTCCGCGACAAGCACGGTCTGGGCGTCAGGCTGGCCGCCGACCCGGAGCGCAAGGCGATCGAGGCCTTTGGTCTGTGGATCGAGAAGTCCATGTACGGCCGCAAATACATGGGCGTCGAGCGGGCGACCTTTCTGATCGGCGCGGACGGTCGCATCGCCCGCGCCTGGAAGCCGGTGAAGATCCCCGGCCACGTCGAGGAAGTGCTGGCAGCAGCCGAAGCCCTCTAGCCCCCCATGCACGCCAGCGATCGGGCGGTCTGCCGGCTGGCGCGGCCGGTCCGCCGCCGACGTGGCCGCCGATCACAATCCAAAGCCGAAGAGGCCACCGAGAATGCCGAAGAATAAACGTCCGGAAACCGTCGCCGAGGTCGAGCAGGCGCTGACCGCGCTTCGCGCGAAACGCGGTTACCTCCTGCCCCATCACGGGCTGCTCGCGGTGGCCGATCCGGAGTTGCTCACCGCCTATGATGCAACCTACACCGCGCTGACGCTCACCCCGCGTGCCATGTCCGAGCGGGACAAGGAGATCGTCTGGCTCATCATCCTCGTCTCCACCGGCGAGGCAATCGCCACGCACCATATCGACCGGCTGAAGAAAGGCGGCGGCGAGATCGCCGATGTCGAGGCGGCGCTGGCGCTGGCGGCCTGGGCCGAGGGCGCGGAACGTTTCGCCTTCGTCGAGGCGCATTGGGCTCCGCACATGGAGGGGTTCGAGCGGGCCGCCGCCTACCGGAAGGGGCTCGATGCGCTGCTTGCCGTTCATCCGGTCGGTCGGGCCGTCGCCGAGATCGGCATGGCCGCGGCGCACCAATGCCACCGGCGCTGGTCCTGGGTGCGCGAGCATATCGTCGGGGCCTATGACGCCGGCGCCGACGAACTGGCCATTGCCGAAGGGCTGAGCCTCGCCATGTTCCCGGGCGGCGTGCCGAACTTCGTCGACGCCTGCGATCATTGGCGCCAGCTCATCGTGGAGGGCGCGGTCCGCGCCAGCCCGCCCTTCGAGGCCTGGGCGCGCATGACCGGCCAGGGCGGCTTCGACGAGGCCGCGGGCGTGACGGCAGGGACGTGATCGGAGCAGGTCCCTACTCTCACATCATCGTCGGCGCCGGCGCCGCCGGCTGCGTTCTTGCGGCGCGGCTTTCCGAGGACGCCGGCAACCGCGTTCTCCTGGTCGAGGCCGGCGGCCGCGGCCGTACGCCGTCGTTCGCCGTGCCGATGATGGCGGGCATCCTCCTGCGCGGCCGTCGCCACGTCTGGCGCTATGAGACCGAGCCGGTGGCGGGTCTCGGCGGCCGGCGATCGGACTGGCCGCGCGGCAAGGTGCTCGGCGGCTCCACCGCCATCAACGGCATGGTCTATGCGCGCGGGCTTCCGAGCGACTACGACGCCTGGGCGCAGTCGGGCCTGTCGTCCTGGTCGTGGGACAAGGTCCGGCCCGCCTTCCTGCGCAGCGAAGATTTCCGCGGGCCCGGCGGCGTGCCGGCGGTGCACGGGACGGACGGTCCGCTTGCCGTCTCGCGCCGGGCGAAGCCGGTGAGCCCGCTGTCGGAAGCCTTCATCGAGGCGGGCGTCGCCGCCGGCTATCCGCTCTGCGACGACTTCAACAGCGAAGCGCCCGACGGCTTCGGCTACTACCACTTCACCATTCGCAACGGACGGCGGGAGAGCGCGGCGACCGCGTTCCTGCGCGGCGCCCTGGATCGTCCGAACCTCACCGTGTTGACCGGCGTGGAAGTGCTGAAGGTCGCGTTCGAGGGCGATCGCGCCACCGGCATCGTCGTCGTGCGAGGCGGACGGGAAAGCGTGATCCGCAGCGACGGCGAGGTCATCGCGGCCGGAGGCGCCATCGGTTCGCCAGCCCTTCTGCTGCGTTCCGGCGTCGGCCCCGCCGATGAAATCCGCGCGCTCGGCATCGATGTGGTTGCCGATTGCCCGGAGGTCGGTCGCAATCTTCAGGACCATGTCCTGATCCGCGTGCAACACGCCGCGAGCGAAGATGCGACGCTGCATCGGCTGACCCGCATCGACAGGGGCGCTCTCGCGTTCCTCGAGGCCTGGGCTCTTGGCACCGGCCCGATGACGGTCTTCCCGCTTGAGGCCGGCGCTTATCTGAAGCCGCCGGGGGCCGACCTGCCGACGCTGCAGAGCCACTTCCTCCCCGCCCTGTCGAGCGCGACGCTGCGCGTCAATCCGTTCCGCAAGACGACCATCAACAACGGTCCCGGCTTCATGGCCAACGCATCGCTCATGCGCCCGCTGAGCCGCGGCCGGGTGACGCTGGCCTCCGCCGAGGCGCGGACCCCGCCGCGCATCCAGCCGAACTACCTGGCCGAGCCCCGCGACGCGGATCAGCTCGTCGAGGCGGTCGGCATCCTTCGCGAGGTCTTCAGGCAAAAGCCCTTCGACCGCTATCGCGGTCCGGAGCTTTCCCCCGGGCCGGGGATCGAGACGGCCGCCGAGATCGAGGCCTGGGTGCGGGCAACGGCGGACACGGTCTTTCACCCGGTGGGGACGTGCAGGATGGGCGCCGATCCCGGCTCCGTCGTCGATGAGCAGTTGCGCGTTCGCGGTGTCCGCGGGCTTCGGGTTGTCGACGCCTCGGTCTTTCCCACCATCACGTCGGGCAATACGGCGGCGCCGACCATGATGGTCGCCGAGCGCGCGGCGGAGATGATGCGGGCGGAATGAAAACGCCGCCGTCCCGGGGGACGGCGGCGCAAGTTGCGTGAGCGGGTTCGGCCTAGGCCTGCACCGCCTGAACCTTGTCGTAGGTACCGGCTCCGAAGATCTCGTCGGCGAGCTTGGAAATGGCGGGCTTGAGCACCGCCTGTGCCGCCGCCGCATCGAGCGTCGGCGTCGAGTTCCGCGCCGTTGAACTCCTGCCACTTCTTGTAGTTCGCGACCTCGGCCTCTTCCGTCGCCCGGAAGAAGTCCTTCGGCTCGAGCTCCTTGAACGTGTCGGTGAGGATCTTCTGCTGATCGGCGCTGAGGCTGTTCCAGGTCGCGGCGTTGATCATCTGCTTGTCGAGACCGATGCCCCAGTCGTTCGTGTAGCAGTATTTCACGACCTCGTAGAACTTCTGGCTGATCATCAGATTGCCGAGGGTCGCCATGCCGTCGACGACGCCCTGCTGAAGGGCGCCGTAGAGCTCGTTGAACGGGATGACCGTGGGCTTGGCGCCGATCTGCTGCAGGCCGGCGACCACGCCTTCGATTTCGGGCGCGCGGATCTTCAGCCCCTTCATGTCGTCGAAGGAGTTGAGCTGCTTGTTGGTGAACAGCTTCCACGGGCCGGCGCGGGCGACGCTCATGTAGCGCACGCCGGAATAGCGCTTGCCGACGGCGGCGTTGAGCTGGTCGAAGAGCAGCTCGTTGGCGACCTTCAGCGCGTGGTTGGAATCGCGCACGAAATAGGGCGCGTAGAAGATGTCGAACTCGCGCAAGCCCGAATAGGCGCCGTTGTAGATCTGCACGGTGCCGAGGGCGGTGCCGTCGAGGATCTCCTTCTCGCTACCGATCGTCCCCGCCTTGACCTCGAAGACAAGCTCGCCGCCGGTGCGTTCGGTAACCAGATCCAGCCACTTCTTGGCGAAGGTGTTGGACGCGGAGTTGATGTTGCCCGCATTGCCATAGATCAGCGTCTTGGCTGCCGACGCCGGCACCATGCTGCCGCCGATTGCGCCGGAGACCGTGACGGCAAAGAGCCCCTTGTTGAAGGTACGTCGTGTCGCTTTCATTTCATTCTCCTCTTCCGGTTTGTCGTTATTGGGCGAAGAACAGCCTTGGCAGAAACAATGTCAGTCCCGGGAAATAGGTGATCAGAAGCAGGACCGCGGTCAGAACGAAGAAATAGGGAAGCGCCTCCTTGAAGATTTCGACGACGCCGACGCCGCTGATCGCCGAGATCACGAACAGGTTGAGCCCGATCGGCGGCGTGATCATGCCGATCATCAGGTTGAGCACCATGACGACGCCGAAATGCACGGGATCGACCCCGAGGTCGGCCAGCAGCGGAAACAGGATCGGCGCCAGGATCAACATGATCGGCAGGATCTCCATGAACATGCCGAGGAACAGGAGCAGGATGTTGATCATCAGGAGCAGCGCCCAGGCCTGCCCCGATACGGCCAGCATGGCGTTTGTCAGGTAGACGCCGAGGTTTTCCTTCACCGCCAGCCAGGCAAAGATCTTCGAGGTGGCGACCGTCAGCATGATGACGGACGTCGCCACGGCAGCGCTGCCGGCGGCGTCGATCATCGCCTTCAGCGACAGCGTCCGGTAGACGAAGAAGCCCAGGAACAGCACGTAGAACACCGCAATCGCCGCCGACTCCGTCGGTGTGGCGATGCCGAAGATGATGCTCGAAACGATGATGCCGGGCGCAATGAGAGCGCTCAGGCCCTCGACGAGGGCATGGACGCGTTGCCGTCCGGTCGACCTCGTCTTCCACCGGATATTTCCGGCTTCGGCAGATCCACCAGGTGATGGCGAACATCGCCACGAACATGATGGCGCCCGGAACGACGCCGCCGAGGAAGAGCTGGCCGACCGACACGTTGACGATCGCGCCGAGCAGCACGAAGGAAATCGAGGGCGGAACGATCGGACCGACGGTCGCCGCGGATGCGATCACCGCGCTCGAGAAGGCCGGCTCGAAGCCGCGCTTCTCCATCTCCGGCAGAAGCACGGTGCCGGTCGCAGCGGCGTCGGCGAGCGCCGAGCCCGAGCAGCCCGACATGATGAAGTTCGCCGTGACGCCGACATTGGCGAGGCCGCCATTGGCATGCCCGACCAGGCTGGAGGCGAAATCGACGATGCGGCGCGTGACGCCGGTTATGTTCATCAGCTCGCCGGCGAAGATGAACAGCGGGATGGCGAGGAGGACGAAGGAATCGACGCCCGACGTCATCTGCTGGGCGAACAGGACCATCGGCGTCGGGTTGTCGCCGAACTGCGCCAGCGTGAGATAGCCGAAACCGGCAACACCGATCGCCCAGGCGATCTCCATGCCGAGCAGGGAGAAGGCGAACAACAGGCCGACCATGGCGATGAGCAGCATTTCAGGTCGCCCCCCGCACCGCCTCGGTGTAGGCGCGGATCGAACCGATCATCAGTCGCGCCTGATAGAAGAACGTCAGCACGCAGCCGACCGAAAGCGCCGCATAGGGCCAGACGAAGCTCCAGTGCGTCGTCAGCATCCGGCCGCCGGACTGCAGTTCGATGATCGGAATGTTGTACCAGAACAGCGTCACCAGCATGATCAGCACGAGCACGTGCATGAAGATCTCGAGCGCGAGGCGCGGGCGCGGCGGAAACTTGTCGATGAAGTGCGTGACGCGGATGTTCAGGCCGCGCTTCGTCGCGACGGCGATGCCGATGTAGGTCATCCAGAGGAAGAAGACGCGCGGCGCCTCGTCTGCCCACAGCGGCGGCTCGTTGAAGGCATAGCGCAGCGTGACGGCGTAGAAGACGGCGCAGGCGATGGTCAGCAGCAGCGCCGCTGCGAGGTAGAACAACGCCTTCTCGAGGAAACGATCCAGTCGTGCCAAGAGCGAGCCCGCCCCTTCATCACTCATGCGGCCGTTGCCCTCTGCGTCCTCGAATGCCACAAAACTCTGAAAGCCTAGAGCGATAATCCCGACCTGTCATGCGGTTTCCAAAACCGCGACCGGTCATGGCGCGCCACCGGCGCGGCGAGGAGATCGAAGATGCTGGATGTCTCGTTCGCGACCGACGGCAACGACGTTGCTGTTGTCACAGGGGCCGCCGGCGGAATCGGAGCGGCTGTCGTCGATGCGTTTCTGGCTGCCGGCGTCGCGGTGGTTGCGGTCGACATCCGGATACCACCGGAGCGTGGCGGAAGGGCTGCTGAGCGGCAAGCTCGACCGGCTGGCCGCCGACATGACGGTCGAGGCCGATGTAGCGGCGCTCGTCGAACGTCTGCGAGCGGTCCACGGGCGCGTCGATCATGTCGTCCATGCCGCCGGGGTCGCCGGCGGCGGCGAACTCGCCGATACATCCTTCGACGACTGGCGGCGCGTCATCGACGCCAACCTCTCCTCGGCTTTCCTGCTGGCGCGGGCGGTTCATCCCCTGCTGGCCGCGTCGAAAGGCTCCCTGGTGCTGCTCGGATCGTCGAACGGATTCAACGGCGGCAGCCGGCTTTCCGGACCGGCCTATGCATCGGCGAAGGCGGCCATCCACAATTTCGTCCGCTATCTCGCCAAGGAATGGGCCGGCGACGGGATCCGGGTGAACGCGGTGGCGCCCGGCCCGGTCGACACGCCGATGGTGCAACGCTTGGGCGACGACACCCGCGCGGCGATTGCGCGCCGCCGTGCCTCTGGGGCGCGAGGGGACTGCCGCGGAAATGGCCGCCAACATCCTGTTCCTGTGTTCGCGGGGCGCGGCCTGGCAGACCGGATCCGTCGTCAACATTTCCGGTGGGCTGGTGCTCTAGCGGACAGGCGGCGGCCGATGGCGGGCACTTTTTGGAGGAGGCGAGAATGACGGAACGCAGCGCAGAGCGGAACCGAACTGGCCCGCGGCATATCGCCTCGCGAGGTCGTCACCCGGTTCCTCGCCGCACTTGAAGAGCGCGACCTCGCGGCCGCGTCCGCGCTGCTGGCGCCGGAGGTCGTCATGAAGTTTCCGGGTGGCGCGTCATTCCGGCGGCTCGAAGAACTGGTCGACTGGGCGAAGGACCGCTACCAGCGCGTCGGCAAGCGGGTGGAGCGCATGGATGTTGCCGGCACCGCCGAAGGCGACATCGTCTTCTGCCAGGGTACGCTCGCCGGCGTCTGGCCCGACGGGACTCCGTTCGAGGGCATCCGCTTCGCCGACTGGTTTCTGATCCGCAACGGCCGCATCGTCCGCCAGGACGTGTGGAACGATCTTGCCGAGGCGCGGCGATCAAGCCGACTCAGGCCCCGAGCCGCTCCTGAAGGCGCCCGCCCCAGCCCTCCGCCGCGATCCACGGCCTCAGGTTCTCCGCCGATGGCGCTTGCCCGCTGATGGCGAGCACCGCGCGCCACATCAGGCAGAGGTTGGGCGAGATCACCGGGATCGCGCTTGCCGCCATGCGCAGGATGGTCGGCAGCGTCGGCAGTCCGGTGCCGAGCATGGCGACGACGTCGACGTCCTTGCCGAGAGCTTCGGCGCCGCTCAGCGATGCCGACGATTCCAGGGCGTATATCGGGTGGAAGGCATCGTCGGCGCTCTTGATCTGCGCGACCTTCGCGATATTCACGCCGCGCTTCGGCCAATAGGCGAGACATGCCTCGTGAAGCGAGCCGGCATAGGGCGAAACGATGCCGACACGCTGTCCGCCCAGCACCTGCAGCGCGTCATAGACCGCATCTGCCGCGGTGATGAACGGGTATCCGCGCGCCTTTGTGATCGCGGCGTTCGCCGCCGCGCCACGCTCCGGCTCGATCAGGTATGAGGCGCCGGTGCAGGCGAAGGCGACGGCGGAAACCGGGGCATTGGCAAACTGGTCGAGCGTGCGATCGATCGAGTTGATGTAGTCGACCAGACGTTCGTCGATCGTGCGTTTGTCGCTGGTCAGCCGGGCCGCGATCATGCCGTAGCCCGGCGGACTGAGTATGCCGAGTTCAGGTTCGGCGGTCGTGTTGGCCTGAGGCGTGAGCACGCCGATCAAGCCCTTTGACGCATATTGCAGCATGGCTCAGACCTCCACCGTCGAGCGGCAACGCGGCCTCCGGCGGGCCGAGGGTATCGGTTCAGGCCGCCGGGTCAATCGAGCGGACGCTGACACGTGACACGCAGCCCTAGCGACCGACGCTCTGGCTCTCCTCGCGCAGGGGCGTGCGTCGGTCGCCGCCTTCGATCAGGATCGTCAGCAGGCGTTTCTGCGACTCGTCCAGCGCCTCCCGCGCGCCCTTCAGGAATTCGGCGTCGGAGGCCAGCGCTTCGAGGTCGCTTGCCTTGATCGCGCCCGAACGCATGAGCACGGTCTCGAGCGCCTGCCGGCGCTGGCGCTCGATGTGGAGCTGGGCGGCGAGGTCGAAGACCAGTTGGGCGAGCCGGTCGGTTTCCCGGTCCTTGAAGAAGACGAGCTCGTCGAGATCCTTGCTCATTGGGGCTTCTCCGCCTCAAGCACCGCCCAGGGGAAGTGCCATTCCGGCCGTTTCGGCCAGGCGAGCCCGTCGATCCGGCCGCCGCCGCGCTCGTCGAATGCCACCCAGCGCACCTGGGTCAGTCCGGCGCGCTCGCACATGCCCTGCGTATCGGCCGCCATGGTGCCGGGCATGAAGGGCTCGTTGTTGCGCGCGCCGTGCTCGAACATCGCGAAGTCGCGGAAGCCGTCGCCCGTGTAGTGGAAGTCGAGGAAGCGCAGGATTCCGCCCGGCTTCAGGAGCCGCGCCGATTCCTCGATGGTCGCTGCCAGCGCCGGCTGCGGCATTTCGTGGATCAGCATGGTCGAGGTGACGAGATCGGCGCTGCCGGCTTCGAGACCGGTCGCCTGGCAATCGGCCTGGATGAAGCGGATGGCGAGGCCCTGCTGCTCGGCCTTCGCATGGGCCATGCGCAGGCAAGGCGCGGCGAGGTCGAGGCCGATGACTTCGGCGTCGGGGAAGGCGCGCTTCAGCGGCCAGGTCGACTTGCCGAAGCCGCAGCCGAGATCGACGAGGCGCGTCACCTTGCTGCCCTTGAGCGGGTCGAGGCAGGTTTCGACGAAGCGGCGGTGAAAGGCATAGTCGTCGTTGTCGCCCAGCATGACGAGCTTGGCGCCGAGTTCGTAGGTCCGGGCCGACATGTCGGTCTGCCAGACGCCGCCCGGCTGCACATGGATGTCCCAATCCGTGTACCAGGCGGGCATTTCCAGATCGGGATCGAGTTCCAGCGTGCCCTTGGGCTTCTTCGGCAACGCCACCGCCGGCTCGTCGGCGACGCTGCGCTCCACCGCCCGCCACAGCATCTTCTGCGAGCCGCGCTCCATCCACGCGAACCACGGATAGAGCGGCAGCGTTTGCGTGACCTTGCCGGCCTTGGCCCGGTCGGTGGCCGCCGCGCCCTCGGCGACGGCGTCGAATTCCTCGCGGAGCGCCGGATACATCCGGTCCGCCCAGCGCCGCCGGAGCGAAAGCACGAAATCGATGTCCGCCCTGCTGTCGAGTGGGTGTGGCGTGGTCATGGGGTCCTCCGGATCTGGGGCGTTGAGGAAAGTCGGGGCATGGCCCAGGGACGGCGCGCCTTGTCCGCCGTCGCCCAGGCCTCGATCGAAGCCGTGCATCGCAGCGTCATGTCGATGTCGTCCCAGCCATTCAGGAGCTGCTGCTTGGCGCCCTCGGCGATGTCGAAACGCGATCGCCTGATCGCGCCACAGGATCTCCTGCTGGGCCAGGTGGACGGTCAGCACGGTGTCGGCGCTGTCCTTGAGGTCGGCCATCAGCCGGGCCTGATCCGCCTCGCTCACGCGGGCGGGAAGCAGCCCGTTCTTGACCGCGTTCGAGGCGAAGATATCGCCGAAGCTCTGGCTGATCACGCAGCGGAAGCCGGCATCCCACAGCGCATAGACCGCCGCCTCGCGCGAGGAGCCGGTGCCGAAATTGCGCCCGGCGACGAGGATCGCCGCGCCGGCATAGGCGCGGATCGTTCAGCGGGAAATCCGGCCGCGCCTTGCCCTCGGCGTCGCGGCGCACGTCATGCAGCAGAAGGTCGCCATAGCCCTGCGCCCGGGGCCGGCTCATGAAGCGCGCCGGTATGATCTGATCCGTGTCGATATTGGCGATATCGAGCGGCACGGCGATCGAGGCGACGGGCGTGAAGGGCTGCATCAGGCGTGGCCCTCCATCACTGGCCGGCCGGCGAGCAGCGGCCTGAACGTCGGTGAGGCAGCCGGCGACGGCCGCCGCCGCGACCATGGCCGGCGACATCAGGTGGGTGCGCGAGCCGGGCCCCTGGCGGCCGCGGAAATTGCGATTGGACGTGCTCGCACAGCGATCGCCGGGCGCGACCGTGTCGCCGTTCATGGCAACGCACATCGAGCAGCCGGCGGCGGCCCATTCCAGCCCCGCGTCGGAGAAGATGCGATCGAGCCCCTCCTCCTCCGCCTGGCGCTTGACCTGCATCGAGCCGGGCGAGACCAGGCCGGGCACCTTGGCGCGGCGTCCCGCGAGCACCGCGGCGGCGGCGCGCAGATCCTCGATCCGCGCGTTGGTGCAGGAACCGATGAAGACGCGGTCGATGGCGATGCCGTCGAGCGGCCGGCCGGCCACGAGGCCCATGTAGTCGATCGCATCGGCGACCGAGCGCGCCTTGATCTCGTCCGCGATCCTGGCGGGGTCGGGCACGCTCGCCGTGATCGGCAGCGCATCCTCCGGGCTGTTGCCCCAGGTGACGACCGGCGCGATCTCGTCCGCCGGCGAGGACCACCTCCTTGTCGAATTCGGCATCGGCGTCGCTGGGAAGGCCGCGCCAGGCCTCGACCGACCGGTCGAAATCGCTGCCCGCCGGCGCTGACGGACGTCCCTCGATCCAGCCATAGGTCGTCTCGTCCGGCGCCACCATGCCGCAGCGGCGCGCCGGCCTCGATCGACATGTTGCAAAGGGTCATGCGGCCTTCCATGGAAAGGCCGCGGATCGTGCCGCCGGCATATTCGATGGCGTGGCCGACCGCGCCATCGGCGCCGATCCGGGCGATGATCGACAGGATGACGTCCTTGGCCGCCACACCCGGCGCCAGCGGGCCGTCGACGGTTATCCGCATCTGCTTGGGCTTGCGCTGCCAGAGCGTCTGCGTGGCCAGCACATGGGCGACCTCCGATGCGCCAATGCCGAAGGCATAGGCGCCGAAGGCGCCGTGGGTCGCGGTGTGGCTGTCGCCGCAAACGATGCTGAGACCGGGCAAGCGTCAGCCCCTGCTCCGGCCCGATGACATGAACGATGCCCTGGCGCGCATCGCCGACGTCGAACAGCCGGATGCCGTTCTTCGCCGAATTGTCGCTCGAAGCTGGCTGGATCATCCGGGCAACATCGGGCGAGGCCGCCGCATGCCGGTCGCCGCGCACCGGCACGTAGTGGTCGCTCACCCCGAAGGTCAGGTCCGGGCGCGCCACCGCGCTGTTTCGGCCGGCAATCTGGGCAAAGGCGTGATGGGAGCCTTCGTGGACGAAGTGGCGGTCGATCCAGATGAGCGACTGGCCTTCGCGCCCCGCGCCGTCCGGCACGGCGATCACGTGCCAATCCCAGAGCTTGTCGAAAAGGGTCTTCGGTCCGCTCATGGCCATCCGCCCGGCCCGCGCAGGCGCCGGCGGGCCTTGAAGACCCTTGCATTCGCCCGGCCGTTCAGCATCACGATCATTTCACGCCCGCATTGCCCCAGCTGAGGTTTGACTTGCTCCCGCGACTTGTATCAAAATTAAGACAGCTCGTACCCGCCCGGCAAGGGCTGCCGAAATCGGCCGGAGAACGGTGTTGAACACCCCGCCTCAGCCTAGAATCGCTCGATCCGTCGAAGTCACGCACGGTCTTTCTCCTGCTGCGGGACGCCATTCTGTCGGGCAATCTCGCCCCCGGCGCGCGCCTGCCGAGCGAATTGAAGCTGACCGAGGAATATGGCGTCAGCCGCGTCACCGTGCGCCGCGCCCTCGCCGAACTGCAGCGCATGGGCCTGATCAGCCGGCGCGCCGGATCCGGCACGGTGGTTGCGCCGCGGAAGCCGGCCCAGCCGATCAACGTCGATTTCGCCAATCTCCTCTCCCATCTGGCGGAGATGGGTCGCGTCGACGTCGGTCAGCGTCCTTGAATTCGACTACCGGCAGCCGCCGCCCGACATCGGCGCGGCGCTCCGCCTGCCCGATGGCGTCGCCGTGCAGCGCTCGGTCCGCGTGCGCTACATCGACAACGAGCCGTTTTCCTATCTGGTCACGCACGTGCCCGAGACGGTCGGCGCGCATTACACGCAGGAAGAGCTCGGCGAATTGCCGTTGCTTTCCCTGTTCGAGCGCGCCGGGATCGCCGTCGACAGCGCCACCCAGACGATTTCGGCGACCCTGGCGACCCCGGCCGTCGCCGAGGCGCTTGCCGTGGCCGTCGGCGATGCGTTGACGAGCCTGACGCGCACCGTCTTCGCGCCGGACGGCAGCGGCGTCGAACATCTTCCGGCGCTCTATCGTCCGGACCGCTACCGGTTCGGAATGGAACTCACCCGGGTCGCCAGCGTCGCCGAAGCGGTCTGGGCGCCGGCGCGAAATTCGGCGCGATATGGCTGACGGCCCGCCCGACCTTCGCCAGCGCCTCGGCCGCACGGAGATTCTCGTCGCGCCCGGCGTCTGCGACGCGCTGACCGCGACTCTGGCGGCCATGGCGGGATTCGAGGCGCTCTATCTGTCGGGCGCCGCCGTCGCCTATACCCGGCTCGGCCGGCCGGATATCGGCCTCACGACCGCGTCCGAGATGGCCGACACCATGGCGCTCATCCGCGACCGCGTCGACCTGCCGGTGATCGTCGACGCCGACAACGGCTTCGGCAACGCGCTGAACGTGCAGCGGACGACGCGCAATTACGAACGCGCCGGCGCCAACGCACTGCAGCTGGAGGACCAGGCCGCACCGAAGCGCTGCGGCCATCTCGACGGCAAGATCCTCATCACCACCGACGAGATGGTGGGCAAGATCGCGGCCGCCTGCGATGCGCGCGCCGACGAGGGCACGCTGGTCATCGCCCGCACCGACGCCATCGCCGTCGAGGGCTTCAGCGCGGCGATCGATCGGGCCGGTCGCTATGTCGAGGCCGGCGCCGATATGCTGTTCATCGAAGCGCCGAAATCGGTCGAGGAGCTGAAGCGCATACCGGAACTCCTCGGCAACCGGGCGCCGCTGATGGCCAACATGGTCGAAGGCGGCCGCACGCCCGCCAAGGACGCGGCGCAATTGCAGGCAACTCGGCTATTCGCTGGTGATCTTTCCGGGCGGCATCGTGCGCGCCATGGCCCGCTGCGCCCGCGATTTCTACACCTCCCTCGCCCGGCACGGGTCGAACGAGCCGTTCCGCGACCGCATGTTCGACTTCAATCAGCTCAACGAGGTGATCGGCACGTCGGAAATGCTGGCGCTCGGCGACCGCTATTCGGAGGAGACCGCCCAAAAGAAGAAGGACGGCGAATGAACCTCGATCCCGTTCGGCTGGCCGTGCTCAAGGGACGGCTGGAGCAGATAGCCGACGAAATGGACGCCACCCTGTTTCGCAGCGCCTTCAATCCGATCATCGCCGAGGCCCACGACGCCTGCCACGGCCTCTACGACGCCGAGACCGGCGCCACCCTCGTCCAGGGTTCGACCGGACTGCCGATCTTCGTCGGCGCGATGGCCTTCGCCGTCAAGGCCGTCATCGACAAGGTGGCGGTGGATGGCGGCCTTGCCGAGGGCGACACCTATCTCTTCAACGATCCCTATGCCGGCGGCACCCATCTCAACGACTTCCGCCTCGTCCGGCCGGTCTTCCGGTCGGGCCGCATATTCTGCTGGCTCGCCTCGGTCGGCCATTGGCTCGATGTCGGCGGCAATGTGCCGGGCGGCTACAATCCGAGGGCGACCGAAAGCTTCCAGGAAGGCTTCCGCCTGCCGCCGGTGAAGCTGATCGAACACGGCGCGATGCGCCAGGACATTGTCGATATCCTCGCCGCCAACAGCCGCGTGCCGCGCTCCAACTACGGCGATCTCAAGGGCCAGCTCAACGCGCTCGATCTCGGCGAGCGGCGCGTCCACCAGCTGCTCGACGACTATGGCGACGCGACCGTCAAGGCGGCGCTCGACGCGCTGTCGGACCGCGCCGAGACGCTGATGCGCGAGCGCATCGAGTCGCTGCCGGACGGCACGTATCGCTGCGACGATTTCCTCGACAATGACGGCATCACCGACGATCCGCTGCTGATCGCGCTCGATCTCACCGTGAGCCGGCGACAGCATGGTGCTCGATTTCTCGCGCTCCTCGCCGCCCTGTCGCGGACCGATCAACATCTCGCGCTCGACGGCGATCGCCTGCTGCTATGTCGCGATCAAGCACATCTTCACCGACGTGCCGGCCAATGCCGGCTGCCTGAGGCCGATCACCTTCGTCATTCCCGACGGCACGATCCTCGTCCGCCGGGCCGCCGAAGCCGGTCGCCGGCTATACCGAGACGATCCTGCGCGTGATCGACACCGTCTTCGGCGCCATCGCGCAGGCGGCGCCGGAGCGCGCACTCGGCGGCCCTTTCGCCACGATCAACGCGCTCGTCCATGACCGGCCATCGGCCGAACGGCAGCCAGTGGGTGCATGTTCTGCTTCTTCGGCGGCGGGCTTGGCGGCTCGGCCGCACGGCGACGGGCTCAACCACGGCAACAACCCGATCTCGACCGCGACGATTCCGCCGGTCGAGATTCTCGAGGCGGCGAACCCGATGATCTTCACGCGATGGGCGCTGCGGCCCGACAGCGCCGGCCCGGGCGTGCATCGCGGCGGGCTCGGGCGCGATCTATGAGGTCGAGGCGCTGGCTCCCTCCGGCGCCGATGTCGAACCTCCTCGGCGAGCGCGGCAAATATCCGCCGCGCGGCGTCAATGGCGGCGGTCCCGCGGCCTTCAACCGCTTCTACTTCCAGACCGCCGACGGCGAGGCGTCGCCGCCGATGGTTTCCAAGATCACCGGCGTTCACATCGAACAGGGCTGGCGGGTCAGGATCGAGTCGCCCGGCGGCGGCGGCTGGGGCGACCCGATGGCGCGCGATCCCGAACGTGTCGCCCGCGACGTGCGGCTCGGCTACGTCAGCCGCGAGATGGCCCGCACGCAATATGGCGTCGTCATCGGCGAGGATGGTGCGCTCGACCAGGCGGCGACCCTGGGCGCGCGAGGCGACGTGCCGGCGGCGTGATGAACAAGGGCAGAACCATCGTCGGCGTCGATGTCGGCGGCACATTCACCGACCTCTTCTTCTTCGACGAGGCGAGCGGCCGATTCCAGGTCGCCAAGGTGCCCTCGACGGGCGGCGACGAGGCGGTCGGTTTCCTCAACGGCCTGGTCTCGCGCGGCACCGCGCTGGCCGATGTCGAGACCATCGTTCACGGCACGACCGTCGGCACCAACGCGCTGCTCCAGCGCAAGGGCGCCCGCATCGGCGTCATCACCACGCGCGGCTTCCGCGATGTCCTCGAAATGCGGCGGCGCGACCGGCGCAGCACATGGGGGCTCGCCGGCGACTTCGTGCCGATCGTCGATCGCGATCTTCGCCTGGAGGTGACGGAGCGCGTCCTCGCCGACGGCTCGGTGCATGTGCCGCTCGATCTCGACGAGGTGCGCACTGCCGCGAAGACATTGCTGGAACGCGGCGCCGTGGCGGTGGCGGTCATCTTCATCAACGCCTATGCCAATCCCGACCACGAGCACCGGGCGGTCGAGGCGGTCCGGGCCATCTGGCCGAACGAGCATGTCGTCGGCTCGGCCGAGGTCCTGCCGGAGATCCGCGAGTTCGAGCGCGCCTCGACCACCGCCCTCAACGCCTATCTGCAACCCGTCGTCGGCGCCTATCTCAGCAAGATCGAGCAGCGGCTCGCGGCGGGCGGATTCGCCGGCCGGCTCCATATCGTCCAGTCGAACGGCGGCGTCATGTCGGTCGATACCGCGCGGCGGCTGCCGGTGCGCACCGCGCTGTCCGGTCCGGCGGCCGGCGTCATCGCCGGCGCCGAGATCGCGGAAGCGGCGGGCTACGCCAATGTCATCACCTGCGACCTCGGCGGCACCTCCTTCGACGTCTCCCTGATCGCCGACGGCAAGGCGGCGCTGGCGGCCCAGTCGACGATCGATTTCGGCCTCGTCATCCGCACCCCGATGGTCGAGATGACCACGATCGGCGCCGGCGGCGGCTCGATCGCCTTCGTCGATCGCGGCGGCCTGCTCCAGGTCGGCCCGGAAAGCGCCGGCTCCGTACCGGGTCCTGCCTGCTACGGCGCCGGCGGCGACCGCCCCACCCTCACCGACGCCAATCTGGTGCTCGGCCGCATCAATGCCGCCCGGCCGATCGGCGGCAAGCTGCAACGCCTCGATGTCGAGGCGGCCCGCGCCGCCATCGAGCGTGACGTCGCCGGACCGCTGAAGCTCGACACGACGGCGGCGGCCGAGGCGATCGTCACCGTCGCCAATGCGCGCATGGCCGGCGCGATCCGCCTCGTCAGCATCGAGCGCGGCCACGACCCGACGCGCTTCATCGTCATGCCGTTCGGCGGCGGCGGCGCGCTCCACGTCGGCGCGCTGATCAAGGAAGTCGGCCTCGCCCGCGGCCTCGTTCCGCGTTTCCCCGGCGTCACCAGCGCCATGGGCTGCGTCATGGCCGACATGCGCCACGATCAGGTGCAGACGCTGAACACCATGCTCGACGGGATCGATCTCGCCGCCCTCGACGCGCGCATGGTCGAGGCGGCGCGCGAGGCGAAGGCGGTCATCGACGCGGCCGGCGTCTCCTTCACCGGCGTCTCGATCCTCTACGAGTTCGACATGCACTATGTCGGGCAGACGCACACCGTCTCGGTGCTGCTGCCCTGCACCCTGGCGGAGGGCGCCACCACGACCGGCGTCGACGAGGCGATGATCCGCAAGGCCTTCGAGACGACCTACCGGGCGAACTTCAGCCAGCTTCTGCCGGGCATTCCGGTCCGCATCGTGTCGCTGCGCACCGCCGCCATCGGCCGCCGGCCGAAGTTCGACCTCGGCGCGCTGCGGCCGACGGCAACCGACCGGCCCGCCGAAAGCCGGCGGCAGGTCTGGTTCGACGGCGGCTGGAAGGACACGGCGATCTCTCGAGCGTCTGGCATTGCCGGTCGGCGCCCTGGTCGAGGGGCCGGCGATCCTCGAGCAGCCCGACGCCACCATCGTCATCGACCCCGATCTGGTCGGCCGTGTCGATGATCTCGGCAATGTTGTCATCGAGCGAAAGGCAGCGACATGACCGCCGCGGCGTTCGTTCCGGCCGAGACGGCATTCCTGCTCTGCGACCTGCAAAACGATTTCCTCCACCCGCGGGGCGCCTACGGGCGGGCCGGCCAGTCCGCCCCGGCGATTGCCGCGCTGCCGGGCAGGCTGAAGCCGCTGAAGGATCGGCTGGCGGCGCTGGGCGTTGTCACGATCCTCACCCAGTTCACCCTGGTGACCGGGCGGGACGGCGCGCCGATCGTCTCCGAGCACCTGCGCCGGCTGAGGCCGTTCCTCGGCAAGGGCGATTTCGCCTCCGGCTCCTGGGGACAGGACGTTGTCGAGGAACTCGCGCCCGTCGACGTCAAGGTCGAGAAGGTCGCCTATTCCGCCTTCTACATGAGCACGGCTCGAATGGGTGCTGCGCAAGCTCGGCGTCAGCCGGCTGATCGTTTGCGGCATCGTCACCAATGGCGGCGTGGCCTCGACGGTTCGCGACGCCCACGTGCGGGATTTCACCGTCACCCTTCTGACGGATGGCTGCGCCGCCTTCTCCGAGGAGGTGCACGAAACGGCGGTCCGGGCGCTCGCTTCCGTCAGCCGCCTTGCCACGGTCGGCGAGGTCATGGCCGAAACCGCCGGTTGAGTGCGGCGACGGCCCCCGGAGCCGCCATTGTCAACCGGTCCTATTTATGGGACATTTTCGGGTCGAAACTTACAAGAACAAGCGCAGAGTGGAGGCGTCACATGAAGAAGTTGAGCTTCGCCGGCCTTGCCGCACTGGTCGTGATGGCATTGTCGCCGGCAGCCATTCCAGCCCCGGCGGCAGCCGCCGACCTGACGGTCGGAACCTGGGGCATCCCGCCGGGAAAGGGCAATCCCTATACCGGCATCGGAACCCCATCGATCTTCGTCTGGGACGCGATATTCGACCCGCTGGTGCGCATCGATGCGTCCGGCACGGCAACGCCGATCCTGGCCGAGAGCTGGAAGAACATCGACCCGACCCATTGGGAGTTCACGCTCAAGCAGGGCGTCAAGTTCTCCAATGGCGAGGTGTTCAATGCCGACGCGGTCGTGGCGGTGTTCGCCTATCTGCGCTCTGACGCCGGCAAGACGACCGCGGTCGGTCGCGAACTGAGCGGCGTCAAGTCGGTCGAAAAGAAGGACGACTACTCGGTCCTCGTCGAGACCTCCGGCCCCGATCCGGTCCTGCCCAACAAGATGGCGCTGGTCTACATGGTCGCGCCCGGTGCGTGGGCGAAACTCGGTCCGGAAGGCTTCGCGGAGGCGCCGGTTGGCACCGGATCGTTCAAGCTCGACAGCTGGACGGCGAGTTCGGCGGAGATGTCGGCGAACAAGGACTCCTGGCGCGTCCCCAAGATCGGCAGCATCGAGGTGGTTTCGCTTCCCGAGCGGGCCGCGCGTCTTCAGGCGCTGCTGTCGGGCCAGATCAATGTCGGCTTCGGATTTTCACCCGACAATATCGGCCAGCTTGAATCGGCCGGCATGACGGTGGACGCCGCGCCGGCGCCGCAGGTGATGTCGCTGGCCTTCGCCAACGTCCAGCATCCGGACAGCCCGTTCAACGACGTCCGCGTCCGCGAGGCGGCCAACCTGGCGGTCAACCGCAAGGCGATCGCCGACGTGCTGCTGGCGGGCAAGGGCGCGCCGGCCGGCCAGGCCGGAACGCCGGCCGCGTTCGGCTACGACCCGTCGATCCCGCCCTATCCGACCGATCCGGCGAAGGCCAAGAAACTGCTCGCCGATGCGGGTTATCCGAACGGCTTCTCGGCCGCCGCCGATGTGGTCGTCGGCAGCTTCCCGGCCGACAGCGAGATCTACCAGCAGGCGGCCCAGGATCTGAAGGCGGTCGGCATCAATGTCGAGTTGCGCCAGATCACCTTCCCCGAATGGCTGCAGTACTTCCTGAAGGGAACCTGGCCGGGAGAGATGTTCGGCTCGTCCTGGAACACCTCGCCCTACATGGATTCGATCCGGCCCTACACCTACATGAGCTGCATGAAGAAGCCCGCCTTCTTCTGCGATGAATCGATGACCCCGCTGATCGATGCCACCTTCAAGGAATTCGATCCCGCCAAACGGGCCGAGCTCCTGCACAAGCTCCACGAAAAGACCAGCGAGGTTCTTCCGGCCATCTGGCTGGTCGACCAGATCGACCTGCAGGCCTGGAGCCCGAAAGTCAGCGGGCTCGAATACGCCAACCGCGTCGTCCGCTACGAGAACGTCACGGTCGCGAAATAGGCAAGAGAATTGGGAGGGGGCGTGCGCGCCCCCTCCCCGATTGCCTGCCGCTTCTTCCGAAATTCCTGCCCTAGCCGACGACGCGCTTGACGATCGCCGAGGCGCTCGCCATCGGGTCGGCCGCAACCACGGACTCGCCGGCGGTTTTCGCCTCCAGCGCTTCCAGCCGCGCCGTCAGGCTGGCGACTTCCCCGATCAGATTGTGGACGATGCGCGAAACCTCGTCGACGTCGCGTCCGTCGAGGAGCGTGCGGACGGCGAGTTCGGCGGAACGGGGCGGAACGTAGCTCATCGGGCGGCCCCCTTGGTGGCGATGGTCATGCGCCACGGCGTGCACCAGCGGCGCGGATTGGCTTCGGCATCGGGTCCGCCGGCATTGGCGAGATACCACTTGCGCTCTTCGACCTCGGCGAAGCCGGCCTCCTTGCAGGCGCGCGCCAGATCGTAGGTCCGGAACGAGATCGAATAGGGCTCGTCGATGATCTCGCTGTACCATTTCAGCAGGACGTTGCGGAACGGATCGTCGTCGAGCAGCCGGTTCTCCAGGATCGACAGCGTGCCGCCGGGCCTGAGCACCCGCGCCGCCTCGCGCATCGACGCCGCGATCGCCGTTCGCGGCAGTTCGTGCAGCACCATGGTGATCGTCGCGACGTCGAAGCTGGCGTCCGGGTAAGGCAGCTTCTCCATGTCGCCCTGCCGCCAATCGATCTCGAGGCCGCGCTCGGTCGCCATGCGCCGGCCGAGGCGCAGGCATGGATCGGAAAGGTCGACGCCATGAACGCTGGCTTTCGGCCAGGTCTTCTTCAGCGAGAATGTCGTCTTGCCGAATCCGCAGCCGATATCGAGCACGTCGGTCGGCGCCTTGCCTGAGGCGAGCGCGGGAATGTCGCCGACGAACTGATCGTGAAGCTGGAAGTCGTCGTTGTTGCCCTTGTGGACGACGCGCGCGCCGAGGAGATAGATCACCGCGCCGGCGAGGTCGCGCCAGATGCCGTCCTGCTGGCGATGGAAATCGAACTCGTAGTAGCCGGGATAGGCGAGCTTCGGTTCGAACTTGAGGGTCCCGAGGTCGTCCGGATGCGGCTCGATCGCGGCGGCCAGTTCGTCGAGGCGGCCTTCGGCGACCTCGCGGCACAGGCGCCAGTTTTCGTCCTGGATATACCGGTGCAGCCACTGAAAGCGCCGCGCGCTCGGCAGATCCTGGACCAGCGGCTCGGCCGAGATGAAATCGACCGGCGGGTTCTCCCCGGCGATCCGCGCCTCGTATTCCGCCCTCAACCTGGCGAAGAGCTCGCCCATGAAGTAGCGCCGCAGCGCCAGCAGCGCCGCCACCCGTGGCCGATGCTCCGGGCCCCAGCTGAGCAGCGAATTCAGCGCTGGCGGTGGCTTCGGCTTGCTCACTTGTGATCGAGCGGTGCTCATTCCGGCAACCTCCTGCACATGGAAGCGGTGGTCCGGCCAAACGTCGAAAACGACGTTTTGCCTCGTGGACTACCTGTCTTAAGAATAGTACATTTCAACCACCGATCCAATTGGCATGATGACGTATCCAACCGCCCCCCAGCCGCCGCGCCGTATGTCGCCGACATGAGCTTCGGGCCGATCATCGCCGCGACGATCGCGACTGCCGATATCGACCGGTCCGCCGCGGTCTATGAGGCCGGAATGGGGCTCACCCCCTTCGCTTCCGGCCGGCTGCCCGTGTCGATTGCGGCGTCCTGGGGCGTGCCGGCGCTTGCCGGCGCGCGCTGGGCGGGGCTCGGCTCGGGCGGTGACGATCTGGGTGGTCTGCGGCTCGTCGAGGTTCCCGATCTTCCGGCCGATCCCCTGCCGCTGGCGAGCCTCGGCTGGGCCGCCACCGAGATTTCCGTCATGGATGTCGATGCCCGCGCCGCGGCCATGCAGGCGGCCGGTTTCGAGGTGCTGTCGCCGCCGTTGCCGCTGGGCAGCAACCCGCAGATCAGGGCGGCCCAGTTCGCCGGGCCCGATCGCGAGGCGATCTACGTGACCGACCTGAGGAGCTATCAGGGCGTCTTCGACGTCCGCCGCGCGACGCGTCCGGTCGACCGCTGCTTCATTGCCGTGCTCGCGGCCGGCGATCTCGAGGCGGCGCGGGCCTTCTATGAAGAGACCTACGGCACCCGCCGCGTCACCGACCGGCCGGTCGTCGTTCCGGCCTTGACCCGCCAGCTGCGGCTCGCCGAAGGCGAGACGGTGCGCATTTCGTCGCAGCAGATCGACGAGGGCTGTCTGATCGAAATTGATGCCTATCCGCACGGAACGCCGCCGCGGCCGACGGCCGGCGGCTTCCCTGCCGGCGTCGCCATGATGAGCTTCGCCGGTCCGGCGAAGGGCGAGCCGGGTCCGGCCGATTGGCCCTATCGCTCCCGCAGGGTCGACCACGTTCGCGGCGCGGCGGGTGAATTGATCGAGGTGATCGGAGAGCGGCCATGATCCGGCTTGCCGGCATCGGCCCCACCCTGCGCAAGCGGCTGATCGAACTCGCCATCCTGCTCATCGCGATCACGACGCTGCTGTTCTTCCTGCTGCGCCTGTCGGGGGATCCCGCCGCCGTGCTCGCCGGCGAGGAGGCAACGCCCGAGCAGGTCGAGGTGATCCGGCAGTTCTACGGTCTCAACGATCCCCTGATCTTCCAGTACCTGCGCTACGTTGGCGACATCCTGACGCTCAATTTCGGTGTCTCGCTGGGAACCCAGCAGAGCGCGATCGCGCTGGTCCTGGAGCACCTTGGCGGCACCTTGATGCTGGCGGTGTCCGCCTTGATCCTGACGGCGCTGCTCGCCATCCCGATCGGCGCGTGGCTCGGCGCCAGGCCGGACGCGCGCTCGCGCAAGGTGGCCAACGCGGTGGTCTTCATCTTTCAGGGCATGCCCGGCTACATCGTCGGTCTTCTGCTGATCCAGCTGTTCGCGGTCCAGCTTCGCCTCCTGCCATCGATCGGCAATCGCGGCGCCTTGAGTTGGGTCCTGCCGACGCTGACGCTCGCCGCCTTCCTCGTCCCGAAGCTGGTTCGCGTGGTTGCGGCCAATGTCACCGAGGCCATGCGCGAGGATTACATCCGCACCGCGCGCGCCAACGGCGCGACGACCTTCGAGGTCGTCATCCATCACGCCCTGCCCAACGCCCTGCTCGGCGCGACCGCGCTCATCGGCACGCAATTCGCCTTCCTGATGTCGGGCGCCGTCGTCACCGAATGGATATTCGCCTGGCCCGGCTTCGGGCAATTGCTGATCCAGTCGGTCGAACGCCTCGATTTCCCCGTCGTCCAGGCCGCCGTCTTCATCATCGCCGGGCTCGTCTTCGTCGTGAACGCCGGCACCGATGTCCTCTTCCGGTTGATCGATCCGCGGTTGAGGAGTCAGCGCGCATGAGCACCGGCGAAGCCGCGGCGCTGACTGGCCTGCTGCCGCGTCGCAGGCCGCTTGTTTCGGCGATCGGCGCCAATTGGATGCTCGGTCTCGGTCTGGCCATCGTGGCGGTGCTGACGGTCACGGCCGCTGATCGTCGCCGTCACGCCGCTTTCGCAGGCGACGACCGGCAGCCTGCTGTCGCGCTTCAAGCCGCCGCTCCAGGACAGGCTACCTGCTCGGGACCGACCAGCTCGGCCGCTCGGTCTTCGCACGGCTTCTGTCCGGCATGCCGTGGTCGCTCGGCATCGGTTTCGTCGCCACCGCGATCTCCATCGCCATCGGCACCGTCGCCGGCCTCGCGGCGGCCGCCCGCCCCGGCTTCCTGCGCCGCATGATCCAGCATCTGGTCGACACCGTGATCGCGTTTCCGACGCTCGTCATCGCGGTCACGGTGATCGCGCTTGTCGGGCGCGGCTTCTGGCCGCTCGCCGTCACGCTCGGGCTCGCCAGCTGGCCGATCGCCGCGCGGGTGATCTATGCCGAGGGGCTGGCCGTGATGAAGCGCGAATATGTGCTCGCCGCCGAACTTGCCGGCGTCGGCCTTGCCCGCTCCGTCCTCGTCCATGTCCTGCCGGCCGTGCAACCGACGCTGCTCGTCATGTTCGCCTTCACCTTCGCCGACATGCTGATCGCCGAAAGCGCGCTCAGCTTTCTCGGCCTCGGCGTGCCGCTGACCGCATCGAGCTGGGGCAACATGCTCTCCGAGAGCCGACAGTTTCTGGTCGAGGCGCCGTGGATGATGCTCGGCCCCGCCACGGTGATCGTGCTTGCCGTCGTCGGCTTCAACCTGATCGGCGACGGCATCGCCAACCGCTCGCGCCGGCGCAGCCGGTCGGCGAGCTAGGAGGCGGCCGTGGCAACCGGATCGGAGATCGTCCTCGACATCGACAAACTGACCGTCGACCTGCCGCTTGCCGACGGCCGCCGCTTCCTCGCCCTCGATCGCGTCAGCCTGTCCGTCCGCCGTGGCGAGATTCTCGGCCTTGTCGGCGAGTCCGGTTCGGGCAAGTCGATGCTCTCGCTCGCGGTTCTCGGCCTTACCAATATCGCCGGCGAGCGGATCTCCGGCCGCATTGCGCTGCTCGGCAAGGACGTGCTCGGCAACTCGCCGGCCGAATGGCGGCGCTTGCGCGGTTCGGCGGTCGGCATGATCTTCCAGGACCCGATGACCAGTCTCAACCCGGTGCGCACGGTCGGTTCCCTGCTCGTCGAGAGTGTCAGGCGTCATCAGGACCTCGACGAACAAGCCGCGTCACGGGTCGCGCTCGATGCGCTGCGTTCGGTGGGCATCCCGTCGCCCGAGGCGCGGATGAGGGCCTATCCGCATCAGCTTTCCGGCGGCCTGCGGCAAAGGGTGATGATCGCGCTGGCTCTCATCAACCGCCCGGCCGTCATCATTGCCGACGAGCCGACGACGGCGCTCGACACCACCATCCAGGCCCAGATCCTCGACGTCCTGCGCGCCCACCTGTCCGACGACGCCGGCGGTATCCTCATCACCCACGATCTCGGTGTCGCCGCCGAGATTTGTGAGCGTGTCGCCGTCATCTATCAGGGCACGATCGTCGAGGAGGGACCGACCGCCGAAATCCTCCGCCGGCCGTTCCATCCCTACACCAAGGGCCTGCTCGACGCCGCGCCCCGTTTCGATCGGCCGCGCGGCCAGTTGCTTCCGATCCGCGGTCAACCGCCGCGCCCGGGCGAAGTGCAGGCGGGCTGTCCGTTTCGCGGCCGCTGCGATCGCGCCGACGAGGATTGCGGCGAGCTTCCGGCGCTGCGCAAGGTCGCGCCCGACCATCTCGCCCGCTGCTGGCATCCGATCCGCGAGCCGATCTCCGTCGAGGTGCCGGCGTGAGCGCGGCGCCGCTTCTCGAGGCCGATGACGTCCGCGTCACCTTCGGCCGCGGCGGGCGGCCGGGTCCATGCGCTCGACGGCGTGTCCCTGTCCGTGTTTCCCGGCGAGACCGTGAGCCTTGTCGGCGAATCCGGCTCGGGCAAGTCGACGCTCGCTCTGGTGCTGATGCGCGCCGTGCAACCCGACAGCGGCGCCATCCGATTCGCCGGCTCCGAAATCGGCGGCCTGTCGCCGGCGGCACTGAAGCCCTTTCGACGCCACCTCCAGATGGTCTTCCAGGACCCCTATGCCAGCCTCGACCCGAGGATGCGGGTGAAGGCGATCCTGGCCGAGCCGCTGAAAGCGCACGGCCTCGGCGACAAGACCGAGCGCCGCGCGCGGATCGGTGAATTGCTCGATCAGGTCGGCCTGCCGCCGGACGCCGCCGAGCGTTATCCCTCGCAGTTCTCGGGCGGCCAGCGGCAACGGATTGCGATCGCCCGCGCGCTCGCGCTGCACCCGCAGATGATCGTCGCCGACGAGCCGGTCTCGGCGCTCGATGTCTCGATCCAGGCCCAGATCGTCAATCTCTTGCGCGATATCCAGCGCGCCACCGGCATCGCCTACCTGGTCATCGCCCACGACCTGGCGCTCGTGCACGAGATCTCCGACCGCATCCTCGTCATGTATCTCGGCCGCATCGTCGAGGAGGGCTCGGCCGCGGCGATCATCCGCACGCCGCAGCACCCCTACACCGTCGCCCTGCTTTCGGCGACGCCGACCACGGACGTCGCCGATCGCGGCCGGCGCATCGTCCTGCGCGGCGACCCGCCCTCGCCGATCCACCGGCCCGAGGGCTGCTCGTTCCACCCGCGCTGCCCGATTGCGCGGCCACGGTGCGCCACGGATGTCCCGAGCCTCGCCGCGGGGCCGCATGGCGGCCGCGTCGCCTGTTTCTATCCCGGCGAACTGTCGAGCCCGGTGCCGGCGCCCGACGATACGAATGCCCCGAAGCAAGGAGCCTGACGATGTCCCGTCCCCGCGTCGAATTCGTCCAATCGCAATTCCTGCCCTGGGCCGCCGAGCCGCTGGCGGCGGTGCGGCCGGGAACGCAAACCCGCATTCTCAGCCGCGACGCGGAGACCGGTGCCTGCTCGCTGCTCGTGCGCTATCCGGCCGGCTGGCGGCGCGATGTCGCCGAGCATCTGCTCGTCGACGAGGAATTCCTGGTCATCGACGGCAGCCTGACGGTTGGCGGCTTCACCTATGGCGAGAAGGGCTATGCCCATTTGCCGGTGAACGCCTCGCGCGACGGCATGGTGGCCGGCGCCGACGGTGCGGTCGTGCTGACGTTCTTCTCCGCAACGCCGGCGCTCGCCGCCGGCCCGGCGCCGAAGGCCGCCGATCAGGCGCGGCTGGTGGAAGGAATCGACGCCTATCAGGTGCCCTATACCGGCAACTTCCATCCCGAATTTCCGCCGGGCGCCGGCCGCAAGAAGCTCTATGACGACCCGGTCACCGGAGATCAGAGCTGGATTCTGGGCACGCTCGGCATGCGCTGGGCCGAGCGCGCCGAGCGCCATCCCGTGGTCGAGGAGATGTACCTGCTCGCCGGCGAGGTGCACGGCAATCTCGGCGTCATGCGGCCCGGCGCCTATTTCTGGCGGCCGCCGGAGATCGCCCACGGCCCCTATGGCAGCAAGACCGGCAACATCTATTTCTTCCGCACCAAGGGCGGGCCGCTGTCGACCGAATACGAAGACGCCGCGGAACCCTTCCGCTGGAACCCGCCGCATCGCCCCATCCTGCCGCCCGACATGACCGCCTTCGGCGGCGAAGCGCCCGGGGCGCCCAAGCCGTGGTAGGCGCGATCAAGCGCGGCTTCGTCGATGCCGGCGCCGGCCAGGTCCACTATCGCGCGATAGCCGGCGGGTCCGATGTGGCTCTGGTCATGCTGCACCAGGCCTCCGGCTCGTCGCGCATGATGGTGCCGATGATGCCGCGCCTTGCGCGGGAGCGCCCGGTCTATGCGATCGACGTCCCCGGCAACGGCGACAGCGACGCGCTCCCCGACGACCCCGACATGCCGGCCTTCGCCGCCGCCGTCCTGCAGGCCATCGACGCCCTCGGCCTCGAACGCTTCGCCCTCTACGGCTTCCATGCCGGCGCATCGGTCGCGCTCGAGATCGCGCTCGCGGCGCCGGCGCGGACGGCCGCCGTGATCCTCAATTCGATGGGGCTCTACAGCGCCGCGGACGGCGAGGCCATGGCGAAGCGCTATCCGCCGGGTATCGCCAAAGACGCTCACGGCGGCCACTTCCTGAAGCTCTTCCACTATGTCCGCGACACCTATCTGTTCTGGCCCTGGTACGACACGTCGCCGGCCGGCGTGCGGAGCATCGGCCTGCCCTCGCCCGACGAGCTTCACGACAAGACCGTCGAAGTGATCAAGGCCATGGACAGCTTCGAGCAGTACTATCGGGCCGCGTTCCGTCACCGGAAGGAGCCGCTGCTGCAACGCCTGTCCGTGCCGACACTGGTCACGGCCGGGCGCAGCAACAGCCAGGCGCGAAACGTTCCGGTCATCGCCGCCATGGTCTCCGGCAGCGAGCAGATGCTGACCGCCGGCGTCTATTCGCCGGAGGCAGCCGCCGAAACCGCGGAGGCGTTGGCAGGCTGGCTGAAACGCGCGACATAGGTCCGCCGCTGACAGGCGACGGCTACTGGATCGCCGCTGCCCGCCTGAGGCCGTCGATCATGGACGACTTCAGCAGATAGTCCCGCGCCCGCAGCGGATCGGCGATGATCGCCTGCAAGTCGGCGAGCATCTTGCGACGCCGTTCCGGATCGCGCTCCTGCATGCGGTTGCGGTTGCGGTCGGCCTGTTTGAGGATCGCATCGAGCGCCACCGGCCGGCGCTGGCGCGCGTAGAGGTCGATCAGCGTATCAGGCGCTTCGCCACGCAGCACCTTGATCAGCTTGTCGGTCAGGTTGAAGGCGTCGTGGATGCCGCCGTTCATGCCCATGCCGCCGGACGGCGAGTTGAGATGGGCCGCGTCGCCGGCCAGCACCACGCGGCCGTGGCGATATTCGGCGACGATGCGCTGATGCACCCGGTAGGGTCTGACCTCCAGCACCTCATAGGGGCCGTCCTTCGGCACGATGCGCTGCAGCTTGCGCTCGATCGCGTCGGGCTTGACCGCTTCGTCGATGCTTTCGCCGGCCTCCGGGTAGAGGCTCGCCCGCCAGACGCCCGGCAGGCGCAACAGGCTGAAGGTTCCCCAATCGGCCCAGACATAGTTGACGTTGGACAGGCCCTCGAGATGCTCGTGGAAGGGGAACCGCGTCGTCGCCAGGATCGTCGTCTCCGGATAGGTCTGGCCCTCCAGAGGGACCTTCAGCCGTTCGCGCACCGTCGAGCGGGCGCCGTCTGCCCCGATCAGCCAGGCCGCTTCCAGCGTCTCCTTCTCCCCGTCATGCTCGATCGTGGCGGTGACGCCGTCGGCATGCTGCTCGAAATCGACGAGCCGCGTCGCGAAGCGAAGATCGACAAGCGGGTTGCCGGCCAGCCGCGCGGCGATGAGCTCGCCAAGCCGCGATTGCTCGCATTGCAGGCGGAACGGATAGGGCGTGTCGTCCTTGAGAACGCCGAGATCGAAGACCGCCCGTTCGCCGGTCTTGTGCAGCCGGGTCTGCCACGTCGGCGTGGTCAGCCCTTGCGCGATCAGCGCGTCGGCGAGGCCGTAGGGCTGCAGCATTTCCAGCGTCGGCGGGTGCCACGTCGAGGCGCGCAGTTCCCGGGGCACGGCCGCTTCCGCCTCGACCAATGTGACCGGAATCCCGGCCTCGGCGAGCCGCAACGCGCAGGTGAGGCCGACCGGACCGGCCCCGACAATGAGCACGCCGGGTGTTCCCTTCATCGGCCGATGTCCCTTCCAACGCTCATATTGCATCCCCTGGTAGATGGCCGGCACGGCCTTTCCCGCGCCGGTGACGACCCGCGATCCGACCCTCTTGCCGACCCGCAAAAGCGGTTGTCGGGCCGGTTTTCCGGCCGGCGGCCAACAGTTTGTTAACCCTAATCCTTTGTAATCCGCTCAACGATTCCATTGCGTGTGTGCGCGCAAAGATCGGTGAGTTCGTATGTCGTCTGCAACCCTGCCTCGTTCCAATCGATTGTCCCGCCGCAAGCCGCCCCATCGCGTGATCATCGCGCGGGGAAGCGATGTCCGCACCTTCACGATCCGGCCGTGGACCACCGGAATAGCGGCCACCGTGGTGGCGGCGCTTGGCGTGCTCTACCTCGCCGCGACCGGCTACCTCGCCTTCCGCGACGACTTGCTGGCCGCCTCCATCGCCCGGCAAACCCGCATGCAGCACACCTACGAGGACCGCATCGCGGCGCTCAGGGCCAATATCGACCGGCTGACCAGCCGCCAGTTGCTCAATCAGCAGCAGGTCGAGGCCGACATGGACCGTCTGGTCGACCGGCAGGCGGCGCTCGATGCCCGCCAGGACGTGATTGCCGGGCTGAGCCAGGCCGCGCGGCGTGTCGGCATAGCACCGGCGCCGTCGGCGACCAACGCGGCCGCGCCCGAGGCGGTGCCGCCAAAGGACAAGTCGGCTTCTGCCGCGCCCGCCGCCGGATCCAGGGGAATCCTCGCTGGCAAGCGCCACGATCCGCGGCAGCGCCTCGCCCGGCGTCGATGCGACAGACCCGATGGCCCGGATCGGCGCGGTGGAGAAGTCGCTTAACTCGCTGGCGCGCGAGCAGGTCGCCTATGTCGACGCCGTCGCCCAGCGTGTGACCCAGCGCTCGCAGAAACTCGCGTCGGTCCTCGGCCGGCTCGGCCAGAAGGTGCCGCCCAGCCATGCCGGCGACGCCGGAAGCGATGTCGGCGGTCCCTATGTCGCCCTCGAGCCGGACACCGATCCGGAGGCTTTCCGCGCCGGCGTGGCGCTGATCACCGACGAAGTCGAACGCTTCGGCACGCTCAGGCGGATGGCCGGCCGGCTGCCGCTCACCAAGCCGATCCCGAACGCCGCCATCACCAGCCGCTACGGGCCGCGCCTCGATCCGTTCCTCGGCAAGCCGGCGATGCACACCGGCATCGACTTCCGCGCCCCATCGGGCTACCCGGCGCGGGCGACGGCCGACGGCACCGTGGTGTCCGCCGGCTACAACGGCGGCTACGGCAACATGGTCGAGATCGACCACGGCAACGGCATCACCACGCGCTACGGCCACCTCAGCAAGATCGACGTGCAGGTCGGGCAGGTCGTCTCCAAGGGTACCGTCGTCGGTCATACCGGCAGCACCGGCCGCTCGACCGGCCCGCATCTCCACTACGAGATCAGGGTCGACGGCAGCGCCATCGACCCGATGGGCTATATCCGCGCCGGCAGCGAGATCGCCCAGCTTCTCTAGGCCACCCGCCGGCCGCCGCACGGCGGCTTGGCGGCGTTTGCGGCCCATCGTCGCCATGGCTAGTGTTGCCGGGCCGACAGACCGTGGCTGACGCGCCTGCGGCAGCGAACGGTGTGCGGATGGATCAGTTTCTCGCCGGCCACGTGAAGACGCTGGAGGCCACCGAGCGGGCGCCGCCGGATGCCCTGGCGCGGTATCAGGCCGGCCTGTTGGAGCAGATCGCCCGGCATGCCTTCGACAAGGCGCCGTTCTACCGCGACCGCCTCGCCTGCCTGTTCGACGCCGACGGCCGCTTCGACCTGTCGCGCTGGTACGACGTGCCGATCTTCGGCCGGATGGACGCGGTGGAACATGGCGACCGCATCCGGGTCGGCAATCTGCCGGTGCCAACCTACGGGTCGGTCGGCGAATTCACCACGTCCGGAACGACCGGCACTCCGCTGAAGGTAGCGGTCAACGGGCTCGTGTCCATCAGCACCAATGCCGCCCTTGCCCGCCTCGCCCGCTGGTTCGGCGTCGATCCGTCCCGGCCGATCGCGGTGTTGCATCGTGTCGCGGGGGCGCCAGGCGGGCGGGCGGGAACGAGCTGGATTCTCGGGTGTGCGGGCAGATCGTTTTGAACTGGACATCGACACGCCCATCGCCCAGCAACTCGAATGGCTTGAGCGTGTCCGGGCGCCTTGCCTGTTGACCCACCCGGCCAGTGCGGTGGCGCTGGCCGAAGCCGTGTCGGCGGAGCGCGGCCGGGCGATCGGCCTGGAGGTGATCTTCGGTTACGGCGAGTTGGTCCCCGACGGCGCGCACGAGATCGTCGCCGAACGGTTCGGCGCGCGTTTCGCCGCCCACTATGCGTGCACGGAAGTCGGCGTCCTCGCCCTCGAATGCCCCGAGACGCGGCACTACCACATCGCCGTCGAGAACGCGGTTGTCGAGGTGGTCGACGAGGCGGGTCGCCCGGTTCCGCCGGGGGAGCGCGGCCGCGTCGTGGTGTCGGGCCTCTACAACTACGCCATGCCGTTCATTCGCTACGAGCTTGGCGATTATGCGGTGGCCGACGCGGAGGCCTGCCCCTGCGGGCGCACATTGCCGGTTATCACGCGCGTGGACGGGACCATCCGCAGGGCCTTCGTCTTCGAGGACGGCACGCGTTTCTGGCTGCGCGGCGCCATCGTGCGCGGCATGGCGGAATTCGTGCCGTTCAGACGCTACCAGATCGTGCAGATCGACCACCGCCGGATCGAGCTCCGCTATGTTCCCGACGGTAGCGGACGGATACCCGATGTGGACGGCCTGGCCGCGTTCGCGCGGCAAAGAATTCACCCGAGCGTCGAGATGAAGCTGGCGCCGATGGACAATCTGCCGAACGACCCGAGCGGAAAGTTCCACGACATCTTTTCGCTCGTTTCGGCGCCCGCTTCGCCGCCCGCGGCGCCCTAGGATCGCCGTGCCGAGCGCCGCGGAGAAGTTCGTCAAAGCCCTGCGTCAAACGCAATGGCTTCATCCGGCCGACCTGGTGCGCTACCAGCGGCCGCTGCTCGACCGAATGGTCCGGCATGCGGCGGCGCAAACATCGTTCTACTCGGAAAGGCTCGCGCCGCTGTTTGCCGGCGCCGCCCCCGCATCGGCTCCCGTCGACTGGTCCCGATGGCTGCAAGTTCCGATCCTTCGCCGCGCCGACCTGATGGCAAACGTTTCGGCATTGGAAGCGCGCTCCGTGCCGGATTCCGCCGGACGCTCGGCCGTGCGCCGCAGTTCGGGCACGACCGGCAAGTCGCTCGAATATCGGCGTTCGGCGATCGCGGCGTTCGTCGGCAATTGCATGTTGCATCGCGTGTTCGAGGTCTTCGACTTCGATCTGGAGGGCACGCTCGCCGACATCACCCACGACGAGAGCGGAAGGAGCGATTATCCCGATGGTTCGGTCCGCCGGGGATGGCACATGCTGGGGCGGAGCGGGCGAGCCTGTGTCCTGGAGGTGCTCACGCCGGCCGCCGAGCAACTGGACTGGCTGGAACGCATGCGGCCGGACTACGTCATGACGTATGCCAACGACCTGTGGGCGGTCGCCGAGGTGGCAAGACGCCGGGGCGGATCGCCGCTGCGTTTCAAGGCATTCGTTTCGGCGGGGGAAATGCTCGAAGCGGCGGCGCGCACGGCCATTGCCGAGGCGTTCGGATGCCAGGTGATCGATGTCTACGGCTCGCGCGAATTCGGACCGCTCGCTTTCGAGTGCCCGGTCGGCACCGGCTATCACGTCTGTTCCGAGTCGGTTCTTTTCGAACTGCTCGACGATGCAGGCAAACCGGTCGGCCCCGGCGAGGAGGGGCGCGTGGTCGTGACCTCGCTCTACAATTTCGCCATGCCGTTCATTCGCTACGACCTCGGCGACTATGCGGTGGCGGGCGACGCGCCCTGCCCCTGCGGTCGCGGCTTGCCGACCATCAAGAGGGTCGCCGGCCGCGCCCGGCACCTGTTCGTCATGCCCGACGGCTCACGCATGTGGCCGCGTGTCGGAATGCTTTGGGAGCCCCTGACGCGGATGCTGCCCTATCGCGAGGTGCAACTCGTTCAGACGGCCGTTGACGCCTTGGAAGTGCGGTACATCCCCGCATCCGGCGGTCCGCCGGACGTCGCGGGCATCGAGGCCATCATGAGAGCCGAATTCCATCCGGCACTGAAGGTCACGCTGGTGCCGGTCGAGCAAATCGCCCGTCCCGGCCGGAAATCGGAGATGTTTGTCTCTCAGGTAGCTGTGTGATGGCCCCAAGCTAACAAGCCGCTATTGGCGAACCTGGCGGCACGGGACATCGAATCACTGAAATTGTGCAACTCGTCCGAATTCAGGTGTTAATGCAGCCCAGCTCGGGATCCCAGACCTCGCCACCTGTGCAGCCGTGGTCTACCTCCTGCTCCCCAAGCGCCGGATTGAGAAGCGAAGCAAACGCCCACAAGCTCTTGTCGATCTTCGGATCGTCGCGGCGATGCTTGTCGATCAGCGTCGGCGCCTGGCCGTTGTAGAGCTTGAGGCCGGCAAGCACGCTGTTGTGGTTGTTCTGGCCGATGCGGCCCTCGGCGAAGAGCGACACGCGGTGCGAGCCGACGCCTTGCGGCATCAGCCATTCGCCGCCGAGCGCCAGCGCGCTTTCCCCGCCGGTGTAGTGATAGCCGACGGTCAGGGCCAGATCCGGCGTGGCGTACCAGTCGAGATCGAGGCGGGTGAAGACCCGGGTCTGCGCGTCGAGGCTTTCCCCACCGATGACGGCGCGGGCGGTGGCCTGCGGCATGTAGTATTCGCCCTCGAACGCCACCTGTCCCAGATTGGAGCCGGTCGGCGTGTCGAGGTGCTTGAACGAACCATAGACGCCGGCAAGCCCGACGGCCGGATCGCGCCAGAAGAGGTGCCCGGCGGCGCCGTAGAAGGTGTTGCTGCCCCATTGGCCGCCGAGGCCGTCGATCTGCAGGCCCCAACTCTGGCCGATCGGCATCGTAAATGCCCCGGCAACGCCCCAGATGCCCTGCCCGCCGCCGTCATTGCGCGTTGCCCAGCCGCCGTAAGGCTCGAACTTGAAATTGGGACCGGAAACCGCCGGGCTCACCAAGGCCGGCGTCGCAAACGGATCGGGCGCCGCCATGGAAAGATCGGCGGCCGTGGCCGGCGCCACGATCGAGAACAACCCGATGGTCGAAAGCGCAGTGGATCGCAAGCAGTGTTGAACGCAGCGACATGGTCCCCCTCGCCGCAGAAGTTGTCCGCCGTGGTCCGGCCCAATTTCGGATTGTCTGCACGGGCGCGAAACGAGTCAAGTGCAGCCGGGCAACATCACAGGTATTTCGCCGGGGGCGTGGCCGGCGGCGGGTCAGGCCGCCGGCCATCGCTCGCGAGGGCGCACGGATGCCTAGGCGGCCTGGGCGATCTTCTGCTCGCGCACGCCCTTCATCGCCTTGCTCCAGGCGACGAGCTGGTCGAGCATGACGCTGAGCTGCTGCTCGTGTCTGGGGTCTGGCTTCAGGACGCTCCAGTTTTCGAAATCCGTGTACATCGACATCGATACGTGGGCGCGCACGTCCGCGATCTGCACTTCGGCCATGATGCCGCGCAGGTGCTCCACGGCACGCGCGCCGCCGGTCGAGCCGTAGCTCACGAAGCCCGCCGCCTTGTTGGTCCATTCGCCATAGACGAAATCGATGGCGTTCTTCAGCGCGCCGGAAATCGAGTGGTTGTATTCGGGCGTGATGAAGACGAAGCCATCGTAGGATGCGATCGCCTCGGCCCAGCGCCTGGTGTGGCCGTGGGCGTAGTTGCCCATGGACGGCGGCATCGGCTCGTCGAACACGGGCAGGTCGTAGTTGGCGATATCGACGATCTCGTAGGTCGCGTCGAGGCGCTTCTTGGCCAGATCCAGCACCCATTGGGCGACCTTCGGGGCGGCGCGGTTGGGACGGGTGCTGCCGACGATTATTCCGATCCTGAGCATGGCGATTGAGTTCCCTGTTTAACGGTATAGAATGGTAACTGACGCTAGATAAGTGACCACATCGTGCCCGAACACAAGGAGGCACTTTTTTGAAACAGGGTACCCTTCACCAGACCGAGCCCTGCCGCCGGATCAGCGACATCCTCTCGCGCATCGGCGACAAATGGAGCCTGCTGGTCATCCGCCAGCTTGGCGACGGTCCGCTGCGCTTCAGCCAGATCAAGCGCAGCCTCGGCAGCATTTCGCAGAAGATGCTGACCGCAACGCTGCGCGGGCTGGAGCGCGACGGCTTCATCACGCGCACGGTCTTTCCGACGGTGCCGCCGCGCGTCGATTACGAGCTGACCGCGCTCGGCCACGATCTGCTCGATCCGGTCCGACAGTTGGGCGACTGGGCGATGAAGAACGCCGAGCGCATCGAGCGCGCCCGCAAGCGCTACGACGAGGCGTCGGCTGGCAAGGATTCGGCGGCCGCCTGAGGCCCCGCGCCGCAATCGATTAACGACACGGAAACCACGCCTGGTAACCGCAAGGGCGTACCGCGCGGGCTATGCTTGCTCTGTGGACAGCGTCCCCATCATGAGGCCGATCGCGTGCCGCCATTTTCTCGGCGCAATTCACCCGCCCGACCATCCAGAACGAGCCGGGAACTCATCGCATATCGTGCTGCGGCACGTGCCTGATATGCGCAGACCGCCGCCCTCGCCGTCGACGTGGTCAACCAGATGCTGTTCTTCGAGGGCTGGGTTGCGACCCTGCGCTCCTGGAGCATCACGCTGGCGCTCGCCACGGCGATCGCGCTGCCGGTGTCGCGGGCCATCGGCCGGGCGCACCTTGCGCTGTTTCGCTCGAAGAGCGAAGTGGAGACGCTGAGCCGCACCGACGAGCTGACCGGCCTTCTGAACCGGTCGCGGCGCTTATGCAGTTGGCCGTGCCGCGCAGCCTCCGGAAACCATGGTGCTCGTGATCGCGGACATCGACCGCTTCAAGCGGGTCAACGACGACTTCGGTCACATGGCCGGCGATGACGTGATCCGCTATGGTCAGCCGCGTCGCACAGGCGGAACACGGCGATCTGGGCCGTCTCGGCCGCTTGGCCGACGAGGACGATTCGCGCCTGCTTGGCGATCGACGTGCCGCCCTCGCTGCTCGTTCTCAGACTGGTCGAAGCTGTCGACAGCCCGCGGATATGCGCTGACGACACGGTCGTCGCCGAGGCGCGGCGCTGTTCACGTGACGGTCTCCGCGGGCAATTGCGATCACGCGGTGCCGGGCGCGACTTCGAAGCGCTCTACGCCGATGCCGACCGGGCGCTCTATGCAGGCCAGACGGCCGCAACCGGCATGCGCGTGATTGCGCCCCTGTTCGAGGAGACTATGCGCCTCGGCCCTCAGCGCACATGGTGGAGAGCCGGCCGTCGCAAGACCGACCGCGCCGCGACCGAACGCGATGACCGGAACAGCAGTAGCCGCCGCTGATTCGGTCAGCCCGCCTTGCGGCTCAGGAACAATCCGGTCTCCTTGGCCACGTCGAGCGCGCCACTGCCGGCCGCGAAAGCGTCGGTCGATGGCCGCGCGGAAGGCGGCAAGCTCGGCCTCGCCGGCGCCGTCACCGGGCGGATAGGAGGTCAGCGCCAGGAACACATCCTCGGGGTCGGTGATCTTCATGCGTGCCGGGTGTTCGGCAAAAGTAACGTTGCCGAACCGGTCTCGCATCAGCCGCTCGGCGGTGTCGTAGCCGAATGCGATGCCGGCCGGATCCTGCGGCGCACTGCCGAAGGCCGACGTCAGCGCATACATTTCGCGCATGTTGCCGGCGCCGTTGGTGGTGACGGCGAGCCAGCCGCCCGGCTTCAGCACCCGATACATCTCGGCGATGCCGGCCGCCTGGTCGGCGAGGTGATACATCATGTGCATGGCGACGACGGTGTCGAACGTGCCGTCCGCGAACGGCATGTGCGCCGCATCGGCCTCCTGCCCCTCCACCGTCCACGAGCGCAGCTTGCCGCAGCGCTCCACCGCCTCGCTCACCATCCCGGCGGACCGATCGGCGAGGGTCAGCGCGAAGCGCTCGGGAAGCTGGTCCGCCACGGATGCCCAGAACCAGCCGGGGCCACAGCCGATGTCGAGGACGCGATCGCCGGCGTGGATCGGCAGTTGCCGCGCCACCCAGGGGAACCAGCCAACCTCGGCGATGGTGTAGGTGTGCAGCCGCGCCCGGGCGGCGAGCTTGCGGCTGTCGGCGTATTGCTCGCCGACGCCTTGGGTGATGGTCGACACGCTGCTTCCCCCAACTATCAGCGCTCCCGTTGGTATCCCGCCGGGCGCGAAGCGGTCCACGCCCTGACTGCTCCTACGGAAAGCGACGGAGACCTTCTGACGGGGACTGTCTCATGATCGGCACCGAAAACCCAGAAACCCAATTCATCGATGGCGTGCCGGCGCTGTGGCGGGCACCTGGCGCGCCTTCCGCAATTCTGGTTCATGTCCCTGCCTTCGGCCAAACCAAGGAGCAGGCGCAGCTGGTTCTGGATCATGCGCTCGCGGCCGGATTTGCAGCCATCGCCGCCGCGCCGCTCTGGCAGTCTCCTGACACGACCGAGACCGCTCATTGGTATGCTCGGGGATGGCCGGCACGATTGCGCGATCACTTCAGCGAGGCGACATGAGGAAGACAATGGAGAACTTCATCGAGGGCCCTCAGGGCAGGCTGCATGTATCGGTTGACGGCGACCCGGCCAGCCCCCTTCCCGTCATGCTGATCCATTCGGACCTGGGGACGCTTCATCATTGGGACGAGATACGGGCGGGGTTAGCGAGCCGCTATGCCACGATCGCTTACGACCGGCGCGGACATGGCCTGTCGGACAGCCCACGGGACGGATCGTTCCGTCATGATGGCGCTGCGCGGGACGTTCTCGCGGTCGCCGATGCGCTGGGCCTGCAGCGCTTCGCGCTCATCGGCCACTCCGGCGGTGCACTCACCGCCTGGAGCTCAGCAGTCGCCGAGACGAAGCGGATCGCAGGCGTCCTCCTGGTCGACCCGCCGGTCGATGCGCGCACCCTGCCCGCGGGTCTGATCGAGGGGACGCTCGCGGCCATCCGGGGGCCCGACTACCGCAAGGTGACGGAGGATTATTATCGGTCGATCGCAGGCCCCAACCGGGCGGTCGCCGATCGGGTCGTCGCCGACGCCCTGGCAACGCCGCAGGCGACGATGGTCGGCGGCTTCGAGGCGTTGCGCGACTTCGATGCACGCCACCTCGCCGGCCGCTATCCGGGATCGATGCTATCCATCATCCAGCCGGCGTTCGACATCCCCGGTGCCTTACACAGGATCGACCCGTCGATCGCGCACATCGCGATGTCCGGGACCGGCCACTGGATCCATCTTGATGCGCCGGAGTCGTTTCTGGATCGCGCAACCGAATTTCTCTCCGGGCTGCACACCGGTTAGCGCAGCCGAAGCCGCATCGATCGCACAGGCTAGTCCGCCGCCTTGTTGTCCCCACCCACCCGCTGGGCGAGCGAGGCTTCCATGAAGGGCATCAGGTCGCCGTTGAGCACGTCCTGCGGGCTGGTGCTCTCGACGCCGGTGCGGAGGTCCTTCACCAGCTGATAGGGCTGCAGCACGTAGGAGCGGATCTGGTGGCCCCAGCCGATCTCGGTCTTGGACGCGGCCTCGGCGGCGGCGGCGGCCTCGCGCTTCTCCAGTTCCGCTTCGTACATGCGGGCGCGCAGCATCTTCCAGGCGGTGGCGCGGTTCTTGTGCTGCGAGCGCTCGTTCTGGCACTGCACGACGATGCCGGTCGGCACGTGGGTGAGGCGCACGGCCGAGTCGGTCGTGTTGATGTGCTGGCCGCCGGAGCCGGAGGCGCGATAGGTGTCGGTGCGCACGTCCTTCTCGTCGATATCGATGTCGATGGTGTCGTCGACCACCGGATAGACCCAGACGCTGGCGAAGGAGGTATGCCGGCGCGCCTGGCTGTCGAAGGGCGAGATGCGCACCAGGCGATGGACGCCGGATTCGGTCTTCAGCCAGCCATAGGCGCTGGGGCCGGTGATCTGCAGCGTCGCCGACTTGATGCCGGCCTCTTCGCCGTCGTGGATTTCCAGGATGTCGACCTTGTAGCCGCTCTTCTCCGCCCAGCGCGTGTACATGCGCATGAGCATCAGCGCCCAGTCCTGGCTCTCGGTGCCGCCGGCGCCGGCATGAACTTCGACGAAGGCGTCGAGATGGTCGGCCTCGCCGGAGAGCATGGTCTCGACCTGCCGGCGCTCGGCCTCGGCCTTGAGGCCGCGCAGCGCCTGCTCCGCCTCGGCGACGATCGTCTTGTCGCCCTCGGCCTCGCCGAGTTCGATCAGGCCGGTCTGGTCGGCGAGTTCACGCTCGACGCGCTCGACCGCGCCGATCTGGTTTTCCAGATGCTGGCGCTCGCGCATCATCTTCTGCGCGCGCTCGGTGTCGTTCCACAGATCGGGGTCTTCGGCCGCCGCGTTCAGTTCGGACAGGCGGGCCTTGGCGCGATCCCAGTCAAAGATGCCTCCTCAGCAGGGCGATCGCCTGCTGGATTTCATCGGCAATGGATTCGATTTCAGGGCGCATCTTCGCAACCGGCTCCGGGACTCTGTCGCGCCCTAGTTAGTGAGGCGCCGGCTGACTGTAAACCCGGCCGTTACCTGCGGGTTTTGCGCAATCGGATTAGGCATCCGTTAGGACGCGCCGTGCATAACGCAATCCAAGGTAGTGGAGGCGCACGATGCTTGGCACCATGCCACCTCATCGCATTCTGATCATGGCCGTGCTGGCGCTCGTCTTCGGCTCGGTCATGATGCACATCAAGTGGGCCAATATCCCGAAGATATTCGCCGCCTTCAGCCAGATGGTCCCGAGCGGCGGGGCCGCGACGCCGGCGCCGGCCGGGGAAACCGTGGTGGCCCTTCGCGACCGGCTGAAGGACGAGGCGCTGGCGGCGGGACGCCAGGCCCTGGCCGATCCCTGCAACCCCGACGCACGCAAGGGCTATCACGACGCCCTCATCAGCCTCGCGCGCCAGCGCATGCGCGACATGGGCTGCACCTTCGATTTCAACTGCAACATCGAGAACGGCTTCAAGGAAGTCTCGCTGGCCTATTACGCCACCGACAAGGACAGGCAGATTTCGTATCAATTCGCCGCCGTGGCCGCCAAGGGCGGCATCGGTATCGGCGAACTCGGCATCTATCAGGTCTTCATCGGCCATCCGGCGGAACTCGGGAACATGACCTCGACGATCCCGCTGGTTCGCGCGCCGGCATGCGCCGGCGCCCGGGGAGGCTGAACCATGCCGGCGGAATTCGGTCAGCGTCGCCCCGCGCAACATGACGAGCCGGAGAACGAGTCCGGCGGCCTGATGGCGAGACTGTCCGAGCAGACGGTCGACCCGATGCAGCTCCTCCAGGGCGCCGGCTATTGTCTGCTCGGCTACCTCGTCGCCAGCATTGCGATCGGCACGCTCGCTCCGCCGCCGGGGCCGGAATTCATGCGCTTCGTCTACGTGCCGCGCGAGGCGCGCAAGGATCTCATCCAGGACTCGTTCGAAATCGCCGGTCAAAAAGATCGCGCCCGCCGCCGAGGCAGGCAAATGAGCACCGCGCTTTCCAACAACGCCAAGTTCGCCTGCGTCGCGGGCGGCATGGTGCTGTCGCTCATCGTGGCGCTCTACGTCCGCATCGCCGAACCGCCCCCCCAGTTCGCCGAGGTGCCGGAGTCCTATCCGTTTTTCGACCCGGCCAAGGAGAAGGGGTGGCGCGAGCACGAGCAGGTGGCGATCATGAACTGGCTCGGCTCCGGCCCGGACGCGCTGTGCGCCGACAATCGCCGCCACGCCCGCTCCGCGGTGTTGTCCTATTTCCGTCAGCGGGCGCGCAGCATTGTCATCGCCCAGCACTTCCTGCCGGCGGACGCGGCGCTGCGTTATCAGCAGTTGTGGGACGGAGAGACCGGCCGCAAGGTCGAGGCGGCCGTCGTCGACGCGGCGCGCAAGGGCCTGATCTACCGGTCCGACTTCCAGCCCATCTTGCCCGAGCTCGCGGCGCTCATCGACCGGGCGCAGCCGGTCACGCCGGTCTGTCCCTAGCCGGCGTCACTCCGGTGTCTTCCGCGAGCCGATCAGCCGCTGGTATTCCTCGTCGGTGAGCTTGCGCGGCAGCACGGGCGTTGCCGCGCGCAGGCGCTCGTCCGTCCAGCCGGCGGTCGATACGGCGTCGCGCTCCGCCGCCGGCCTGGCGCCGGTCATCGCCAGTTCGTCCTCGGCCGGCCCGGAGGCGGTCACGAAGACCAGTGCCGCGACGCCGGCCGCCACGACCAGCGCGGCGGCGATGAAGAGGGGCATTCCGCGCATGGTGCGCTCCTTGCGTTGTGGGCCATGACCCCGCCCCTCTTCCCTGCCCCTGGCCGGCTTAGTTGCAGCCGCCCTCGACGTAGTCCCAGAGAATCTTCAGGCGTCCGTCGAAGTAGGGACCGTAGTCGACGCCCGGCTCTTCGTCGTAGCCGAACGACTCGACGCTGATGATGTGGTTGAGGTCGGCGGAGCCCGGCTTGAAGTCGCTGATCCAGGCGCCGCCGCTCGAACCGCCCTGGTCGGCCATGTTGCCGTGCTTGAGCTGCAC
This sequence comes from uncultured Alphaproteobacteria bacterium, assembly GCA_963822975.1. Taxonomy (GTDB): domain Bacteria; phylum Pseudomonadota; class Alphaproteobacteria; order Rhizobiales; family Kaistiaceae; genus CAVSRC01. Next base: position 87,531 of record CAWGJV010000022.1, read on the forward strand.
GATGCCGTCGGTGACCGAGATCGGACCGGCGTCGACCTGGATGACCTGGCCGTTGAGCACGCCGCCGGGATAGCCGATCTTGGTCGCCCGATCGAGGCCCGCCCAGTTCCGTCGCGTGCCGAACCAGCCGTTCTTCGAGTCTTCTGTGACGCGGATCATGCCGAAATCGTACGTCCATTTTTCATCGCCGGGCTGGACCCAGCCGTCGAAGGTGGCGACGCAGTCGTAGTCGTAGACTTCGCTGTAGCGGCCCTTGTCGTATTGCAGGGCGAACAGGAAGTCGCTGTGGTAATTGCCGGTCTCGTCGTCGCGCACGCAATGGCCGGCGGTCAGGATCACGCGCTTCGAGATGAACTGGCCGGAGCAGACATAGTCGCCATCCGGCCGGCTGAAGAACAGTTTGCCGGCAAAGGTCAGCGGCGCCTGCTCGACGTTGCCGGCCTTGCGCTCGGTGCCGGGCGGCGCCGCGACGATATTGGCGGGCGTCGTAATGGGCTGGCCGTCGAAGGCGGCGCGGCCGCGGCCGGCGGCGCGCACCGCGTCCGGATTGACGTTGGGCTTGGGCACCGGCCGCGCGGCCGCCATGACGGCCGGCGTCCAGAAGCCGCCGGCGCGCTGGCCGGCGGGCGCATGTTCTCCGGTCGGTACGTCATTGGCTGCGGTCTGGGCGCTGGCGGCCCCGCAGATCAGGACCGAGGCCGCCGCGGCGGCAATGAGACGGATCAGGCGCACGAATTTCCTCCTTGGGGCATGTGACACGACCGGCCAGCAGCTTGTCTGCGATGCGATTGTGGCCGGCACGGGGTGCGGAGATTGGCCTTTTGTGAGGTTTCTCACAAGCCGGCCGCGCCGTCCCGGCGCACCGCGCGGGGCCCGACCCGGCGACAGGTCCGGGCTGCCGCTTTGGCATCGCACCCGGCAGCGGGTTCATCCGTGGCTGGTCAAACCGGCGGCAGGCACACGCCCTCATAGCCGCGCCCCATGGTGGTCCTCATGCGCGAAGGTCGGGCGGGCGGGCGGCAGGCAACGACGGTGAGGCCATCGAGATTGGACGGCAACGATGACAGGGTGGCTTCACCCGGATCGAACCGCGCGGTCTGGCCGGGCTGGAGGATCTCGGTCTGCGCACAGGGCGCGGGGTTGGTCTCGCCGGGCAGGCAAAGGCCCACGGCGATCGGCTCGTCGCATGTATTGACGACTTCGCGGGGTTGGGTCTCCCCCAACATGCCGCGCGTGCAATGATTGACGTCCGCATGCAGCGAAGCGCGCTGATAGCTGCCAGACACCAGGTAAAGAAATGGCGGCAGCAGGACGGCGAACGCCACGCCGGTCAGCAGCCCGGCCCAGAGAGGCACAAGCGGCCGCCTGCCCGGACGATGGCTGATGGCGAGCACGGCAAGCGCTGCCCATGCTCCGATGAACACCTGATCGAAGGTGACGACAGGCAGAGCGGGCAGCACAGGCGTGGCGCGCCACGCCTTGGCCGAGAGGGCGAGCGCCCACGGGATGACGAGGGCCGCCGCGATGCCGATCAGGCCCAGCTTCCAGGCCGACAGGCGCGGCTGGCCGGCACGCGCGCGCTGCACGATCACGAACACGACCGTCAGGATGCCGGTGAACACCGCGCCGGGAAGGAATTCTGGCATTTGGGCTCTGTGGTTGGCAGGAGCGTCACGCTATGCCCCCCCGCCAGAGGCTTGTCCAGATTTGCGCCGCGAAATCGGGACACTGCCGCCCGGCCCGGCGGCCCTAGTAAAGCCCGCCGGTGCCGGAGATCACCGCGCGATCCGATTCCGGGGCGACCGTCAGCGGCCGGCCCATGGTGTCGGTGTAGCCGATGATCGAATAGCTGTCGGGCGGCCCGGTGCCGGGCTTGAAGGCCTCGAGGAAGGTGCCCGGATCGCCCGGGTTGGCACGCAGTCCGGTCGTCCGGTCGATCGGGATGAAGGTCAGCCCGGGCGGCACGCGGAAGGGCACCGGCGGCTTGTCGGCGAGCGCCATCTTCATGAACTCGGTGAAGATCGGCGCGGCGAGCGCGCCGCCGGTCTCGCCGCGGCCGAGGGAGCGCGGCTTGTCGTAGCCGACATAGACGACGGCGACGAGGTCGGGCGTGAAGCCTGACGAACCAGGCGTCGTGATAGTCACTGGTGGTGCCGGTCTTGCCGGCGACCGGCCTGCCGATCTTCTTGGCGGCGGTGCCGGTGCCGCGCTGGACGACATCCTCCATCATCGAGGTGATCTGGTAGGCGGTCATCGGATCGAGCACCTGCTCGCTGTTGTCGATGATCTTGGGCTCGTCCTGATTGTGCCAGTTGTCGGCGGCGCAGCCCTCGCAGACGCGGTCCTCATGGCGGAAGATCGTCTGGCCGAAGCGGTTCTGGATGCGGTCGATCAGGGTCGGCCGGACTTCGCTTGCCGCCATTGGCGAAGACGGAATAGCCGGCCGCCATGCGCAGCACGGTCGTCTCGCCGGCGCCGAGCGCCATGGAAAGGACCGGCAGCATGTTGTCGTAGATGCCGAAGCGACGGGCGTACTCGGCCACCAGCGGCATGCCCATGTCCTGTGCGAGGCGCACGGTCATGACGTTGCGCGAATGGACGATGCCGGTGCGCAGCGTCGAGGGCCCGAGAAAATCGCCTTCGTAGTTCTCCGGCGACCACACGCCCTGGCCGCCGCCCTGGTCGATCGAGATCGGCGCGTCCATGACCACCGACGACGGCGTGTAGCCGTTGTCGAGCGCGGCGGAATAGACGAACGGCTTGAACGACGAGCCGGGCTGGCGTTCGGCCTGCGTGGCGCGGTTGAACTGGCTGTCGGCGAAGGAGAAGCCGCCGACCATGGCGAGCACGCGGCCGGTGTGCGGGTCCATCGCCACGATGCGCGCCTTCGATCTCCGGCACCTGACGCAACTGGTACTCGCCTGGACCGCCGTCGGCCTGCTGGACATAGACCACGTCGCCGGGCGACAGCACGGCGTCGGCGCCCTTGATCGCCTTGCCCTTCTTCGGGCCGGTCGCCCACTTCGCCCACTTCATCTGCTCGAAGGGGATGGTGCCGGTCTCGCGGTCGCCCATGACCTTGTTGGTGCCGGCTTCGCGGCCGGGCTGCAGGCCGATCTGCGCGCCGGCGGCGTCGACCGACAGGACCACCGCCAGCCGCCACTCGACCACATCCGACAGCGCCTGCACCTTGGCCAGTTGCGGGCCCCAGTCCTCGGCAAGGCTTTCGATGCGGCTGACCGGTCCGCGCCAGCCGCGTTCCTCGTCGTACTTGACCAGGCCGTCGAACAGCGCCTGGCGCGCCATCACCTGAAGCTGGGGATTGAGCGAGGTGCGCACCGACAGGCCGCCGCCGTAGAGCGTCTCCTCGCCGTACATGTCGACGAGCTGGCGCCGTACCTCTTCGACGTAGTAGTCGGCCGCGAACATGGACGGCGCGGTGTCGCGCGTCTTGACGCCGAGCGGCTGATTCTTGGCCTCTTCGCCTTCCGCCGCGGTGACGTAGCCGTTCTCGACCATGCGGTCGATCACCCAGTTGCGCCGTTCGATGGCGCGGTCGGGGTACCGGAACGGGTTGTAGTTGTTCGGCCCCTTGGGCAGCGCCGCCAGATAGGCGGTCTCGGCGAGCGTCAGTTCGTGAACCGACTTGTCGAAATAAGTCAGCGCCGCCGACGGCGACGCCGTAGGAACCGAGGCCGAGGAAGATTTCGTTGAGATAGAGTTCGAGGATCTTGTCCTTGGAGTAGGCCTGCTCGATCCTGCAGCGACAGCATCGCTTCCTTGATCTTGCGGTCGATCGTCTGGTCGCTGGAGAGCAGGAAGTTCTTGGCCACCTGCTGGGTGATCGTCGAGGCGCCGACCAGGCGCTCGCCGCTGCCGGAGGCCTTGGCCTTCACGTTCTGCAATACGGCGCGGACGATGCCGTAATAGTCGAGGCCGGAGTGCTCGTAGAAGTTCTTGTCCTCGGCCGAGATGAACGCCGCCTTGACCCGGTCGGGAACCGCCTGGATCGGCAGGTAGAGCCGCCGCTCGTGCGCGTATTCGGCGACCAGTTGGCCGTCGGCGGCGTGCACCCGCGTCATCACCGGCGGCTCGTACTTGGCCAGCACGTCGTAATTCGGCAGGTCGCCGGTCAGGCCGGAAATGTACCAGGCGGCGGCGGCAGCAGCGGCAAGAAAGAGCACGGCACCGATCCCGAAAAGGTAGCCGATGAGTCGGAGTATCATATCGTGTCCATCACCCGGCGGCTCACGCGCAACCTTCCCGTTTGGTCGTGAAAAGCGCCGCCCGCACGGTTCAAGTCAAGGCTGGCGCGTTCGGCGGCCTGCAAATCACCCATGAAACTCCGCCCGCGGGCTGGAAACCCGGCGTTATTCCGTGTCGTTTGTGGAGAATATAGGGCGCGGCGCCCGCTTTGGGCTGCCTGAACGGCATCCGTGACCTTTCGGCAACAATCGGCTCAGTTCCGCGCCTCGGCCGGCGACGCGGGTGCGGAAGTAGTCGTCGATCGCCGAGACGACCGAGGCGGCGGTCTTGTCCTGCCACGCCTTGGTGACCATCAGCTTGGCGTCGTTGGCGTTGGTCAGGTAGCCCAGCTCGATGAGCGCCGAGGGCACATCGGGCGCCTCCAGAACCTTGAAGCCCGCCTCCTGGTGGGGAACCTTGAACATGCGCGTCGTGCGGCCGAGTTCCTTGACCAGGTTGCGCGCGAAGACCACGCCGAAATTGCGCGTCTCGCGGCGCGTCAGGTCGATGAGGATGTTCTTGACGTCGTCGGAATCGGCCGCATCCACGTCGATGCCGGCGAGCGCGTCCGACTGGTTCTCGGTGTCGGCGAGCGTCGCCGCCATCTTGTCGGAGGCCTCGTCGGACACCGTGTAGACGATGGCGCCGCGCACCGAGCCTCCCGGAAACGAATTGGCGTGAATGGAGACGAAGAGATCGGCGGCGTTGTCGCGGGCGACCGTGACCCGCTCGCCAAGCGCGATGTAGGAGTCGTCGGTGCGGGTGTAGATCACGCGATAGCGGCCGGTTGCCGTCAGCAGGTCGCCGAGCACCTTGCCGAAGGCGAGCGTCACGTCCTTCTCCACCACCCCGCCGCCGCCATGGGCGCCGGCGTCGATGCCGCCGTGGCCGGGATCGATGACGATGACCGGGCGGTCGCCGTGCTCGCCCGGGGTGAAGCCGCGGTCGGCCTTGCGGTCGGCGACGGCGGTCTGCTGCTCCTTGTAGGCGCGGGTGGCGGCCAGGAATTCGGCCCGGCCGGTCGCCACCGCGTCGATGACCAGTCTCGCCGGCTGGCCGTTGGCGGCCGGCTGGGGAAAGGTCTTGTCGATGAGGACCGGACCGGTCAGGTCGATGACGATGCGCGACTTGCCCGGCGAAATCTGGCCGTAGCGGAAGGCCGAAATCAGCCCTCGCCCGGTGGTGCCGGCGAGTTCGGGCAGGGCGAAGCGGACCTCCGGCAGGTCGACCACGATGCGGTCGGGGTCGGCGAGCGTGAAAACCGTGAAATCGACCTGGCTGCCGAGGTCGGCGACGAAACGCACGCGGTGGTCGTCGCCGACGATGCGCACGCCGAGCATCAGCGGCGCCGGCGATTGGGCGGTTTCCGCCGCCGTGCTTTCCGCGGCATGCGTCGGCGGCCCGAGGACGGCGATCGCCATCCCGGCCACGAGAAGCGCAAGCCATCGGGCAGTCGGATGTCTCATCAGCCTCCACGCGGGGCCCGGGTCGGCCTCGCCCGCGAATGCCCCTGTCCAGCCACGTTCATAAAGGATGGGAGGTCAATGGTTAACCGGGTGTTGCCCGATCGCCGGCATTTTCCACGCCGGACCGTCCCCCTGCCCGTCCTTGCCAAGACTTGCCGACACACATACAACATCCCCCACGGAATTCATTCTCCGTCTGTGGCACTGGTGCGATGCACGGGCGACGAGCGGAGGATGTGCCGGAAGACGACCGGAGCCGGGCGTTTCCTGAGAAACGGCGGATTTCCCGGTCTGATATCCGCGGTCCGGACAGGTCGGTACCCGAGCGACGCTCGTCCCGGGGATGGCCGGTAGTCCTTAGTATTGGTTCCGCAAGTTGACGATGTAAAGGTAACGGCGCACCACATGCCCCACTCGCAGCTTTCCATCTGGCCGACGCCTGCCCCGGTTATCGCCGGTGCGCCTGCGTCGCGGGCTGCAGCGGCCGGGCGCGCCCCGATCAAATCCCCACAAGCCGGTCCCTCCCCCGTCGCCGCAGCATGGGCGCTCCGCGCCCGCCGCGGCCGGGTCGGACGCGACCGCGGAGAGTCCAGTCCATGGCCAACAAGATGCTTATCGATGCCGCCCACCCCGAGGAGACTCGGGTCGTGGTCCTGCGCGGCAATCGCGTCGAAGAGTTCGACTTCGAGTCCGCCAGCCGCCGGCAGCTGCGCGGCAATATCTATCTAGCCAAGGTCACGCGCGTCGAGCCGTCGCTGCAGGCGGCCTTCGTCGATTACGGCGGCAACCGGCACGGCTTCCTCGCCTTCTCGGAAATCCATCCCGACTACTACCAGATCCCGGTGGCCGACCGGCAGGCGCTGATCGAGGCCGAAGAGCGCGAGATCGCCGAGGAAACCGCCGTCGAATCGGCGCGCGAACGGCGCGCCAGCGGCGGCGCGTCCGAAGAGCCGGCCGCCGAGGATGACGAGGATGCCGGCGGCGACGATGCGCCGGCGGCCGATCCCGACGAGCCGGCCACCACGATGGCGGCCGAGGCCGTCGAGGCGCCGTCGATCGGCGAACCGCTGCCCGACGAGCCGCGCGCCGACGAACCCGAACAGCCGGGCGAACAGGGCACGTTGCCCGAAGCCGAGGGCGGCGAGGCACCGCTCGCCGAGGCGAGCGGCGACGAACTGCCGGCTGCGGCGAGGTCGAGGCCGACGGCCTCGACGTCGTCAGCGACGGGAGCGTCGAGTCGGACGACAGCGTCGAATCGGTCGGCGCCGAGGACGCGATGGAAGAGGTGCCGGAGCGGCGCAAGCCGCGGGCGCGCCAGTACAAGATCCAGGAAGTCATCAAGCGCCGCCAGGTGCTGCTCGTCCAGGTCGTCAAGGAAGAGCGCGGCAACAAGGGCGCGGCGCTGACGACCTACCTGTCGCTCGCCGGCCGCTATTCGGTGCTGATGCCCAACACGGCGCGCGGTGGCGGCATCAGCCGCAAGATCACCTCGATGACCGACCGCAAGCGGCTGAAGCAGGTGGTCTCCGATCTCGAGGTGCCGGAAGGCATGGGCGTGATCCTGCGGACCGCCGGCGCCGCGCGCACCCGGGCCGAGGTCAAGCGCGACTTCGAATACCTGCTGAGGCTGTGGGAGAACGTGCGCGAGCTGACGCTGCGCTCCACCGCCCCTGCCCTGGTCTACGAGGAGGGCTCGCTGATCAAGCGGTCGATCCGCGACCTCTACAACAAGGACATCGACGAGGTCATCGTCGCCGGCGAGGACGCCTATCGCGAGGCCAAGGACTTCATGCGCATGCTCATGCCGAGCCATGCCAAGAACGTCCAGCCGTTCAAGGACAGCCAGCCGCTGTTCGCGCGCTATGCGATCGAGGCGCAGCTCGACGCGATGTTCTCGCCGCAGGTGACGCTGCGCTCCGGCGGCTACATCGTCATCAACCCGACCGAGGCGCTGGTCTCCATCGACGTCAACTCGGGCCGCTCGACGCGCGAGCACAACATCGAGGACACCGCGCTGCAGACCAATCTCGAGGCGGCGGAAGAAGTCGCCCGCCAGCTTCGCCTGCGCGACCTCGCCGGCCTGATCGTCATCGACTTCATCGACATGGAGGAGAAGCGCAACAACCGGGCGGTCGAGCGCAAGCTGAACGACGCGCTCAAGAACGACCGGGCGCGCATCCAGGTCGGCCGCATCTCCCATTTCGGCCTTCTGGAAATGTCGCGCCAGCGCATCCGCACCGGCGTGCTGGAATCGACCACCACGGTCTGCCCGACCTGCCAGGGCACCGGCCATGTGCGAGCGCCGTCTTCGGTGGCGCTGCATGTGCTGCGCTCGCTGGAGGACCAGCTCCTCAAGGGCGTCACCCACCACCTGACCATCCGCACGCGCACGCCGGTGGCGCTCTACGTCCTCAACCAGAAGCGCGCCCATCTCTCCGAGATCGAGCATCGCTTCGGCCTGTCGATCACCGTCGACCGCCGACGAGACCATCGCCAACGGCTCCCACTTCGCCATCGAGCGCGGCGAGCCGGTCGAGCGGCGCGAGGTGCTGCCGACATCGATCCAGCCGGATTCGGTCGCGCCGGAACTCGGTCCCGAGGACGAGGAGCCGGCCGAGATGATCGCCGAGGCGGCGGAGCTGGAAGACGAGATCGCCAGCGACCGGGAGGCGCCGCGCGAGGCCGACGGCGAAGACGGCGGCCGCAAGCGGCGCCGCCGGCGGCGGCGGCGCGGCGGCGAGCGCGCGGACGCGGCGCCACAGGCCGAGGCGGCTTCGGAACCCGCCGACGAGGCGGGCGAGGACGAGGACCGGCCGACGGTCGTCTCCGCTGCCGGCGGCGAACTCGACGAGAACGGTCAGCGCAAGCGTCGCCGCGGACGGCGCGGCGGGCGGCGCGGACGGCGCGGGCGCGGCGGCGAAGAGCGGACGTCCGCCAACGGCGACGGCCAGCAGCCCGAACCGCCAGAGATGGCGAGCGAGGCCATGCCGCAGCCAAATGGCGACCAGCCGGCCGAGCACGGGCATGACCACGCCGAAAACGGCGCCGAAGCACCAGCCGACGTCTGGGCGGCCCCGGCGCCGCAGGTCGACGAAGCCCCTGCCCCGGCGCCGCATGTCAATGAAACGCCCTGCCCCGGAGCCGGCGGCCGAGCAGCCGGCCCCGAACGAGCGGGCCGCGTCCACGAACCGCCTGCCGCCGAGCCGGAGCCGCCTCCGGCGCCGCCGGCCGACGAGCCCGCCGAAACCGTGCCGAAGCGCAGCGGCTGGTGGCAGCGACGGACGTCGTTCTTCTGATGGCGACGGACCGGCTTTGAACAAACCGCGAGCGCGTGCGATGGTGCGTGGATGAAAGACTTCCTGCTGCAGTTCTTCACGTGGTGGAACGGCCAGACGCTTGGCACGCGCTTCTACACGTGGCGCAAGGGCGAGTTCGTCGGCAGCGACGAGACCGGCAACCGCTACTATCGCGAGCGCGGCGGCGATCGGCGCTGGGTGATCTACAACGGGCCTGTCGAAGCCTCGCGGATTCCCGCCCGGCTGGCACGCCTGGATGCATCACCGCAGTGACGAGCCGCCCGGCGCTTATGTGCCGCGCGAATGGGAAGCGCCGCACCAGCCGAACCTGACCGGCACCCCCCGCGCCTACCGGCCGCCGGGCTCCATCCTCGGCCCCGCGCCGCGCACGCCGGGCGAACCGGACTACGAGGCCTGGACGCCATAGGCGCCGCACGTCCGTAGGGAAAACAAAAAGGGGCGGCCCGCAGGCCGCCCTTTTTCATTGCTCTGGCCAAACCGTAGCGCCGATTGGCTACGGCGGTGCCGGCGGGCCTCCGGGCAGGCCGAAACCGCCAAACCCGCCACCCGGCGGACCGAAGCCCCCACCGGGCGGACCGAAGCCGCCACCGGGCGGGCCGAAGCCACCGCCGGGCGGGCCGAAGCCACCACCGGGCGGGCCGAAGCCACCGCCGGGCGGGCCGAAGCCGCCGCCGGGCGGACCGAAGCCACCACCAGGCGGACCGAAGCCGCCGCCGGGCGGGCCGAAGCCACCGCCGGGCGGGCCGAAGCCGGGCTTGCCGAAGCCGCCACCGGGCGGGCCGAAGCCGGGCTTGCCGAAGCCGGGCGGCCCCTTGGAACCAGGCGCGCCGAACGGACCATGCGGACCAGGCTTGCCGGGCCTGGAGAACGACCACTTCGGCGGACCCTTCGGCGGGCCGACGGGCTTCTTCCACGTCCATCGCGGCAGTGGCTTGTGCGGCGGGAAGAATCCCGGCGGATGGCCGCCGCGCGGCGCCAGTTTCGGGAAGTGGAACGGCGGAAACGTGTGGTGCGGCGCCGGCCAGACCTTCGGCCAATGCCGCGGCGGGTGGTAGTCGCACTTCTGCGGCGGAGGCGGCGGCGGCGGTGGCGGTGGCGGCGGCGGCGGCGGAGGTGGCGGTGGCGGCGGAGTCTCCTCCACCGGCACATCCGCACGGATCGAACCGCAGCTGGCCGTGTCCACCCGGAATTCCGCCTGCAGGCGCCTCTGATCCAGCGCGTAGCGGAAATCCCGAATAAGCGTGAAGTTGCGCTCGTTCGTTGACCTGATCTGCCGGAGGCCGGTGTCGGGCGACAGTTGTGCCAGGTTGCAGCCACCCTGAACGGTGACGCAGTTCAGCTTCCGCCCGGAAGAGTCGCGTCTACAGAGGTCGGCCGCGCCGGAGTAGACCAGCAGTTCGTTCTTGTCGGCGTTGACGTCGATCTCGGTGCCGCGCACGCCGATCGTCGCCGTCGGCGTGGTGATCGTATAGGCGTCGTGCTTGCTGTTGCCCGAGATGAAGCGGAACGCTCCCTTCAGGGCGTTGATCGACAGCTTCCGCGCGGTGTTGTTGGAGTAGATGAAGGCGTCGATGATCAGCTTGGAATTCGGCCCGACGACCAGCCTGGTGTTGTCGCGGAACTTGACCTGGGCCTCGCCGACTGCCCCGGTGACGATGACGTCACCGGAAAAGACCGGGCCCTGCTTCTGCAACACACGCTGCCCACCCTGCCCGCTCACTGAAGCGGACTGAATGACTGCAATCGTAACGCCGCTTGGCAGCGGAGTGTCCGCCCAACCCTGGCTCGCGCCAACCGCCAACAGCCCGCAGAGCGCCAGCGCGCCTGCAATACACTTACGCAACGCCGCCACAACACAACTCCGGTAACTTAAACCGGCCACATCTGGCGTCGTTTATACCTGAGTTTTACGTTTTGTTTACCTACTTTTTTTGCAGACGGTTAACCTTCCGGCGCCTGAAATGTCGGACAAGAAAAGGCCGTCGCCCCCAGGGGGAGCGCCGGCCTTGCCGTTTCAGACGGCGCGCTACCCGCGGATGCCGATGGTCGCCGTCGGCGTTTTGATCGTATAGGCGTCCTTGGGGCTCTTGCCGCTGATGAAGCGGAAGGCGCCACGCAGCGCGTTGATCGAAACCTTGCGCGCCGTATCGTCGGCGTTGAAGACGAAGGCATCGATGACCAAGGTCGAGTTCGGCCCGACGACCAGTTTCGTTTCGTCGCGGAACTTGATCTGCGCTTCGCCGACCCGCCCGGTGACGATCTTGTCGCCGGAGAAGATCGGGTTGGCCTGCGAGAGAACCTTCTTGCCGGTCTTGGCGTCGACGGTCGCCTGCTGGATGACGGCCACAACGAAACCGTCCGGTCCGGCGGCGTTGGCGGCCGGGGTAAAGACGATCGTCGCGGCGAGTACCGCGAGCCCCATGTAAATCTTGCTGAGCCAGGTCATTGCCACCCCCGTTTGTGCGTGGCCTGCCAAGGTCTGGCAGGTAACACTAGCACACAGATGGGGTTGGTTAACCGTGTTTTTCTAGGCCCGGCCTGTGATTGCCGTCACAGGTGCCGGCTGCGGCGCAATGCCGACCGGGGGGAAGTCCCCGGTATCCCCTCCATCGAGTTGCGCAAGCGGTTTTTTGAACGTCGTCGCGTTGACGCTCGGAAGCGACTCACCATAGCGTCATCCAAGCGTCACGGTACGACGCTCCGGCGGTGCGTGAGGCCCCGGATTTCCCATCCTTGTGTGGTGTCTTTGGAAGCTCGCGGCGGGGCGTTTTGCCGTTGCCGCGAGACGGGCGGCTTGTGCTCTCGATCAGGTGTGGAATGGAGCAATTTTCCTTCATAAACCGCCTGACAAACGCGACCGGTAACGCTATATTTAGTGTTTCCGGGCAGCGTGAGACACAAGCACTGGGGCGCAAGACCCCGGCTCGGCATGGGGCTGAAAGAGACAGGAATCACCCGGTCCACGGGTAACCGACCCGGCGCCCGATGACGGCGCGGGCATGAAATCTTGGGGCAAGAGAATGCGGATTGAGCGGCGCTACACCAAGGCAGGTTCGTCGGCCTATGACGGCATCGAATTCCGGACGACCAAGAGCGAAATCCGCAACCCGGACGGCTCCGTCGTCTTCAAGCTCGACGGCATCGAGGTGCCGGCGGCGTGGAGCCAGGTGGCGAGCGACATCCTCGCCCAGAAATACTTCCGCAAGGCCGGCGTCCCGGCGCGCCTGAAGAAGTTCGAGGAGAACGACGTCCCGTCGTGGTTGTGGCGCTCGGTGCCCGACGAGGCGGAGCTCAAGACCCGTCCCGAATTCGGAGCGCACGACCTCGGAACACGATTCGCGCCAGGTCTTCGACCGCCTCGCCGGCACCTGGACCTATTGGGGCTGGAAGGGCGGCTATTTCGATACGGAGGAGGACGCCCGCGCCTTCTTCGACGAGCTGCGCTACATGCTCGCCACCCAGAAGGCGGCGCCCAACAGCCCGCAATGGTTCAACACCGGCCTGCACTGGGCCTACGGCATCGACGGGCCGAGCCAGGGTCACCATTACGTCGATTTCCGCACCGGCCAGGTGCGCGCCTCCGAGACCGCCTACGAGCACCCGCAGCCGCACGCCTGCTTCATCCAGTCGGTCGCCGACGACCTCGTCAATGACGGCGGCATCATGGACCTGTGGGTGCGCGAGGCGCGCCTGTTCAAGTACGGCTCGGGCACCGGCTCCAACTTCTCGGCGCTGCGCGGCGAAGGCGAGCGGCTGTCGGGCGGCGGCAAGTCCTCCGGCCTGATGAGCTTCCTCAAGATCGGCGACCGCGCCGCCGGCGCCATCAAGTCGGGCGGCACGACGCGCCGCGCCGCCAAGATGGTGGTGGTCGACGTCGATCACCCGGACATCGAGCAATACATCAACTGGAAGGTGCGCGAGGAGCAGAAGGTCGCCGCGCTGGTCACCGGCTCGAAGATTCTCGCCCAGCACCTGAAGGCGATCATGAAGGCCTGCGTCAATTGCGACGGGCCCGGCGATTCCTGCTTCGACCCGGCCAAGAACCCGGCGCTGAAGCGCGAGATCAAGGCCGCCAAGAAGGCGCAGGTGCCGCAGAACTACATCCTGCGCGTCATCCAGTTCGCCAAGCAGGGCTACACCGACATCGACGTGCCGGTTTACGACACCGACTGGGATTCGGAGGCCTACCTCACCGTCTCCGGCCAGAACTCCAACAATTCGGTGCGCGTCACCGACGATTTCCTGCGCGCCGTCGAGACCGACGACGACTGGACGCTGAACGGGCGCATCACCGGCAAGCCGACCAAGGTGCTGAAGGCCCGCGAACTGTGGGAGACGATCGGCAACGCCGCGTGGCAGTCGGCCGATCCCGGCATCCAGTTCCACACCACCATCAACGACTGGCACACCTGCCCGGCGTCGGGGCCGATCCGCGCCTCCAATCCGTGCTCGGAGTACATGTTCCTCGACGACACGGCGTGCAACCTCGCCTCGCTGAACCTGCTGCAGTTCACCGACGCCGACCGCCGCTTCCAGGTCGAATCCTTCGAGCATGCCGTCCGCCTGTGGACCGTCGTGCTCGAAATCTCGGTGATGATGGCGCAGTTCCCGGCGCGGCGGATCGCGGAACTCTCCTACGAGTACCGCACGCTCGGCCTCGGCTACGCCAATATCGGCGGCCTGCTGATGTCGGCCGGCATCCCCTACGATTCCGACGAGGGCCGCGCCATCGCCGCGGCCATCACCGCGGTGATGACCGGCGTCTCCTACGCCACCTCGGCCGACATGGCGGCCGAGCTCGGCCCCTTCCCCGGCTACGACAAGAACCGCGAGGGGATGCTGCGCGTCATCCGCAATCATCGCCGCGCCGCCTACGGCCATGCCGACGGCTACGACGGGCTGCACGTCAATCCGGTGCCGCTCGACGCGGTCGCCTGCCCCGACGAGGCGCTCGTCGCCCACGCCCGGTCGGCATGGGACCGCGCCGTCGAGCGCGGCGAGATCAACGGCTTCCGCAACGCCCAGGTCTCGGTCATCGCGCCGACCGGCACCATCGGCCTGGTGATGGACTGCGACACCACCGGCATCGAGCCCGATTTCGCGCTGGTCAAGTTCAAGAAGCTCGCCGGCGGCGGCTACTTCAAGATCATCAACCGCGCCGTGCCGGAGGCGCTGCGCGTGCTCGGCTACGACCCGGCGGCGATCAAGGCGATCATCGACTACGCCGTCGGCCACGGCTCGATCGACGGAGGCGCCCGGCGTCAACCCGGAGGCGCTCAAGGCCAAGGGCTTCAGCGACGCCACCATCGCCAAGATCGACGAGGCGGTGCGCGCCGCCTTCGACATCAAGTTCGTGTTCAACCGCTGGACGGTCGGCGACGAGCAGATGGCGGCGCTGATCGGTGCCGGAGGAGAAGCTCGCCGACCCGGCCTTCGACCTGCTCACCCATCTCGGCTTCTCGAAGAAGGAGATCGAGGCGGCCAACACCTATGTCTGCGGGACGATGACGCTGGAAGGCGCGCCGGGCCTCAAGGACGAGCACCTGGCCGTGTTCGATTGCGCCAATCCGTGCGGGCGCATCGGCAAGCGCTTCCTGTCGGTGGAGAGCCACATCCGCATGCTGGCGGCGGCGCAGCCGTTCATCAGCGGGGCGATCTCCAAGACCATCAACATGCCGAACGACGCCACCGTCGAGGACTGCAAGAACGCCTACATGCTGTCGTGGAAACTGGCGCTGAAGGCCAACGCCCTCTACCGCGACGGCTCCAAGCTGTCGCAGCCGCTGAATTCCCAGCTTCTCGCCGATGACGACGAGGACGAGGAGGAGGCGGTCGCCGAGCTGATGGCCAAGCCCGCCGCGGCGCGCGCCGATGCGCTGGCCGAGCGGATCGTCGAGCGCATCATCGAGAAGGCGGTGCGCGAGCGCGAGAAGCTGCCCAACCGGCGCAAGGGCTACACCCAGAAGGCGGTGGTCGGCGGCCACAAGGTGTACCTGCGCACCGGCGAATACGACGACGGGCGCATCGGCGAGATCTTCATCGACATGCACAAGGAAGGCGCCGCCTTCCGCTCGCTGATGAACAACTTCGCCATCGCCATCTCGCTCGGCCTGCAATACGGCGTGCCGCTCGAGGAATATGTCGACGCCTTCACCTTCACCCGCTTCGAGCCGGCCGGCTTCGTCCAGGGCAACGACGCCATCAAGAGCGCCACCTCGATCCTCGACTATGTCTTCCGCGAGCTGGCGATCTCCTATCTCGGCCGCCACGACCTCGCCCATGCCAATCCCGGCGACATCGGCGCCACCGCCGTCGGCGGCGAGCCGCAGGGCAAGACGACGCCCGACGCCGCGGTCTCGCACGGGCTGGTGCGCGGCCGCGCCGCGGCTGGTCGACCAGACGGCGGCCGTCGGCAGCGATGCCGGAACGCCGCGTGGCCCCGCAGCCGGCTCGGTGACCGCCATCGGCGGCACGGGCGCCGGTGCGGCGCGGGCACTCGCCAGCCAGCCGGCCGCTGTCCGCCGCGAAGTCGCGGCCGGCGCGCCGCAGATGAAGCTCGGCCTTGCCGAGGCGGCGCCCGCCGCCCGCGCCAGACCGGCCGAAGCCGCGCCGGCGAAGTCAGAGGATGCCGGCTTCAAGCCGGCCGGCACGCACACGAAGGCCGAGGCGCCGTCCAAGGCGGAACGCTCCGCCGCCGCGCGCCTCGCCGGCTACCAGGGCGACGCCTGCCCCGAATGCGGCAACTTCACGCTGGTGCGCAACGGCACCTGCCTGAAGTGCGACACCTGCGGCAGTCACGACGGGGTGCTCGTAGACACAAGGTCGTCGGATCAAGATCATGAGCGCTGCTCTGCCTGTGCTCGGAAACCGAGGGAGGCGATAGCCAAAACGCCCTTTGCGAAATGGCTGCATGGGCGTGAGCGGATTTCGCATCGAGAGCCCTCGGGCATCGGATACAGAACGGCGTCGCCATGAAAGGCGACTGACAGCTGTGGGCGGCAGCTGAAGCTCTCATCTAGGCATGGATCGGAAGAACTTCGTCCCGGATAACAAGATCCCAAGATCCTTTGATTCCACGACAGCTCGACACGCAGGCTCACCTCCGATCCGCAATTCTGTGTTACGACTGCGCGAGGACCCTTGTCTGGCAACTGCCAACGACTTCATTCCGATAGTCGCATGATAATGAGTCGCTGGAGCGAGGAATGCCGAGCGACGTTCTACAAGTCGACCTATGTGTATATGCGAGCTATCCCAGAAGGCTCGGCCGACAGTGCGCTGTACAGACGTTGAGGTCGTGACAATCGACGACCTGGAATTGTTCGGAGCAGAGTTTCTGAACGACCGTCCGGCAGCGGGGAGCGCTATCATGTGCGGCATTAGGAATGGCCAATAATCGAACTTCGCAATCCTTCAGATACGACGCGTATACGCTGTGTATCACCAGCTGCACAGTAGTTGGCCGGAGCCGGCTCTAATCACGCGAAGACAAATACTAACACTTAATACGTGACGTTACGAGACAAGGAATTTGCT
The DNA here is from genome assembly GCA_963822975.1 of uncultured Alphaproteobacteria bacterium. Taxonomy (GTDB): domain Bacteria; phylum Pseudomonadota; class Alphaproteobacteria; order Rhizobiales; family Kaistiaceae; genus CAVSRC01. The sequence continues at coordinate 104,095 of CAWGJV010000022.1, forward strand.
TTGTTCCGTAAAGGTTTTCGCCATTTATACATGGCTATTTTGTCCCAAGTACCGCATTGCACGACAAGGACTCGAGTGGCTTGATAGATGTTTCAAAGCGCAATGGAAGAAGGTCGACGCCTCTCGAGAAAGCGGAGACATTGCCTGGCCTACTAAAGAGTGGCACGAATAGGTCTCAAGACGATGCTCAGAGGCAATGGCTATCACGATCCAGCGTTTCGCAGCACTGAGATCAGCTGAGGCCCGTAGGGCGGAAAGCGAAGCGTATTCCGCCGCTTTCGCGACGCGGCCACCACGCGGCGGGTTACGCCTGCGGCTAACCCGCCCTACAAATTCGGCATCGCCCCAAGCACGGCGCCGAACCTCCCCACCAAAGTCGGGTGTTACCGACTTTGGCATTCTAAATCACACGGGCAAGCCCGTGTTTGGTGGGGAGGTCGAAATCGCGTCAGCGATTTCGGGAGGGGGTGAGCGGCACAGCCTCGCGCGCGGCAGCAGAGATCGCGGCACAGACGCCTTCCACATTCGCCATCACATCGTTGTTCCACACGCGCACGACGCGATAGCCGTGCGCCGTCAGCCAGGCATCACGCGCCGCGTCGGCGTCGTCACCGTGCTGTCCGCCATCGACTTCGACGATCAGGCGATGCTGCGGGCAGAAGAAGTCGACGATGTACGGCCCGATGGGCACCTGCCGGCGGAAGCGCAGGCCCTCGATGCCCGGCTTGCGCAACCGAAGCCAGAGGCGCGCTTCCGCATCGGTCATGCGCTGGCGCATGGTCTTGCTGAAGCGGCGGTTGGCTGGCGGGACCGAGCGGTGCGGCATACCCCCTCCCGAAATTCGCTTCGCCATGCTTCGCGAATTTCGACCTCCCCTCAAGGGGGAGGTTCCCGGCGCAAGCCGCAAGCGCAATCGAACCCCACGCCTGTAGGGCGGAAGTGCGAAGCGTATTCCGCCACCTGCGGATGAGGCGAAGGACGCAACAAATCGGCCGCGCCCTCGCGAGCGCGGCCGATCTTCAAGGCGCGTCGGGAGGATTATTGCGCCTGCTGCTTCACTTGTTCGGCGCCCCGCCGGTCTCGCCGTTGAGGAACGGCATCACCGCCTGCGCCAGCGCGGGCGAGGCGAAGGCCTCGTAGTGCGTCAGGTTCGGCAGGATGGCGAGGCGGTTCTGCGACATGTGCTCGCGCTGCCAGCCGGCGTCCTTCAGCCCGCCGCCGAGCAGATGGTAGAACGCGACGATGTGCTCGGGGCGGATCATGTCGCTGTCGCCGTAGACCAGCATCACCGGCATCTTCAGCGTCTTGACGTCCTCGCCCCAGTCGTAGGGCTTGCGCATCAGTTCGCCCATGCGGTCGAGCAGCTTCGGGAAGTCCTCCGGGTGCGGCGCCACGGCGACGTAGGACTCGTACATCGGCGTGCCCTTCATCATCGGCATCGCGTCGGCGCCGAGCGCCGCCTGCTGGGGCAGCATCTCGGGGAAGAAGCCATCCTGCGCGAACGGCGCAGAGGCGATGACCAGTCGGCGGACCAGGTCGGGATGCTGCACGCCGAGGCGGAGCGCGACGCCGCCGCCCAGCGAATAGCCAAACACGTCCACCTGCTTGTAGCCGAGATGCCCGAGCACGACGGCGACGTCGTCTGCGATGTCGGGCAGCCAGATCGGGCGATCGCCCAGCGTCGTGCGGCCGTGTCCGTGCAGGTCGATGGCGATGACCTCGCGCCCCTCGCCGAGGTCCGGCATGAACATGTTGATGTTGCCGAGGCCGCCGTGGAGCACGAGCAGCGGTTCGCCCGCCCCGCGCACCTCGTAGTAGTAGTTGACGCCGTTTGCCTCGATGTGGCCGGTCTTCTTGGGCGCCGGCGCCGCCTGGCTCGTTGTGTTCACGCTCGTGGTCTCCTGTGCGTTGGCTATGGTGGGGATGGCGGCAAGCGCCGTGGCGGCCGCCAGCAAGGCGACAAGGCCGGTCCTGGTCATCGGTTCCTCCGTCGTTCGGGTCAGGCAGCGCCTGCGATACCCTCACGACGAACAGCGTCGGCGCGGATCGACAGACCGCGACGAAAAAGAAACCGCGCTCGCCCCGCGCTCGTCGCTCTAGAAAAACCCGTCCAGAAACGCCGCCGCCGCGTCGCTGATCCCGACGATCTTGTCGGTCGCCTGGCGGTAGTATTTGAAATTGAGCTCGGTCTCCGGCTTTCCGTCCTTCCAGTCCTTGAACGGCTTCAGGTCGGCGCGGCCGAGCGGTCGTTTCGCCAGCGCGGTGCGGCGGACGGTGATGCTGACCAGCGGCGTCTGCCGCTCGACGCCGGGCTTGCGCGGGATCGCCTCGCTTGCCGTCACGACGCCGCGCGCGACCAGCCCCTGCCCGCCCTCGTTCTCGCTGGCGAAGATGAAGATCGTGTCGCCCGCGGCGATGCGCTTGCCGCCATACATCGTCTTCTGCGCGGTGAAGACGAACGTCTTCGCGCGAGGATCGCGCACCTCCGCCTTGATCGCGTACGCCATGCCGTTTGCGCGCCTGTCCCCGAACCGGGGATAGATTGCCAACTTATCCCCCTCGCCGAAACCTGTGAGACAATGCACCCATCCTCGCTCAATGAGGGGCGTCTCCGGAGGCGTCTTGAGATGGAGCGGGGTGTGGCGCCTGCGGCTGCTCCGAAAGGAGCGCCGGCGAGGGGAACCTTGCCGGCCGGGTTCGCAACCCGGTGCCCCGGGAGGCCTCCGCGAGTATGCCCGCCGGCATTAGGACCGGCTGTGGGACTTGACCCACCTTAAGGGCGGCCGGGACCGGAAACGGAACCCGGCCGTGCCGGAGCGTGAAAGCGGGGTGCCAAAAATCGCCGCGGCGGGCGTTTGGATGAGCGCCCCATAGCATACCTGGCATGGCACTCACCGAGCGCCCGCCACCCCTCATGCCTCAAGGGCACGAGGGACCGTTCTTTGAAATCGCCATGCCCCGGAGCAAACCGCTCGCGGGAACGGGAAAGCGTGCCCTAGCAGTTGCCGTGGCCACAGCCGACCAGATCCCCGACCGAGGTGCCGGTGCCCGGGCCGCCGCCGCCAACCACCTGCGGGCCGGGCGAGATCGAGGGCGTCACGCCGTGGCCGTTCGCCGGTGCATAGGGGCTCGATCCGGCGTTCGACGTGTTGCCGTAGAAGCCGCCGGAGATCGCGCCGCCGAGATTGTTGACGACGCCGCCCGGCGTCGGCGAGCCGGTCTCTTCCGGTCCGCCGGCTCCGTAGTAGCTGACGAACGCGTCCTTGTTCTGGCCCGGCGCGTTGCCGCTGGCGCCGCCGCCGGCCCATGCCGTTGTGGCGAACAGCGAGCAGGCAAATCCGATGACAAATGTGACTTTCATGTCGGCCTCCCGATTTGGTGGGTGGCGCGAATACACCGGCCCGCCCCGGCGCCGTCTACCGGCATCCTTCATCGGGGTAAGCAAAGCGCGGCCAGAGCCAATGCAATTTGGTTCGCATTTTCTGGCGTGCGGGCGCTGGCCGCACCGGCTTGGGCGGCGCGGGCGCGTGCCGCCACGTTTTCGCCCTTACTGCGGTGCTATTCTGAGGCCAACGAATTCCCTGGCATGGGAGGACCACATGACGAGGGGATCGGTCAGCGAGATGCTGGTCAAGCGGCACATCACGAACGCGGTGGCGGCCGCGCGGCGCAAGGGCGTGTCGATGCGCTACAGCGCCTTCCTCGATCGCCTGCGCAAGCGCAATCCGGGCATGACCATCGAGAGCAGCTGGACGCTCGACGAACTCGTGCGCACAGCCGCCACGATGGGTGTGCCGGTCGAACTGGACCGCAAGGTGAGTTCGACCGGACTCAAAATCCCGGAAGATCCGCTCCCGATGAGCGGCTAGGCGGCGCCGGCTAGAAGCGCGGCGGACGCGCCGGGCCGGTGCGCGGCTTGACCTTGGGCATCGGCAGCAAGCCTTCGCGCTGGGCGCGCTTGCGGGCGAGCTTGCGCCCGCGGCGGATGGCCTCGCCCTTTTCGCGCGCCTTGCGCTCGGAGGGCTTCTCATAGAAGCGCTGGCGCTTCAGCTCGCGGAAGACACCTTCGCGCTGGAGCTTCTTCTTCAGGACCTTCATGGCCTGGTCGACATTGTTGTCACGAACGAGAATCTGCAGGGTATTTCCTTTCATAGCGTTGGACCGGCACGCCTTCCTCGTCGGAGGCGGACAATCATATCGGGGCGGAACCCCGAATATCGTGCCGGAGAAATCGCCGGAATTCGCGCGATAGCCAGCGCAGAATTCAATTCACGGCTGCGTTCTAGCAGCTTGTACGGAGATTTATTGAAGTTTTTCTCCGCGACCCCATATGTAGGGGCGCAGCCGGCTCGTCGCAAGCGCTTGAACCTGCGCTTTTTCCGCACTTCCGCGCGACGCGCCAGGAGAGCCTGATCATCATGAGCCGTTTCGATTTCACCGCCCCCGGCGAGCTGTTCTGCTCGCGCAGCATCTCCATGCGGTCGCGCGTCACCTACAAGCGATTCGCCTCCGCCGCCGAGGCGGTTCGCTTCGCCATCGAGGAACTGCCCGCCGAGATCCTGCGTTCCACGACGCTGGAGGTCGCCGAGCGGCGCCTGCGCGGCGACGAAATCCGCCAAGTCTACCAGGACCCCGGCTATCCGCTGGCGCGCAAGGCCGCCGCCTGACACACGCTGCGTTTGGCGATTGCCAACCGCTTCGCCGGTGATACGGTCGCCGGCGCCCGCGCTCCCGCGGGTCACATCCGCGACGGAACCAACAATCCCATGCCGCTTTCCCTGTACCAGGTCTCGGTGCCGGTCTATGCCCGCATCCTGAGCCAGCTCGACGCCACGCTCGACAAGGCCCTCGCCCATGCCGAGGCGCACAAGATCAAGCCGGAAGTCCTCGTCGCCGCCCGCCTCTTCCCCGACATGTGGTCGCTGGGCGAACAGGTGCGCGCCGTCTGCAACCACGCCACGCGCGGCGTCGCCCGTTCCGCCGGGCTGGCACCGCCGGAAATGGAGCGGCGCGACGCGACCTTCGCCGAAATGAAGGAGCGGATCGCCTGGGCGCTCGCCTTCGTCAACGGCATCAAGGCCGACCAACTCGACAGCGAGCGGGCCGTCACCGTTCCGGTCGGCAAGGAGCAGCGCACCTTCAAGGCGTTCCACTACGTGCTGTTCTTCTCCATGCCGAACTTCTATTTCCACGCCGCCACTGCCTACGACATCCTGCGCCACAACGGCGTGCCGCTCACCAAGACCGATTTCATGGGGAACTGAGGGCGGGCGGCGCTTTGCCGGCGGACTAACCCGCCATTAACCACAGTCGGGTCTACTGGTCCGGCGGCAGGGTTGGTACGCCGCCGGAGGTCCGTCATGTCTCATCGTCTTGCCGCTGTCGCGGCCGTCGCCGCCGTCCTGTCGGCATCGCCGGGCGCTTTCGCCGCCGATCTCGCCGGCGCGCCGCCTGCCTATGCCCCGCCGTCCGGCTGCGTCGCCATCGACTACGCGCCGCCGCTGCTCAAGCATGGCTGGCACAAGGGCAAGCCGGCGACCGACTACGTTCGCATCTTCGACGTCGCGCCCTACGACCCGCGCTGCCCGCAGGGACAGCCGGCGGGCATGTACGTGCCACCGCAGGCCGCCTATCTGGTTTCCTCGCCGACCCGCTATACCGAGTGCGTCTGGCCCTGCATCAATTCCATCCACCACGACTGGTATGACGGCCGCCTGTGGTACCACAACGCCGGAACCCCCAACCGGCCGGACGTCTTCATGATCCTGCAGAAGGACTGATCGGCGCTCGGGCCAAGCCCTTGATCCGCTGACCGTTTCCGCCACGCCGCCGGTGCGGCGTCGGTGGCCTTGTCCTTGCCTTGAAGTGCGGTGAATATCGCCCCCGCTGACGCCAGAGAGACCAGAGATTCGCTGGCTGCTTGAGGCTGCTGCCGAGGAGGCGATTGCCATGGTTTGCCGGGCGCGGTGCTGGGCCGCGGGTTCGTTCTTTCTTGTCGCTGCCCTTGCGGCCGCCGGCGCCGAGGCGGCGCCCGATCCGCGCGCCGTCGCCGATGCGCTGGTCGCCGATTTCACCGCGACCGGCAAGGCCGTCGCCAGCTACGAAAAGGCCGTGGCCGATGGCGACACCATCACCATCAGCGGCTTCAAGGCGACGCAGCCCGACCGCAAGGGGCGGGAGCTGGTGCTGCCCGCCATCGTCGTCACCGGCGCCGCCGCGCGCCCGGACGGCGGGTTCAGCGTCGCCCACATGTCCCTCGACGGCGGCTCGGCGAGCTATCGCGGCAATACCGCCGCGTGGCAGACGGCCACCTTCGACGACGTCGTCATTCCTGCGGCCGATGCGGTCAAAGGCGCGGGCACGCCGATCCGCCCCTACGGCACGGCAACCATTGCCGGCATCACGATCAGCGGCCCCGCCTTCGTCCAACCCCAGGCGATCGCCAAGGTCGATCTCGCCATGACCGCCGACGCCAGCGGTGCGGCGAGCGGCCTGACCGCCTCGACCAGCGGCGTGACGGTGCCGGTCGCCTCCCTCGGCGTGCCGTTCGTGCGCGAGATCATTCTGGGGTTCGGCTACACGGAACTGGTGGTCTCGGCCAACCTCGATGTCGGCATCGATACCGCCAGGAACACGGTCAATCTGCGCTCACTGTCCGTTGACGTCGCCGATGTGGGCAAGCTTCAGGCCTCCGGCACGTTCAGCAACGTGCGCTTCCACGACGTGCTCGGCTTCGAGCAACCGGGCAAGACCGCGGCCGAACGAACCGCGCCGCTGCTCGATGGCCTCACCGTTCGCGTCGTCAATTCCGGCGGCGTCGATCATGTCATCCAGATGCAGGCGCAGATGCTGCAGATTCCGCCGGACTCGATGATCATGCAGTGGCAGGCCCTGCTGCCGCTGATGATGGGCGACACCGGCGGCGAGGCGTTCCAGCAGAAACTGGACGCGGCACTGGGCGAATTCCTGAAGTCGCCGAAATCGCTGACCATCACCATGGCCCCGACGGCCCCGGTTCCGATCGGGAAGGTCGTCCAGACGCTGAGACGAGACCGCTCCAGCTTCCCGGATCTGCTCGCGGTCGACGTTACGGCCAACAATTGATCGTCGGCCTTCCCTGCCCGGTTCAGGCCGTGAGGCGGCGCCGGCTGGCGCGCGCAGCCGCAGTGGCCGTGGTGCTCGGCTGCGCGATCCTGCCTGCCGGGCCGGCCCGCGCCGACGTGGCGGCCGAGAACGCCATCCGGACCTGGGTTGCCGCGATCGACGCGTCGCCCGACTGGTCGGCCAGTGCCGGTATGGTGACCCTGGGCGCCTCCGGCTCGACCATGATCATCGGCCTCACCGTCCGCAGCGAGCCGCAGGGCGTCGAGATGTCGTTCAAGACGGTCGCGCTCGACGGATACGCGCCGGGCTCGGGCGGCGGGTTCAGCGCGTCGCGGATCACCGTCGACGGCGGTTCGCTGAGTATCGGGCCGTTCCAGCGTGGCGCTCTCCGATGTGGAGATCAACGGACTGGCCGTACCGGCCATGCCGGGGGCTGCGTGGGATGCCGCGCAAGCCGTTCACATCGGCGATCCGGGCGCTGGCGCCGCTTGCCGGGGTCGCGATGACCAACGGGCGGATCGGCGCGGCCGTCGTGACCGAAACCAACAACGGCGTCGCGAGCCGCATCACCTACAACCAGTTTCGCATCGACCGCTGGGCGGGCGGCAAGATCGCCGGGGTGACCGCCGGGCCGCTCACGACGGAGTCGCCCTATCCCGATACGCTGCTGACCATGCAGGCCGGAAGCGTCGAGGCGCACGACATCGACCTCGATGCGGCGCTGAGGGTGCTCGACCCGGACCGCTATGCCGGCGGCCTGGGCGACGGGGTCTGGCACCAGGTGACGCGCCTTGCCGCCTACCATGACGTGTCAGCCGGGATTCCCGGCGTCAAGCTGACCCTCCGGCTGGTTTCGGCGGAAAACGTCAGACTGCGCCAGCCGCCGCACAGTTTCGCCGACACCCTCGATGCAGCGATGGCAGCCCCTTCGCCGGCGGCCGGCGACGTGGCGCCCGCGTCGGCCTCGACCGACATGCTGTCGGCCTATGCCCTCGGCCGCTTCGGCATCAGCGGGCTCGACGTCACGGCAAGCGGTCTCGCCGGCATCCACCTTGGCGGCTTCAGCGCCACGGACCTGGCGGTCGATCATATCGGCGATCTTGCCATCAACGATTTTGCCGCCTCGGTCGAGGATCAGGGCGCGATCCGGATCGGCGGACTGGCGCTCGGCGACATTGTGCTGCCCGACCTCGGAGCGGCAGCCTCGGCAATGCTCGGATCCGGCGCCGGTGTGGATTCCAACCCGCTCGACCTCGTGCCACGGATCGGCTCGGTCAACGCCTCGGCCATCGATATCGCCGCGACGGGTCTGCCGCGCACGAAGCTGGCCAAATTGCGGCTCGACCTCGGCGGCCATGTCGGGCCTGTGCCGACTTCGATCGCCGCCGACGTTCAGGGCCTGGTCTTCCCTGTCGCACTCCTGCCGGGAGGCGCGCAGGCGGCCCTGCATCAACTCGGCTACGACCAGCTCGACCTCGCCTGCCAGGCCAAGGCGAACTGGAACGCCAGCGACGAGACGCTCACTGTCGACGAACTGAATGTCACGCTGAAGGATGCGGGTGCGCTCAACCTGTCGGCCGAGCTCCGCGGGCTGCCGCGCCAGGCCATCGCCGATCCGTTGGCGCTGGCGGACGCGGTCCCGGGGCTGTCGCTCAACAAGGCGGCGGTGACCCTCGAGGACGACTCGATCGTTGGCAAGGGCATCGACATGGTGGCGGCCAGGATGCACGCGCCGCCGGCGGCGTTCCGCCAGAAATTCGCCGATGTGATGCCGCTGGTCCTGTCGCTCTACACGCTCGGCAATCCGAAGATCGCCGCGCTGGTCAATCAGACCGGCGTGCTGGCGCGGCTCGCTCCGGCGGTGAAGGCACTGGTCGCCTCGCCCGGATCGTCGCTCACCGTCACGCTCGCCCCGCCGACGCCGGTCACGTTCCCGGCGATCGCGTCGACCGCCCAGGATGCGCCGAAGACCCTGATCGACATGCTTGGCTTTTCGGTCGCGAGTTCGGCGGCGGCGAAAGCGGGCGGCCCGGCCGCGCCGGCAAGCCCGCCCGCCCGGTAGCGGACGCGCCTATTCCGGCAGGTTGAGGCGGATGTGCAGTTCGCGGAGCTGCTGGGCGGTCACTTCCGACGGCGCACCCATCATCAGGTCTTCGGCGCGCTGGTTCATCGGGAAGAGCGTCACCTCGCGCAGGTTCTCCTCGCCGCAGAGGAGCATGACGATGCGGTCGATGCCGGGCGCGATGCCGCCATGCGGCGGCGCCCCCATCTGCAAGCGCTGCAGCATGCCGCCGAACTTGGCCTCCAGCACGTCCTCGCCGTAGCCGGCGATGGCGAAGGCCTTGCGCATGATCTCCGGCTTGTGGTTCCGGATCGCGCCGGACGACAGCTCGACGCCGTTGCAGACGATGTCGTACTGGATCGCCTTGATCGACAGGATCGTCTCGCGCTCGCCGGGATCGAGCGCCAGGAAGGCGTCGTGATCGTAGTTCGGCATGGAGAACGGGTTGTGGGAGAAGTCGATCTTCTTCTCCTCCTCGTTCCACTCGAACATCGGGAAATCGACGATCCAGCAGAAGGCGAAGCGGTTCTCGTCGATCAGCTCGAGATCGCGGCCGACCTTCTGGCGCGCGGCGCCGGCGAAGGCGAGGAAGCGGTCGGGCCGGCCGCAGACGAAGAACACCGCGTCGCCGTCGCCAAGCTGGAGCTGGTTGCGGATCGCCTCGGTGCGTTCGGGGCCGATGTTCTTGGCGATCGGTCCGGCGCCCTCGCCGTCGTCGCGGAAGAAGATGTAGCCGAGACCGGGCTGGCCCTCGCCCTGCGCCCAGGAATTCATGCGGTCGCAGAAGGCGCGGTTGCCGCCGGTCGGCGCGGGGATCGCCCACACCTCGACCTTGGGATCGGCCTCGATCTGGCCGGCGAAGACCTTGAAGCCGGAACCGGCGAAATGGCTCGGTGACGTCCTGCCATCTCGATCGGATTGCGCAGGTCCGGCTTGTCGGTGCCGTATTTCTTCAGCGCCTCGGCATAGGGGATGCGCGGGAACTCCTGCGTCACCGGCTTGCCCTCGCCGAACTCCTCGAAGAGGCCGCGCAGCACCGGCTCGACCGCCTGGAACACGTCCTCCTGCTCGACGAAGCTCATCTCGATGTCGAGCTGGTAGAACTCGCCGGGCGAGCGGTCGGCGCGGGCATCCTCGTCGCGGAAGCACGGCGCGATCTGGAAGTAGCGGTCGAAGCCGGCGATCATGATCAGCTGCTTGAACTGCTGCGGCGCCTGCGGCAGCGCGTAGAACTTGCCCGGATGCAGCCGCGAGGGCACCAGGAAGTCGCGCGCGCCTTCCGGCGACGACGCGGTCAGGATCGGCGTCTGGAACTCGAAGAAGCCGGCGTCGCGCATGCGCCGGCGGATCGAGGAGATGATCGCCGCCCGCTTCATGATGTTGCGGTGGAGCTTGTCGCGACGCAGGTCGAGGAAGCGGTATTTCAGCCGCGTCTCCTCCGGGTATTCGGCATCGCCGAAGACCGGCAGCGGCAATTCGCGCCGCCTGCGACAGCACTTCCAGTTCGTCGACGAAGACCTCGACCTCGCCGGTCGGCAGGTTCGGGTTGACCGTCTCGGGCGGTGCGCGCCTTCACCTCGCCGTCGATGCGGATGACCCATTCGGCGCGCACCGTCTCGGCCGCCGCGAAGGCCGGCGAATCGGGGTCGGCGACGCACTGGGTGATGCCGTAATGGTCGCGGAGGTCGATGAACAGCAGCCCGCCATGGTCGCGCACGCGGTGCACCCAGCCGGACAGGCGCACGGTCTGGCCGACATCGGCGGGGCGGAGGGCGCCGCAGGTATGGCTCCGGTAGCGGTGCATGGAGGTTCCCGGCTGCAGAAAACGGCCGCCTGACGGGCCAAACTGCCCGCTTTCGGCGCGGGCGGAAAAGCGCATGCGAGCGGGTAGCTGTCAAGGCTCCCCCGCGGTTCCGGCGCCCTGCGGCCGCTTCCCCGCCGCACGCCGCCCCCAACCCCCCGCAATAATCACGAGTGGGGCAGCCCTCCCGTTGAGGAAATTCGTTAAGCAACAAGAGCTTGCGTGAATTTACGCTGACGCGGTGAAAAGCGTCGCGGGGGGCTCTTCGCTTGGGACAAACCGCCCCCACCTCGGCTATAGGAAGAGCATGAGTATTGTCGCCACGACCGCCGATCTCGCCGCCCTCTGCAAGCGCCTCGCGCGCTTCCCGCTGCGTCACCGTCGATACCGAATTCATGCGGGAAACGACCTTCTGGCCGAAGCTTTGCGTGGTCCAGATGGCGAGCCCCGAGGAGGCGGTCGATCATCGACGCGATGGCGCCGGACCTCGACCTCGACGCCATTCTTCAAGCTGATGAAGAACGAGAAGGTCATCAAGGTCTTCCACGCCGCCCGCCAGGACATCGAGATCATCTACCACCTCGGCGGGCTGATCCCCCACCCGGTCTTCGACACCCAGGTCGCCGCCATGGTCTGCGGCTTCGGCGAATTCGGTCAGCTACGACCAGCTCGTCCAGCGGCTGACCGGCGCCCGCATCGACAAGTCCTCGCGCTTCACCGACTGGAGCCGGCGGCCGCTGTCGGAGAAGCAGGTCGAATACGCGCTCGCCGACGTGACCCATCTTCGCGACGTCTATCAGGCGCTGTCGCAGCGGCTGGAAGAGCAGGGCCGGACCGAATGGGTGCGCGAGGAGATGGAGGTGCTGACCTCGCCGGGCACCTACCGGCTCGAGCCGGAGGAGGCGTGGAAGCGGCTGAAGCTGCGCGTGCGCAAGCCGATCGAACTCGCGGTGCTGCGCGAAGTGGCGGCATGGCGCGAGCGCGAGGCGCAGGCCCGCGACGTGCCGCGCGGCCGCGTCATCAAGGACGACGCGATCTACGAGATCGCCGCACAGCAGCCGACGACGCCGGCCGCGCTCGGCCAGTTGCGCACCATCCCGCGCGGCTTCGAGCGGTCGCGGGCGGCGGAGGAAATCCTCGCCGCGGTGCGCGTCGCCCTGGCCATCCCGCAAGACGAGCTGCCGCGCATTCCGAAGCACCGCCCGACGGCCAACGGCAACGGCGCGGCGGTCGACCTGCTCAAGGTGCTGCTCAAGATGACCAGCGAGAGCCACGGCGTGGCGTCGAAGATCATCGCCACCGTCGACGACCTCGAAGCGATCGCCAATGACGACGCCGCCGACGTGCCGGCGATGCACGGCTGGCGGCGCGAACTGTTCGGCGAGACGGCGCTCAAGCTGAAGCACGGCGAGCTGGCGCTGGCCGTCAAGCAGAACCACGTCGTGACGATCGAGAAATCGTAGCCGGCGGGGCCTCGGCCCCTACTCCACCACGATCGCCGGCTCCAGGCCGGCGAGCTTGGCGAGCTGCGCGAAGCGGCGGATCACCCGCGCGCCGCCGAGCGGCGCCAGGTCCGTGGGCAGAACCAGCGCCAGCGTCTTGCCGCGCGGCTCGACGCGGGTGCGGCCGATGACGCCGGGCATCGCGCCGGAGATGAGGTAGGCCGACGCGCAGCGTCGCGCCGAGCGCGCGGGCGCGCTCCATCAGCCGGGTCGAGGCCAGCTCGCGGATGCGCGGCGAGAGCTGCTCGTCGATCAGCCCCTCGTGCCGATAGAAATTGGCGAGCGCCAGATAGGCGCGGCCGGGATGGTCGATGCCGATGAAGGCGGCGTGGGCGATCAGGTTGAGGCTCTGCTCGCCGCGATATTCGGGATGCGCGCGCCAGCCGATATCGGCGAGCAGGCAGGCGGCATGCCGCAGCCGCGCTTCCTCGTCGGTCTCGTCGAGGCCGATGGCGCGCGAAGACCATCTCCGACCACGCCGGCAGTTCGTGGACATGGCGCGGCGAGCGCGAGCGCAGATAGGCCAGCTCCTCGCAGGCGGCGATCAGCGGGTCCTTGCGCCTTCTCCTCCGGCGTCGAGCAGGTCGTAGAGCAGCCCCTCGCGCACGCCGAGCGCCGACATGACGATCTCGGACGGCTTCATCACCTTGATCACCTGCTCCAGCACGGCCGCGCCATAGGGCAGCAGCGCCCGGCGGTTGCGCGACACGACCTCGATCGAATCGAGCGAGTCGATGTCGCGCCGCGGCGACCATGCGGCAGAAGTCGGCCGCCTCGTCGGCGGCGATCGAGTAGTGGTGCATGACGTGCAGCGGATAGCCCTTCTGGCGCATGTGCAGCCGGGCCAGCGAGCGCCAGGTGCCGCCGATGGCGTAGAAGCGCGCGCTTCTCGCCGCCGGCCAGCACCTTCGACTTCTCGAGCGCCTCGGCGACGATCTTCTCGGCCTTCTTCATCGACTTCTCGGCGGCTTCTTCAAGCCGCAGGCCGCCCAGCGGGAAGGTCTCGCCGTCGCCGATCTGCGTTGCCGTGGATGTCGACCACCTCGAGGCTGCCGCCGCCGAGGTCGCCGGCGACGCCGTCGGGCCTGTGGAAGCCGGAGACGACGCCGAGCGCGCGTCAGCCGCGCCTCCTCGCCGCCGGTGAGCAGCGACGGCTTGACGCCGGTGATCGCCTCGACCGCGGCGATGAACTCCGGCGCCGTTGGAGGCCTCGCGCGGCGCCGCGGTGGCGAGCACATGGAGCGCGGTCGACGCCCATCTGGCTGGTCAGCGCGACGAAGCGGCGGATCGCGGTCAGCGCCGAGCGCGATCGCCTCCGGGTCGAGCCGGCCGCGGGTCGGCAACGCCGCGGGCGAGGCCGCAGAGCTCCTTCTCGTTGAACAGCGGCGTCGCCGAGCGGCTCAGCCGCTCGTAGACGACCAGCCGGACCGAGTTCGAGCCGATGTCGATGATGGCGACCGGCCCGGCGCCGCCGTTGAGCCGGCCCGGCGCCTCCTCGACGGCTGGAATCGCAGATGCCAGCGTCAGGCTCCCCGGCTACGCCGGCGGGTGGTCTTGTGGGTGCTGGTCTTCAGCGACTTGCCGCGGCCGGAGAGGCTGGGATTGGTCATGAAATACTGGTGCGCGTTGAACGCGCGGCTCGCCCTTCTTCGGCAATGATGCGCTGCGAGCTGCCATCCGACAAGACCCGCCAGCTCTGCTGGTTGTCGGCGAAGTTGGCGACCATGATCTGGTCGAGGATCTGCTCGTGCACCGTCGGGTTGAGGATCGGCACGATCGCCTCGACGCGGCGGTCGAGGTTGCGCGGCATCATGTCGGCCGAGCCGATATAGACCATGCGCCTCCGGCGACGGCAGGCCGTGGCCGTTGCCGAAGCAGAAGATGCGGGCGTGCTCGAGGAAGCGCCCGACGATCGACTTGACGCGGATACGTTCCGACAGCCCCGGGATGCCGGGCCGCAGGCAGCAGATGCCGCGCACGACAAGGTCGATCTCGACGCCCGCCTGGCTGGCGTCGTAGAGCGCGTCGATGATCTGGCGTATCGACCAGCGCGTTCATCTTCATCCAGATCTGCGCCGGCCGGCCGGCCTTGGCGTGGCCGACCTCGGCGGCGATCAGGTCGAGGATGCGGCTGCGCAGCATATGCGGCGAGATCGCCATCCGCTCCAGCGTCTCCGGCTCGGAGTAGCCGGTGATGTAGTTGAAGATGCGGGCGACGTCGCGGGCGATCGCCGGATCGGCGGAGAAGAACGACAGGTCGGTGTAGATGCGCGCCGTCACCGGGTGGTAGTTGCCGGTGCCGATGTGGACGTAGCTCGACCAGCTGGCCGGCCTCGCGCCGCACGACCAGCGACAGCTTGGCGTGGGTCTTCAGCTCGATGAAGCCGTAGACCACCTGCACGCCGGCGCGCTCGAGGTCGCGCGCCCAGCGGATGTTGGCCTCCTCGTCGAAGCGCGCCTTCAGCTCGACCAGCGCGGTCACCGACTTGCCGGCCTCGGCCGCCTCGGCCAGCGCCCGGACGATCGGCGAGTTGTTCGAGGTGCGGTAGAGCGTCTGCTTGATCGCCACCACGTCCGGGTCGGAGGCCGCCTGGCGCAGGAACTGCACCACCACGTCGAAGGACTCGTAGGGGTGGTGGACGAGGATGTCCTTCTCGCGAATGGCGGCGAAGCAATCGCCGCTGTGGTCGCGGATGCGCTCGGGAAAGCGCGGCGTGTAGGGCGGGAACTTCAGGCTCGGCCGGTCGATGGCGACAAGCTGCGAGAGGTCGTTGAGCGCCAGCACGCCGTCGACCATGAAGATCTCGTCGCCGCGACACCGCCAAGCGCCTCGGCGACCAGCTGGCGCAGGCCTTCCGGCATGGCCGCCTCGATCTCGAGGCGGATCACCGAGCCGCGGCGGCGGCGCTTGAGGGCGCTCTCGAAGAAGCGGACGAGGTCCTCGGCCTCTTCCTCGACCTCGATGTCGGAGTCGCGGATGACGCGGAAGGCGCCCTGCCCTTCGACGGTGTAGCCGGGGAACAGGCTGCGGATGAACAGCGTCACCGCCTGATCGAGGCTGATGAAACGGTCGACGCCGGCCTCGGTCGCCGGCAGGCGGACGAAGCGGTCGAGCGAGCCGGGCATGCGCAGCAGCGCGGTCATCCGCTGGCCGTTCGCCTTGCGCGTCAGCTGCAGCGCCACGGTCAGGCCGAGATTGGGGATGAACGGGAACGGGTGCGCCGGATCGATGGCGAGCGGCGTCAGCACCGGGAAGATCGAATCGAGGAAGTAGTTCTCCAGCCAGTCGCGGTCGGCCGTCGGCCGATCTGGGCGGCGTCGATGAAGCGGATGCCGGCCTCGGCGAGTTCGCGGCGAAGTTCGGCCCAGCGCGCCTGCTGGTCGCTGGCGAGGCCGGTCACCGCCTCGCCGATCGCGGCGAGCTGCTCGCTCAGCGACTGGCCGTCGTCGCTGACACCATGGCGATGCCCTGGCGCTGCTGGCCCTTCAGGCCGGCGACGCGCACCATGAAGAATTCGTCGAGGTTGTTGGCCGAGATCGACAGGAAGCGCAGCCGCTCGAGCAGCGGGTGGTTGGGGTTCTCGGCCTCCTCCAGCACCCGGCGATTGAAATGCAGCCACGACAGTTCGCGATTGATGAAACGCTCCGGCTGCTCGCGCAGGCGCTTTCCGGCCGCCGCGTCGAATTCGACGATGGTGGCGCCTTCAGCGGCGTGGGGATTTTTCTGGTCCATGGGGCGAGGAAAGCCGTGCCTTTCTGCGGATCATACCCCTAATCGCCAAATATGACGATTTTGCCAAACGGCACCCCGAAAGCCGTGGCTAATCCTCGAAAAGGTCCGGCTGCTTGTCGATCACCCGGGCGAGTGTGGCGGCGGCAAGTCGCCGGGTGATGGCGCGGCCCTCGGCCAGCGCCTCCCGGTCGAGTTCGGCGACGATGCGGTTGGCCGCCTCCAGCGAGCGCTCCATGCGGGTGACGATGGTCTCGATGACGCCGGGATCGACGCTGAGTTGCCGGTCGGCGAAGAGCTTCATCAGGACGCAGGCGGAGAAGCCCGTCGTCAGGGGCGCCCACCTCGACCGGCCGGGCGGCGCGCAGGCGCGAGGCAAGATCGGGCAGCCGGATCGGACAGCGCCGCGGCCGGCAGGCGGCTGGTCAGCAGGAGCGGCACCTGACGTTCGGCGGCGAGGTTGATCAGATGAAACAGGCCGCGCTCGTCGATCGGTCCGGCGTGAAGATCCTCGACGGCGGCGGCGCCGGCGGCGACCATCGCCTCGACGTCGCGCAGATCGTTGGCGGCTTGCGACCGCGGCGCCGGCGATCGTGCGCCAGATCTCGACCAGGTGGGTCTTGCCCGCCCCGGCCGGGCCGGCGATCAGCACGACGCGATCGGGCCACTCCGGCCAGCGGTCGATCAACGCTATGGCAGCGCGGTTGGCGTCGCCGACCAGAAAGTCAGCGCGGGTCATCGCCGCCCGATGCGGCAGGCTCAACGGCAGCTGGCGGGCCAACGACGCCGGACGGTCAGCCATCATCAGTCATTGCCGGCGGAGCCGCCGGTGCCGCGAAAGAGGCTGCTCTCCTGATAGCGCTGGACCGCGAAGTGCAGCAGCACGCCGACGGCGGCCGCGGCGGGTATGGCGATCAACAGGCCGATGAAACCGAACAGCAAACCGAAGGCGAAGAGCGAAAACAGCAGCCACACCGGGTGCAGGCCGACGCGGGCGCCGATCAGGTAGGGCTGCAGGATGTAGCCTTCCAGAACCTGGCCGACCATGAAGACGCCGATCGTCGCGGCCAGCCAGATCCAGTCCGGCCAGAACTGCACAAGCGCGATGGCGATCGATACGACGAAGCCGGCGGTGAAGCCGACATAGGGGATGAAGCTGAGGATGCCGGCGGCGAGGCCGATGAGCAGGCCGTAGTTCAGGCCAATGAGGACGAGGCCGGAGGCGTAGAAGATGCCGAGGACCAGCCCGGAGAGCATCTGGCCGCGAACGAAGGCGGCGACCTTGGCGTCCATGGCGCGGGCAAGGGTGCGGATCTCGTCGGCGTGGTTGCGCGGCAGCAGGCCGTCGAGCCAGGCGACCATCTTGTGCCAGTCGCGCAGCACGTAGAACACGACGAAAGGCGTGACCACGACCAGCGACGCCACGTCGACGATGGTGCGCCCGCCGGTCAGCACCGACGACACCAGCGTCTGGACAAGGTCAGCGCCGCTGGTCAGGAAGCCACTCAGGGACTTGCGCAGGGTGTCGGCGTCAATACCGAGATAGCGTGCCCACTGGCTGTCGAGGAGCGGCACCAGCAGCGTCTGCAGGCGCTCGATATAGCCGGGCAGGCCCTGAACGAAGCCGACGAGCTGGTTGACCAGGATCGGGACGATCAGCACGAAGATCGCGGCGAAGGCCAGAACGACAAGAACCATAACGACGAAGGTCGCCACGGTGCGGCTCAGTCCCCGGCGCTGCAGCCAGTCGGTCAGGGGATCGAGAGCGTAGGCCAGCGCCATGCCGGCGATGAACGGCAGCAGGATCGGCCGGAACAGGAAGACGGCCGCGATGACGAGGACGAGCCCGCC
>CAWGJV010000023.1:0-203390 GCA_963822975.1 uncultured Alphaproteobacteria bacterium
TCGCGGTCGCCATAGATCGCCAATGCCGAAAGGCCGGCCGCGCCGATCCGGTCGGTCAATTGGGCGAGGCGATCGGCATAGAGCCTGCTTGGCAGTTCGGGCCGCGTATCGGGGACGCCGAAGTCGGGAAGCGCCGCCTCGACCAGTCGAACGTCGGCCGGCGAACGCGCGGTCACTCGGGCTTGGCCGGTTCCGGCAGCCAGTATTCGGCGTCGGGCTTGCCGCGCTCGATGCGCACGAAATTGTTGGCGAAGACGCGGTAGGAGTGGCTCCACTCGCCGTCCGGCCAGCGCACGCGGATCTCGGCGCGCTCGGCGGTGCCGAGGCCGACATGGATGAAGCCGGCCTGGCCGGAGGCGTGGCCGCCGCCGACGGCGACCGTGCGGTCCATGGTGTGGTTGCCGGTCTTGACCGAGATGCGGGCGCCGACGGCATTGCGGTTGGCGTTGGCCTGGACCAGCTCGACCTCGAGCCAGTTGCCGAGCGGCATGGTCGCCCCAATCGGTCCTGGCGCCGAGATTGCGGAAGAGGCTGACCGGCGCCTCGCGGTTGACCACGACGAGGTCGAGCATGCCGTCCATGTTGAGGTCGATCGCGGCAGCGCCGCGGCCGCGGCGCGGCAGCGCGATGCCGGCGCGCGCGCCGACCTCGATGAAGGACTTGTCCCACTGGCCGAGCAGCAGGTTGTCGGGGTCGTCGGCGGCGAAGTCGGGCATCGCCTCGACATTGCCCTTGGAGATGAAGAGGTCGAGCAGGCCGTCATTGTTGAAGTCGGCGAACTGGCTGTGCCAGCCGGTCGACGGGCGCACGTCGCCGCCGGTATAGGGCCGCGCCGCGGTGACGCCGAGCGGATAGGCGATGTCCTTGTAGACCGGCCGGTCGGTGTCGGATTCCTCGTCGAGCTGCTGCAGCTTGGTGTCGCCCATCGAGGTCAGCGCGTAGACCGGATAGCCGTCGCCGTAGAGATCGGCCTGGGCGATGCCCATGCCGTAGATCGACAGGTGCCGCCAGCCCTCCGCGGCCGTGTAGAGGCGCGGCGGCTTGCCGGGATCGACGTGCCACATCTGCTCCTCGCCGCCGCGGTAATATTGCCGGTCGTTGGTGACGCGGAGCGACGGCACGCCCGACTGGTTCCAGTCGGTGAACAGCATCGACAGCGAGCAGTAGCTCGGCGAGAGCGGCGACCGGGTCGGCGTAGTCCGGCTTGTCGCCTCGATGCGGGCGGTCGAGGTAGTTGTCGGCGCAGGTGCCCCACGGCGCGCCGGGCGCCATGCGGTCGACGTAGTTGCCGATGGCGAGCGTCGGGAAGGCCTGGCCCTTTTCCCAGGTCGCCGAGAAGGCGGTCGTCCAGTCCCTGCCGCCATCGAAGGCGAAGGCGCTGTTGGCGACCTCGAACCGGCAGTCGGGCTCGCCCTTGAGGATCAGGTTGCGGCCGAGCCGCAGCACGACGAGGTCCATCATGCCGTCGTCGTCGATGTCGAGCGGATAGGCGCCGATGACCTTGGTCAGGTCCTCGTCGGGGATGCCCATCGACACCTTCGCGAACTTCAGCGCGCCGCCGGTCGGGCTGTCGTTGCGGTAGAGCTCGGCCGGGTTGGTGCCGCCGGCAAGGAACAGGTCCGGCAGGCGGTCGCCGTTGCAGTCGAAGGCCGCGACGCCGCCGCCGACGAAGAACTCCCACGGCCCGAATAGACGTGGTCGATGCCGGCGGCGAGCGCCTCCTCGTGCATGTCGGGAATGTCGTTCGGCACCGGCTTGGGGTCGTCGGCGTGCGCCGCGACGGCGAAACCAACGGCGAGCACTGCGGCAATCGTGACGCGCGCGATCATGGCTGGATCACCAGCGTCTTGAGGAAGGCGATCAGGGCGGAGCGGTCGGCTTCGTCGGCGGCGATATAGGCGTCGCGCGCCTTGCGCCCCTCCCCGCCGTGGGCGCGGATCACGCCGTCGAGGGTGGTGATGTCGTTGCGGTGGCCGTAGGGCGCGGTGGAGCCGACGCCCCACAGCTCGGCGGTCATGAACACGTCGCGCTCGACGAAACGCTGCGCCAGCAGTTCGTTGCCGAGCCGGTTGACCTCGCCGTCGGCGATGTGGTGCCGCTTGAGATCGCCGAAGAGCGGCACGAGAATCTGGCCCTGGTCGTTGCGCGGCAGCGTCTTCGTCCACGCGAGCAGGCCGAGATCGTAGACCGCCGGCTTCGCCACCTCGCCCGTCCGCAACGTGCCGGCGGTGTCGTAGGGCGCCGGGTCGGTGAAGGTCGAGGCCGTTGAGCGGCAGGAAGGGACGATGACACTCGGCGCAGCCGAGGTTGGCGAAGACCTTCTCGCCGCGCGCGGCAGCGTCGCGCCAGGCCGCATCGTCGGGGACCATCCGGCCGGGCGCCGGCAGGCTCGTCTGGAAGGCGACCAGCGCCGAGATGTCGCCGGCCGACAATTCGTCGGCGTGCTTGTCGCCATCGAAATCGTCGGTCCCCGTCCAGCGTTTGCCGAAGCGCTCGTCCGCCTCAAGGCCGAGATGGGCGTTGGTCGCGTTGACCACGAACTGGCGCAGCGACGCGAACACGCCCTTCTGGCTGAACGGGCGGATGGTCAGATCGGAATCGACGCCATCCAGCTCCGAGAAGTCGACCAGACCATCGGGCATCACGGTCAACTTGCCGAAATCCACCCCCTTGCTGGACAGGGCCACGGTCTCCGGCTTGCCGCTCTTGCGAGCGGCGGCGACCGCGCGATCGCGCTCGGCGCGGAGTTCGGCCGTCATTTCGCGGGCGAGCAACTCGATGAGGCCGGCGCCGAACAGGCTGACCGAGCCGCGCTCGTTGGAGAATTGCGCATCGAGCGTATCGAAGTCGGCGCTCTCGAAGCCTTCCGAGACGAAGGCGTTGGCGGTGAAATCGCCGGCGCCGCCGAGCACGGGCACGTTGTGGCACGACTGGCAATTGTTGGAATCGGGGCCGGCCGTCCGCCGGAAGGCCGCGTCGGTCGGCCGCTTGCGCAAGGTCGGGATGATCGCCTGGGTCGCCATCGGTCGTCCGAGGCCGTCGGCGGTGGTGAAGCGCGCGGTGAACAGGTGCTTGCCTTCCGCGACCAGCTTGTTCAGCTGATCGGCGGACAGCGTGCCTTCAAGCGCGGTGAAATCGACGTGGTCCCGAATGGCCTTTTCGGCCCACGGAACCGAATCGTCGGCGAGCGCGTGCCCGCTCATCAGCAACGCCAGGCAAATTGCGGCCCCCGTCACACGAGATTGGCGTCGGTCCTCGTGTCCGCGAGACCCATGCGTCATACCCTCGCCTCTGAAAAGGCATTCGTGGTCGCCACCCCTGGCGGAATCGTGCCTCCGATGATCATGCCGAGGACCTGATCGATGTTGACGTCGTCCTTGTTGACCGTGCCGACCATTCGCGCCGTCTTCATGACCGTGATGCGGTCGGCGAGATCGAAGACGTCGTGGATCTCGTGGCTGATCAGGAAGATGCCAATGCCTTCCTTCTTCAGCTGCTTGACCAGGTCGCGCACCTGGGCGCTCTCCGCCGGCCCGAGGGCGGCGGTCGGCTCGTCCATGATCAGGATGCGGGCATTGAAATGGATCGCCCGCGCGATGGCGACCGACTGGCGCTGGCCGCCGGACAGCGTGACCACCGGATTCTTGAAGCGGACGAAGGCGGGATTGAGCCGGCCCATGACCTTGCGCGTCGCCGCTTCCATGGCGACGTCGTCGAGCGTTCCCATCCTGGTGCGCAGTTCGCGGCCGAGGAACATGTTGGAGGCCGCGTCGATGTTATCGGCGAGCGCCAGCGTCTGGTAAATCGTCTCGATGCCATAGGACTTGGCATCGCGCGGGTTGTTGATCACCGCCAGCTTGCCGTCGATGTAGATCTCGCCGGAATCGCGCCGCTGCGCGCCGGAGAGCACCTTCATCAGCGTCGACTTGCCGGCGCCGTTGCCGCCGACCAGGCCGACCACCTCGCCGGCGTAGAGATCGATGTAGGCGTGCTGGACGGCATGGATGCCGCCAAAGGCGACCGAGATGTCGCGCATTTCGACAAGCGGCACGCGATCGTCGGCCATGATTCAGCGCCTTTCCAACCTGCGGCTCATGCCGTCCGCCGCCGGTAGGCGGTGTCGATACCGACAGCGATAATCAGCACGATGCCGATGATGACGTTCTGCAACGGCGTATCGATGCCCATAAGCTCCATGCCCGACTGCAGGGACTGCATCAGGAGAGCGCCGAGCATGGCGCCCGAGATGGTGCCGATGCCGCCGGAGAACGAGGTGCCGCCGATCACCGCGGCGGCGATGGTGTAGAGCTCGTAATTCGTCCCCAGGCCGACGGTGGCGGCATTGAGGCGCGCGGTGGCGATCACTGCGGCGACACCGCACAGCACGCCCATGACGATGAAGGTCTGCATGATGACCCAGCGGACCTTGATGCCGGCGAGCACGGCTGCCTCCGGATTGCCGCCGATGGCGTAGACGTAGCGGCCGAAGCGGGTGCGCTTGCTGATGAACGCCATCACCAGCGCCGTGAGCAAGCGCCATGATCACCGGGACCGAAATGCCGAACGAAATGAACAGGCTGCCGTCCTCCGGCCACGGAATGTTGTGTGCCTCGGCGTATCGCTTGGCGAGGATCGGCGGCAATGGATAGGCATTGAACACCGCAACGGCGCCGATCACCGCAAAGCAACCGACTCCCGAAAGGAAGACTTCCGCCCATATGGGGCGCAGAGGGAAATTGAACCGGCGCCGCTGTTGCCGGCCCGTTGATGATGCTCGCCACGACGCCGATGCAGGCGATGGCAGCGACCGACCCAGCTCGCGGTGGCGCCGATCGTGCCGTTGTGGCCGCCGCCGAACCACTGGTAGGTGACATCCATCGGCGCGACGGTGCGTCCGGTGGTCATGATGAAGGTGGCGCCGCGCCAGATCAGCAGGCCACCGAGGGTGACGATGAAGGCCGGAACCTGAAGGTACGCAATGATGAAGCCCTGCAGGGCGCCGATCATCGCTGCCGGTCAACAACGCCGACGACGATGGCGATAAGCCAAATCAGCGGCACCGGTCCCCCTGCAAGCCAGGGCACGAACTCCGCCTGCGTCACCGCCGTCACCATGCCGATGAACCCGAGCAGCGAGCCGACCGACAGGTCGATGTTGCGCGAGACGATGATCAGAACCATGCCGTTGGCCAGGACGGCAATCGTCGCCGTCTGGACCGACAGGTTCCACAGATTGCGCGGCGACAGGAACAGCCCGCCGGAGGCGATGTTGAAGCCGATCCAGATGATCGCCAGCGCGATCAGCATTCCGATCAGGCGTACGTCGACCTCGGTCGCCTGCAGGAAATTGCGGAGTGCTCCCCCGCGGGCAATCCGGGCGGCGTTGGGCGCGGCGTCGGTCGCCTCAGCCATTGCAATTGAGATCCTCAAGATGCGCAGTTGGCATCATTTGCCCGGTTCCTCGCGCGGTCAAGTATAGGCCACGCCGCCGGAACACCGGCGGCGTGGCGCAATTCAGCGCTGAGAGTTCTGGCTGGCTGTTAGCCGCAAGCCGGAACGCTGCCCGCGGGCACGCCCTTGCAAGCCGCATCCTTCGTGATCCAGCCGGCGTCAATCACCAGGTTGAGGTTGTCCTTGGTGATCGCGGTCGGAGTCAGCAGGATCGCGTGCATGCTGACGTGCTTGGCACCGCCGTCGAACATCGATCGAGCCGTCGACCTTGCCAGGAGCAGTGCCGCCAGCGAGGGCAAGCGCCACCTCGGCGGCCTTCTTGCCGAGCGCACGCGCGTCCTTCCAGACCGAGATGGTCTGCTGGCCGAGGGCAACGCGGTTGAGAGCGGCCTGATCGCCGTCCTGGCCGCTGAGCGCGACGTGGCCCAATAGGCCCTGCGCGTCGAGAGCCGCGGACGCACCGGTCGCCATGCCGTCGTTCTCGGAGAGAACGGCGTCGACCTTGTTGTCGTTCTGGGTCAGGAACTGCTCCATCTCACGCTGGGCGTTCTCGGCAGCCCAGTTGTCGGTGTAGGTCTCGCCGACGATCTTGATGTCGCCGCTCTTCACCGCCGGGCCAATGATCTCTTCCATGCCCGCGCGCAAGAAGTCGGCGTTCGGGTCGGCCGAGTTGCCCTTGATGATGACGTAGTTGCCCTTCGGCACGATCGCGTAGACGGCCTTGGCCATCAGCGTGCCGACGCCCTTGTTGTCGAAGGTGATGTAGAAGGCGTTCGGATTTTCGAACAGACGGTCATAGGCGATGACCGGAATGCCCTCGTCATGCGCCTTGTTGACGGCCGGCTGAATCGCTTCCTGGTCCTGGGCCAGGATGATGAGGGCGTTGGCGCCCTGCGCGATCAGGTTTTCGACGTCGGTCAGCTGCTTGTCAGCCGATGAGCCGGCGTCGGTCGAGATGTATTTGGCGCCGGCGGCATCGAGGACGGCCTTCATCGCCGGCTCGTCCCACTTGCCCCAACGCTCTTCGTTGTGGTTGTTCCACGACACGCCGACGACCATCTGCGCCATCGAAGCGCTGGCCGACACGGCCAGGCCCGCGATCGCGAGCGCGGCGACTAGTACTTTCCTCATGACTTCCTCCCGTTCGAGATAAAATAGACAAACCTGCTTTCCAGGCCCTCCACCCGGGCAGCAAGCTCTGCCAAATAACCGATGCTCTCCGCGTCGTCCACAGACGTCTGTCGGACCGCTTCATCGGTGTGTTGTCACCATATCGGGGAAGGACACTGTTCTGCAAGGAGTATCCGCCCCGAGGACCCGCTCATCGGCAAGATGCCGCATGTTTAGCGAATCCTGACAACTGTTACGTTGAAATGGTATTTCGACCGACGTGGGCAAAAACCTTGGCGATGCACCAGGCACGGTAGTCCCCCGAAAGCCGCGGCTTCTCCCGCGTGGCGTGCCGTCCCGTCCGGCGCAACCAGCGGCTGGCCCCGCTGCCAAGCCGGCCACGAACCCGACCGACATCGAAGTCCGGTCGGAAACGCCCGCCTTCCCGATTGCCGCGAACGCGAAACCGGAGCGCCATGGCGGTCCTGATCGCCTTCATGGCGCTGATGCTGGCGACCGTGCCTTTCCTCCCCAACCTGCCGATGGACGGCTGACATTCGGAGCGGCGCCGCCTAGTGTGCCGGCCCGAAAAGCCGCCGAAAACACGGGAAAAGCGGGATGCCGGACGCCGAAGACGAAGCAAAAGCGCTGTTCTTTGCGGCGCTCGACGAGCTCGACCGGGGTAACTACCAGGAGGCGGAAGAAGGGCTCCGCGGCGCTCTCAGGCTGTTTCCCGACCGCATCTCGGTTGTCACCAACCTGGCAGTGGCGCTCTTCCGCCAGAATCGCTTCGACGAAGCGGCGGAAGTCGGCGAGCGCGCGGTCGCACTGGACGCGGAGAACGTCGAGGGGTGGGTTGTCCTTGGCTGCAGCCTTGCGAAGCTGAACCGGGCGACGGAAGGGCTTGAGGCGGTCGACCGCGCCTTGGCCATAGACCCCAACGGCGTCGAAGCTTTGGTCGGCCGCGGCAACATCCTGCGCGATCTGCAGGATTTGCCCGGGGGGCTCGCCGCCTTCGACAAGGCGCTCGACGCTGGCGCCGGATTCGGAAGAGGCCCTCCTCGGGCGCGGCGGCATTCTTGTCGAGCAAAGGAAGTACGACCTTGCCGTCGCGGCTTTCCGCAAAGCGGCGGCGATTGCGCCCAAGCCGAGCACCCTTGCCGAAGTCGTGAACGCAAGAATGCAGGTGAGCGATTGGGAAGGGATCGAAGCGGATTGGGCGGCCGCATTGGCGGCAGTCGAGAGCGGCGGCGATCCGCCCCGGCCGTTGCTTGTCCTTTCGATGCCCTCTTCGCCGGAACGACAACTGGCCGCGGCGCAGGCCCACACCGCCCACCACGCACCGAAAGTCGACCCGCCGCTGTGGTCGGGCCAAGCCTACGACCACAAGCGCTTGCGCATCGCTTACGTCTCGCCGGACTACCGCGACCACCCGATGTCGCTGCTCGTGGCCGGCATGTTCGAGGGACACGACAGGACCCGTTTCGAGATAATTCGGTATCTCGACCGGCCCCAATGACGACAGCGACATGCGGCGCCGCGTGGCCGGAGCGTTCGATCGCTTCGTCGATGTGCGCGACATGTCCGACGGGGAGATTGCCCGCACGTTGCGCGACATGCAGAGCGACATCGTGGTCGATCTCGCCTGCCACACCGCCCACTCGCGGCCGGGCATCATGGCGCGACGGCCGGCGCCGATCCAGGTGAACTACCTCGGGTACCCCGGCACGACCGGCAGTCCCTATCACGACTACATCATCGCCGACGCGACGATCATCACGCCGGAGGAGCACCGCTTCTACTCGGAAGCCGTCGTCACCATGCCCGACACCTATTGGATCAACGATTCACGACGACACAAAGCGCGACGATCGACGACGCGCGCCGAGGAAGGCCTGCCGGAATCGGGCTTCGTCTTCTGCTGCTTCAACAACAACTACAAGATCACGCCGCAAATCTTTGACATCTGGATGCGTCTGCTCAGCAAGGTGGAAGGCAGCGTGCTGTGGCTGCTGGGCGACAGCGCGGCGGCGATATCAAACCTGAAACGCCACGCCGAAAAGCGCGGCATCGCGCCGAACCGGTTGATCTTCGCGCCGCGCCTCGGGTTCGACGCCCACCTCGACCGCCACCTGCACGCCGATCTCTTCCTCGACACGCAGTTCTACAATGGCCACACGACGACCGCCGACGCCCTGTGGGCGGGAGGGCCGGTGGTCACCTGCCCCGGCGAAACCTTCGCCAGCCGCGTCGCCGCGAGTTTGGTCAGGGCGGCCAACTTGCCGGAACTGGTTGCCGACTCTTTCGATGACTACGAGGCGTTGGCGTTGGCGCTGGCGCGCGATCCGGCGCGGCTTGCGGCGACGAGGCGGAAACTGATCGCCAACCGGGACATCTGCCCGCTGTTCGACACGAAGCGCTTCACGCGCCACCTCGAAGCGGCCTACACGGTGATGATCACGCAGCTTCGCAACGGCGAGAAGCCCGAGGCTTTCACCGTTGTGCGCTATGCCTAGCGGGATCAGCTACTGGATGGAGAGGTAGGGCAGCGCGAGGATGGCCGTGGAGGCGAAACTCAACGCAAAGAAGACGAGAACGCGAACCGACAAAGTCATGAGAAAACCCCTTCCGGACGGGACGGAAATACGCCCGCCGCATTAACGTTCCATTGCACTGGCGAAAAATCGTGCCGGCGCCCCGCCGAATCGGCCGTTGCGGGGCGGCCTGTCTACCTCAGGCGAGCCGGAAAAAGGTGGTCAGCGTGTCGCACCTCCGGGCAAAGACAAAGGCCGTGCAAGCCGACAGTCTCTTCTATATACGGGGCCGAAAATGGGCGGGGGCCCGCGCCTGATCCTGCCTCCCTCCCGACGCGAAATGGGCCGCTACCGCGGCCCTCGGCCTTCCGGAGATTGTCATGACGATCCGCACCGTTGTCTGGGGAGAGAACATCCACGACCGAGAGAACGCCGTCGTGCGCGAGATCTACCCCAAAGGCATGCACGGCTGCATTGCCGAGGCGCTCAATGCCGACCCGGCCATCCAGGCGACGACGGCGACGCTCGACCAGCCCGAGCACGGCCTGACGGCGGACCGTCTGGCGCAGACCGACGTGCTCACCTGGTGGGGCCACAAGGCGCACGGCATGGTTTCGGACGCCGTGGTCGAGCGGGTCGCCGAACGGGTCTGGGAAGGCATGGGACTCATCGTCCTGCACTCGGGCCACTTCTCCAAGATCTTCAAGAGGCTGATGGGCACGCCCTGCTCGCTGAAGTGGCGCGAGGCGGGCGAGAAGGAACGGGTCTGGACGATCAACCGCAACCACCCGATCGCGCAAGGTCTGGAACCGAGCTTCGTCGTCGGGCAGACCGAGATGTATGGCGAGCCCTTCACCATCCCCGAGCCGATGGAGACGGTGTTCATCAGCTGGTACGACGGCGGCGAAGTGTTTCGCTCCGGCGTCACCTTCCAGCGCGGCGGCGGGCGCATCTTCTACTTTTCGCCGGGCCACGAGGTCTATCCGATCTATCACGACAAGAACGTGCAGACGGTGCTGCGCAACGCGGTCAAGTGGGCCC
The DNA here is from genome assembly GCA_963822975.1 of uncultured Alphaproteobacteria bacterium. Taxonomy (GTDB): domain Bacteria; phylum Pseudomonadota; class Alphaproteobacteria; order Rhizobiales; family Kaistiaceae; genus CAVSRC01. The sequence continues at coordinate 10,136 of CAWGJV010000023.1, forward strand.
ACAATCCCGCTCCGGCCTGGGCGAAGATCACCGATGCACCGAACGTTCCGACGGACAAGGCGCCGGAGCCGATAACGGAGAAGGGCCCGCGCCTGCACGCGGCCGGCGAAGCCGGCTTTCGCTGATCGCCGCCCATGACCCGGCTCGTCATCGTCGGAGCGGGCGGCATGGCGCGGCAGCACGTGCTGTCGTTCCGCGCGCTGCCAGGGGTGGACATCGTCGCCGCTGTCGACCCGCATGAAGGGCGGCTGTCGGCGTTCTGCGCCGAGCACAAGATACCGCACGCTTTCACCGACCTCGACCGGGCGATCGAGTGGGACGGGTTCGACGCCGCCGCCAATGTGACGCCGGACGCCCTCCACCACTCGACGAGCATGAAGCTGATCGGCGCCGGCAAGCACATCCTGTGCGAGAAGCCGCTGGCGACGGCCTATCCGCTGGCGCTGGAGATGACCGAGGCGGCCGAAACGCGCGGCATCATCAACATGGTCAACCTCACCTACCGCGGCTCGCCGGCCGTCGAAAAAGCGCGAGAGATCGTGACATCGGGCGAGATCGGCGAGATTCGCCACTTCGAGGCGTCCTATCTGCAGAGCTGGCTGGTCGGCAACCACTGGGGAGACTGGAAGACGGAGGATCGCTGGCTCTGGCGCCTGTCTTCCGGCCACGGCAGCCACGGCGTCATCGGCGATATCGGCATCCACATCGTCGACTTCGCCACCTATGCCTGCGCCAACGACATCGTCTGGATGGAGAGCCGCGCCAAGACCTTCCACAAGGCCGATGGCGGTCGCATCGGCGACTATGTCCTCGACGCCAACGATTCGTTCGCGATGTCGGTCGAGTTGACCAACGGCGCCCTCGGCGTCATCCACGCCACGCGTTGGGGCACGGGCTTTGCCAACACGCTGCGGCTCGACCTTTTCGGCAGCCACGGTGCGCTGCAGATGATCACCACCGGCGAGAAGTCATGGCTCGGGCGCTGCGTCGGCGATGACATCAACACGCTGAGCTGGCGCGAGGTGCTGTGCCCGCCGGTGCGCTCGATCTACCGGCGGTTCATCGAGTCGGTGCAGACCGGCACGCACGCCAATCCCGACTTCCGGCAGGCGGCCAAGATCCAGCGCATCCTTGACCTCTGCCTCGAGGCGGGCGACCGCAGCCACGGCGGCGTACGCCTCGACTAGAGGTCGCCCAGGAAGTCGATCAGAGCCTGGCGCTCCGCGGCCGGCGCCGTGCGGAACGCCTCCTTCGCTTTCTCTCCCTCGCCGCCGTGCCACAGGATCGCCTCGGCAAGCCCCCGCGCGCGCCCATCGTGCAGCAGCCGGTCGTGGCCGTTGACGCGCTGGATGAGGCCGATGCCCCACAGCGGCGCGGTGCGCCACTCGCTTCCGGTCGCCTCACCGTCCGGGCGGTGGTCGGCCAGCCCCTCCCCCATGTCGTGCAACAGGAGGTCGGTGAAGGGGTGGAATGTCTGGTTGGCGAGTTCGGGCAGCGACGTGTCGGGCCCGCTGGTCAGGGTCGGCATGTGGCAGGCGGCGCAGCCCATCGAGCGGAAGAGATCGAGGCCGTGCCGGAATTCAGGCGTGTCGGCCCGCCGCGCCTGAGGGACGGCGAGGGTTCGCACATAGATCACCAGCCGGTCGAAGAAGGAGTCGCTGAGTTCGGGCGTCGTCTCCTGCGCGGTGGACGTACAGCTCGTCTGCACCGGCGGGCAATTCTGGTGGGGCAAGATCGAGGTGGTGAGGCCCATGTCGCCAAGCGCGGCGCCAGCGCCTTGCTCGGCCAGCGTGGCGACGTTCGCCTTCCAGCCGAAACGGCCGACGGCGGGCTTGCCGGCATGGTCGATGAGCCGGTTGATACGGCCGGAAATGCCGTCGCCGTCGGCGTCGTCGGGATCGGCAAGCGCCTCGAGCGTCGACTCCGGCACCGATTCCAGGAGGCCAAGGCCGATGACGAACGGCGCCACGCGCGGACTGGTCATCACGCCGTCGAGCGGCCCATAGGCGAGACCGGAAAAGCGTGGCTCGACGCGAATGAGATGATAGGGCGTGCCATCGCCATAGGTGCCGGCCTCGGCCTCGACCTCGGCGATGGTGAGGTTGCCTTCCGGCTTCGCGCCGAGGACGGCACGATCCTCGAACTGGTCGCCGTAACGCGGATCGGGCACCGCCTTGCCGTCCGGACCGGCAACCGACAGGCGAACCAGCATGGATTCCATCGGCTCGCCCGGCGCCGGCGGCTTGCCGCGTCCGTCGCGGACGTGGCAGCCGGAGCAGGAATTGCGGTTGAAGGTCGGCCCGAGTCCATCGAACGACTTCACCGACGCCGGATATTCGGCCCACTTGGTGTTGAAGACACGATTGCCGAAGGCAAAGGGGCGGGCGCGCTCTGGCGGCGCGTTGCTGGCGAGGAAGGTGAAGGAATCGTCCGTGGTGATGACGCGCGTCGTGTCGCCGCCGAGCGCAGCGGTCACCGGCGCGGCAAGCAATTGCTCGCGCAAGCCGCCGGCGAGCGGGCGCTCGGCGGTCGCCATAATTCCGATGCCGGCGGCGAGCGCCGCCGATGCAATGACGAAGAGCGTTGGCCGAAGCATGGCCCCATCCTGTTCTCAGCCCGGAATCTGCACCAGAACGCCGAGCGCCGTGCCGGCCTTCTTCAGCCCCTGGGCAAGGTCGCCGAGGGCCTTGACGGCGGCCTCCGCCTTGACCCGCTCCGGGCTGCCTTCGGGCGAGGCGAGCACCTGATCCCACGGATCGCCGAGGATGGCGATCTTCTGCGTCGCGTCGGCGACAAGGCCGTCCACCTCGGCGGCGATCGAAGGGTCAACCCGCTCCACGAGCGCCCGCATGCCCGAACCTTCGGCGCCCGGATATTTGCCGGTCCAGATGTTCTCGATGCCCTTCATGTCGAAGACGAAATCCTGGTGGGTGGTGTCGGAGAAGCAGGAATGCTCATCCTCCTGATCGCCGGAATCGAGGCCGACGGCCATGCGCTGGGACATCAGTTCGTCGTCGGCGAGCACGGCCATGCCGTTCATGATGCGCCCAATCGCCTCGCGGCTGTCGAGCGCCAGGAACCGGGCGGCGTAGTTGTCGGCCACGCCCGGCTTCCAGGCCGAGACCAGACGGTCAAGGTCGCTGACCAGCCGGTCGGTGACGACCTTGAGGTATTCCCGGCGGCGGTCGTTGTGGCCCTTGCCGGCGACGTAGTCGCTCGCCGGTCGGGCGCCGGGGCCATTGGGGTCGAGGTCCTGCCCCCAGAGCAGGAATTCGATGGCATGCCAGCCGAGGGTCACGTCGCTCTCGTCGGTCGCCTGGTTGCTGATCAGCAGCGTGGCGATGGAGATCGGGTCGTTCTGGTTGATGATGCCAGCGTCGGGCTTGCCGACGACGTAATCGATGAAGGCCTCGTTCATCGGCCAGGAGTTGATCTCGCCCTCGATCGCCTCGATGGGGCCATCGTAGAAGCGGTAGGCCTCGGTCACCAGATAGGCTGGCCGCGCCGCCGTCCACGCCTTGCGCGCCGCGGCCAGCGTCGCGTCGCTCGGGTCGGCGAGGAAAGCGTCGATCGCCTTGGCCATGTCGCTGGCGGCAGCGGCGGAGGCGGCGTAGCTCGCTTCGACGCCGCGCACATAGGCGGCGATCTCGTCGCCCGCCTCGTAACTGTAGGCGGCGGGGTCGCTGGAGGGCAGCGCGTAGCTCTCGGGGACCTCGCCGGCCTCGCCGCCGGCTTCACCGCCTTCGGCCGCCTGCGCAACGAGGAAAGGTTGGGCGGCACCGCTCGCTGCCGAAGCGGTCGGGACAAAAGGCCGGGGTGAGTCGACTCCGGGGCCGAGCGCCGCAGCAGGCATTGCGGGAAGTGTCGTGCCGGCGAGCGCGGCCAGGCCGACACCCATCCAGGTCTTGCGTCTCGTGCTCACGATTGGTCTCCTCGGGCGCGGGGTGTGGGCCGCGTTGCGGGGTCTGCGACAAAAGCCGCTCACCCATTGCAGATAGCGGCGGGAGTGTCTAGACGGTATTGCCTGATATACTTCGTTTTACTTGAGACCAATTCCAGACTTTCAATGGAACTGGAATAGTTACAATCACGAGGCGCCCCAGTCATGTATCATGTCATTGCCGGCGTTCTGGACGCGGAGGGCGTGGTGGCGGCGCGCAAGGTGCTCGCCGATGCCCGCTTTGTCGACGGCAAGGCGACCGCCGGCTGGCACGCCAAGCTGGTCAAGGACAACCTGCAGGCGGCCGGGGGCGACCGTGCCGTCGCGGAACTCCGCGAGACGCTCGCCGCCGCCATCGGCGGCAACGCCCTCTTCCGCCTCGCCGCACGGCCGAAGGCGCTGACGCCGCTTATCCTGTCGCGCTACGAGCCGGGCATGAACTACGGCAGCCACGTCGACGACGCGCTCATGAACGGCATGCGCACCGACGTTTCCTTCACCCTCTTCCTGTCCGACCCCGACACCTATGACGGCGGCGCGCTGGTGATCGAGACCAGCGGCGGCGAGGACGACATCAAGCTGCCCGCCGGCTCGCTGGTCGCCTATCCGTCGACGACGCTGCACCGCGTCGAGCCGGTGACAAGGGGCGCGCGGCTGGCGGCGGTCGGCTGGGCACGTAGCTTCATCCGCGACGCCGCCAAGCGCGAGCTGCTGTTCGATCTGGACACGGCGCGTCAGGCGCTCTTCGCCCGCGAAGGCAAGACCGCCGAGTTCGACCTGCTGTCGAAGAGCACGGCAAATCTCCTGCGCATGTGGGCGGAGGACTAGCCGGGGTCGCCCAGTACCTCGGCGATCGTATTCCGCGATACGTCGGCGAGCACCGGATTGGTGTCGCGGTAATACGGCAACGCGATCAGCGCGGTCGACAGCGCCCAGCCGCGGCCGCGCGCCCAGGTCGCCGCGTCGACTGCCGACGCATCGCGAAAGGCGCGTCTGCCTGCCCCGCGGAACAGGTTCCACGCCACCATCAGGTCGCAGGCCGGATCGCCGACGCCGAGCGTGCCGAAGTCGATGACGGCGCTCAGCCGGCCGCCGCGCGCGAGCAGGTTGCCGGAGTGGATGTCGCCATGCACCCACACCGGCGCCCCATTCCATGCCGGAGCGGCGAGCGCCGCCTCCCAGGCCGCGGTCGCGGCGTCGGTGTCGATCATGCCGGCGCAGGCCGCGATCGCTTCACGGGTCCGCTGATCGCGGGTGGCCAGCGGCGCGCCACGTCCGAGCGTTGCCGGGTCCGGCACCGGGCCGCCTCTCGCGTCGACCCGCTGGAGCGCGAGGACGAACCGCGCCAGCTGGATCGCCGCCTGAGCCGGATCGGCAAGACGGTCAAGGGAGGCGTTCTCGCCCGCCAGCCACGGACCAACGGACCAGCGCCACGGGTAGCCCTCCCCCGGCTCGCCGCGCGCGAACGGCACCGGCACCGCGAGCGGCAGATGCGGCGCCAGCGACGGCAGCCAACGAGCCTCCTTGTCGACCTGGTGCGCGGCCCAGTGGATACGCGGCATGCGCACCACCATGTCGTCGCCGAGGCGATAGAGCGCGTTGTCGGTGCCGGCCGAGGCAACCGGCCTTGCCGGCAGCCCGGCCCATTGCGGGAATTGCGCGGCGATCAGGCGCTCGACCAGCGCCGCGTCGGTTGCGACCTCGTCCGCATGCATCTTGCCCGCCATCAGCCCGCCCCCGCCGTCGGCTCGCCCATGCCGGGCGTGGCCGGCGGGCCACAGCGCCAGCCCATCGCCCGCCCGGCCGAGTTTCTGGTACCATGATAGCGGCTTTGGAATTTGCTCGGGAGGAACAACGCACGTGCCGCAACAACAAAAAGAAACCTCGGAGTACGCGTTCACTGGCGATGACGTTGCCGCCTTCCAGCGGGACGGCTACGTCCTGAAGCGCGGCCTGTTCACGAAGGAGGAGGTCGAGGGCCTCAATCACGTCGTGACGAGCGACCCTGGCATCGCCGAGGCAGTCTATGGCCGCGTCGATCGTTCCGGCGCCTCGACCGAGTTGGCGCTGTGGAATCATCTCAGCGACGACATGTTCGGCGCCGTGGCGCGCTCACACCGCATCGTCGACAATCTCGAGCGACTGCTGGGTGGCGAGGTCGACTTCTTCCATTCCAAGGTGACGCTGAAGCGGCCCAAGGTCGGGGGCTCCTGGGAGTGGCACCAGGACTACGGCTACTGGTACCGCAACGGCTTTCTGTTTCCCGACATGGCGAGCGTCTTCATCGCGCTCGACCCGAGCCGCAAGGAGAATGGCTGCCTGCAGGTGCTCAAGGGCTCGCACCTCATCGGCCGCATCGAACACGGCGTCGTTGCCGGTCAGATCGGCGCCGACATGGAATACGTCGAAGCAGCGATGAAGCGGTGTCCGCTCGTCTATGTCGAGATGGAGCCGGGCGACGCGCTCTTCTTCCACGCCAACCTGCTGCACGCCTCCGGACCGAACACGTCCGACCATTCGCGCAACGTTCTTCTCTGCTGCTACAACCGCGCCGACAACGCGGCCTTCAAGAATGAGTCCAATAGCGGACAGCAGCACATCGAGAAGCTCGCCGACAGCGCGGTCATCGGGTATCTGACCAAGCCGCTCGACGCGACGCGCAAGTTCGCCCGGCCCAAAGTCCACGCATAGGCTGCCCAGCAAGCGGCGCGGCCGCCACCGCCCATACCCCGCCGAGATACCGAAGTCCGTTCGCCACGCGCTTGCCGCGCGTGGCTGGCGGCCCTAGACGATGCGGATGATCCATGCCGACGCCAACGGCCAGCCAAATGAGAGCGGGTTCCTCGATGTCGGAGACGGCCATCGCGTCCATTGGGAGACGTGGGGCAATCCATCGGGCAAACCCGCCGTCTTTCTTCACGGGGGCCCGGGTTCCGGCCTGAATACCGGAGCCCTGCGATACTTCGACGAGTCCGTGTATCGCGTGGTGCTGTTCGATCAGCGCGGCAGCGGCCTGAGCACGCCGCATGCGAGCGAACCGGGCGTCGACCTTTCGGCCAACACGACGGACCACCTGATCGCCGACATGGAGTTGCTGCGCGAGCATCTCGGTATCGCGCGCTGGTCGGTCGTCGGTGTGTCGTGGGGAACGACGCTCGCTCTCGCCTACGCCGAGCGTTACCCCGATCGCGTCTCGGACATGGTGCTGTTCAGCGTCACCAACACCAGCCGCGCCGAGGTCGACTGGATCACGCGCGGCGTCGGCATGTTCTTCCCCGAAGCCTGGGCGCGCTTTCGCGACGCTGCGTCGCTGGACGACCCGAGTGGCAGCATCGTCGATGGCTATCATCGCCTGCTGATGAACCCCGACCCGGCCATCCACGAAAAAGCCGCCCGCGACTGGTGCGATTGGGAAATCGCCCTGGGCGGGCCCGATCCCCGATATGACGACGCCGCGTTTCGCCTGGGCTTTGCCCGTCTGGTGACGCACTACTGGCGCAACCATGCCTGGCTGGAAGACGGAACAATCCTCCGAAACGCAGGACGCCTGGCAGATATCCCGGCGATCCTGCTCCACGGCCGACTGGACATCGGCAGCCCGCCGATCACCGCCTGGAACCTGAACCGGGCATGGCCGGGCAGCAAACTCGTCATCGTTGAGGGGGCCGGGCACGGCGCGGGCCACAGCGAGATGTTCCGGGGCGTTCGCGCCGCCACAGACGGTTTCGCAGGCGTCTGAGCGCGTTACTCGATCACGATCCTGGGCGGCGCCCTGCCCCCTTCGGCGCGCGCCTGCTGCACCCCGCCCCAGACCTTCGCGGCGATGTCGCGGAAGGCTTGCGCGTGCGGCCCGTCGGGCTCGGCGACGACGATCGGCGTGCCGGCGTCGGAGGTTTCGCGGATGGCCATGTCGAGCGGTATCTCGCCGAGGAACGGCACGTCCAGCCGCTCGGCCTCGGCCTTCGCGCCGCCGTGGCCGAAGATGTCGTAGCGCTTGCCGGTATCGGGGGCGACAAAATAGCTCATGTTCTCGACGATGCCGAGCACCGGCACGTCGACCCGGCGGAACATGTTGAGCCCCTTGCGCGCATCGATCAGCGCCAGGTCCTGCGGCGTCGAGACGATGACGGCGCCGGCGAGCGGCACCTGCTGCGCCATGGTGAGCTGCGCGTCGCCGGTGCCGGGCGGCATGTCGACCACCAGCACGTCGAGATCGCCCCAGGCGACCTCGCGCAGCATCTGCGACAGCGCGGAGACCACCATCGGCCCGCGCCAGATCATCGGCGTCTCCTCCTCGACGAGGAAGCCCATCGACATGACCTTGACGCCGTAGGCCTCCATCGGCTTCAGCGTGCGTCCGCCGATCGCCTCCGGCCGGCCGGACAGATGCAGCAGGCGCGGCAGCGAGGGCCCGTAGATGTCGGCGTCGAGAATGCCGACGCGAAGGCCGTTCGCCTTCAGGCCGAGCGCCAGATTGACGGCGCAGGTCGATTTGCCGACGCCACCCTTGCCGCTCGCCACCGCGATGATGGCGTCGACACCGGGCACGCCGGCCTTGGCCGCCGGTGCCGCATGGCCGTGGGTCGGTGCCGGGCCACGCTGCGGCGGCCGCGGCGCCGGTCGCGCCATCGGCGATGTGCCGCCCGGCCGCGGGCCGGGCGTTGGCGCGCCGGCTCTCTTCTCGGCGGTGAGCACGACCATCGCGCCGGAAACGCCGGGGATCGCCTTGACGGCGGTCTCGGCCGCCTGGCGCATCGGCTCGAAGGCGGCGGCGCGCTCGGCCGGCACGGTGATCGAGAACATCACGCGGCCATTGGCGACGACGATGTCGGACACCATGCCGCGGCGAACAATGTCGCGGTCGTCGTCGGGCCCCCGAATGCCGCCGAGGCGGTCGAGGACGGCTTGCTTGTCGATATCGGGCATGGGCCGCGGAAATCCTTGGGCAGTTGGTGCGGCCGGGACTGTAGTCGGATCGCCCCGGGGGTCAATTGGCAGCCTTCTTGCTACGCCGAACGGTCAAGACCGAGGTTGCCAGCGCGGCACCCTTGGTGAAAAACTCGGTGATACGCTCTGGGGGTTGCGGTCGGGGCGCGGCCGGTTCCGCCAAGAGGTATTGAATCCAGCAAGGGGGACCATCATGCGCCAGACAGCTCAATTCTTCGTCGCCATCGCCGCGATCGTCGCGGGAACCGGCCTTGCCGCCGCCAAGGACTGGACCGTCGTGCGTATTGGCACGGACGCGACCTATCCGCCCTTCGAGTCGCAGGACTCAAACGGCAACATCGTCGGTTTCGACGTGGACATTGGCAATGCACTCTGCGCCGAGATGAAGGTCAAGTGCGAGTGGGCCAACACCGATTGGGACGGAATCATCCCGGCCCTGAATGCCAACAAGATCGACGCGATCCTGTCGTCGATGTCGATCACCGAGGAACGGCTGAAACAGATCGACTTCAGCGACAAGATCTACAATACGCCGCCGGCGGTGGCGGTCGCCAAGGACAGTGACGTCAAGGGCATCACGCCGGCGGACCTCGCCGGCAAGTCGATCGGCGTGCAGTCGTCGACGACCCACGCCGCCTATGCGGAGAAGATCTACACGGATTCCGATATCCGCTACTACAAGACAGCGGACGACTACAAACTCGACCTCAGCAGCGGTCGCCTCGACGCGGCAATGGACGACATCGTCGTGTTGTCGGAATGGGTCAATTCTGCCGACGGCGACTGCTGCAAGATCATTGGCCAGATCAAGAGCGTGCCCGAGATCCACGGGATCGGCACCGGGATCGGCATCCGCAAGGCGGACACCGACCTCAAGGAGATGTTCAACAAGGCGATTGCCACCATCCGGGCGAACGGCACCTACAAGGCGATCAACGACAAATACTTCAAGTTCGACGCCTACGGCGAATGATCCACCAATGGCGGCGGAACGCCGGGCCAATGCCCGGCGCGCCGCCGACCCCGGTCGCAAGGCCAAACTCCAGAACGATCGGTAATCCGGGACCTTGCAAGATCTGCTGAAGCTTCTCGAGTGGGGCGCCGATGGCTGGGCCGACGAACTGGCGGCCGGGACGCTGGTCACCATAAGCCTGGCGCTCGCTACGCTTCCGATCGGCATCGCCGCGGGCTTCTTCGTGGCCCTGTCCAAGCAATCGCACGACCCGCTGGTTCGCGCTTCGGCGCGCATCTACACGACCATCTTCCGCGGCCTGCCCGAATTGCTGACGCTCTTTCTCGTCTATTACGGCTCCCAGTTCGCGATTTCCGCCGCGGCGCAGGCGCTCTTCGGCTCGTCATTCGGGGTCAGTCCGTTCGTGGCCGGCATGGTGGCGCTCGGCCTGGTGCTGTCCAGCTACGCCAGCGAGGTCTTCCAGTCGGCATTTCGGGGGATTCCGAGAGGGCAATACGAGGCCGCCTATGCGGTCGGCCTTCGGCGGATCCAGACCCTGCGCCTGGTGATCTTGCCGCAGCTCATCCGCCTGGCGCTGCCCGGCCTGTCCAATCTCTGGCTGAACGTGATGAAGGATACCGCCCTGGTCTCGGTCATCTCGCTCAACGACCTTCTGCGTGAAACGCAAATCGCGGTCAGTTCAACCAAGCAGCCGTTCTTCTTCTTCGCGGTCGCCTGTCTCATCTATCTGGTCCTGTCGATCATTTCGTCGGTGGGCATCTGGCGCATCGACGCCTGGGCCTCGCGCGGGACCGGGTCACGATGACCGACAACGCCGCGGTGGCGCCGCCGGTTCGCGCTTTGGGGCCTCTTGCCCACGTCACGCCGACCGGAATCGCAATGATCGCGATCTGGATTCTGGTGGCGGTGGGCGTCGTCCTTGCGCTGCTGCACGGCGTCGACGCGGAGCGTCTGTCGACGTATGGCCCGCGTATCTGGGACGGCTACATGACGACCCTGCGGCTGGTCGCCATTTCACTGGCCGCCGGAGCGGTCCTGTCCTTTCCGATCGCCATGGGACGGCTCTCGGCCAACCCGATCTCCGGATTCCTCGCTTACAGCTATTCCTACTTCTTCCGCGGAACGCCGCTCATCGCGCAACTTTTCCTCATCTACTACGGTGCCGGCGAGTTCGCGCCGCAGCTGAAGGCGATCGGATTGTGGTGGTTCTTCAAGAACGCATTCAACTGCGCGGCGTTTTCTTTCGCGCTCAACACGGCCGCCTACCAATCCGAAATTCTCGCGGGCGCCATCCGCAATGTCGGGCGCGGCCAGACCGAGGGCGCCGCCGCGCTCGGCCTGCATCCGTTGGTGACCCTCTACAGGATCATCCTGCCGCAGGCGATGGTCACCGCGCTCAGGCCCTACGGCAACGAAGTCATCCTCATGGTCAAGGCGTCGGCGATCGCCAGCATCGTGACCGTCCTTGACCTGATGGGCGAAACGCGCTTCGTCTTTTCCAAGACCTACGACCTGTCGTTCTATCTGTGGGCTGCGGCTTTCTACCTGGTAACGGTCGAGGTGCTCAGCCGCGTGGTCAATGAAGTCGAACGGCGGATCACCCGCCATATCCGCCGCTAGAAATGGCGTCGCCACGCCGGCGGCGCGAAACCAACGAGAAGAAACGGGAGTTGCAAGCGAAAATGGCAAAAGTCGCCTTCATCGGCCTTGGAGTCATGGGCTATCCGATGGCCGGACATCTTGCGAAGCGCGGCGGTCACGCCACGACCGTCTACAACCGCAACAGCGCCAAGGCCCAGAAATGGGCCTCCGAGAACCCGGGCAAGACCGCTTCGACGCCCAAGGAAGCCGCAGCCGGGGCGGATTTCGTCTTCACCTGCGTCGGCAACGACGACGACCTGCGCTCGGTGACACTGGGCGACAACGGCGCGCTCGCCGGCATGACGAAAGGCGCCATTCTCGTCGACAACACCACCGCCTCGGCCGACGTGGCGCGCGAGCTCCATGCCGTCGCGAAGGGCAAGGGCATCGGCTTCCTCGACGCGCCGGTCTCCGGCGGCCAGGCGGGCGCCGAGAACGGCCAGCTCACGGTCATGGTCGGCGGCGACCAGGACGTCTTCGAGAAGGCCAGGCCGGTCATCGAGAACTACGCCAAGATGGTCGGCCTGATGGGGCCGGTCGGCGCTGGCCAGCTCACCAAGATGGTCAACCAGATCTGCATCGCCGGCCTCGTGCAGGGCCTGTCGGAGGGCATTCACTTCGCCAAGAAGGCCGGGCTCGATGTCGGAACAGGTGATCGGCGTCATCTCCAAGGGCGCGGCGCAATCGTGGCAGATGGAGAACCGCTACAAGACCATGAACGCTGGCAAGTTCGATCACGGCTTCGCCGTCGACTGGATGCGCAAGGATCTGGCGATCGCTCTGGCGGAAGCGCGCCAGAACCACGCCAGGCTGCCGGTGGCAGCGCTAGTCGACCAGTTCTACGCCCAGGTTCAGGCGATGGGCGGCAATCGCTGGGACACGTCGAGCCTGCTGACCGTGCTGGAGCGGGATTGAGGAATGGCGGCGCGCGCTGCCGTCCCGCAAAGCGCCGCGCCGCCCTCCGCTCCTGCCGTCCTGAAGGAACTCCGCGCCCTCGGCTCGGCCGAGAACCGCGCCGGCATGGCGCGCTACGGCATCAATACCGGGCGCGCCTTCGGCATCTCGATGGCGACACTGAAGCCGATCGCGCGGCGGCTGAGGCGCAACCACGACCTGGCGCAGGCCTTGTGGGCAAGCGGGTGGCACGAGGCGCGGCTGCTCGCCGCGCTGATCGACGATCCGAAGCAGGTGACGCCAGCGCAAATGGACGCCTGGACCGCGGATTTCAACTCGTGGGATCTCTGCGACCAGGCCTGCAGCAAGCTCTTCGTGCGCACGCCGTTCGTCGAATCCAGGATCGCCAAATGGGCGAAGGACAACCGCGAATTCGTGCGGCGTGCCGCCTTTGCCCTGCTGGCGGCCTATACGGTGCACGGCAAGACGGTCGCGGACGAGACGTTCCTCGCCTACCTGCCCTTGATCGAACGCTATGCCAGCGACGAACGCAATTTCGTCAGGAAGGCGGTCAACTGGGCGCTCCGCCAGATCGGCAAGCGCAACAGCGCGCTGCACGCCCCTGCCCTCGCCCTGGCGCGCAAGCTCGCCGAGTCCGACGACAAGACCGCCCGCTGGATCGGCAAGGACGCGGTGAAAGAACTCACCGACCCGGTGCAACTCGCGCGCATCGCCGCGCGCTGAGCCTCACATCAGGCGGTGGCGCGCTCTTTTTCCTTCTCGAGCGCCAGATAGGTCAGCGGCAGGACGGTCGTGTACTTGATCTGCTCCATGGCGAAGGTGGTCGACACGTCGGCGATGTCGATCTTGGCGATCAGCCGCTTGTAGAGGGCGTCATAAGCCTCGATGTCGGGAACCACGACGCGCAGCAGATAATCCACCTGGCCGGCCATGCGGTAGAACTCGACCACTTCGGGGAAGTCACGGATCACTTCGGCGAAGCGGCGGCGCCACTCGTCGTTGTGCTGGCTGGTGGTGATGGAGACGAACGCCGTCACCTTGGTGTTGACCTTTTTCGGGTCGAGCAGCGCGACCCGCCCGGTGATGACGCCGTCCTCCTCGAGCCGCTGGATGCGGCGCCAGCAGGGCGTCGTCGACAGGCCGACGCGGCGGCCGATCTCGGCCACGGGAACCGTGGCGTCCTCCTGGAGAATCTGCAGGATCTTGCGGTCAAGGCGATCGACCATGGCTGCCACCTTTGTCATCTGATTTCACATTTGCGGCAGCGTTAGGTTATTTTACCTTCACGCGACCAATCTCCAGCCGCATGTAGAAAATATTTGCGCCAATGTCAAACCGCCTGACGGCCCAGCGCGGCGGCGATCTCGCCCCTCAGGACCGGCAGCAGGTCCGCCTCGAACCACGGATTGCGGCGCAGCCAGGCGTTGTTGCGCCACGACGGATGGGGCAGCGGCACGACCTTCGGCCGGCTGGTCGCGGCCATGATCGCCCGCCAGTCGGCCACCGTTTCGGTCAGGCTCGGGCGGGCGAGCGCACCGAGGTGCCAGGCATGGGCATAGGCGCCGACGGCGAGCACCAGTTCGATGCGCGGCAGCGCCGCGAACAGGCGCGCATGCCAGGCGGGAGCGCATTCGCGGCGCGGCGGCAGGTCGGCGCCGCGGTCGTCCTGGCCCGGAAAGCAGAAGCCCATCGGCACGATGGCGATGCGGCTGGCGTCGTAGAACGTGTCCGCGTCGACGCCCATCCAGGTGCGCAGCCGGTCGCCGGAGGGATCGGTGAACGGGGTTCCCGACGCGTGGACGCGAGTCCCCGGCGCCTGACCGGCAACGCAAATCGTCGCGGTCTGCGACACGCGCAACACGGGCCGCGGTTCATGGGGCAGCGGCCTGCCCTCGGGCACGTCCCGGCAGATGCGGCAGGCGCGGATTTCGGCGAGCAGGCGAGCCAGCCGCCGGCCCTGCGAAACGGCTCTGCGTCCTCCGCCAAGTGACTGCGGAATCTCGCTTTTACCCATCGTTAACCATAATTCTGAGGGGCACATTAAGCCTCTTCTGCGACCGTGACCCACCCTCCGCCGACCCGTCCCGGCGGAGCCATGTATTCGGGGCCGCTATCTCGCAATGAACACCGCCGCGTCCACGCAGGAAAGCGACAAGACGAGCCGCAGCCGCGAGCGGGCCGAGCGGCGCCGCTCCGTCATGCGCGCCGTCCGCGACCAGCGCGAGCGGCTCGCCTCGACCACCGGCACGCGCCCGGCCTTCGATTACGAACTGATCCTCACCTTCGCGCAGAACCGGACCAGCGCCGCCTACGCCCTGCCCCTTCTCATCGCCATCGTATCGTCGGCGTCGCTTGTGTGGATCCAGCCGATCACCGTCGTGGCATGGGCCGTGCTGGTGCTGGCGACGCATGTGGCGATGCTGACGCTCTGCCGCCGCTATCTCGGCAGCGCGCCGGCCGAGGTGTCGCCGCGCGCATGGACGCAGCGCTTCGTCATCGCCGAGTTCCTCGGCGGTGCGGCATGGGCGATCGTCCTGGTGCTGGTGCCCAACGGCGGCGGCGACATGGTCGGGGTCGAAGTCTTCCAGTTCGCGACCATGCTGGTGGTGGTGTCGGTGGTGACATCGCTCGCCTCGACCCTGCCGGCGGCCGCCGTCGCCGGCACTATTCCGATTACCCTGACGCTGGTGGCGGTGTTCGTCAGTCGCGGCGCCTTCCTGTTCGTCGTCCTGTCGATCATGGCGCTCGGCGCCCAGTTCTTCTTCCTGATCCTCGCCTCGCGGCTCTATTCGGCAACGCTCGCCATGCTCGAATACCGCGCCGAAAAGGATCTGCTGATCGCCGAACTCGGCACCGCCAAGTCGATCTCCGACGAGGCCCGGCGGCGCGCCGAGGAGGCCAATCTCGCCAAGTCGCGGTTCCTCGCCACCATGAGCCACGAGCTGCGGACGCCGCTCAACGCCATCCTCGGCTTCTCCGAGATCATGAAGAACGAGGTGCTCGGGCCGATCGGCCAGGCCTCCTACAAGGAATATGTCGGCGACATCAATTCGAGCGGCCAGCACCTGCTCAACCTGATCAACGAGATCCTCGACCTGTCGCGCATCGAGGCCGGCCGCTACGAACTTCACGAGGAGCCGGTCAACCTCGCCCATGTCGTGGAGGATTGCGCCAATCTCCTGCAGCTGCGGGCGAAGTCCAAGAACATCACCATCACCGCGAACCTGCAGCGCGGCCTGCCGCGCCTGTGGGCCGACGACCGGGCGGTGCGCCAGATCCTGCTCAACCTGTTGTCGAACGCCATCAAGTTCACCTCGCCCGGCGGCGAGATCGAGGTCAGCGTTGGTGCGGCCGCCGGCGGCGGGCAGTTCCTGTCCGTGCGCGACAACGGCCCCGGCATTCCGCCCGAGGAAATCCCCATCGTGCTGTCGTCCTTCGGCCAGGGCTCGATCGCCCACAAGAATGCCGAGCGCGGCGCCGGCCTTGGACTGCCGATCGTCCAGGCGCTGATGACCACCCATGACGGCACCTTCGAGCTGTTGTCGAAGCTGCGCGTCGGCACCGAGGCGATCGCCACGTTCCCGCAATCGCGCGTCATGGAAGCCCTGCCGCCGATCGGCGCGCCGGGCGAACCCAGCCGCTGGCGGAACGCCGGCTAGTCGCGGTCCGAGACGCCGGCCGACTCGAACGTCGCCATGCCGGAGTGCAGCGCCGCCGCCGCCTTGACGATGCCCGCCGCGAGCGCCGCGCCGGTACCTTCGCCAAGCCGCATGCCGAGATCGAGCAGCGGCGCCTTGCCCATTCGCTCCAGCGCCCGCCGATGGGCGGGTTCGGCCGAAACGTGGCCGAACAGGCAATGGTCGAGGCCGGTCGGATCGAGGGCGAAGAGGATCGCGGCGGCCGACGTCGCGACGAAGCCGTCGACGATCACCGGCACGCGGTTCAGGCGCGCGGCGAGGATGGCGCCGGTCATGGCGGCGATCTCGCGGCCGCCCAGCCGGCGCAACACTTCGAGCGGGTCGCTCAGGTGGCCGGCATGGCAGGCGAGCGCCGCCGCGACAGCGGCCCGCTTGCGCTCCAGTCCCGCCGCGTCGACGCCGGTGCCCGGCCCCACCCAATCGCCGGGCTCGCCGCCGAACAGGCCGCAATAGATCGCCGCGGCGACGGTCGTATTGCCGATCCCCATTTCGCCGATGGCGAGCAGGTCGACGCCTCCGGCAATGGCCTCCATGCCGTAAGCGATGGTGCGGGCGCAGCCGATCTCGTCGAGGGCGGCTTCGCGTGGTGATGTCGCCGGTCGGATGATCGAGGGCGAGGTCGAAGACCTTGAGGCCCAGCTCGTAGGTTCGGCAGATCTGGTTGATCGCGGCGCCGCCGGCGGAGAAGTTCGCCACCATCTGCGCCGTGACGGCGGCCGGATAGGCCGACACGCCCTGCGCGACGACGCCGTGGTTGCCGGCGAAGACGGCAACCAGCGGCCGGTCGACGGTCGGCGGCGCCTTGCCCTGCCAGGCGGCAAGCCATTCGGCGATATCCTCCAGCCGGCCGAGCGACCCCGGCGGCTTGGTCAGCCGCGCATCGCGCGCCCGCACGCTTGCGGCAGCATCCGCATCGGCGGGCGGCATGGCGGCGACGAGGTCGCGAATGTCGTCGAAGGGAAGCCCGCTGGCGGTGGCTGTCATTCGGGCTCCAGAGCGATGGAATTGGCGGGGAATTGGAGGCGCGCGTTGGTCCTCTGCGCGGAAGGTTCTATAACCGCCGCGCGGCTGGTCGCAAGCGACGACGAGGCAAGGCGCACATGCAGGGTGACGATCCGTTTCCGCCCGACTTCGGCACGGTTGTCGGCGACCTCACGTCTTCGCTGGCATTCCTGACGCGCCTGCCGGCGCGCTGGCTGGGCGTCGATCCGGAGGCGCGACCGGATTTCCGCCGCGCCGCCGGCATGTTGCCGCTCGCCGGCTGCCTGATCGGCGTTGCCGGCGGCGTCGTGCTGATCGCGGCGACGGCGATTGGCGTGCCGCCGCTGGTTGCCGCCGCGCTGGCGGTCGCCGCGACCTTCGGTCTCACTGGCGGCCTGCACGAGGACGGGCTCGCCGACACTGCCGACAGCTACGGCGGGTCCACCGCCGAGCGCCGGCTGGCGATCATGGCCGACAGCCGCGTCGGCGCCTACGGCGCGACGGCGCTGATCCTCTCCGTCGTCATCCGGGTCGGCTGCCTGGCCGCGATCGCCGCCACCGGTGCTTTTGCCGCCGCGGCCATCCTCGTCATCGCCGAGGGCATCTCGCGGGCCATGCTGGTCCGCCTGTGGCACGACCTGCCGGCAGCGCGGATGAGCGGCCTCGCCCACGAAACCGGCCCGCCGGACCACACCGCGATGCTGGTGGCACTGGCCACGGCGGGCGTGCTGGCGCTCGTCGCCATCCCCCTGGTCGGCCTGCGTCCGGCCGTGCTCGCGGCTGTTTTCGCCGCATTGGCGACCTATATCCTGACGCGCATGACGGCCCAGGCGATCGGCGGACGGACCGGAGATGCGCTCGGCGCCTGCCAACAGGTGGCGCTGGCGGCTTACCTCATCGGCGCCGCCACGCTCTGAGCCGTCGCAGAACCTCCCATGATCACACCCTGCGTCAGGCTCTGCATCATCGATCCGGAAACGGACCTCTGCGCCGGCTGCGGGCGCACGCTCGCCGAAATCGGCGGCTGGAGCGCGTATTCCGAAACGGAACGCCGGCGCATCATGGAAGACCTGCCGACACGCAAGCAGAAAGCCTTCGCGGAAGCCGCAGGCGAGCCTCAGCGATGAGCCGGCCACCGAGGTTCTTCTTCTGGCTCATCGTCGTCCTGGTGGCGTTCGGCGTCGGCGCGCTTGCCGTGAACGTGCTGCCATCGTTCGGCTACGACCTCTCCTCGCCGGGCTCGGTCCGCTTCGTCTATCTGGTCGCCATCCTCGTTTTCGTCGTCTCGGCCTTCGCCGGGCGGCGGGTCAGTTTCGGCCAGATCGTGCGCGGCTTCCTCGGCTGGACCGCGATCCTCATCGTCGCGCTCGGCGCCTATGCCTATCGCAGCGAGCTGGCGGGCGTCGGTGGACGATTGCTGGGCGTGCTCGCCCCCGGCATCCCGATCTCCGGGCGGCTGACCGGCGAGGCGGAAGGCAGCGTGGTGATCGTGCGCGCCGCCGACGGCCACTTCGCCGTCCGCGCCTCGGCCAACGGCGTGCCGATGCTGATGCTGATCGACACCGGCGCGAGCTTCGTCACCCTCACCCCGTCCGACGCCGCCGCGGTCGGCATCGACACCGCCAATCTCGATTTCGCCACGCCCATCCAGACCGCCAACGGC
This sequence comes from uncultured Alphaproteobacteria bacterium, assembly GCA_963822975.1. Lineage (GTDB taxonomy): Bacteria > Pseudomonadota > Alphaproteobacteria > Rhizobiales > Kaistiaceae > CAVSRC01. The sequence goes on from CAWGJV010000023.1 coordinate 28,894, forward strand.
ATGATCGGGGCCGCGCCGGTCACCATCGCCAGCATCACCGTGGGCAGCATCGAGCGGCGGAACGTGCCCGGGCTGGTGGCGCCATCCGGCAGCCTGCGCGAGAGCCTGCTCGGCATGAGCTTCCTCGACACGCTCGGCGGCTACGCCATCTCCGGCGACCGCATGGTGCTGACGCCTTAGGCGTTCAGCCGACGAGGCTGAGCGCGAAGCGGGCGGCGACGAAGAGCAGGAAGAGCCCGAAACCGATCTCGAGCTGCCGGCGCGTCAGGGCGTGGGCGATGCGCACGCCGAAGGGCGCGGCGATCACCGAGATCGGGATGACCAGCAGCACGCCGACCAGATTGACGAAGCCGGCGGAAAACGGCGGCAGCGCCGCGTCGTTCCAGCCCGCCCAGACGTAGCCGATCACGCCCGGGATCGAGATCAGCACGCCGACGCCGGCCGAGGTGGCGACCGCCTGGTGGATCGGCCGTCCGAAGAGCGTCATGAACGTGTTGTTGAGGACGCCGCCGCCGATCCCCATCAGCGTCGACAGGAAGCCGATGAGCACGCCGACGGCGGCGCGGACCGGATTGGCCGGGATCTCGCTGCCGAGCCGCCACGACTCGCGATTGAGCAGCAGGCGCAGGCCGACGACGCAGGCGATGGCCGCGAAGATGCCGCGGAGCGCCGCCCCGGAGATCGACGCTGCGATGATCGAGGCGACGACGACGCCGGCCGGTACGGCCAGCACCCAGCCGCGCAGCAGGTCCATATCGACCGCGCCGCGCCTGTAGTGGGCGAGGAACGAGCGGATCGACGTCGGCACGATGACGGCGAGCGAGGTGCCGACCGAGAGGTGCATGCGCACCGCTTCGTCCACGCCGAGAAAGGTCAGGCCCTGATAGAGCACCGGCACGATGACGGCGCCGCCGCCAATGCCGAAGATGCCGGCGAGCAGCCCGGACACGGCGCCGGAGGCGACCGTGGCGGCGGCGAGCCCGGCCAGTTCTCCGGGCGAGGCGGCAATGTCCATCGGCCGCGGCGGCTCAGGCGAAAGCCAGAGCGGCGGCGACGGTCTCCGCCGGCGGCGGTGCGCCGGTTGGTGACCGCATTCGAGCGCCTCGCGCACGACCTCGAGGCCGGCGCCCGGTGCGACCGCGCCGACGGTCAGGATGCGCCGCCAGGTCCGCGCCCCGGGGTGGCCGTGGAACAGGCCCAGCATGTGGCGGGTGATGTGCGACAGGCGCGTGCCGCGGGCGAGCTCGCGCTCGACATAGGGCAGCATGGCCTCGACCACGTCGCGGGGGCTCGGCCCCTCACCCGCACCGTAGAAGCGGCGGTCGACGTCGGCGAGGATCGCCGGCGTATGGTAGGCGGCACGGCCGAGCATCACGCCGTCGACGGGGCCGAGATGTTCCGCCGCCTCGTCGAGACCGGCGATGCCGCCGTTGATGCCGATGAAGGTCGCCGGAAAGCGCCGCTTGAGGCGGTGGACGCGCGCGTGGTCGAGCGGCGGCACCTCACGGTTCTCCTTCGGCGACAACCCGCTCAGCCAGGCCTTGCGGGCGTGCACCCAGACGCCGTCGGCGCCCTCCCCGATCACCGCCTCGGCCAGCGCGTCGAGGGCGGCTTCCGGGTCCTGTTCGTCGACGCCCAGCCGGCACTTGACCGTGACCGGCACCGGGACGGCCGCCTTCATCGCCGCGACCAGGCTCGCCGACCAGCGTCGGCGCTCTGCATCAGGCAGGCGCCGAACGTGCCCGAGCTTCACCCGGTCGGACGGACAGCCGACATTGAGGTTGATCTCGTCATAGCCGAAGTCGGCCGCGATCCGTGCGGCCTCGGCAAGCTTGGCCGGCTCGGCGCCGCCAAGCTGGATGGCGACCGGGTGCTCGGCCGCGGAGAAGCCGATCAGCCGCTCGCGGTCGCCGTGAATCACCGCGTCGGCGGTGATCATCTCGGTGAACAGCAGCGCCCGGCGCGTCAGTTGCCGGTGGAACATGCGGCAATGCCGGTCGGTCCAATCCATCATTGGCGCGACGGCAATTCTCCGCTCTAGTCCATTCATATCGCTTGTCTTCTTTCGCGCGGCGCGATCGGCGAACGGCCCGTTCCCGTCCTTCTACGACCATAGCGGCGCAAATGGGAAGGGTGGCGCGAAAGGCCAGGCGTCAGGGCCGCGGAGACTGGCGCGGTCGTCAGGCCCGCCAGCGGTCAGCGTCCTGGAGACGGGCGTTGACGCTGAGCACGGCGGTGATCTCGGCCGCCGGAACCGGCCGCCCGAAGAAAAAGCCCTGGAAGGAATCGCAGCCGGCGAGCCTGAGAAGGGTCGCCTCCTCCTCGGTTTCGACGCCCTCGGCGGTCACATCGAGGTTCAGCGCGGCGGCCAGCGCCACGGTCGCCTGAACCAGCCGCTGGGCATGCGGATCGCGGTCGATATTGGCGATCAGCGAGCGGTCGAGCTTGAGCGTGTCGAAGGCGAAGCTGCGCAGGTAGCCGATGCTGGAATAGCCGACGCCGAAATCGTCGAGCGCCACGGTGACACCGCGGGCGCGCACGGCGTCGATGGCGGCGCTCGCCTGAGTCGGATGGGTGATGAGATAGGTCTCGGTGATCTCGATGCCGAGACACTCGGCCGGGAATGCGGTCTCCTTGAGGATGGCGTCCACCGACTCGGCGAAGTGCGGATTGCGAAACTGCGCCGGCGAGACGTTGACCGCGACCTTCAGCCCGGGCCAGGCGCGCGCGTCCTCGCAGGCGCGGCGCATGGTCCATGCGCCCAACTCGTCGATGAGGCCGGTCTCTTCCGCGATCGGGATGAACTCCGCCGGCGAGATCGGTTCGTGGTCCTCGCCGCGCGGCCAGCGAACCAGCGCCTCGACGCTGGTGATGAAGCCATCGCGGGCGCTATAGATCGGCTGGTAGTACATGGTCAACTGATCGGCATCGAGAGCGCGGCGGAGCTGAGCGCCGATTTCCATGCGCTTCAGCCTGATGGAGTTCGAGCGAGTCGTCGAAAGCACAGACGCGGTTCCGGCCCTGCTGCTTCGCCTGATACATCGCGACATCGGCGCGGCGGAGCGCCTCCTCGACCGAAAGGTCGCCGCCTTCGACAAGCGCGATGCCAACGCTGGCGCTGATCGAGATGACCCGGCCTTCGATGTCGAAGGGCTTGGCGAAGAAGCGGACCAGCCGGTCGCCAAGTTGGGCGGCCGTGCCGGCCGCGTCAGCGTCCGCGACGACAATGGCAAATTCGTCGCCGCCGAGACGGACAAGGAGGTGGCCGCCGGCGAGCGTCTCGAAACCGGCTGCGACCTTGCGCAACAGGAGGTCGCCGACATCGTGGCCGTAGCTGTCGTTGACTTCCTTGAAGCCATCGAGGTCGAGATAGAGGATCGCCAGCGCCCGATCGCGGTGTCGGGCACCTGCCATGACCGACCTCAGATGGTCGACCAGCGCGGTGCGGTTGGGCAAGCCGCTCAGGGCGTCATGGGTGGCGGCGTGGCGGGCGCGCGCCTCTCCGCGGCGCACATTGACGAAGCCGCGGGCGGCGATGCCGATCAGGCCGATGAGCAGCGTGCCGAGCAGGATGAACATCTCTATCGCCCGAGGGCGCAAACGGTCGAGTGCCAGGGTTCCCGGACTCCGGGTCGGCCAGCTCAACGCCGCCAGGACGTTGCCGTCCGGATCCAGCAACGGCGTCTCGGTCTGTGCGCCGGACGCCTTCGTTATCGTGAGGCCGCTGATGAGATAATCCTCGGCGATGCGGTTGATGGCGGCTTCGTCGAACGCCTTGCCGAAAATCAGATAGCGCGCCGCGGTCGGCCGAGGCGTGAAATCCTCCGCGAACGGCACGACCGGCCCGACAGCGATGACCGACAGACCCCAGACGCCGCGCACGAGGGCGGTGCGCACGTCGTAGGTGACGCCGTCCGAAGGAAGCTCGCGAACGAAGCGCTCGATTGCCGGCGAGAACGCCTGCTCAATCGGAACGTCGCTCGCTTCGCCGTTGTGGTAGGCGAAGAGTATGCCGCCATCGCGATCGACCAGGTAGGCGGTGTCGAAGAAGACCGGGTCGCTCGTCGATGAGACGAAGGATTCATCGACGAACTGCTGGTCGATGGTGCCGTAGAGCCGACGGGCAGCATCATCCCAGACCGCGTAGTCGCTGTGGGTGCTGGCCATGCGTCTGAGGGTCGCCGCGACCGCCGCCTCGGCGGTGCGGCTGGTCAACGACAACTCGGTTCGGTTGACCTCGCCGGCCATGTCGCGGAGCGCGTAGGTGATTGTCGCCACGGTCGACGCAAAGATGACCACCGCCGGCGCAACGACGCTGAGAACAAATCCGATGCCGGGACGCGCGATGCGGAACATGCTGATGAAGATGGGCCAGCCGTGACGACAGTCAGCCACCATCGCGGGAACGGCGTTAAGGCGGCATGAAGTGGCGGCCCGGTCCGGCGCCACTGGTTAACGGATGATGTCCGCCGGCCCCGCGGCCGGCGGAAAGGCTCAGGTGCTGGCGGCCACCCGGCGCTCGGTTACGGGACCGCGGCCGACCTGCGATGGCGAGCCGCCGTCACGCGCCGCGACGAGGGCGTCGATGTCGTCGGCCGCCACCGGCCGGCTGATCATGAAGCCCTGCACGTATTCGCACTGAATGAGGCGCAGCAGCTTCAGTTGGTCCTCGTTCTCGATGCCCTCGGCGATCACCGAAAGGTCGAGCGCGTCGCCGAGCGACACCAGCGACTGCATGAGCGCGTTGGCGGTGGCGTTGAGGCCGATATCGCGCACGAACGACCGGTCGATCTTGAGGATGTCGAAGGGGAACTGACGAAGGTAGCCGATCGACGAGAAACCGGTGCCGAAATCGTCAAGCGCCAGCGTGAAGCCGAACTCCTTCAGCATGCCGAGCTTGCGGGTGGCGATGGTCGGGTTGTTGACCAGGATGCCCTCGGTCAGCTCGAGCTGGAAGCGATCGGGCGTGTGGCCGTGCCCGACGACCGTGGCGAGCAGGTCGTTGGCGAAGTTGGGGTCGCGCAACTGGACCGGCGACACGTTGATGGCCATGTGACAGCCGGGCCAGCGATGCAGGTCGAGGCTGGCCTGGTTGACGACGAAGCGGCCGAGATCGTGAATCAGGCCGGTCTCCTCGGCCACCGGAATGAACAGCGCCGGCGACACGGAGCCGAACTCGGGCGAGGTCCAGCGCAGCAGGGCCTCGAAACCGACGATGCCGAGATCGTTGGCGCGGACAATCGGCTGATAGAAGACCTTGAGTTCGCCACCGACCTCGATCGCGCGGCGAAGCCCGGACTCGAGCTGCTTCTTCTCGAGGGCGCCGGTTTCCATCGTCTCGTGATAGCGCAGCGCCTCGCGCTCGGCCGCGTTCTTTGCCCGGTACATGGCCAGGTCGGCACGACGGACGAGTTCGGCAGGGTCCTGGCTGCCGCCATCGGCCACGGCAAAGCCGACCGAGGCGGTCACGTGGAACTCGAAGCCGCTGATCGTGAACGGCTGGTCGAGCGAATGCACCGCGGCTGCTGCGGTGTCTGCAGCCAATTCGTACAGGTCGCCGGCGACCAGCGCGATGGCGAATTCGTCGCCGCCGATGCGCGCCAGCGTCGCTCCTGCGGGCAGGATCGTGGTGATCCGCGCGGCGATCGCCCGCACGAGCTCGTCGCCGCCATGATGGCCGATGGAATCGTTGACCAGCTTGAATCCGTTGACGTCGACGTAGATGATCGCCAGCATCCTGTCGGCGCAGGCGTCGACAAAGTCCGCCGACGCGAGCAGCTCGGTGAACCCGGTGCGGTTCATCAGGCCGGTCATGGAGTCGGTGCGCGCGGCGGTGACGGCCTCGCGCTCGCTGTCGGTCAGCGCAATCGCCATGCGGCGGGCGCGGAAAGCGGTCGCGAGCGCGGCGATGCAGAACAGGGTCAGCGCGATGCCGATCGGCAGGAGCACGCTGCGCAGCAGCGCGTTGCCTGGCTTCGGCGGCGTCCACGCGACATAGCCAAGATCGTCGCCGGCGATGTCGGGAATGACCAGCTGGCTGCCGGCCACGCTGCTTGTCCGGGGAGTAGCGCAGATCGTCGATCAGGAACGATCTGCCGAGTTCGTGCAGCCTGTCGGTGCCGAGGTACTGACCGAAAACGATGACCGGAAGATCGGTGTTCTTCACTTCGCCGGCCTTCGACACCGGCGCCAGATGCTGAATGGCGATCATCATCGGCACGGACGGGGTCTTGACGTAGATGCTGCTCCTGCCGGCGAGATTCTCGACCGGCAGGGTCGCCGCGATGTCGCGAATCTCGGGCAAGCGTATCGGGACCGATGATTTCGCCGGCGGTATCGGTCGTCTCTTCATTGATCCACGAATGGTCGACTTCGCCCTTGGGCGAAATGATGACCAGCAGGTCGGCGATGTTGGTGTCGGTGATGCCGGTACCGACGTTGGCGTCGATCCAATCCTCGTCCTTGCGGACGTAGGCGTCATAGGCCTCCTCCCACCAGCCGTAGTCGTTGGCGAGCTGGGCGAGGCGCTTGCCCATCGACTGCAGACCGCCGGCCACCATGGTCTCGGTGCTGCGGGCGGCCTGTTCGTTGTGCTTGTAGGCCATCCACGAGATCGTGGTCAGCACCGTCAACACGGTGATCACGATGCCCGCGATCAGGTTGAGGGTAATTCGGCCTGTCAGAGCCTTTGCCATATCAATCGTCCCACCCACGGCATTTGCCGCAAGCATCGTGACGAGCGGGCATTTCGATTAACTTAATCAGAGAGTTACTTTCCCTTAAGACCTAACGCGCCGTTGCGTTTGTCTGGCCGGCGGCCGCCGCCAATATGTGCGGACGATACTGGGCGCGGACATGGAAGAAACGGCTCTGAACTTCGATTGTTCTGACTTTTCACTGTGTTTAGCTTCGCCGACCCGCCGCCCTCTGCCGTCCCGGGAAATCCCGCGCCCTGCCCGCTTGCCGCATCGCTTTTCTTGCATGCGATTCGCGTTCATGGTTAACGCTTAGTGAAATAAGGCGAAATTCCCGCCGGCCGCGGCTCGGAAGGACCGCTGGCGGCGGCCATTTGGTTGACAAGCGGTTAACTGCGTCGCTTATTCCTCCATGCGGCGGTTAAGTATTTGTTGAGTATGCGTACGAGGAGGCAGTAATGAGTTTCGCGGAAGTGGCGCCGGCGGCGCCGCGAGCGAACGTTCGGGTTCGCATTGCAGACCGGCCGGCTGCAGCGCCTTCGGGCGGTTGTCCCTTTCACAGTCTCAGTCCAAGCGTTTTCGGCGACTGGCTCGAGCATGGGCTGCAATGCGCCGCCGGCCGGCGTGAGTTCAAGCAGGGCCGCTTCTTCGTCGCCCGCTTCCGCAACGGCAGCGAATACGCCGAGGCCTTCCAGCAGTTCCGCCGTGCGGTCGCCGACGATCACAAGACCGGCTTCCTGGCTCTCCTCGTCCACGACGAGGCGCGCTGCCGGTCGGTGGCCGACGAACTCCACCTGCTCGGCGACGCGATGCACGAGGCCGGGCGCACCGACGACGCCGAAGCGCTGATCCGCGGCGAGACGCTGGGCACGCCGATCGACGTGCTGTGCCCGGTGACCGGCAAGATGACGGCCTACGAGTTCTTCTCGGTGGCCTTCTGCCGGCACGCCAACAATCCGGCCGACCCGCTCTACGATCCGTCGCTGAGCGCACCGTTCACGGCGGTCAACACCACATCCGACGCCTTCGCCTTCGCCCGCCTGGTGCATGACCAGGCGCTGCGTGCATGGGGCAAGGCTCCCTGGGAAATGGTGCATGATCGCGACGCCATCGAGCTGCTGTTCCGCAAGTGCGTGACGGCCTGGCAGAACATGTCGATCACCACGATCGGCAACTACAGCCGGGTGACCGTCGATCCCGCCCGCGGCGTGCATCTTTCCGACGACCGCCGGAGCTGGCTCGCCGCGCACAACGATCCGGTCTTCGCGGAACTGGAGAAGTGCCCGTACGTCCACGAGATGCCGGTGGTCTACGCCGAGCGGCTGACCGCTAAATGGTCGGCTAACCTTTTTGACGGAGAACCGTACGTCCCCGGCCGGGATGGGCAGTCAGGCGGCGTGCCGTTGCTCGAGGCGGCGTTCGAGGTCGAAGGTCAATCCCATGAGCTACACCAACTTTGATCTGGTCGAGGTCCGTTCGATCTCCGACGACCACAAGGCGATCTACGCCAGGGCGCCGATCTCCGAGGGCACCCTCCTCGGCTTCTTCGACGGCAAGTCGCTCATGGTCGACCTCGCCGACAAGGACGGGCTCGACGACTATTGGTGGCGCCAGTCGGTCCACCTGAAGCTGGAAGGCACGAAGCTCCTCTGCCTGCTGCCGACCTGGGAGCCGGAAGGGGTCGACTACCTGAACCACAGCTGCAAGGCGAATGCGCGGGTCGAGGGCCAGCTCTACGTCTATGCCGACCGCGATATCCGGCCGGGCGAGGAGATCACCGCGGACTACCGCACCTTCAATCTCGTGCCGGAAGGCAAGCGCTGCTGGTGCGAAGAGCCGCAGTGCGTGATCTGAGGCCGCTGCCATGAAGCTCTGGCGGGTGGGCGGCGTCCTGGCGCTGATCGGCGCGGAGGCCCTGCTCTACGGCTACAGCTACCCGTTCTTCTCGCTGGCGCTGGAAAAGCACGGCCTGGCGACCTGGCTGATCGGCCTCAACGCATCGGTCGCCGGCGCCGGCATCCTGATCGTCGGCCCCCTGCTGCCGCGCCTGATCGCCCGTTTCGGCGTGCGGCTGGTGGTGGCGGCGATGTTCGCCATTTCGCTTGTTTCCTTCGCCGCGATCCTGGCGGCCGACCATCTCGTCGTCTGGTTCGCGGCGCGCTTCGTCATGGGCGCCTGTTTTGCGGCGCTGTGGACGACCACGGAAATCTGGCTGAACGGCGTCGTCGACGATCGCCACCGCGGCCGCATCATCGGCGCTTCGGGCACGCTCTATGCCACCTGTCAGTTCATCGGCCCGCTGGTGCTGGGCGGCGTCGGGGTCACCGGATCGCTGCCGCTGATCGTCGCCATGGTGCCGCTCGCGGCGGGCGTCATCCTCGCCCTGTCGATCCGCCCGGCGGCAGGCGAGGTCGAGGACGAGGACCACGGCGGCGACACCGACGACGCTGAAGCTCGCTTTGTCGGCGGCGGCCGGTCTGGTCGCGGCCGGCTTCCTCGGCGGCATCGGCGAAACGGCGATGCAGAGCCTGTTGCCGCTCTATGGCCTCGCCCATGGCTTCGACGACGCCGGCGCGGCGCGGCTGGTTGCCGTGTTCAGCCTCGGCGAAGCGGTGCTCGTCGCCGGGCTCGGCTGGATGGCCGATCGCTATGGCCGCCAGGCGACGCTCCTGCTCTGCGCGACGGTCGGCGCGCTGTCGAGCCTCGCGCTGCCGCTCGCCATCGGCCACGGATTCTCTGGCGCAGCCGCTGCTGTTCATCGCCGGCGGCACGATCTCCGGCATCTACACGCTCGGCGTCGTGCTCATCGGCCAGGATTTCCGCGGCCAACGCCTTGCCGTGGTGTCGACCGGCTTCGCCATGGCCTATTCGGCAGGCTCGATCGTCGGCTCGACTCCCGTCGGCTACCTCGTCGACCTGTTCGGCGCCGAGGCGCTGCCGATCGCCATCGGCCTGGGTTTCGTCGGCCTGACGGTCTTCCTGTTCCTGCGCCGCGAGACGGACGCCGCTGCCGAGCGAGCGGAACTCCCGGCAGAGTTGAAGGAATTGCCCGAGATCCATTTCGACCTGGCCTTCCTGCACGACCCGGAGCCGATCGCGGCCTTCGCGCCGGAGCCTGAAGAGGGGGAAGGGCTGGTGGTCAACAGCCGCGCCTGGCAGGAAAACAATCTGGAAGAGTGGTTCCGCCAGCGCGCCATGGAACTGGCGCGGCGCGCCCATCGCCGCCATCTCGGCGCCATGGGCCGCATCGGCGATCTCGAAATCCAGTAGGGCCGGCCGCTTCACCCCTTCGGCGGCATGATCCGGCGCGGCACCTCGCCCTTCAGCCATCCGGCGATGTCGTCGATCGCATCGCGATAGAACACCCGGTAGGTCTCCTCGGTGACATAGCCGATGTGCGGCGTTGCGATCAGGCGCTCGACCCGCCGCAGGGGATGGTCGGGCGGCAACGGCTCCTGGTCGTAGACGTCCAGCCCGGCGCCGGCGAGCCTGCCGCCCTCCAGCGCCGCGATCAGGGCGCCCTCCTCCACGATCGGGCCGCGCGAGGTGTTCACCAGGAAAGCGGTCGGCTTCATCAGCGCCAGTTGCGCCGCGCCGATGAGGCCGCGCGTACCGGGCGTCAGCGGCACGTGGACCGACACGATGTCGGACGTGCCGAGCAATTCCTCGAGCGTCGCGATGCGCTTTGCGCCGGACTCGGCGGCGCGTTCGTCGGTCAGGCTGCGGCTCCAGGCGCAGACCTCCATCTCGAAGGCCAGGCCAACGCGCGCGACCCGCGTGCCGAGCCTGCCGAGGCCGACCAGCCCCAGCCGCTTGCCGGCGAGATCGACCGACAGCCGCTTCTGCCACGCGCCGCCACGCATGTCGGCGACCTCGGCCGGTATGTTGCGCACCAGAGAGAGGATCAGCGCCCAGGTGAGTTCCGCCGTCGCCCCGGCGATGCCACCGGTGCCGCACACGACGATGCCGCGGGCGTCCGCCGCGGCGACGTCGATCGAGGCGTTGCGCATGGCGGTCGTCACCAGCAGCCGCAGGCCGGGCAGCGCCGCCAGCAGATCGGCGTCGAACACCGTGCGCTCGCGCATGGCGACGATGATGTCGAAATCCTTGAGCGCCGCGACGAGCGCGTCGCGCCCGGCGATGTATTCGTTGAAGACCACGATCTCGACCTCGGAGCGGAGGACGGACCAGTCGGCGCTCGCCAGCGCCACGTTCTGGTAGTCGTCGAGAATTGCACAGCGGTGCACCGGGTCGTCCTCCATCAGGCGTCAGGTTCGCCACGCCATCCTAGCCGGTCGGCGGCCCGAGGCCGACCCCACGGCGATTGCCGTTCCGGCGGCTTTGCCCTATCGATTCGGGCCATGAGCGAGACGGGCGCGACGATCGATCCGACGGTCTACCGGCTGAGGGCAAACGCCTTCGTCAAGCCGCGCACCTACCGGCTCACCGACGATGCACTCACCTGGCAGGAAGACGGCGCCGAAAAGCCCGATGGCGTCTTCTACGACGACATCTCAGAGGTCCGCCTCGCCTTCGCCCCGACCCGCGTTGCCACCAACCGCTACCGGGCGCAGATCATCTTCCGCGCGGGCGGCATGGCCGAACTGTTCAACATGGACTACCTGGGCTTCGCCAGTTTCGCGGAGCACAATGCGGAATATGCCGCCTTCCTGACCGAACTGCACCGGCGTCTGGCGGCCCGCGGCAAGGCCATCGTCTTCCGCCAGGGTAACAGCGTCGGCGCTTACGTCGGCAATATCCTGCTGACAATCTTCATCTTCGCGGCGATCGCCTTCGCGCTCTTCTTCCTGGTCTCCTGGGGCGGCCCGTGGGTTGCCGTCGCCAAGCTCGCCATCATCCTGTTCTTCGTGCCGGTGCTGATCCGCTACATCCGCCGCGCCAAGCCGGGCACGTACGATCCGCTTGCCCTGCCCGCCGCCGTGCTGCCGGCGCCGGCGAGCGCCTGACCGGAGACCCGTGATGGACGACACATTCGAAGGCGGCTGTTCCTGTGGCGCGGTGCGCTACCGCCTCACCTCGCCGCCGATGTTCACCCATTGCTGCCACTGCCGCGACTGCCAGCAGCAGACCGGCAGCGCCTTCGCCGTCAACGCGCTGATCGAGACCGACCGCATCGAAATGCTCGCCGGCGAGCCCGAACCGGTGTCGATGCCCACCGACAGCGGCCGGCCGCACGACATCTATCGCTGCCCGACCTGCCGCGTGGCGGTGTGGAGCGACTACGGCCGTCGCCCCTACCTGCGCTTCGTCCGCGTCGGCACGCTCGACGACCCGACGGCGATCATGCCCGACGTGCACATCTACACCCGCTCGAAACTGCCCTGGGTGGCGCTGCCCTCGGACGTGCCGGCCTTCGCGGAATACTACGACATGAAGGTGCTGTGGCCGGCCGAAGCCCAGGAGCGGCGGCGCGCTGCCTCGGCGGCCGCAAAGCGATGAGGGCGCGGGGACCCTTGCTGGCGACCGCCTTCGCGATCGCTTTGGCGGCCTGCACGGAATCCGGTCCGCCCTACCTGGCGACGGAGGGCGGCGGCTTCCTGTTCAACTACCGGCTGGCCGAAGCAAGCGCCCAGATCGTTGTCGGACCAAAGCCCAAAAAGACGCTTCCCGAGAATGCGGTCATCGAGGTGACGTTCGAGAACCCGGCCGGCGGCGAACCGATCGTCATGCGCCGCAGCGTGATCAACCCCAAGCAGTTGCGCTACAGCTTCCAGACGCAGGCGCTCCACGGCATCAAGGCGGGGAAGGACTACGTGGTCACGGTCCGCCTCGTCGGTGCGGACGGGCGTGAGATCGAGAAGATCGACAAGGTCTTCCACGCAGACCTGGACCAGTCGGTCCTGCCCGAAGTCGCGCCGGTCATCGGGCCCGGCTACACGCCAAACCCGGCCGCGCAAGGCCAATAGGCCCGGCGGCGCGCGTCCGCGGCCGTGCGCCGGCCGGCCTAGACCTTCACCCAGGCGGCGCCCTTGGCGCTCGACTTCAACGCCGCGTCGACGAACTGCATGCCGATCAGGCCATCCTCGACCGTCGGAAAGACGACCTCGGGGCCGGGATCGGCATCGATGCGCGCGGCGCGAATGGCGTGGGCGACCTCGGTATAGATATTGGCGAAACCTTCCAGGTAGCCTTCCGGATGACCCGACGGAGTGCGCGTCAGCCGCCCGGCCTCGGGACCGCTGCCCGCACCGCCGCGGGTCAGCTTGCGCGTCGGCTGGCCGAAGGGCGTGAACCACAGGTAGTTCGGGTCTTCCTGCTTCCACGACAGGCCGCCCTTGGTGCCGTAGACGCGCAGCGTCAGGCCGTTCTCGTTGCCGGGCGCCACCTGGCTCGCCCATAGCATGCCCTTGGCGCCGCCCTTCCAGCGCAACAGGATGTTGTCGTTGTCGTCGAGCCGGCGGCCCTTCACGAAGGTGGTCAGGTCGGCGCAGAGCGAATCCAGCGTCAGGCCGCTGACGAAGCAGGCGAGGTTGTAGGCGTGGGTGGCGATGTCGCCCAGCGCCCCGGCGCCGGCGCGCTTGGGGTCAGTCCGCCAGTCGGCCTGTTTCTGGCCGGTGGCTTCCAGCCGCTCGGTCAGCCAGTCCTGGGCGTATTCCGCCTGGACATGGCGCAGTTCGCCGAGTTCGCCGGCGGCGACCAGAGCGCGCGCCTGCCGGATCATCGGATAGCCGGTGTAGTTGTGGGTGAGCGCGAAGATCTTGCCGGAGCGCTTGACCGCCCGCACCAGGTCCTTCGCCTCGGTCAGGTTGAGCGCCAGCGGCTTGTCGCAGATGACGTGGATGCCCGCCTTGAGGAACGCCTTGACCGGCGCCGCATGCATGTAGTTGGGCGTGACGATGGCGACCGCCTCGATGCCGTCCTTGCGCTTGGCTTCGGCCTTGGCCATCTCCTCGAAGTTGCCGTAGGCGCGGTCACGGGCGATGCCGAGTTCGACCGCGAAGTCGATGGCGCGCTGGCGCTGCGACGACAGGGCGCCGGCAACCAGGTCGTAGTTGTCGTCGATCCGCGCGGCGATGCGGTGGACCGCGCCGATGAACGCGCCCTGCCCGCCGCCGACCATGCCCAGCCGGATCCGGCCGCCGGATTTGGCGTCGCTTCTACCCTCGACCATCTGCCTGCTCCCTCTTCTTGTCTTCCTAGATGCCGAGCATCTTGCGGTTGGCCTTCTGGTCGACGCCGCTGGCGGCGAAATCGTCAAAGGCTTTCGCCGTCACGTCGATGATGTGGCTGGCGATGAACGGAGCGCCTTCCGCCGCCCCCTGCTCCGGGCTCTTGATGCAGCATTCCCATTCCAGCACCGCCCAGCGGTCGTAGTCGTATTGGGCGAGCTTGGAGAAGATGCCGCTGAAATCGACCTGGCCGTCGCCGAGCGAGCGGAAGCGGCCGGCGCGGTCGATCCACGGCTGGAAGCCGCCATAGGCGCCCTGTCGGCCGGTCGGGTTGAATTCGGCGTCCTTGACGTGAAAGGCGTAGATCCGCTCGTGGTAGATATCGATGAAATCGAGATAGTCGAGCTGCTGCAGCACGAAGTGCGACGGGTCGTAGTTGATGCCGCAGCGGGGATGGTTGCCGACGCGCTCGAGCAACATCTCGAAGCTGACGCCGTCGTGGGTGTCCTCGCCGGGGTGCAGTTCGAAGGCGACGTCGATGCCGAGCCCGTCGGCAGTAGTCGAAGATCGGCTTCCAGCGCTTGGCGAGTTCGTCGAAGGCCGTCTCGACCAGACCCGCCGGCCGCTGCGGCCACGGATACATGAACGGCCAGACGAAAGCGCCGGAGAAGGACGGCATCGACGGCAGGCCGAGATTGGCGCAGGCCTTGATCGTCGCCTTGACCTGGTCGACCGCCCACTTCTGCCGCTTCTTCGGGTCGCCGCGCACCTCGGGCGCCGCGAAGCCGTCGAAGGCTGAAATCGTAGACCGGATTGACCGCGACGAGCTGGCCCTGCAGATGCGAGGCAAGCTCGGTGATCTCGACGCCGGCGTCGGCGCAGATGCCCTTGATCTCGTCGCAATAGGTCTTGCTGGACGCCGCTTTCTTGACGTCGATCAGCCGGCCGTCCCAGCTCGGAATCTGGATGCCCTTGTAGCCGAGGCCGGCCGCCCATTTGGCCATTCCGGCGAGCGTGTTGAACGGCGCCTCATCGCCGGCGAACTGGGCGAGAAAGATCGCCGGTCCCTTCATCGTTTTCATGTTGACTTCCTTCCCTTCATTTCGCGCCGGCGCCCCCTCTTTGTCGTGCCCGCGCAGGCGGGCACCCGGTAGACGCCAACCGTAGAGAGAAAATCGTGGCGCCTGCGATTACTGGGTCCCCGCCTTCGCGGGGATGACAAGCCGGTGGGAGGCAACCTCTCGTTTTCCTACAGGTATTCGTTGATGAGCAACTCCAGATATTCCTGCTTGCCGCTCTTCGGCTGCGGCTCGAGGTTCTTCTTGTGGACGTAGTCGGCGAGATCGTCGAGGGAGCGTTTGCCGCGAGGATCGCCTTGCCTTCCTTGCCCTTCCAGCCGGCGTAGCGGTCCTCGACGAAGCCATCGAGCTTGCCGTCCTTGATGATCCTCTCGGCGATCAGGAGGCCGCGGGCGCAGGCGTCCATCGAGCCGACATGGGCGATCAAGCAGATCGTCCGGGTCGATCGACTGGCGGCGGATCTTGGCATCGAAGTTGAAGCCGCCTGTGGTGAAGCCACCGGCCTTGAGGATGGTGTAGCAGGCGAGCGCCATCTCGGGCACGTTCATGGCGAACTGGTCGGTGTCCCAGCCGAGCAGGTAGTCGCCGCGGTTGATGTCGATGGAGCCCGAGGATGCCGAGCGCGCCGGCGAGCTGCAATTCGTGCTCGTAGCTGTGCCCGGCCAGAATTGCGTGGTTCTGCTCGATGTTGATCTTGACCTGCTTCTCCAGGTCGAAATGGCGGAGCATGCCGTAGATCGTGCCGACGTCGTAGTCGTACTGGTGCTTGGTCGGCTCTTTCGGCTTGGGTTCGATCAGGATGGTGCCCTTGAAGCCGATCTTGTGCTTGTGCTCGACGACCATGGTCAGGAAACGGCCGAGCTGGTCGAGTTCGCGCTTGATGTCGGTGTTGAGCAGCGTCTCGTAGCCCTCGCGACCGCCCCACAGCACGTAGTTGGCGCCGCCGAGCTCGTGCGTGAGGTCGAGCACGTTCTTCACCTGGGCGGCGGCGTAGGCGAAGATCTCCGGGTCCGGATTGGTGGCCGCGCCGGCCATGAAGCGGCGGTTGGTGAACAGGTTGGCGGTGCCCCAGAGCAGCCGGACCTTCGCCTTCTCCATCTTCCTGGCGAAGATCTCGCCGATGACGCGCACGTTGCGGTTGAACTCGGCCAGCGTCTTGCCTTCCGGCGCGATGTCGCGGTCGTGGAAGGTGAAGAACGGCACATCCGAGCAGGCGGAACATCTCGAAGGCGACGTCGGCCTTCAGCCTCGCTGCCGCCATCTCATCGTCCATGTGCATCCACGGACGCATGAAGGTCTCGCCGCCGAACGGGTCGCCGCCCGGCCAGGCGAAGGAGTGCCAGTAGCAGACGGCGAAGCGGAGGTGGTCCTCCATGCGCTTGCCGAGCACCTTCTTGTTGGGGTCGTACCAACGGTAGGCGAGAGCGTCCCCCGGCTTGGCCTTGTCGCCGGCGAACTTGATCGGCTTTTCCTGGCTGAAGAAACGGGCACTCATCGGGGCATGGCCTCCTTGATGGCGGGGTAGAGCTTCCGGTACGTCGCATAGGCTTCGGCGTAGGCGGGAACGAGCTCCGGGTCGGGTTCGATGGTCTCGATGATCGCCGGCTGGGCGCAGACGGCGAAGGGGTCGGCGTTCTCGGCCGCGATCAGGCCGAGCCGTGCGGCGCCGAAGCTGGCGCCGAAATCGCCGTCCTCCGGCACGTCGATGGTGATGTTGAGCGTGTTGGCGATGATCCTGAGCCATTTGCGCGAGCGCGAGCCGCCGCCAACGGCGAGCGCCCGTTCGACGCTGGCGCCGGCCTGGGTCAGCGCCTTCAGGCAGTCGGCGAAGGCGAAGGCGACGCCTTCCAGCACGGCGCGGGTGAGTGCGGTGCGGTCGGTCGAGTAGTTGAGGCCGGTGAAGCTGCCGCGGATCGCGGCGTCGTTGTGCGGCGTGCGTTCGCCGCCGAGATAGGGCAGGAACATCACCCTGCCCGGCCCGCCCATGTCGGCCTCCAGCGGTTCGGTCAGGGGCGCGGCACCCGCATCGAACGTTTCGGCAAGCCAATCCAGCGCGCCAGCCGCCGAGAGGATCACGCCCATCTGGTGCCAGGTGTCGGGCACCGCATGGCAGAAGGCGTGCACCGCTGTCTCCGGGTCCGGCGAGAATTTCGCGTTGGAGACAAAGAGCACGCCGGAGGTGCCGAGCGAGACGAAGGCCGTGCCCGGCCTGACCACGCCGACGCCGCAGGCCGAGGCGGCGTTGTCGCCGCCGCCGCCGGCCACCACCACGCCCGGGCCCATGCCCCAGCGCTTGGCCAGTTCCGGGCGCAGCGTGCCCGTCGGGGCGGACCCTTCATGGAGCGTCGGCATGTGATCGCGGGAGAGCTCGGTCGCGGCGAGCAGTTCGTCGCTCCAGTCGCGTTTGGCCACGTCGAGCCACGAAGTGCCGGCCGAGTCCGACATGTCGGAGGCGTAGTCGCCGGTCAGCTTCAGGCGCACATAGTCCTTGGGCAGCAGGACCTTGGCGACCTTGGCGAAGATCTCGGGCTCGTGGCGCTTGACCCAGGCAAGCTTCGGCGCGGTGAAGCCGGGAAAGACGATGTTGCCGGTGATCTTGCGGAAGCTCGGGTTCGCGTCGAGTTCGGCGGCCTCATCCGCCGAACGCACGTCGTTCCACAGGATGCAGGGGCGGAGCGGCTTGCCGGCGGCGTCGATCAGCGTGGCGCCGTGCATATGGCCGGAGAGACCAATGCCCCGGACGGCCGCCATCTCCTTCGGGTTGTGCTCCACAAGCACGTCGAGGCAGTCCGCAATGGCGTCCCACCAGCTTTCCGGGTCCTGCTCGGACCATCCCGGGTGCGGGCGCGTGACCTCGAGCACATGCGTATCCCAGCCCACCAGGCGCTGGCGATCGTCGATCAGGATCACCTTGACCGCCGACGTGCCGATGTCGAGACCGAGATACATGGACAGGCGCCCCTCCCCGCGAGACGCCCGGCGATGACGCCGGCATGCTCGCCGCTTTTATCGTCTTTCCCGTTGATTATCCTGCCTGTTTGACGATTGCAATTCGGCCCGCGGCAGCCGAGGGTAAATTAGTGCGGAATCCGAATTATTGGCGTCCGCCGTCGCGTTGCGGTCCGCGCATGTTATCTATCCGCTCTTCCGAAAACCCGCCTTCGAAAGTCACCGCCCGATGAAGAATGAGACGGCCCCGGTCCGCCTTGCCGATTATCGTCCTCCGGATTTCGCCATCGACACGGTCGATCTCGATTTCCGGCTCGATCCTCACGCCACGCGCGTCACCGCGCGGCTGGCGATGCGGCCGACCAATGCGGGCGCCGATCTCGTCCTCGACGGCGACGAGCTGACGCTGGTTTCGGTAGCGATCGACGGCAAGGACCTTGCCGGCGATCGCTACACGGCGACGCCGGACAGGCTCGTCATCCGCAACGTGCCGCAGACCGCGTTCACGCTCGAAATCGTCACCGAGATCGACCCGACCGCCAACACCAAGCTGATGGGTCTCTACCGGACCAGCGGCACCTAGTGCACCCAGTGCGAGGCGGAAGGCTTCCGCCGCATCACCTATTTCCTCGACCGGCCGGACGTGCTCGCCGTCTACACCACGCGGATCGAGGCGCCGAAGGACATTGCGCCGGTTCTGCTTTCCAACGGCAATCCCGGGGAAACCGGCGCTCGTCAAGGGTACCGACCGGCACTTCGCGGTCTGGCACGACCCGTTTCCGAAGCCGGCCTATCTTTTCGCCCTCGTCGCCGGCGATCTCGGCGTCCTGTCCGACACCTTCACCACCATGTCGGGCCGCAACGTCGCGCTCAACATCTACTGCGAGCACGGCAAGGAATCGCGCTGCATCTAGGCGATGGATTCGCTCAAGCGCTCGATGCGCTGGGACGAGACCGCCTTCGGCCGCGAATACGATCTCGACGTGTTCAACATCGTCGCCGTGTCCGACTTCAACATGGGGGCGATGGAGAACAAGGGCCTCAACGTCTTCAACGACAAGTACGTGCTGGCCGATCCGGATACCGCCACCGACGCCGACTACGGCCATGTCGAGGGCGTCATCGCCCACGAGTATTTCCACAACTGGACCGGCAACCGGATCACCTGCCGCGACTGGTTCCAGCTCTGCCTGAAGGAAGGCCTGACCGTCTTCCGCGACCAGGAATTCACCTCCGACATGCGCTCGCGGCCGGTCAAGCGCATCGCCGACGTGCGCACCCTGCAGGCGCGCCAGTTCCCGGAGGATGCGGGCCCGCTGGCCCATCCGGTGCGGCCCGAGACGTATCACGAGATCAACAACTTCTACACGCCGACCGTCTACGAGAAGGGCGCCGAGGTCGTGCGCATGCTGAAGACGGTGCTCGGCGCCGACGGCTTCCGCGCCGGCATGGACCTCTATTTCGAGCGCCACGACGGACAGGCGGTGACCATCGAGGATTTCCTCGCCGCCTTCGCCGACGCCACCGGCGCCGATCTTGGCCAGTTCATGCTCTGGTACCACCAGGCCGGCACGCCGGAAGTGATCGCCAAGGGCAGCTACGATGCCCGCCAGAAGACCTATTCGCTGACCCTCGACCCAGACCTGCCCGCCGACGCCCGGTCAGGCGAACAAGCAACCGATGCAGATCCCGGTCCGCTTCGGCCTGGTCGGCGCCGAACGGCGACGACCTCGCCTTCGAGCGCGCCACCGGCGGCCGCGTGGACGGCGACGTGATCCAGCTCGTCGAGCCGACGCAGACCTTCGTCTTCCACGGCGTCTCGACCAGGCCGGTGCCGTCGCTGCTGCGCGGCTTCTCGGCGCCGGTCCGCCTCAACATCGACCTCTCGGAAGCCGACCTCCTCTTCCTGCTGAGGACCGACGCCGATCCGTTCAACCGCTGGCAGGCGGCGCAGACGCTCGCCATGCGGGCGCTGACCACGGGCGCGGCCGAGGCGAAGCGCGGCGAGAACGTCGACTTCGACGTCCAGTTCATCGACGCGCTTGCCGATGTCGCCGAGAACGAGGATCTCGAAGCCGCCTTCCGGGCGCAGGTGCTGGCGCTGCCGAGCGAGGCCGACATCGCCCGCGAGATCGGCCGCGACGTCGATCCCGACGCCATCGCCCCGGCCCGCAACCAGGTCCGGGCACGCGTCGCCGACCGGATCGGACAGCGTCTGGCGGCGGTGGTCAGCCGGCTCACCAACACCGCGCCGTTCTCGCCCGACGCGGCTTCGGCCGGCGGGCGGGCGCTCGCCAATGCCGCCCTCGACCTGATGGTCGCCAACGGCGACCCGGCGGCCGTCGCGCTCCTCACCGACCGCTTCGCCGGCGCCGACAACATGACCGATCGTTCGGCGGCGCTCGGCATTCTCGCCACCTCCGCCCTGCCGGAACGCTTCGCCGCGCTGGAAGCCTTCCACGACCGCTATCGCAACGATCCGCTGGTCCTCGACAAGTGGCTGATGTTCGAGGCGATCGTACCAGCCGACGAGACGCTCGAACGCGTGCGCGCCCTCCTCGGCCACGCCTCCTTCTCGCTGTCGAACCCGAACCGCATCCGCGCCCTGGTCGGCACGTTCGCCGGCGCCAACCAGACGCAGTTCAACCGCGCCGACGGCGCCGGCTACGATTTCCTCGCCGATTTCGTCGTCGACCTCGACCGGCGCAACCCGCAGACGGCGGCGCGCCTTCTGGTCAGCTTCCGTTCGTGGCGGGCGCTGGAACCGCATCGCCGCGCGCTGGCGGAGAAGGCCCTGCAGCGGGTGGCGGCGACGGAGAAACTGTCCTCCGACACGCGCGATATCGTGACGCGGACGCTGGCCTGACCGCCCCGGCGTCCGGCCGGTAAATAAATCGTTTACGCCACTGGACAAGGCGATTCGCCTCGATTCAAATGCAAGTGATTCGGGCGTGGCGTCTCCCGGATTTCATGCGGCGGAATCGAGGGGGCCCTGCGATGGCGCGGGCGGAGGCGACACTGTCGCCTGCGGGAAAGCATTTGCCAGGAGGCGCGCCGCGCCGATCAGGCATCACGGGGCATGCACGGCTTCTCGCCGGCCCGGCTTATCGCAAGCTGGTCGCCGCCGAGCCGTTCCTTCGCCGGCTGATCCCGGTTCTCATCGCCATCTTCCTGACGATCGTCGGACTCG
The DNA here is from genome assembly GCA_963822975.1 of uncultured Alphaproteobacteria bacterium. Taxonomy (GTDB): domain Bacteria; phylum Pseudomonadota; class Alphaproteobacteria; order Rhizobiales; family Kaistiaceae; genus CAVSRC01. Next base: position 49,937 of record CAWGJV010000023.1, read on the forward strand.
CCCGCTTCGTCGAGCTCTACCAGATCCACGCCGATCGCGAGGCCGAGGCCCGCCAGACCATCACGATGGTCGCGCGCATCCTCTCCGACGCCTACGCGCAACACACCGCCGACAGCATCTCCCACACCGAAGCGCTCAACATCCTCGCCAACGCCTTGCCGGCCGGGGCCACTGCCGACGGCCGGCAGATCTACGTCACCGACGCCGACGGCACGATCATCGCCTCGACGCCGCGCTCCCTCGCACAGGAGAACCAGCCGCTCGCCGCGGCGATCGGCGAAACCCAGCTGCTCACCACCTTCGGCGAGCGCGCCGGCGTGCTGGAAATTCCGTTGCCCGACGGCGAGCCGGCCTATGCGGCGCTCTACAATCTCGGCCCGCCGCTCGGCGCCGTGGTCGTGGTCGAGCCGCTCGCCGGCGTCTTCGGCCCGTGGCGCTCCGATGTCTCCCTCAACGTCGCCATCTTCGTCGGCACCAGCGCCATCCTGCTCGTCATCCTCTACGGCTATTTCTCGCAGACGGCGCGGGCGGCGGAAGCCGACGACATCTACACCGAGACGCAGTCGCGCTTCGAAACGGCGCTCGCCCGCGGTCGCTGCGGGCTGTGGGACTGGGACCTCGCCAGCGCACGCATCTTCTGGTCGCAGTCGATGTTCGAGATCGTCGGGCTCGGCCCGCGCGACAGCCTGCTCGGCTTCGGCGAGGTGATCCGCCTGATCCATCCGGACGACGGCGACCTGCTCAGCCTGGTCGAATCGCTGTTCGAAGCCGGCGAGACCACCGTCGACCAGATGTTCCGCATGCGCCATGTCGACGGCCGCTGGATCTGGCTGCGCATGCGCGCCGAGCTTGTCGACAGCGCCAGCCCACAGCCGCACCTCATCGGCATCGCGGTCGACGTCACCGAACAGATGCGCCTGGTCGAGCGCTCCAAGACCGCCGACATCCGCCTGCGCGACGCCATCGAGACGATCTCCGAGGCCTTCGTCCTGTGGGACGCGGACAACCGCCTGGTGATGTGCAATTCCAAATACCAGCAGCTGCACGGCATTCCTGACGCGGCGCTCGCCTCCGGCACGCCCTATGCCGATGTCGTCGCCGCCGGCCGCAAGCCGCTGGTGCGCTCGCAGATCGTCACCGACGATATCCCCGAGGCGGGGGCGCGCAGTTTCGAGCTGCAGCTGGAAGACGGCCGCTGGCTGCAGATCAACGAACGCCGCACCAAGGACGGCGGCTTCGTCTCGGTGGGCACCGACATCACCCAGCTCAAGCGCCACGAGGGCAAGCTGATCGAGGGCGAGCGCCGGCTGATGGCGACCATCGCCGACCTGCGTCAATCGCGCCAGAAGCTCGAGCAGCAGGCGCAGCAGATGGTCGAGCTGGCCGAGAAATACGCCGAGGAGAAGGACCGCGCCGAGGAGGCCAACCGGACGAAATCCGAGTTCCTTGCCAATGTCAGCCACGAGCTGCGGACGCCGCTCAACGCCGTCATCGGCTTCTCGGAAATCATGCAGTCCGGGATGTTCGGCGAGCTCGGCTCGCCCAAATACGCGGAATACTGCCAGGACATCCACCAGAGCGGCACCTACCTGCTCGGCGTCATCAACGACGTGCTCGACATGTCGCGGATCGAGGCCGGACGCATGACGCTGCACATGGAGGATCTGGTGCTCGACGATCTGGTGGAGGAGTCGATCCGCGTCGTCAGCACCCAGGCGGCCGCCCAGCAGATCGAGGTCATGTCGGAGGCGGACCGCGGCCTCAGGCTTCGCTGTGACCGGCGGGCGCTCAAGCAGATCATGCTCAACCTGCTCTCCAACGCGGTGAAGTTCACGCCGGCCGGCGGGCGTATCCGCCTGCGCGCCCGCGCGACCGGGTCGGCTGTCGTCTTCACGGTCGCCGATTCCGGCATCGGCATCCCGAGGGAAGCGCTCAGGAAACTCGGCCGGCCGTTCGAGCAGGTCAGCAACCAGTTCACCAAGAGCCACCGCGGCTCGGGTCTCGGCCTTGCCATCACCTCGTCGCTGGCGACGCTTCACGGCGGACGCATGCGCATCCGCTCGAAGGTGGGGCACGGCACGGTGGTCTCGGTGCGGCTGTCCAGCGCGCCGTCGCCGTCGGGCATGGACCGATCGGCCGCCTGACCGCTAATTGCCGCTGTCGCCGTTGCCTTCGCTGTCGTCGCTGCCGGCGACCAGCGCGTCGCAGGCATCCTTGAAGCTCTGCAGCGAACGTCGCCATGTCGGTCTGTCGGCAGCGTCAGATCGACGCCGACGCCGGCAATCCGGATCTTCGAGGCGGTCAGCAGCAGGTCGTAGTCGGCGCCGTTGACGATGTACTGCCAGACGCCGCCCATCTCGTCGAAGCGGATGTCGGCGAGTTCGCCGGCGCTATCGTCCGGTTTCTCGTCGTCGAGCAGATAGGAGAATGTCGGCACGTCACCCTTGGTGATCGATGCGCCCAATGCCTTGGCGTCGAGATCGGAGACGACCGTGGTTTCGTCGCCGGTGGCCGCGCAGCTCATGTAGAAGGGATAGTCGGCGTCGTTGTTGTCCTTGTTGGCGCGGATCGACCACGCCAAGGAACGCCGACTGCTCGTCGTGGCTGAATATCCAGACGAGGTCTGCCGCATGGGCGGGCGTCAAGCCCGCAAAATGCGATTGCCGCGACCGTCGCCCGGCAACCGCGCAAGACACGCTTCATTCGCGCACCTCCCGAAAGGCCGCCGGACCAAGCCCGGCTGGTGGGCGCAGCGATACTACGTTCGCGGCTTCGGCTGGCACTGCGCCGATGAGCCGCTCGAACGAGGCGCGCACGGCGCCTCGGTGGCGCGGACATGGGCGTCGAGGGTGGCGAAGTCCGGCAGTTCGCCGGCCTCGCGCCAGCCGCGTCAGGAGGGCGCGCGGCGCGGTTTCCGGGTCGAACGGTTCGTCCAGGCAGAGGCGGATGATCTGGGTCAGCGCCTGGTAGAGCCGCAGCGCCGGCAGCAGCACCTCGGCTTCCTTCGGCGGCAGCAGTCCGGCCTCGCCGGCCGCGGCAAGCACCGCCTCGGTCTCGGTCGAAATGAGCTCCGGGTGCTTGGCGGCGTGATCAGCAGGAGCGCCTGCGCGACGAACTCGACGTCGACCAGCCCGCCCGGCGCCTGCTTGAGGTCCCAGACGCCCTCGCCGCCCTTCACATCCTCGACCATGGCCCGCATCTCGAGCATGTCGGCGACGGTCTTGCCGCGGTCGCGCCGGGTCGTCAGCGACCTTGCGGATCTGCCTTCGTCGCCTTCCGGCCGAGCGCCTCGTCGCCGGCGATCGACCCGCGCGCGGGTCAGCGCCATGCGCTCCCAGGTCCAGGCGTCCTTGGCCTGATAGGCGGCGAAGGCGTCGATGTGGGTGGCGAGCGGCCCGGCATTGCCGGACGGGCGCAGGCGGAAATCGACGGCATAGAGCGTGCCCTTCCGCCGTCGGCGCGGACAGCGCCGCGACCAGCCGCTGGGTCAGCCGGGTGAAGTATTGCGAGCCGTGGAGCGGCCGCTTGCCGTCGAAGTCGCGGTGCCTTCTCGTCGAAATCGTAGAGCAGGATCAGGTCGAGGTCGGAGGTCGCGGTCATCTCGCGGCCGCCGAGCTTGCCCATGGCGACCAGCGCGACCTGGCTCCCCTTCATGCGGCCGTGGACGGACTCGAACTCGCGCCGCGGTCGCGTCGAGCACCGCCGCGACCAGCATGTCGGCGAGGTCGCTATAGGCGTAGCCGGCCTGGCGCACGCCGATGGTGCCGGCGAGCACGCGCACGCCGATCAGGAACTGCTGCTCCTGGCCGAAGATGCGGGCGCGGTCGAGCACGTCCTCGATAGGACTGCGCCTCGGCCAGCGACGCCGGCCAGCCGCTCGCGCAACACGTCGCTGTCGGGCACCGAGCCGAAGAAGGCCGGGTCGAGCAGCGCGTCCATGACGTGGGCGCGCCGCGCGATGGTCTCGGCCAGCCGCGGCGCGGCGGCGAGCATCGTCACCAGCAGGTCGAGCAGGTCCGGGTTGGACTGCAGCAGCGAGAAGAGCTGCACGCCGGCCGGCATGCGCGCCGAGGAAGCGGTCGAAGGCGGCGAGCGCGGCGTCGGCGTTCTCGCCGGCCGGCCAGCGCCTCCAGCAGCGTCGGCACGAACTCGGTCAGCCGCTCGCGCGCGCTCGCCGAGCGCGTCGCCGGATAGCGGCCGAAGTGCCAGCCGCGCACGGTGCGGCTGACCTCGGCCGGGTTGCGGTAGCCGAGCCCGGCCAGCGTCTCCAGCGTCTCGGGGTCGTCGTCGTCGCCGGTGAAGGCGAGGCTGCCGGCCGCGGCGGCCAGCGACGGCGCCGTCTCGAACAGCGCGGCGTAGTGGTCGCGCACCGTGGTCAGCGTCTGCGCCAGGGCCTTGGCGAAGCTGCGTCGCGTCGCGATAGCCGGCCATGCGCGCGATCGCCGCCAGCCCGTCCTCGTCCTCGGGCAGCGTATGGGTCTGCTCGTCGGCGATCATCTGCAGGCAGTGCTCGATCGTGCGCAGGTGCCGTAGGCGGCGGTCATGTCGTCGCGCGTCGCCGCGTCGATCCAGCCGTACTTCGCGAGCGCCGCCAGCATGTCGAGCGTGCGGCGGCCGCGCAGGTCCGGCTGGCGGCCGCCGGCGATCAGCTGCTGGGTCTGGACGAAGAACTCGATCTCGCGGATGCCGCCGCGGCCGAGCTTGATGTTGTGGCCGGCGACGGCGACCTCCGCGTGGCCGCGATGGTCGTGGATCTGGCGCTTGATCGAGTGGATGTCGGCGATGGCGGCGAAGTCGAGATATTTCCGCCAGATGTAGGGGGTGAGTTCGGCGAGGAAGGCGTCGCCCGCGGCGATGTCGCCGGCGACCGGCCGCGCCTTGATCAGCGCGGCGCGCTCCCAGTTCTGGCCGAGGCTCTCGTAGTATTGCAGCGCCGCCTCGGTCGACATGGCGATGTTGGTGGCGCCGGGATCGGGCCGCAGGCGCAGGTCGGTGCGGAAGACATAGCCGTCGCCGGTGTGCTCCTGGAGGATCGCACCAGCCGCCGGGTCAGGCGCACGAACAGCACCTGCGGCTCCACGTCCTCCGGCGACCGGCGCGACCTCGTGGTCGAAGAGCACGATCAGGTCGATGTCGCTGGAATAGTTGAGCTCGCCGGCGCCGAACTTGCCCATGCCGAGCACGATCCAGCCGGAGCCCCTGTCGGGTTCGGCGGGATCGGCCAGCGTCGAGCTTCCCGGCCTCGGCGGCCTCGCGCAGGATGAAGCGAACGGCCGCGCCGACCGCGGCGTCGGCGAAGCCGGTGAGCGCCGCCGGTCACCGCGCACCACGTCCCAGACGCCGCCGAGGTCGGCGAGCGCGGTGAGCAGCGCCACCTCGCTGCGGCCGCGGCGGAGCGTCGGCCATCAGATCGGCCTCGCCGTCCGTCGTCCACGCCTTGGCGGTGCGCGTTGATGAGCCGGCGCAGGCGCGCCGCCGGGTCGGCGGCCAGAGCGCTGCCGAGCCTTGCCGGATCGTCGAGGATGAGCGCGCGCAGGAAGGGCGAGCAGTCCATGACCGCGGCGAGGAACGCCGCGACGTCCGGCCGTCGCGAGCGCGGCCGCCACCGCCTTGCCGGCACCCGCCTCCGCCGCTGCGGCGCTCAGTCGGCCATGCGCGCCTTCGTGCGCGCGGCATTGGCCGGCCGCAGGCGCGGCCGACGCGATGTCAGCGAGGGTCTTGCGGGAAGCGGGGCGTCTTCCCTCTGGCCGGGGCCATGCGCGCTCATTTGATCGGCAGGCGGATGGTGACGACGAGGCCCGGATTGCCGTCGCCGAGCTCGAGCGTGCCATGGTGCAGGCGCGACGACCGCGGCGACAAGGCTCAATCCGAGGCCGCTGCCCGGCTGGGAGCGGCTCTTCTCGAGCCGCACGAAGCGCTGCAGCACCCGCTCGCGGTCGTCGGCCGGAACGCCGGGGCCGTTGTCGGCGACCTTGAGCACCGAGCGAGTCGCCGTCGCGCGCCGTGCTGACGACGATGACGCGGCTTCCGCCCGGCCTCGCCGCAGTCGCGATACTTGATGGCGTTGTCGACGAGGTTGGCGAGCGCCTGGCCGAGCAGTTCGCGGTTGCCCTGACCGCGATCGCCTCCGGCGTCTCGACCGTCAGCTCGACCCCGTTCTCCTCGGCCACCGGCTCGTAGAGTTCGGCCACGTCGCGGACCATCTCCTGCGATCGACCTCGGTCATGGCGCCGTCGGGCGAGCCGGCCTCGATGCGCGCGATCATCAGCAGCGCGTTGAAGGTCCTGATGAGCTGGTCGGATTCCTCGATCGTCGCCTCCAGCGCGGCGCGGTAGTTGGCCGCGTCGGTCGGGCCGGCGAGCGCCGCCTCGACGCGGTTGCGCAGGCGCGTCAGCGGCGTCTTGAGGTCGTGGGCGATGTTGTCGGAGACGTCCTTCAGCCCGTAGAGCAGGTGCTCGATGCGCTCGAGCATGGCGTTGAGGCTGTCGGCGAGACGGTCGAACTCGTCGCCGCTGCCGGTCACTTCGAGCCGGCCGGCGAGGTCGCCGTCCATGATCCGGCGGCTCGACGCCGACAGCGAGTCGATGCGCTTCAGCACGCGCCGGCTGACGAAGACCCACGACAGCAGCGCCAGCACGATCATCAGCGCCAGCGCCCAGGCCAGCGCCTGGCCGACGATGCCGCGGAACTGCTCGCGCTCGCCGAGGTCGCGCCCGACGAGCATGTGGTAGCCGCCGGGCAGGTTGACGACCTGGACCATCGCGAAATGGTTCTCGCGCTCGCCGGGGAAGCGCTTGTAGCTGACGACGATCGGATTGCTCGCTGGCCTGGTCGAGAAGCTCCTGCGGCACGCTCGGACACGTTGCCGGCGAGCGGGTGCTTGGAGGCGTCGGTGATGAGATAGAGGCTGGCGCCGGGCTGGCGGCTGCGCGCGTCGATGGCGTCGACGAGGCCGGCGAGACCGCCGGTGCGGGACTGGTCGGCAAGGCCGGCAAGGTCGGCGGCGATGGTCTGGCGCAGCTGCGCGGTGAGCAGCTGGTTGGTGGCGTAGGAGATGTAGAGGACGAAGACCACGCGCGAAGATGCAGAAGACCGCGATGTAGATCGCCGACAGCTTGAACGCGGTCGTGCGGACGACCTTACCGAGCGCCGTCACGGATCATGTATCCGGCGCCGCGCACGGTGTGCAGCAGCGGCTCGCCGAAGCCCTTGTCGATCTTGGCGCGCAGCCGCGAGACGTGCACGTCGATGACGTTGGTCTGCGGGATCGAAGTGATAGTCCCAGACGTTCTCGAGCAGCATGGTGCGGGTCACCACCTGGCCGGCGTGCTTCATCAGGTATTCGAGCAGGCGGAATTCGCGCGGCTGCAGCGGGATGGTCTGGCCGCCGCGGGTGACGGTGTGGGCGAGCCGGTCGAGCTCGAGGTCGCCGACCCGGTAGACGGTTTCGGCGTTGCCGGACTTCTGCCGCCGGCCGAGCGCCTCGACCCGGGCAAGCAGTTCGGAGAAGGCATAGGGCTTGGCGAGATAGTCGTCGCCGCCGGCGCGCAGGCCCGCGACGCGGTCGTCGACCTGGCCGAGGGCGGACAGGATCAGCGCCGGCGTCTGGTCGCCGCGCTGGCGCAGTTCCTCGACGATCGACAGGCCGTCGCGCTTGGGCAGCATGCGGTCGACGACCAGCACGTCGTAGCCGCCGTCGGCGGCCATGGCGGCGCCGGTGTCGCCGTCGGCGGCATGGTCGGCGACGTGGCCGGCCTCGCGCAGCGCCTTGGACAGATAGGCGGCGGCTTCGCGGTCGTCTTCGATCAGCAGGATACGCATGGCGCGACCATAGTCACCGGAGACGGTTTGCGAAATCCGTCAGCGGCTCCTCGAAAGAGAACGGCAGGCCGGGGGGCCGGCCTGCCGTCCGCGCACAGGCGGAAGTCTCGGGGCGACGATCGAGCGCTTCCGCCTCTCGCGTTCGGTTAAGTCTTGGCGAACGGCAGGGCGACGAAGCGGGCGTCTGGCTCGCCGGACTTGACGTAGAGAAGCACCGCCTTCTGGCCGTTGGCCTTGGCGTCGGCGACCATCTTCTCGACGTCGGCTGGCGAACTGACGGACTTGTTGCCGACCGAGAGGATCACGTCGCCGGTCTGCAGGCCGTGCTCGGCGGCCGCGCCGTTCGGATCGACGTCGGCTGACCACGACGCCCTCTGTCGTTGTCTGTCCGGCGACAAGCGTCAGGCCGAAGTCCTTCAGCGACGACGGCTGGTCATCTTGCCGCCGTTGTCGTTGTTGCCGTTGTCGTTGGACGCCATCTGGTCGGTGGTCGGCAGCGTGCCGAGCGTGACGTTGACGTCCTGGCTCGCGCCGTCGCGCCAGTAGGTGATCTTCGCCTCGAGCGCCGGGATTCATCTGCGAGATGGTCAGGGCGAGGTCGCGCGAGTCCTTGACCTGGCTTGCCGTTGACCGCGGTGATCACGTCGCCGATCTTGAAGCCGGCCTTGGCGGCCGGGCTGCCGTCCTGAGACTTCGCCGACGATGGCGCCGTTCGCGTCCTTGAGGCCGAGGCTGTCGGCGATGTCCTGGGTGACCGACTGGATCTGCACGCCGAGCCAGCCGCGCACGACCGTGCCGTGGTTCATCAGGTCGTTGACGACCGCCGAGACGGTCTGACGCCGGGATGTCGAAGGCGATGCCGACGTTGCCGCCCGACGGCGAGAAGATGGCGGTGTTGACGCCGACCACCTCGCCCTTGAGGTTGAAGGCCGGGCCGCCGGAGTTGCCGCGGTTCACCGGCGCGTCGATCTGGATGAAGTCGTCGTAGGGACCGCCGATCTGGCGGCCTTCGGCCGAGACGATGCCGGCCGTGACCGTGCCGCCGAGGCCGAACGGATTGCCGACCGCGACCACCCAGTCGCCGACGCGCGGCTTGCCGTCGGCGAACTTGACGTAGGTGAACTTGCGGCTGGCGTCGACCTTGAGCAGGGCGAGGTCGGTCTTGTCGTCGGTGCCGATCACCTTGGCCGGCAGCTCGGTGCCGTCGTCGAGGACGACGGTGAACGACGAGCCGTTGTCGACGACGTGGTTGTTGGTCACGACGTAGCCGTCATCGGAAATGAAGAAGCCGGAGCCGAGGCTCATCGAGAAGCCGCGGCGCGGCGCGCTGGGCTGTCGTTGTTCGGGTTCTGCTGACGGAACTGCCGGAAGAAGCGCTCCATCGGCGAGCCGGGCTGGAACTGGAAGGGGAAGTCCTGATTGTCGGCCGACAGCTCCGGCTGCTGCGACTTGACGCGCACGCTGACGACCGCCGGGTTCACCTTCTCGACGACGTCGGCGAAGCTCGGAGGCTGAATGCCCTGCACCTGGACCGGCATCGGCAAAGGCCGGCGTGCTGCGCACGAGATCGAGCGAGCCGCCGACGACGCCGCCGCCGAACACCAGGGCCAGCGCCGTGCCGCCGAGGGCGAGCGAACGAAGCGTCCGCTTCTTCGTCTCGGGGAGGAATCGATCGTTCATGGAATGTCTCCGTCCTTCTGAACTTCGGCCGGCGCCGTCCCCGCTAAGCCCGGCGCCGCGTTGCCGGCGAATATGGGGACAGCGACCTTACGGGCGACTGTCGGCCTGCATTAAATTTCGGTAATGTGCGGCGGTTTTCTGCGGCTTTCAGCCGTCTTCGGACAGCAGCCGGCCGAGTTCGGCCGCTTCCTGCTCGTCGAGCGGCGGCGGCGCCGCCGGCGCGATTCTGCGCCGCGAGCCAGCCGAATGCCGGCGGCCGCCGCGCCGATGAGCAGCACGCCCGGCGGCACCAGCCACAGGAGCCAGGTATGGCCGTTGAAGCGCGGCTTGAGCAGGATGAACTCGCCGTAGCGGGCGACGAGGAAATCGATCACCTGCTCGTCGGTGTCGCCGGCCGTCAGCCGCTCGCGCAGCAGGACGCGGAGGTCGTGGGCGAGCGGCGCGTCCGAATCGTCGATCGACTGGTTCTGGCAGACCAGGCAGCGCAGCTCCTCCGACAGCGCGCGGGCGCGGGCTTCCAGCGCCGGATCGTCGAGCATCTCGTCGGGCTTGACGGCGAAGGCCGGCTGCAGACGCGGCGAGGCCCAGCCGCCAGCACCAGCCATGCCGCCAGACATCGCATCGCGCCTATTCCGCCGGGGCCGGCTCGGCGCGGCGCGCCGGGCGCGGCGCGCCGACCCGCAGCCGCCGGTCGCTCAGCGACAGCAGGCCGCCGGCCGCCATGACCAGCGCGCCCAGCCAGATCAGCGTGACCAGCGGCTTCCAGTAGAGCCGCACCGTGACCGTGCCGTCGGCGGCGATGTCGCCGAGCGAAATGTAGAGCTGCGAGAAGCCGAAGGTGTGGATCGCCGCTTCGGTCGTGTCGGTGCCGCGCGATGCGAAGCGCCGCTTCGACGGCTCCATGCGTCGCCACCGTGCGCCGCCCTCGCGCACGGTGAAGCGCACCGCTGTCTCGCGTAGTTCGGGCCGTTGCGCTGACAGGAAGCCGTCGAGGGTGACGCGCGTAGCCGGCGAGCGTCGCCGTGTCGCCGGGCTTCATGGCGCGGATGTCCTCGCCCGGCCAGGTGGTCGCGGCGACGATGCCGAGCACCGTGAGGCCGAGGCCGGCATGGGCGAGCGTCGTGCCGAAGGCCGAGCGCGGCAGGCCGACGGCGCGGCGCAAGCTGTCGCCGAGCGGAACCCTGCCGAGCTTGACGCGGAAAGCGAGCTCGGACAGCGCGCCGGCGATCAGCCAGACGCCGAGCCCGATGCCGAACAGCGCCAGCGCATCGTGCCAGCCGGTCGAGCGCGGCGGCGACGATCGCGCCGGCGATGGCGATGCCGAAGGCGAACGATCAGCCGCTGCGCGGCGGCGCGAGATCGCCGCGCTTCCAGGCGAGCATCGGCCCGAACGGCACGATGACCAGCAGCGGCACCACCAGCGGCACGAAGGTCAGGTTGAAGAACGGCGCGCCGACGGAGATGCGCGCGCCGGTGAGCGCCTCCAGCGCCAGCGGATAGAGCGTGCCGACGAGGACCGTGGCGGCGGCCGCGGTCAGGAACAGGTTGTTGAGGACCAGCGCGCCTTCGCGGCTGATCGGCGCGAAGACGCCGCCGGGCGCCAGGCGTCCGGCGCGCGCCGCGAACAGCGTCAGCGCGCCGCCGATGAAGAGGCAGAGGATGGCGAGGATGAAGACGCCGCGCGTCGGGTCGGAGGCGAAGGCGTGGACCGAGGTCAGCACGCCGGAGCGGACGAGGAAGGTGCCGATCAGGCTCAGCGAGAAGGCGAGGATGGCGAGCAGGATCGTCCAGATCTTCAGCGCGTCGCGCTTCTCCATGACGATCGCCGAATGGAGCAGCGCGGTCGCCACCAGCCACGGCATCAGCGAGGCGTTCTCGACCGGGTCCCAGAACCAGAAGCCGCCCCAGCCGAGCTCGTAATAGGCCCAGTAGGAGCCCATCGCGATGCCGACGGTCAGGAACATCCAGGCGGCCAGCGTCCACGGCCGCGCCCAGCGCGCCCAGGCGGCGTCGATGCGGCCCTCGATCAGCGCGGCGACGGCGAAGGAGAAGGAGATCGAGCAGCCGACATAGCCGAGATAGAGCAGCGGCGGATGGATGGCGAGGCCGATGTCCTGCAGCACCGGATTGAGGTCGTTGCCCTCGATCGGCGCCGGGACGAGGCGCAGGAACGGGATTGGAGGTGAGTCAGGATGAAGAGCAGGAAGGCCGCCGCGATCCAGCCCTGCACGGCCAGCACCAGCGCCTTCAGCCTGTCGGGCAGATTGGTGCCGAAGGCGGCGACCAGCGCGCCGAACAGCGCCAGGATCAGCACCCACAGCAGCATCGAGCCCTCGTGGTTGCCCCAGACGCCGGTGCATCTTGTAGAGCAGCGGCTGCGGCGAGATGCGAGTTCTCGGCGACGTTGAGGACCGAGAAATCGGAAACGACGTAGGCGTGGACCAGCGCCGCGAAGGCGAGGCCGACCAGCAGGAACAGGGTCGAGCGCGGCCGGTGCGCGCGACGGCCGTCAGCCGCGCGTCGCCGCTGCAGCGCGCCGGCGAACGGCACGATCGACTGGACGAGCGCCAGCGCGAGCGCCAGCACCAGCGCGAAATGGCCGAGTTCGGCGATCATTCGGCTCGCGGCTGCCGCGGCCTTGGCGCGTGTCGGCGGTCTCGCCCCAGCGCCCCTGCTCCTTCAGCGCGTCGACGACTTCCTTCGGCATGTAGCGCTCGTCATGCTTGGCGAGCACGGTGTCGGCGACGAGCGCCGCCGTCGGCGGTCGAGCACGCCCTCGGTGACGACGCCCTGCCCCTCGCGGAACAGGTCGGGCAGGATGCCCGTGATAGGCGACCGGCACCGCGGCGTTGCCGTCGGTGACGGCGAAGCTGACCTTGCCGTCGGCGCCCTTGACCAGGCTGCCGTCCTCGACCAGGCCGCCGAGGCGGATGCGGGTGCCGGCCGGCAGCGTGCTCGGCGACGACGTCGCTCGGCGAATTGAAGAAGACGATCTGGTCGGACAGCGCGTAGAGGATCAGCCCGGCGGCGACGCCAGCACGACGCCGGCAAGGCCGATCAGCGTCAGGCGGCGCTGCTTGCGCGTCATCCCGCCGCGGCGGGGCACGGCCATCGTCATTCCGGCACTCCCGCGGCCTTGGCCGCGTCGTTGACGCTCGCCAGCGCCGTGGCGTCCGCGGCCAGGGCGCGTGCGCGCCTTGGCCAGCGCGGCCTTGGCGTCGTCCGGCCTGTCGAGGACCATATAGGAGCGCACCAGCCGCGCCCAACCTTCGCCGTCGGCGGGGTTCTGCGTCGAGCTTCGCCGCGAGCTGGGCGACCATGCCCTCGATCATGGCAAGTCGGTCTGCGGGCGCCATGTCGCCGGCCGCCTTGACGTCGGCAGCGCTCGGTCCGGGCGCCGGCGCGGCGTCCCTCCTTCGAGCTTCGCCAATTCGGCGCGCGCCACCGGCACCCAGGATGCGATCGTCCGGCGCATCGGCGAGCAGCGCCGTTCCACGCCGCGATCGCCTCGTCGGTCTTGCCCTCCTGGCCCAGCGCCAGCGCCAGATAGAAGCGCGGCCGCGCCGCCTTGGGATCGTCGGCGGCGGCGCGCTCGAAGGCGGCCCGCGCCTCGGCGTCACCGTGCCGCCGCTGGCGCGCGACCATCGCCTCGCCGAGATCGGCCTCGCGTCTCCGCCGTCGAGCCGACCAGGCGCACGACGTCGCCATAGGCCTTCGACCGCGTCGTCGTAGCGGCCAAGCCGCAGATAGACCGGCGCCAGCACCTCCCAGCCCTTGCCGTCTTCGGGATTGGCGGCGAGATGCGCCTCGACGCGCGCCACCAGCGTCGCCACGTCCTGCTGCTCGACCGGCGCGCTGAGCCGCGCGGCAAGCGGCTCGGCCGGCAGTTGCGGCGACCCGACCCAGAGATAGAAGGCAAGCGCGGCGAGCGGCATGGCGATGATGGCGACCGTCGCCACCTGGCGGGCGGCGGCGTTGCCGCCGCCGCCATCGTCGCTGGCGCCGCTGCCGGCACGCAGGAGCCGCCGCGCGATTTCCGTGCGCGCCGCCGCCGCCTCGGTCTCGCCGATCACGCCGCGGCCGAGGTCGCGGTCGACTTCGTCGAGCTGGTCGCGATAGATCGCCAGTGCCTGCGCCCGCTCCGACCGGCCGCCGTGCGGCGAGCGGTAGAGCGGCGCGAGCACCGCCAGCGCGGCAGCGGCCGCGAGCACGGCCATGGCGATCCAGAGACCAATCATGTTTTCCGGGTGCTCAATAGCCTTCAGGCTGGTGGCTTACTGCGGACAAAGTGTCGCGAAAAGCCTTTCCGGCCGCCTTCAGCCGACCGTCTGCCAGGCGCCATCGGCGCTCCGGCAGGCGGTGCCCTGCGCCGATTCCTCGCGCCCGCCGCTATGGATGGTATGGGTGTATTCGCGGCAGGTTGTGTCGTTCAACTTGTAGGCGGTGCCCGGCACGACCTCGCCGTAGCGCCCGGTGCGGCCGTCGCTCCACGGTGTCGAGGCGCCGGTGCGTCCGAATTCCAGCGCGCGGTATTCGGCGGCAAGCGCCGTGCCGGCGGTCGGCAGCATCGAGATCGCGGCCGATCTGGTTGCCGGCAAGGCCGTCGGCAAGTGCCCTCGGCGGTCTCGATCGAGCCGACCAGCATGGCGGTGTCGGTCTGCGCAGCCTGACTGGCAGCCGGCCAGCGCCAGCAATCGCCAAGGCGGCCGCGCCGCCCATCCCATACGCATCCGGACCCCTCCGGCAATCTCGTGGCGCCCCCGCGCCGCGACTGCTGTTCCACGAGCCCGTGGCGGAAATGAGACGTTTGCGCGCGCTACGCATCATGCTGCCGGCAACTCCACATCGGCACAAAGGCCGCCCGCGCGCGAGCGGTCGAGCAGCAGGCGGCCACGATACATCGCGACGAGGTCGGTGACGATGGAAAGGCCGAGCCCGGAGCCCGGCTTGGTCTCGTCGAGCCGAGGCCGCGGGTGGTCGCCTCCTCGATCTGCTCCGTCGGTCAGGCCCGGGCCCGTCGTCGTCGATGCGGATGATCGAGGCTTGCCCGGCTCGTCCTCGCCGTTCGGCGGCGCGGTAGCTGGCGCTGACCGCGACCTTGGTCTTCGCCCATTTGCAGGCATTGTCGACCAGATTGCCGACGATCTCCTCGAGGTCCTGCTGCTCGCCCTTGAAGCGGGCGCTATCGGGCACGTCGCTGATCAGCTTGATGCCGCGCTCGCCGTGGAGGCGGCTCATCACCCGGACCAGCCGGTCGATCACCGGCTCGACCTCGGTGACGACGCCGATGACATTGGTCTGGGCGGCGATGCGGGCGCGGTCGAGATAGTGGTTGACCTGCCGGCGCATCAGTTCGGTCTGCTCGACGATCTTGGCCGAGCGGGATCGCGGCTGCCGCGCGCCTCGTTGATGACGACGCTGAGCGGCGTCTTCAGCGCGTGGGCGAGGTTGCCGACCTGGGTGCGCGCGCGGTCGACAACCTCCTGATTCGATTCAAGAACCGCGTTCAACTCCTTGACCAGCGGGGCGATTTCCGGCGGGAAAGGTCCCTTCGACGCGCGTCTGCTTGCCGCCGCGCAGTTCGGCCAGCGCGCGCCGCACGTCGTCGAGCGGCCTCAGGCCCCAGCGGATCTGGATGAGCGTCGCGATGATCAGGCCGATGCCGAAGACCGCGAGCGTGATCGCCACGCTGGTGCCGAAGGCGGCGATCTGCGTCCCGGAGCTCGCCGGCGTCGCCGGCAACGACGAGGATCGACCGGCTCGCGGCCTTCGAACGTCACCGTCCGGCTGAGGAAGCGCAGCGACTGGTTGTCGGGCCCGGCGAGCGCGCCGGAGGTGAGCCCGTTCTGGACCTTCGTGCCGGTGCCGCCTTGGTGATGTCGAGGGTGTCGGAAAAGAGCGAGCGCGAAGGCGAGCAGCACCTTGCGGCGTCGCGGCGTCGCGCACCTGCCAGTACCAGCCGGAATAGAGCAGCTCGAAGCGCTGTTCGCCGAGATTGCCGGGATCGCTGAAGGGCTGCGTCGGATCCTGCGCGGCGAGCGCGCCGACCAGCGTCTGCAGATAGACGTCGAGCCGCTCGTCGAAGGCGTGTTCGACGGTCGTGCGGTAGAGGGAGGTGAGGATCAGCCCGGCGGCGACCAGCGCCACCAGCGCCCACAGCGTCGCGGCGGCAATCAGGCGGCCGGCGAGCGAGTTAAGCCGCATTGCCCGGATCGACGATGCGGTAGCCGAGGCCGCGCACGGTCTCGATGATGTCGGCCGAGACCTTCTTGCGCAGGCGGCCGACGAAGACCTCGATCGTGTTGGAATCGCGGTCGAAATCCTGGTCGTAGAGGTGCTCGATCAGCTCGGTGCGCGACACGACGCGGTCGCGGTGGTGCATGAGGTATTCGAGCACGCGGTATTCGTGGGAGGTGAGCTTGACCGGGTTGCCGTCGACGGTGACGCGGCCGGCGCGGCTGTCGAGGCGCACCGGCCCGCACTCGATCTCGTTGGAGGCGTGGCCGGCGGCGCGGCGCACCAGCGCGCGGACGCGCGCCAGCACCTCCTCGATGTGGAAGGGCTTGGCGACATAGTCGTCGGCGCCGGCGTCGATGCCCTGCACCTTGTCGCTCCAGCGGTCGCGCGCGGTGAGGATCAGCACCGGCATGGTGCGGCCGTCGCGCCGCCACTTCTCCAGCACGCTGATGCCGTCGAGCACCGGCAGGCCGATGTCGAGCACGACCGCGTCGTAGGGTTCGGTGTCGCCGAGGAAATGGCCCTCCTCGCCGTCCGTGGCGCTGTCGACGGCGTAGCCGGCCTCCTTCAGCGCCTCGCAGAGCTGCCGGTTGAGATCGGCATCGTCCTCGACCACCAGAACCCGCATGCGCGTCCGCTTCCGTCCCGGCTACGGCAGAAGCGCGCCGGTGGCGGCGTCGACGTTCACTTGGTCAGTCGACCTGCCGCCGACCTGATCCGCACCTGATAGACGTAGCGGCCGTTGATCTTCTGCAGGCAGGCGCGACCACTGACCCCCGCCGGTCATGGCGCCGGATCTGCCCGCAGGAAACTGGACAGGCCGTGGGGCGCCTGGCTGGGCGGGAGGCACGCCTCGGCGCGGAGGCCGCGCACCGCCGATGCGGCTGCGGCCAAATCAGGGCGAACGCGAGCAATAGCCTCCGGAGGAACCTCGGCAACATGGCGGCGGCTTAGCCCGGCAGCAGATGAACATGCCCTGAATATGGGCAAAGCGCTGAGACCGGCCGCCGGCCTCACCCGCCGCGTCGGCCGACGATGGTGCGGGTGATGCGCTCGCCGCTCTCCGACAGGAAGATCGCAGAAATGATCCAGCCCGACCAGTCGCCGATCGGCGCCGGCAGGGCCGCCACGTTCCAGGTGAAATGGAACAGCGAGTCGGCGATCACCGCGGCATAGTAGACGCGCCAGCGGATAGGCGAAGGCCGGCCGCATCAGCGCGGTCACCGCCCTGCCCTGCTCGGCGACCAGCACGTCGCGCTGGGCCTGCCGGCGGCCGAGTTCGGCCTTGACCTGCTCGATGGCGACGTTGCGCCGTGATCCGCTCGCGCTCGACCGCGCTGTCGGCCTGCGCCTTGAGGGCACCCAGCACCTTGTCGAGAAGCCCGCCGGAGACGAACTTGAGGGCGAGCCCGACGAACCAAGCGATCATCGCCCTACCCGCTCCTGCCGACCGGTGTCGTCGTCACCAGCCGCAGCGCGACGTTGACCGCGCCCAGCGCGATCGGCACCCAGGCATAGTGCGCCGGCAGCACGTCGCGGAGCCCCGCGGTGTCGAGATAGGCGAGAACGCCGCCAAGAATGACGACGCCGTTCATGGCAAGCGTGCGCCAGCCTTTCATGATGTCACCTTCGGTTTGAGGATGCGGAGGAACTCGTCGCGGTAGCGCCAGGCGAAGCCGCCGACCAGAACGAGGACGGCGCCGATCACCAGCGCCGTTGCCCAGGCGGGCGCGCCCGCGACGACCGTGCCCGCCGTCCCGGCCAATGCGCCGACACCGGCCGCCGCCACGCCGCGTCGTGCCGCGCGGTCGCGAGCGATGGAGGCGCGTGTGGCAGGCCCGGCAATGCCGTCGGCAACCAGATCGGGATGGGAGCGCTGGTAGCGGAGGACCGCGTCAGCACCGGTGAAACCGAGCGCGGCAAGGTCGGTCGTCAGCGTGTCGGCGGCCGGCGGCGCCGGCACCGGTGCGCCATAGTCGCCGTCGAGGATCAGCCGCGCCTCATCGCTCCGCCGCCTGACCAGACCGGCGATCGTGCGGCCGCCCGCCTTGGTCCACAGCATCAGGCGCTGCCGGGCGAGCGGCGCATCGCCACCGCGCAGCGCCTTGACCCAGGATGCTTTGTGAATGGCGCCGGTGTTGAAGTCGAAGGAAACCGCTCCGTCGAAAACGGTCTGGGCGACGTCGGGCAACGCCCTCGCCACCCGCCGCTCGTAGCGCGAAAGATCCCTGGCAAGAATGGCGAAGGCCTCGTCGCGGGTGATCGCCATGCCGGCGGACGGCTTGGGCTTTCCGGCCGCCGCCGTATGCCCGACGCCGATGGTCCACACGCCGGCGACATCGCGATAGGCGCGGGTGACGACGCCTTCATGCGCGGCGATGAACGCCACGCCCCTCGGGCTGGTTTTCATGGGGATTGGCCTCGGCGCTTCGGGGGTTCACAAGCCCTTGTCAGCCCGGCGGCGATCGGTCACGTTCCGGGCTCGATCCACCCACGGTTCGCGGCAGCGCAATGCCACTTGGACACTTTGGGCGCACGGCGCGCGCCACTCTGGCCCTCGCCGCCCGGCGCATCGCTCCCCTGCCACGGCCACCGCATGTCCTGATCGCGTGCATGCCGAAATCGGCCTCGTCGTTCCTGACGCTTGCCGTCGGATCGCTGCCGGGCATGCATGTGAAACCGGTCGCCATCGGCGGCGGTCGCAACGAGCAGGCGCTCAACCCGGTTGAACTGGCCCACCGCGACTTCACCGCCTACGTCGCACAGCATCACGTGCGCTACGGCGACACGACGGCCGCTCTCATCGAGGAATTCGGGCTGACGCCGATCGTCCTGGTCAGGAACCTTGCCGACGCGGCGATCAGCATCCGCGACCATCTGCGAAACGAAGACTTCCGCGGCGCGCAGGCGTGGCTGACGAAGGAACACACCGAACTGGAAGACGCCGAACTCGAAAACCTGATCGCCGATCTCATCCTGCCCTGGTACGTCGCGTTCTACGTCGGCTGGAAGACCTGCCGGGGAGCGACATTTCTCACCTACGATCAGGTTCGCGGCGATCCCGCCGGGGCCGTGAGGACGGTGGCGGACGCTTCATCCATCACCGCGTCGCCGGCGGATATCGAGGGCGCGGTCGCCGTCGCCACTGCGCAGGCTCCCCGCTTCAACAAGGGCGTTTCCGGTCGCGGCGCCGCTCTTTCCGATTACGCCAATGAGCGGATCCGGGGATTGCTGGCCTACTATCCGGACGTCGACTTCTCGCTCATTGCCTGACGCGGGAAGGCGCGGCAATCCGCTGACGCCGGTTACGACCACGGGCCAGACGGCGGCGTGAACGCCGCGGTGTAGCGGGCAATGCCCTTTGAGACGCGCAGCCACTTGATGCGGCCCTGCAGGTGACCGGCTGAAACGTTCTGGCGTACCGATGATCAGCGAATCCGCGTCCCAGGTGGTGGAGGCGTTGTAGGGGGCGATCTTCCTGCACACCGTTGATCCAAAGCCGGTGATTGTCGCCGGCTGTCGCACGTCAGCGCGACATGCACAACCGGTTAACCTGTGGGGCAACGTCGCTCGTGGAGGTGATGCGGTTGCCGCTGGCATACATCGTCAGCTTGGCGGACGGAGCGTTGCAGGTCGCGCCCGGCGACCTGCCCTATCCGATGCCCTGGGCGGAGACGATCGAGAGCAGCTTCGTCGAGACGCCGGCCGCCTACCGCGCGCTTCTGCAAGCCGCCGGCTTCGTCATCGAAAGCGAAGCCGACCGTGGCGACATGACGCGTGAACTCGGTCGCCAGATGCGCGAGCACGTCGCCAGGGACGGCCCGCCGCCGCTTGGCCTGCACACGATCATGGGGCCGGCCACGCCGGAGCGGCTCGGCAACGTCATGAAAACACTCGAGGCGCGTATTATCGCGCCGATCCAGATGATCGCGCGCGCGGTCTAGGCGTCGCCCGGCGGGGGCGCCTCTCGCATCCCCGCCAGCAGCTTCGTCAGCAGCCCGTCGAGCTGCTTCTGCTCCGCCCTGGTCAGCGCCGTGAGCAGCGCCGTCTCGTTCGCGATGTGCGCATCGTAGGCTTCGTCGATCAGCGCCCGCCCCTTCCGGGTCAGCGCCACCAGCGTGCCGCGCCGGTCGGTCGGATGCTTGCGCCGTTCCACCAGGCCGGCCTTTTCCAGCCGGTCGATGCGGTTGGTCATGCCGCCCGACGACATCATGGTCGTTTCGTAGAGGTCCGTCGGCGTCAGCGCGTAGGGGGCGCCAGACCTCCTGAGTGTCGCCAGCACGTCGAATTCGCCCGGCTGCAGCCCGTAGCGCGCGAAGACCGGCGTCAGCCAGTCGCGCATGATGATCAGCGACGCCTCGTTCAAACGCCCGAGCAGCGCTATCGGGAACGGATCGATATCCGGGCGCTCCTTGCGCCACTGGGCGAAGGCGATCGCGGCACGGTCGGTCATGGCCATATATCTCTTGACATCAAGATACTTGATGCCAAGATACTATCAGCATTGCGGCGGACCGCCAAGCGACCGCCTTCGGAGAAACGATCATGGCCGCCCGCATCGCCGGCGTGGCGCCGCTGCTGGCCGCCGCGCGCACGACCCCGCTCGTCCTGCTGCTGACTGTCGGCTCGCTCCTCGGCGTCTTCGCCGCCATTGGTGAAGCTCGCCACCGCCGCCGGCTGGCATCCCCTCGCCTTCCTGTTCTGGTCGCTGGTCGGTTCGGGCGCGATCCTCACTGCGCTCGCCATCCACAGCGGAAATCCCCCGCGGCTTGCGCGCCGGACGCTTCTCTACAATCTCGGCTCCGGCTTGCTGTCCGCGATGCTGCCCAATGCGCTTTTCTTCGCCGCCATCCCGCATGTCGGCGCCGGTTTCGTCGCGCTCGGCTTTGCCTTCCCGCCGCTGCTCTCGTATCTCCTGGCCCTCGGCCTGAAGATGGAACGCTTTCGCGCACTGCGCGCCGCCGGTCTGGCGCTCGCCTTCGCCGGCGTCGTTGCGCTGGTCGCCACGAAGGTTTCGCTCGGCGGCGTCGGCCTCGGCTGGATCGCCGTCGCTCTCGCCGCGCCGTTCTTCGTCGCCGGCGGCAATATCTTCCGCAGTCTCTACTGGCCGCGCGGCGCGACCCCGTTGTCGCTGGCGCCGGGCATGCTCGTCGCCGCCGCGCTCACGCTGCTGCCCTATCTCGCACTCGCCGGCGTGCCGTTCGCGCCGTCGCTCGACGCCACCGCGCTCGCGCTGCTCGCGATCCAGATCGCCGTCTTCACCGCGACCTACAGCCTCATCTTCGCGCTCCAGGCGCTCGCCGGTCCGGTCTATCTCAGCCAGATCGGCTCGGTCGGCGCCGCCGCCGGCGCGGTGATCGCGGTCGCCGTCCTCGGCGAGCCCGCCCGTCCCGGCCTCGTCGTCGCCACGCTCGCCATCCTCGCCGGTGCGTTCCTGGTCAACCGCACGCGCTGAGCCGACCTGCCAGGCCCGGGCGCGACCCGCGGCGGAAATCCCGTCGCAGTCATGCCCCCGGATTCGATCGCGCGAACTGGCGCCGGCCGGGCCCGCTTGCGCGAAGCGTTGCGGCGCGCCATACGGTCGTGCCATGCCGTCCGCCGCCGACTGGTTCTCGCGCCTCGCCATCGCCGTTGCCGGCGTTCTCGGCGCCACCGGCGTCACCGCCGCGGCGGCCGCCAGTCATGTCGGCGACACGCGCATCCTCGGTTCGCTGGCGCTGATCGCACTCACCCAGGCGCCGGCCGTGCTCGCCCTCGGTCTTTTCGCCGGCGGTGGATTCATGCGCGTCGCCACGGTGCTGATCGGCCTCGGCGCGCTGGTCTTCTGCGCCGACCTTGCCGCCATCCATCTCATGGGCGCGAGCCCGCTGCCGCTCGCCGCCCCCATCGGCGGCAGCGCCATGATCCTCGGCTGGCTGGTGCTGATCCCGGCGGCCTTGTTCCTGCGCCGCTGAGCGCCGGCTTCGCGCGGCCGCAAGGCACGGTGCTAGACTGGGCGATCGGCCAGGATGGAGGTGCCCATGTTCCCCTTCGGAAGCTTCAACCTACCCGGCGCCGGCGGCAACTGGCAGGAGATCATGACCCGCTGGTGGTCGCCGAACATCGCGATCAACTTCGCCGGCAACGCCGCCATCGAGCGCGAGATCAACGAGGACGTCGCCAGCTACGGCCGCCAGATCGGCTGGCTCAACGACATCGTGGCAGCCCTCGCCGCGGCGGCGCCCGACAAGATCGCGGCCGACCCGGCGGCGGCGGATGCGCTCGCCAAGCTCGAGGCGGCCAAGGAGCAGATCGACGCGATCAAGGCGCGGCGCAAGGCAAGCGCCGTCGACACGGCGCGCGATGCGCTTCGCCATCTCGGCGAGACCGATCGCGACGCCTACGGCCGGCTGGTGCGCTCGCTCGACCCCGACAACCCGCCCGACGCGGACTGAACGGCCCCGCTGCCCTACCAGCGCTGGTCGACGTATGGCGCGATGCGCCGGTCGTAGATCGCCTTCACCGCCGCCATGGTCTCCGCCGGGATCGCCGGCAGCCCGGCCGCGGCGGCGTTGCCCTTCGCCTGCTCGGCGTTCTTGGCGCCGGGGATCGCCACGGTCACCGCGTCGTTCATCAGGATCCAGCGCAGCGCGAAGGCGGCCATCGCGGTCGCCCATCGGCACCAGCGGGCGCAGCTCCTCCACCGCCGCCAGCCCCTCTTCGTAGGGCACGCCGGAGAAGGTCTCGCCCATGTCGAATTTCTCGCCGTGGCGGTTGAAGGCGCGGTGGTCGTCGGCGGCGAACTTCGTGTCGCGCTTCATCTTGCCGGTCAGCAGACCGCTCGCCAGCGGCACGCGCACGATCACCGCGACGCCGTTCTTCTTCGCCTCCGGGAAGAACAGCCGCGCCGGGCGCTGGCGGAAGATGTTGTAGATGATCTGCACGCGAGGCGACGCCCGGATACTCGATCGCCTTCAGCCCTTCCTCGACCTTCTCGACGCTGACGCCGTAGCGCTTCAGCTTGCCGGCCTTGACCAGGCCGTCGAGGATGTCGAACACCTCCGGCATGTAGTAGACCGCCGGATGCGGGCAGTGGAGCTGCAACAGGTCGAGCGCGTCCGTCTGCAGGTTGGCGAGGCTCTTCTCCACCGAGGCGGTGATGATCTCCCTCGTGTAGGTCTCCGGCACGTTCTGCTTCTCGCGGCCGGTCTTGGTGGCCACGAACGGCCGTGTGCCGCCGCGCGCCTTCAACACCCGCCCGATGATCTGTTCCGAGCGTCCGCCGCCATAGACGTTGGCGGTGTCGATGAACGTGACGCCGGCGTCGAGCGCGGCGTTCAGCGCCGCTTCAGCGTCGCTCTCCGCCACCGCGCCCCAGCTGCCGCCGATCGCCCAGGCGCCGAAGCCGATTTCCGAAACGGCGGCGCCGAGCCGCGAAGCCCGTCTGTCGTGCATGTCTGATGTCCGTCTGATCGTGTGTGGGTGGGTCAGGCGGTCATAGACCGGGCGAGCGGCGCGTGCAACGCAGGCGCCCTTACACACCCCGCACCCGCGGGCTGCCGCCGTCGCCCAGCATCAGCGCCGTCAGCGCCCAGACCAGCGCGTCGAGCCGGTCCGGCGAGCGGCCGGCGGAGAGCCCGTCGACGCCGAAGTCGCACATCTCGTCCTCCAGTTCCGGCAGCGCGCCGACATGGCGCACGCGCGCCTGCGCATAGAGCGCCGCCACCGGTTCGGCGCGCAGCCACTTGCCGCGCGTCGCACGCACCTCCTTCACCGGCACGCCGGCGTCCACCTCGCGCATCACCGCCGCCACCATGTCGCCGCCCTGGTTGACCTCGGCGACCAGCGCGTCGGCGTCGAAGCGCCGGTAGAGCGCGATCGCCGCCGCCGCCCATTCGGCCGGCCGCACCTCGGCGCGGCTGGCGTCGGCGAGCACGTAGCCGATGCCGTCATGGCCCAATGCGGCCGCGACGATGCCGCAGGTGCCGCTCCGCCGCGAGGCGGGCGGGTCGACCGCCACCACGGTGCGGCCCGAGCGACGGCGCCGCTGTCACCCGCGCCCGCTCGATCGCCTCGCGCTGCCAGAGCGCGTCGACGCGGTCGGCGATCATTTCGCCGAGCAGTTCCTGCCGGCCGAGCCGCGTGCCGCGATAGCGCGCCACGATGCGGGTGAGGAATCCGGGCGCAAGGTTCATGGCGTTGTCGCCGGTGGTGGCGCGGCTGACCGCGGTCTCGCCGGTCGCTTCGCCGGCCAACAGCCGCTTCAGCAGCGGGATCGGCCGTGGCGTCGTGGTCACCACCTGCCGCGGCCTGTCGCCCAGCCTCAGGCCGAATTGCAGCATGTCCCAGGCGGCGTCCGGATAGCGCCACTTGGCCAGTTCGTCCGACCAGGCGGCGGCGAATTGCGGCCCGCGCAGCGCCTCCGGGTCTTCCGCCGAGAAGGCTTGCGCCACCGCCCCGTTCGGCCAGACCAGCCGGCGGCGCGTGCGCTGCCATTCGGGCCGGTGCCATGACGGATGAATCCGCAACAGTCCCGAGACGCCCTCGATCATCACCTCGCGCACGTCGGCGAAGGTCTCGCCGACGAGTGCGATCGGCCCCGCCGGTTTCTCAGCCGCCGTCGCCAGCCGGCGCACCCATTCGGCGCCGGCGCGGGTCTTGCCGGCGCCGCGGCCGCCGAGCATCAGCCAGACCAGCCAGTCGCCCGGCGGCGGCAGCTGGTCGGGCCGCGCATCGCTCCGGCCAGGTCCTGACCCATTCCTCCTGCGCGCCGTCGGACAGGCGGCGGATCAGGTCATCCGGATCGGCCCCCCTCCTCAGCCCATCGAGAAAGCGTGCGCGCCAGTTCGGCTCGATAGTCTCCACTGTCTCCGCGCTCCGGGTCTGTGGACTTGGCGCCGTCGTCCCGGTCGAGCGCGATCAATGTCTCAAGCGTCTTGGCGAGCACGGCGAGCGTGCGCGCGTCCTTCTCGTCGGTCGTCGCGCCGGGCCGCACGGCACGCGCCTCCAGGTCCGCCGTCTGGCGATCGAAGACGCGGTAGAGCCGGACGATCGTGCGCCTGCGCCGCGCTTCGGCGGTGTCGGCGTCGCGGGCGGGTCCGCGTCCGCCGAAGTCCGGCCGCGCCGGCGTGCCATCGGGGCGCTGCCAGTCGCCGTCCCGCTTCCACATCGAAATTGTGCTCGGCCGCACGTCCAGCCGCCTGGCGATCTCGTGCTGCGAGAGCGTGGTGCCCTCGACCAGCCGGCGGGCCTCGCCCTTCAGGCCGGCGATTTCGTCCCGGCTCAACAGGCGGTGCGTGCCCCGCTGGAAGCCGGTCACGGTGCGCACGGTTTCCATCGGCGGCGGCGCGGCCATTGGCGCGCCGCCGGCGCCGTTCGGCCGCCCGGCCCGTTCGCTGTCCACAAGGGTCATGGTGCGTGCGCCCGCAAAGAAAAACCCCCGTCGCGCCTGAGCGCGTCCGGGGGTCTGGAGTTTGGTCGCAGCGCCCGGAAAGTCAGTGCCCGGGCAAGGGCGTTGGCGGGGGAGGAAAACCGTTCGCCCACTTCTGCGACGTTAGCCGGAAGATACACACACAGCGTCACGCTGTCAAGATTTTATTCCTAGGATTTTTCTGCCCGTTGCTGCGAAGTCGCCGCAAGCGAGGCCCAGCGGCCCGGGTGCATGGGCCCTCCCCCGGAAGGCCCATGCATGCGCCGGTCTCAGCGGTAGGCGTTGTAGAAGGCGGCGCTGTCGTTGAGTTCGCGCCAGGCCACCAGCTTGCCGCCGGCGAAGGTGAAGATGTGCACCCAGTCGCTCGACAGCGGCTTGCCGGTCTTCTTCTGGGTCATGTCGTAGTGGCCGATGACCACCACCTTGTCGCCGGAGGCGAGGAAGTCGCGCGGCTCGGTGGCGAGCGACAGGGCCCCGATCACCTCGTTGCGCCGGACTGGCGGTGCCGTCGTGACCATTCTCCCTCACCGGTGCGGCGAGCTTCCGCCCCGCCACTACCGACATAGTAAACACGGAGGCGCTGCCGGAAACCACCGCCCGGGGCGCAGACGCCCCGTCAGGATCGCGGTGCGAGATAACCGGGCAGAGCGGCCGCCTGCTTCACCCATCGCTCCATCTGCTTTTCGTCGAGCGCGTCGCCTTCGCGAATGTCGAGATAGCGGGTGTCCTTCACCTTGCTGGGGCCGGGCGGCAGCGGTCGCAGCGAAGCGCCGCGGAAGAAGGTCACCTTGACGTAGTGGGTGAAGACATGGAGCGCCAGAAACCAACCCTGCCCCGCGACGCCGTAGAGCGGCGAGTTCCACTTCACGGCCTTTCGCACGTCGGGCACGGTGCGCACGATGAGCGCGTCGAGGCGCTTTCCGAGATCGCGCTTCCAGCCGGGCATCGCGGCGATATACGCCTGCACCGGCGCGTCGCCGTCCCCCTTCGCGATTTGCGGGTTGCCGCCCGACAGGCGGACGACCGCCTCTCCCTTTCGCGCGATCGGCTTGCTTCGCTTTCGATCCGACAAAGCTCCGCCTCCTTCCGCGACTGTCGGCCAATGCAGCAAGCTTCTTTCGCTCTTCGTCCCCGCGCAAGCGACGATCGGAGTTCCGACCTTCTTCGCCTCAACTTGAGCTCTGCTGATTATGATCAACTGGTCGTCGTCATGGCCGGGCCTGTCCCGGCCATCCACGATTTCTTGTCCGAATTTGAGGCGCGTGCAAATTGACCAGATTCCGGCCTGGTTTCTTGGGCAAATAGCTCGCTCCCATCCAAATCGCTGAAAATTCTTCTCCGTGGATCAACCGGCTCTGCACTTGTACGCCGCTTCGGCGGCGGCGTAGATTCCTGGCGGGGCAATCGACAGAGTCGGCCGCACGTGAGCGGTCGACGCGGGTTTGGGGGCATCACGGGTCAGCGTCAATCCGGAGGCCGTCATGGTAGTCCGATCCGCCCGCAGCCTTGCCTTCTTTGCCTCGATCGCCCTTGTCGCCGCCGCCATGGCGCTTCCCGACGCGGCGTTCGCCCGCGCCTGGCGCGTCGTCAACATCACGCCGAACGACACCCTCAACATCCGCTCCGGCCCGTCCACCGCCTACCCGGTTCTCGGCGAAGCGCCTCCAGGCGCCGGCGGCCTCGTCGAACTCGGTCCCTGTCTGCAGGGGTGGTGCAACATCCAGTATGGCGCCGTCATCGGCTGGGTGAGCGGGCGGTTCATCGCCCCCGACCCGAACCCGGCCCCGCCGCCTTCGGCGCCGGCCGGCATCGCGGTACGCGCGAGCCACGTCCTGCCGGACGGCACGCTCGAGACGCCCCTCAGCGACGGCAGCGTGCGCAAACGCCTCCCCGATGGCAGCGTGGTCACGATCACGCCGGACGGGCGGACGCTGGTGACGACGTTCGTCAATGCCCAGCCCGCCAGTCCACCGCCGCTGCCGCCGGCCTATGCCAACTGGGAGCGCGGCCTCAGCGGCGGCCTGCTCACGGTGCTTCGCAACGTCCTGACGCCGGCGGAGATGAACGCCTATCTCACGACCGAGGCCGGCAGGGATGCCGTCCAGCTGATCGACTGGCGTCTCGAAAGCGTCAAGTTCCTGACCCGTCCCAATTCCTGAAAAGGTGGCCACTCATGCTCAAGCGCCTGGGACTGATTCTCGTCTTCTGCTGCACGGTCTTCCTCCCGGCGGCGGCGCAGGAGGCCGCGTCGGCCCCGCCCGAGATAAACCGGATCGACCAGCTCAAGGCGCTCGCCCAGAGTGGCCCGGCGGACAGCATCGAGCCTGCGGTCCTGCCCGCTGACGTCCTCGGCGAGGCGGGCACCAAGGCCATGCAGAACGCGATGCGCGCCTATTACGACTATCGTGCCACCGGCTACGACCATCGCCGCAACGTCTTCGCCTGGCAGCTCGTGTCCTCCGAGATCATCTTCGTGCTGGTCGTCCTCCTGGTGCTCGCCGGAGTCTATTTCTCGTGGCTCCAGTTCAGCGCCGCGCTCAAGAAGGACGCCGCCGCCAACGAAGCGGTCGCCACATCCTTCGAGGCCTCGGCGACCGGATTCAAGGTCAGCTCGCCGGTGCTGGGCATCATCATCCTCGCGATTTCGCTCGCCTTCTTCTACCTCTACCTCATCCACGTCTATCCGATCGTCGACGTGGTGTAGGCGGCGCCCGTCACCGCCGCGCCGTGGGTGTCACCTGATCGGCGCGGAAATCCCCGAGGTCGTCAACCCGGTGATCGTGAAGTTCTTGTCGCCGTAGCTTGAACGGTGCGGGGTGAGGCCGATTGGTCGTCGTCATGGCCGGGCTTGTCCCGGCCATCCACGACTTGTTGGCGCTATCGGTAGGCGACCCAATCCGCCACGCTTGTGAGATCGTATTTCTCCGCGAACCAACGCACAAATTCGGCAAATTCCACTTTCTGATGGAAGTAGCGGCTGAGGTCTGCGCGATCGATCCCTGCGTCACCAAGTGTGATGGCGAAGTCCTTCTGCATGCGTGCATCGACGTCGCGCTGCCATTCGTCAAAGTTCATGGGATCGATCCCTTGAAGACATTTCGCCGGTGAAAATCCAAATAGTGCTGCAGAGGCCAAGCAGCTTCATTTGCTGGGCGCAGCAGGCGGCCACTCGGGTGCATCAGTCGACGGACAGGATCTGGGATTCCGGAATCAACAGTCAGGATCTCGTAGTCCTGCCCGATAGAAACGAGTCCGCGATCGAACATCCAATGCAGCGTCCCTGAAAGCGCGATTCCGTTTCTGATCGAATCAGGGCCGTTCGCGGCGACTGGCTGGATATGGGCTGCCTGCACCTCAGGACGGCCGCCTCCGTTGATGATCTGAAGCCCGGTGATCGCGCACGTCCGGTCATAGGCGCTCTGGACATGCAGTGCGAATGCGCGGTCACGAATCTTCTTCGTCACCGTTAGCTCGGCGACCGGCCGAACGTAGTCTGTCGGAGGCTCGTCTAGCCCCGTGACGCCGTGGATGGACTCCGATGGAGGATACAGCGTTTCGCGCAAGAATCCGGCGGTGAGGATTGCGTCAAATTCCCTATCCGGCACGTTCCTGACAGAGCGCCCAAATGCGCCTCGGTTCGTTTCGCCATCGTCGCGTTGGAGGATCGACTCGAAGTAATCTCCAGCGTCGGTCCGAAACGGAACGTCATTGTCGAAATCCAGATAGTCGGAGATGTTCGCGTAGTAGTGATCGTCGCGCTTTGGATCTCGCTCAACCGAGGCGACGCGAGCGACTGCGAAATATGCCTGCCTTCCTCCAGATTGGTTCGGCGCGGTTCGACGAGGGGCGTAGTAAACGATCAGATCGCCCACTGCGTTCTCGACTTGCGCGAGATAGGTGGCAGGGAAGTGGTATCGCTCCTCCACGATATCGTCGTAGCCGGACCCCGGTCGTGTGGTGAGTACCGCCTTCATGCCGCTATGAGACTACCATGCCGTGCATGGTTTGGCCCCCTCCCCTGCGACACCCTGTCCGCGTCGGTCCCCTGCCCGCATCTGCGTGATGTCGGGGAGAGCCTCGATTCCCGGGGCCGCCCATCAGGAGACTGAGCCATGACCATGCCGAGACCCGTCACGACGCTGGCGCTGGCCGCGGCCCTTGCCGCCGCCATCGTGCCGGTCGCAAACGCCGCCACGCTCAGCGACGACGCCCGCGCTGCGCTCGCCGCCGGCCTCGAGGACGAGTACCGCGCCGAGGCGTTCTACGCCGCGGTCATCGACAAGTTCGGCCCGGTGCGTCCGTTCTCGAACATCATCCGCGCCGAGCAGGCCCATTCGGCGGCCCTCACCGCCGTGATGCAGACCTACGGCGTCGAGGCCGGCACCAACCCCTACCTCGCCGACCCGGCGGTCGTCGCGTCCGTGCCCGCCACCCTCGGCGAGGCTTGCGCCATCGGGGTCGAGGCGGAGATCGTCAACAAGGACCTCTACGACGGCAAGCTGATCCCCGCCACGGCCGGCTACCCGGATATCCAGGTGGTCTTCCAGAATCTCCGCGACGCCTCGCAGAACAACCACCTGCCGGCGTTCGAGCGCTGCGCCGCCCGCTAACCCGCCCTTTCGGCGGCCACAGAGGCGAAACGCGAGCGTCAGGGAGGGGGCCAGCCCCCTCCCGCATTAAGGTTACATTCAGCTTGACCGCCGGTGAACGCGACGGTGGGCTATCTATGGATCAGGCAATTGGAACGAGGCCCTGATCCCCGTGAGTACCCTTCTCGCCATCGGCACGGCTGCGATCGCCGGTCTGGTCATCGACCGGGTGGCGTTCCGGGGCGAGCTCACCGGCATGATCGTCGACGAGTTCAAGCTCATCCTCGCCCGCCGCCGGCGGCCGTCCAAGGCCCCGCGCACCGCCCGGCGCGGCGTCGGCGCCCGCTAGAAGTCCCCCGCTCCGCCAGACAGGAAAACGCCGGCCACTGGGCCGGCGTTTCTGTTTCTGCCTGCTGCCACCTGCCGCTACTTGATCGTCGTCACGCAGTTGGGCGGCGTGCCGGTGGTGCCCGGTGGGCAGACGAACGGCTTCAGGATCAGGTTGGGGTTGATCTGCAACTGCCTGACACAGTTGGGCGGTTTGCCGGTGAAGCCCGGCGCGCAGCGGCAATTGGGCGGCGTGCCGACCGAGTTCGGCGGGCAGGACAGCGGCCGCAACGGCTGCAACGGTTGCAGCGGCTGCAGGGTCAGCGGCTTGGCGCAGATCCTGCCGTTCCAGGTCGTGCCGCTCGGGCAACAGCCGTCGCCCGGGATCTGCCGGTCCTTCGGGCAGGACACGTTGGGCACGCACTTGCCGGGCGAGCCATGGGTGCCCGGCTTGCAGCGGCAGTTGGGCGGCGTGCCGACCGAGTCGGCCGGGCAGCGCAGCGGGACCAGCGGGTTCTGCGGAACCAGCCGCGGCGGCGTCACGCAGGTCCGGCCGTTCGATGTCGTGCCGACCGGGCAGCATCGACCGTTCGTCAGCTGGCGGTCCTTCGGACAAACCGGGATCGGCGTGCAGTTCGGCCACCGGCCCATTGACCCCGGCGGGCACACGTTCGGCTGGCACTTGCCGGGCGTGCCATGCGTGCCGGGCTTGCACCGGCAGTTCGGCGGCGTGCCGGTCAAATCCGGCGGACACAGCGGCCGGGCCGTCGGCGGGCGGCGGCGGCGGCGGTGGCGGCGGTGGTGGCGGCGGGGTCTTGGCGCCCGGACCGGCGCATTCGCGGCCGTTCCAGGTCTGACCCTGCGGACAACAACCGCCGTCCGGCATCTTCTGCAGCAGCGGACACGCCTGGATCTGCTGCGCCTCGGGCAGCGGATTGCATTTGATCGACGGGATGTCGAGCGACGCATCCGCGGAGTCGTTCGCCGGGTTGGTGTTGGTCGGCGAACCGCCGGCCGGCGTCGTGATCTCGGCGTGGTTCTGGATATGGCAGGTCTCGCCGTCGTCAGGCACCAGCACGCCGACAAGCAGCGGAGTGCTCGACGAGAACTTCGGAATGCCCAGCGGGCTCAACGAGCAGTCGTATCCGCCGCCACCGTCGGACGCGCAGACCGGCGGCCAGAAGGCCGGGCTCGGCAGCATCGGCGAGAAGCCGACGAATGTGTCCTTGATGGTCACCGGGCCGGGGAAGTCGTCGGGGCCGAGGTTGTGGACCTGGATGGTGAAGTAGCATGCCCACGGCGGGCTCGCCTCGATGATCAGCGCCTCGCCGACGGGCGGCGGCGGCGGCTGATAGGGCACGCAACCGACCGGCTCCTTGGTGATGGTCAGGTCGGAATGCTTGTTGTCGGGCGGACAGTTCGGGCCGGGCGTGAGACCGACCACGATCGCGGACGTGTCATCAGCCGCGTTCGAGTTGAGGGCGCTGCCGCCGGGCGCGGCGGTGATCTTCGCCTGGTTGTTGACCGAGCAACTGCCCGCCTGTTCCTGCGCGTCCTTCGGCACCTCGACCCAGATAAACAGCGCAACGCTGTTGCCCGGATCGAGCTGACCGCCTCCACCGTCGGGCAGACTCGCGCCCGGGAAGGTACACGTGTGGCTTGGTCCCGGGTTGGTGCAGGTCCACGGCGGAATTCGGGAGCCAGAGGACCGGGTCGGCGACCGAGAACGTGTCATCGACGACGATGTCGCCGGTGTAGACGCCCGGACCCTCGTTGGTCACGGTGACGAGGTAGATGCAGAGCCAGTTCGCACCGTTGTCCTCGCACGTCGGCGTGACGACCTGCTTGTCGATCTTCAGGTTGGTGATGTCGCCGTGCGGCTCGCACTTGTCGTTCGGGATCTGCGCCGAGGCCCAGTCGAGATCGTCGCCGGGATTGGCGTCGCCGAAGCCGGGCGGCCAGACGATCCGCGCAGCGTTTTCGAGGTAGCAGAGATCGGTATCGGCCGGCAGGTCGACGGTGACGTAGAGGTCGACGCTGGAGCCCGGCCAGAGATTCGTCGGCAAATGGGTACATTCGTAGTCCGACGCCACGATCATCCCGCAGGCCCACGGCGGCTGGAAATCGAACGTCATCGTCGCGCCGGCCGGCGCTGCGGGCAGCCAGTCCTCGACGGTGATGGCGCCGGTATAGGTCGTCGTGCCGGTGTTGGTGACGCGGACCGTGAAGGTGCACCGATAACCCGGACCGGAGTCGTCGCAGACCGGCGGCACCGCTTCCTTGTCGAGCGTCAGGTTGAAGGTGTCCGACGGCGGCGGCGTGTAACCGGGCGGCGGGAAATAGGGTGGGAAGTACGGCGGGTAATAGGACGCGCCCTGACACGGCGCCCAAATCTCCACGTCGCCGACATGGCCCTGATTCTCGGGGTCGCCGAACTGGCCGTCGTAATCGACAAAATAGGATTGCAGCGGCGGGTCGTTGGCCGGGCGCACGAGTTCACGATCGTTGCCCTGAAGGCCATGGACCTCGGCCGGTCCGCCGGCGGCAAGGAAGCCTGCCATGGCGGCGTTGTCGCGGAGCGAGTCCCCCGTCGACCACAGGTAATTACCGCAGGCGCCGGTGTACACCGACCCGGTCGTCGGGTCGTAGCCATAGCCGAGCGCGACGCCACCGGTGGCGTTGTGCCCGTCGGGGCGCACGCCGATGGCGTATTCGTCGGGCACCTGCACCCAGGTCGCTCGGCGTCGTCGGGATCGTCGGGGACTTCTCTCTGATAGCGGACGACGGATGACGTCGTCGGCTCGTGCGAAAACGGTGTAGTCGTGGCTGCCAACCTGCGTTGCCACGCTGGGCGAGGATCATCCGGCCGAGATTGTCGAAGGCAATGTCGGAGATCTCGTCGTCGCTGGCGAGCCCGGTGACGTCGAGTTCCCAACGCGGATCGTCCGCGAACGTGCCGTCGAGATTGATGCCGACCGACCAGATCTGCGGGCCGGCGCACGGCGTAGTACAGACGGCCGGCGTAGACGGCGAGGCCGCGCACGCGGCGCTCCGGCTGGCGTCAGGCCCCAGGTGGACGGATCGGTCGGAATCGAACGACGGACTGGTGATGTCCATCGTGCTGCCGTCGTCGGCAACCGGCGCCAGCCCGTGCGTCGGGCGCCCGTCGACGCCGTGGTCGAACGTGTCGGTGATCGTGCCGGCGGCGTCGAGCCGGTAGATGTGTCCGGTGTCGAGATCGGAGACGAAGAACTGCCGGCTGGAGCGGTCGAAGACCACGTCGCCGAGGCCGGGGCCGCTATTGGCGCCGATGGTGGTGAAGAGCGTGATCGCGCCGGTCGATGCCGTCGACGCGGTAGATGCTGCCGGGTGAACCGCCGGCGCCCCATTGGCCGTCCATGAAGGTGGCGCCTGCCTGCCCCTTGGTGATGCGGTCGGGCAGTCCGTCGCCATTGCCGTCGGGCGCCACGATCTGGACGCCGAAGGCCGAGGTCGCGCCGAGATAGATGTTGGGGTTGGGCCAGTCGTCGAAGGTGATCGGGAAGACCTGCCCGACCGACTGGGCGGGCGCCTGGAAGACGGTCGGAGCGGCGATCAGCTGCCCGGTCGGAGGCCCGGCGGGCTGAAGACGCTCGAATACGCATCGAAGCGCCGTTGACGTCGATGAACGTGCCGTCGATCGGATCGCCGGCGAAGCCGGGCGGTGGCGGAACGGTGCCGGAGAAGCCGGTGACGACCGCGTCGCCCGGTTCCATGATGCCGGGTGCCTGCGCGTCGGCGCGACCGATGGCAGCTGCCAGCAACAGCGGCGCAAGCGCCACGGCAAACAAGCGGAAGGTGGTCCGCGTTGGGCGCCCTGCCCCGGACATGTGCCGCATCGACGTCCTCCCGTCGTCTTCGGCCCCCCGAAGCCCCAACGGTAGTCTTGCTTGCGTTCTCTCCACCTAGCACGAAATGGCACGAAAATCATTCCCTCATCTGAGGTGGTGGACGCCAGGTTACCGTCGCGCGCCATCTTGCAGATGTTCACGGGCGTGGCCGGCCGGGCCGCCGTTCCTGCCAGCCGTTAACAACGGGGAAACGTTGCCGCCGTACGGTAGTGGACCGGATTTCGCTCGCCCGACACGCGCGGGGACTGGTTCACGGAGCGTAAAGGGCAGCAAGATGGCCAAGAATCGCCTCCGGAAACCGGATCGCGACGCAATCCCGACCCTCGACGATCAGATAGACCGCCTGATTGCCGCCAATGCACAGGTGCAGGCGGATATTGGCGAGCGGCTCGGAGAGCGGGAAGAAGAGAGCGGCCCGGCCGACCTCCTGAAGGCGATCATCAGCCAGCTACCGGCCGAAATATTCGCCAAGGACGCCAAGGGGCGGTTCATCGCCGCAAGTGATGCGGTCGCGCACGCCAACGGACTCGAGCGCTCTCAGGATCTGATCGGCAAGACCGACTTCGACCTGTTCCCGGCGGAGGTGGCGCAGGGCTTCCACGAAATCGAACAGAAGATCATCGCGTCGGGACAGCCGATGATGGACGTCGAAGTGGTCAGCGACGACAAGGGGGCCACGGAGTGGCACCTCAATTCGAAGGTCCCGCTGAAGGACGATCGCGGCCGGACGATCGGCCTGATCGGCATCGTCAAGGACATCACCGAACTCAGGCGCGCGGAACAGGACTGGAAAGTGGAACGCGCGCTCTTCCGCGCCATGATCAACCAGGTGCCGGACTACCTCTTCGTCAAGGACACCGAAAGCCGCTTCGTCATCGTCAACCGGGCCGTGGCCGCCGATCTCGGGCTGCAGCCGGACGACCTGATGGGCAAGACCGACTTTGCCCTTCATCAGCCCGAACTCGCCCGAAAGTTCTTCGCCGACGAGCAGCGGGTGATCGCCACCGGCGAGCCGCTCCTCGATATCGACGAGTATGTGGTCGACCCGTCAGGCGTCAAGAAATGGCTGTCTACGTCGAAGGTGCCGTTGAGGAACGAGCAGAACCAGATCGTCGGCATCGTCGGCATCTCCCGCAACGTCACCGACCGGAAGAGCGCGGAAGAGCAAATCCGCTTCATGGCGCTGCACGACGCGCTGACCAAGCTGCCGAACCGAACGCTGCTCATGGACCGGCTCGCCCAGATCATCCTCCATGCCGAGCGCGACCGCGGCCATGTCACGGTGATCTTCATCGATCTCGACAACTTCAAGCTGGTCAACGACAGCCTCGGCCACAATGCCGGCGACACGCTCCTGAAGACCGTTGCCGAGCGCATGGTCGCCTGCGTTCGCGCGACCGACACGGTGGCGCGTCTGGGCGGTGACGAGTTCGTCGTCCTGCTCGCGGATCACGGTGGGCAGCAGTCCTTTCCCACGGCCCTGCTTGAAAAGCTTCGCGCGGCGATCGCCGAGCCCATTCCGATCGAAGGACAGCAGTTTCACGTTACCAGCAGCATCGGCGTGGCGACCTTTCCTGAAGACGGCGCCGACGCCGACGCGCTGGTCATGAATGCCGACGTCGCCATGTACGAGGCAAAGCAGAAAGGCCGCGACAACTATCAGTTCTACACCGGCGAGATGAACGAGGCGGCGCGCGAGCGGCGGCTTCTGCAGGAGGGCTTGCGCGGCGCCATCGTCAACAAGGAATTCGTGCTCGCCTACCAGCCGCAGGTCGATCTGCACACCGGCGCCATCTTCGCCGTCGAAGCGCTCGTGCGCTGGCGCCACCCGATGTTCGGGATGGTGCCGCCGGCGAAGTTCATCCCGCTCGCCGAGGAAAGTGGCCTCATCGTCCCCCTGGGCGACTGGGTGATGCGCGAGGCCTGCCGACAGAACAAGGCCTGGCAGGACGCCGGCATCCCGCCGATCACGATGTGCGTGAACGTATCGGCGCGTCAGTTCAGGGACCGCAGCTGGGTGGCGCGGGTCACCGACGTTCTTCGTGAAACCGGCATGGACCCGAATTACCTGGAACTCGAACTGACCGAGAGCATGCTGATGCACGACGTCGACACGGCGATTGACACCATGCGCCAGCTACAGGCGACTCGGCGTGCGATTTTCCATCGACGATTTCGGTACCGGATATTCGAGCCTGAGCGCGCTCAAGAGCTTTCCCGTGGCCCGGCTGAAGATCGACCAGTCCTTCGTGCGCAACCTGCCCGACGACGCCAATGACCGCAGCATCGCCATGGCGGTCATCTCACTTGGCCAGAAGCTCAACATGAAGGTCATCGCCGAAGGCGTGGAGACCGATGAGCAGCTGAAGTTCCTGCAGAACAACGACTGCGACGCGATCCAGGGTTTCCATTTCAGCCGGCCGATCGATCCGGACGCCTTGGCCGCCATGTTGCAGAAGCAGGCCGCGGCGGCCTAGCCTCCCCCTCCCCGCATCGTCGATTGCCGTGGCGCGGCTTTCGCGCCGCCCCTCAAACGAAGCCGATCTTCCGCCGTCGCGGCGGCGCCCGCTCCGCCACCTCGATACCGTCCGCCGGATTCTCGGCCGGCCACTCGACCACGTGGTCCTCGAAGTCGTCGATCGACATGCCGACTTCGCTCTCGGTGCGGCCGCGCACCGAGATGCCGGCGTGGTGCACGGTCTCGGGGTCGCCCGACACCAGCGGGTGCCACCAGTAGAGGTCACGTCCCTCCGCCACCAGTCGATAGCCGCAGGTCGGCGGCAGCCAGTTCAGCTTGCGGACACTCTCCGGCGTCAGCGCGATACAACCGGGCACGCGCTGGTGGCGATGCTTGTAGTCGGTGCAGCGGCAGGTCTCGCCGTCGAGCAGGACGCAGGCAAGGTCCGTCCATTCGATGGCGCCGGTGTCCTCGTATTCGAGCTTGTTGAGGCAGCAGCGGCCGCAGCCGTCGCAAAGGGATTCCCACTCGCCCGGCGTCAGCTCGTCCAGCGTTTTGGTCCGCCAGAAGGGTTGCGCGGCCTCCGGCGTCTTGCGTCTTGCCACGGGGAATCCTCTTCGGCCTTTTCGCCAGCGCTCTACCCTATCCCGCCAGGGCCCGGAAGAGGCGCCGATGGTGACTGATGCAGATGTCGGGATGCTGCTTAAATTTCCTGAAATTCCATCTTTTCTTGAGGCTATATATATCTATTCGTCGCTGCTCTACCGCACAATCTTGGAAATACATAGATATCATTTTACATCACAATAACATACTGATCGTTATGCCATAATTCGCTTGACTCAATATATTTCCGATTGAACGTTGCCTATTGCTCATGGATCGGCGATCTTTTCGCCGATCGCATGGACACATTCAACTACATCATCGCCAACTGGCACCTGATTCTTTCGCGCACCCAGGAGCACCTCGCCATTGTCGGGGTCGCCGTTGGGCTGGCGATCCTGACCGGCGTGCCCATCGGTATCGCCATCACACAGAACCGGAGAGCGGCCGACGCGGTTCTCTATGTGGCCTCGATCATCATCACCATCCCGTCGATTGCACTCTTCGGCATGATGATCCCGGTCCTCTCGCTCATCGGCCACGGCATCGGCTACCTGCCAGCGGTGATCGCGGTGCTGCTCTATTCGCAGCTGCCCATTATCCGCAACACCTACACCGCCATCCACAATGTCGAGCCGGCCCTTCGCGAGGCGGCGCGCGGCATGGGGCTGACCCGCATGCAGCGACTGCGCGAAGTCGAACTTCCCATCGCGGTGCCGGTGATCATGTCGGGTGTGCGCGTCGCGGTGGTGATGAATATCGGCGTCACCGCGATCGCCGCCTATATCGGCGCCGGCGGCCTCGGCGCCTTCATTTCCCGCGGCATCAGCCAGACCGATCCGCGGCAGCTGATCACCGGGGCGCTGGCGGTCAGCATTCTGGCGGTTGTCGCCGATTTCGCGCTGCTCGGGCTGCAGCGGCTGCTCACGTCGCCGGGGCTGAGAGCCTCATGATCCGGCTCGAGCGCGTCACCAAGGTCTTTCCCGGCGGCTCTGCGCCGGCCGTCGACCAGGTGTCGATGGAGGTGCCGGAGGGCGAGATCTGCGTGCTGCTCGGGCCGTCCGGCTGCGGCAAGACGACGACCATGAAGATGGTCAACCGGCTGATCGAACCGACCTCGGGCGAGATCTTCATCGACGACAAGAATACCGCCGACCAGAACCCGGTCGAGCTTCGCCGCTCCCTCGGCTACGTCATCCAGCAGATCGGCCTGTTCCCCAACAAGACCATCGAGGACAACATCTGCGTCGTCCCCGACATCCTCGGCATGGGAGCAAGGCGAAGTCGCGCAAGCGTGCCGCCGAGCTGCTCGATCTGGTGGGGCTCGACCCGTCGATCTTCCTCAGGCGCTATCCCAAGGAGCTGTCCGGCGGCCAGCAGCAGCGCATCGGCGTGCTCCGCGCCATCGCCCACGACCCGCCGGTGCTGCTCATGGACGAGCCCTTCGGCGCCATCGACCCGATCAACCGGGCGGTCATCCAGGACGAGTTCCTGAAGATGCAGGCGACGCTGAAGAAGACGATCATGTTCGTCAGCCACGACATCGACGAGGCGGTGAAGATGGCCGACCGCATCGCCATCTTCCGCGAAGGGCGACTGATCCAATACGACACGCCGGACAGTCTGCTGGCCCACCCGAAGAACAACTTCGTCTCCGACTTCGTCGGCGGCGACCGCACGCTCAAGCGCCTGCAACTGCTCAGGGTGCCGGACGCGATGATGCACGACCCGCCAAAGGTGGAAGCGAACGACACGCTTGCGCACGCCGCGGCGCTGATGGAGGAACACGGACACAACGCGATCGTCATGGTGGGCCCGCGCGGTCGGCCACGCGGCTATGTCGACCTCAGACTGGCGCGCGACACCCGCGGCAAGGTTGGCGAGAACCACGAGCCCCTGCCGACGACGATCAATCTCAGCGAGAACCTGCGTACCGCGGTTTCGACCATGTTCCGCCACGACGTGAGCTGGCTGGCCTGCGTCGACGACGAGGGCCTGTTCAGCGGTTACGTGACACTGCGCGGCATCACCCACCTGCTCTCTCAGGCCTATCGCGATGGCTGACGCGCTCGAAATCGCAGGCCTGCGGCGGCTGTGGCGGAGCGGCCTGCTGGTGCTTGTCTTCGCGCTTGGCGCCTGGGCGTGGGCGGGCGGCCTGCTGCCGACGATCCTCGACCTGTGGGACGACATTACCTTTCTGACCAGGCAGCACGTCCAGCTGGTGACGATCTCCGGCGGACTGGCCATTGCCGCCGGCGTGCCGATCGGCGTGCTGCTCACGCGCCCCGGTTTTCGCCGCTACGGCGATATCGCCCTGCAGGGTCTCAACGTCGGCGCCACCATTCCGACGCTGGCGGTGCTCGCGCTGTCAATGAGTGTGCTCGGCATCGGCGATACGCCGGCGATCTTCGGTCTCTTCGTCGCCACGCTGCTGCCGATCGTCTCCAACACGCTGGCCGGGATCCGCGCCGTGCCGCCTTACCTCATCGAAGCGGCATCCGGGATGGGCATGAGCAGCCGCCAGATCCTGTGGCAAGTGGAATTGCCGAACGCCATGTTCGTCATCTTCGCCGGCATCCGAACGGCGCTGGCGATCAATGTCGGCACCGTGCCGCTCGCCTTCCTGATCGGCGGCGGCGGTCTCGGCGAACTGATTTTCAGCGGCATCGCTCTCAACGAGTTCGGCATGATGCTGGCCGGCGCCATCCCGACTGCGCTGCTCGCAATCCTCGTCGATTTCATCATGGGCCAGCTTCAACTCTGGACCATTCCGCGCGGCGTCAACCCGCTGCGTTGACGGCGCGCACTCGTAGCTTTCGCAGCAACCAGGAGAAGGAAGGAAACGGCTATGAAACAGATCGCAAAAATGCTTGTGGGAGCGGTCGCGGGTGTCGGCATCGCCGCGTCGGCGCATGCCGCCACCATTGTGGTGGGCGGCAAGAACTTTACCGAGCAGCTCCTGCTGTCGGAGATGACCGCCCAGCTTCTCAAGGCCAACGGCTTCGACGTCGTGAAGAAGGACGGCATGGGCTCGCAGGTCGTGCGCGATGCGCAGGTAAACGGCCAAGTCGACGTGTACTGGGAATATACGGGGACTTCGCTGGTCACCTACAACAAGGTCAGCGAACGGATGAACGCGCAGGACACCTACAAGAAGGTCAAGGAGCTCGACGCCAAGCAGGGCCTCACCTGGCTCAATCCGTCGGCCGCCAACGACACCTACGCCCTGGCCGTCCGCGCTTCGGATGACAAGACCAACTCGGTCAAGACGCTGTCGGATCTTGCCAAGGCCTACAATGACGGCAAGGGCCTCGTCATGGCCGTCAATGCCGAGTTTCCCAAGCGTCCGGACGGACTGCCCGGGCTTGAGAAGGCTTATGGCTTCAAGACGACACGGGCAGACCTCAAGGCGATGGACTCGGGCCTGACCTATCAGGCGCTGAACGAGGACCAGGTTGATATCGCCCTCGTCTTCGCCACCGACGGCAGGATCAAGGCGTTCAATTTCCGCGTCCTGAAAGACGACAAGGAGTTCTTCCCGAACTATGCGATCGCGCCGGTGGTGCGCACGGAAACGCTGAAAGCCAACCCCGGCATCGAGAAGCCGCTGAACGACCTGTCGGCCAAGCTCACCGACGCCGTGATGCAGCGGCTGAACGCAGAGGTCGACGTCGACAAGAAGTCGATCGAGGATGTGGCCGCCGGCTTCCTCAACGATGAAGGCATGATGTAACAGTCAATGGGTGTCCGCCGGCGCAGGTTGCCGGCGGACACCTTTCCCCGACGTGAAAGCCTTCAGCCAAGTCTTTACGATGTTTCACAAATCCGGATGACTCGGCGCATCATTCGCGTCTAGTTTCGGCGCCATGGCCCGTGTGCGCGTCCGATCCGCCCGGCTGCTTGCCGTGGCGATCCTCATCCTCTCCTGCTTCTGTGCCGTCGCGCCGGCGGGCGCGGTGGAGATCGTCAGCTTCCGCGACACCGGCTATGCGCCAGGGACGATCGTGATCAGGAACTCGGAGCGCCGGCTCTATTTCGTCCTCGGTGGCGGGCGCGCCGAACGCTATCCCGTCGGCGTCGGCAAGACCGGCAAGCGCTGGACCGGCTTCAAGCGCATCGTGCGCAAGATGGTCAAGCCGGACTGGGCGCCGCCGCCGGAGGTCAAGCGCGATATTCCGTCGCTTCCCAACCTGATCAAGGGCGGCACGCCGGCCAATCCGATGGGCGTCGCGGCTCTCATCATGACCGGCAACGACACGGCCATTCACGGCACCAACCGGCCGAACTCGGTCGGCGGCTATGTCTCCTACGGCTGCATTCGCATGTACAATCGCGACATTGCCCGTCTTTTCGGCGAGGTCTCGGTCGGCACGCCGGTCTACGTGGTGCCCTAGCTGCCGCTAGGCGTGTCGCGTGGCTTCCCCAACGCACCGCGCTCGCCTATCCTTGGCCTGACGCCGCCACCATCGGGCCCGATACGCTTCGGCCCCGAAAGGAGCCAATTCGTTGCGCGATCCTTTCCAGAGCAACCGCAAACGCCGCCGCGGCGTTCGGCTGATCGAAGTCGATGCCTGGGTCGATTCCACGCTGTTCCGCATCGGCCGGGCGATCGCCGGGCGATTCGGCGCGGTATCGCTGTTCATGCGGCGGTTCCGGGTGACCGGGATCAGACGCGCGGTGGTCGAGGTCCTGGGCGACGGGTTGACGCTGGCGGCCGGCGGCTCCGTTCTGATGCTCGCCCTCGCCCTGCCCGCGTTCCAGGACACGGCCGGTGACTGGCGCAGCAAGGGCGATCTGGCGGTCACCTTCCTCGATCGCTACGGCAACGAGATCGGCAAGCGCGGCATCAACCAGAGCGACGCTGTGCCGCTCGAGGAAATGCCTGACGCCCTGATCAAGGCGGTTCTGGCGACCGAGGACCGCCGGTTCTTCGACCACTTTGGTATCGACATTCCCGGCACCGCGCGGGCGCTGATCGAGAACCTGCGGGCCAATGCCGTCGTGCAGGGTGGCTCGTCGCTGTCGCAGCAACTCGCCAAGAACCTGTTCCTGTCGAACGAGCGTACCCTCGACCGCAAGATCAAGGAAGCTTTCCTCGCCGTCTGGCTGGAGGCGCACCTGAGCAAGAACGAGATTCTCAAGCTCTACCTCGATCGCGCCTACATGGGCGGCGGCACCTTCGGCGTGGAAGCCGCCTCGGAGTTCTATTTCGGCAAATCGGTCAAGGACATCACGTTGCCGGAGGCGGCGCTGCTGGCCGGCCTGTTCAAGGCGCCGACGCGCTACGCGCCGCACATCAACCTGCCGGCTGCCCGCGCCCGGGCCAATGAGGTGCTGACCAACATGGTGCAGGCCGGCTTCATGACCGAGGGCCAGGTCATCGGCGCGCGTCGCCATCCGGCCGACGTCATCGAGCGCGACGCAAACTCCGGCTCGCCGGACTACTTCCTCGACTGGGCATTCGATGAGGTGAAGAACCTCAATCTCGGCGGCGACCGTGTGCTGACGGTGCGCACCACGGTCGATCTCGGCATGCAACATGCCGCCGATGACGCGGTGGAGAAAACGCTGCGAGAGTATGGCAATTCCTACCGTGTGAAGCAGGCCGCCGCCGTGCTCGTCGGGACCGACGGGGCCGTCCGTGCCATGGTCGGCGGGCGCGATTACGGCGAGAGCCAGTTCAACCGCGCCACCGACGCGCTGCGCCAGCCGGGCTCGTCGTTCAAGCCGTTCGTCTATGCCACCGCCATGATGAACGGCTTCACGCCGAAGAGCGTCGTTCGGGATGCGCCGATCTGCATCGGCAACTGGTGCCCGCACAACTACGGCGGCGGCTATTCCGGCCCGTGACGCTGACCACCGGGCTGGTCAAGTCGATCAACATCATTCCGGTCCGGCTCGCCCAGGCGTTCGGCCGCGACAAGATCGTCGAGACGGCGCAGAAGATGGGCATCACCAGCGAGTTGCGCATCACCCGCTCGCTGCCGCTCGGCGCGTCGGAGGTGAA
Organism: uncultured Alphaproteobacteria bacterium; assembly: GCA_963822975.1. Classification (GTDB taxonomy): domain Bacteria; phylum Pseudomonadota; class Alphaproteobacteria; order Rhizobiales; family Kaistiaceae; genus CAVSRC01. Next base: position 92,961 of record CAWGJV010000023.1, read on the forward strand.
GGTGATCGACATGGCTGGTGCCTACGCCGTCTTCGCCAATGGCGGCTACAAGCGCAAGCCCTACGCCTTCACCCAGATCCTCGAGCAGCACGCGGCAAGGTCCTCTACGACCGACGACGCGACGCCAAACCGCCGGAGCGCGTGCTGCCCGAAGAGGTCGTCGCGGACATGAACGGCATGCATGGTGCAGGTGCCGGAATGGGGAACCGGCCGGCGCGCCAAGCTCGACGGCATCCGCACCGCCGGCAAGACCGGAACGACGTCGGCCTATCGCGACGCCTGGTTCTGCGGTTTCACCGGCAACTTCGCCGCCGCGGTCTGGTTCGGCAACGACAGCTACGCCGCCGACGCGCCGGCTGACCGGCGGCACGCTGCCCGCGCAGACCTGGAAAGAGATCATGACGTTCGCCCATAAGGGCGTCGATCTGAAGCCGATTCCATTCATCGACAATCCCATGGAGAAGCCAGCTACCGACGCGGCGGTGGCGGCGAACGCTGCGACCGACGCAAATCGGGCGACAACGGCGGACCGGCGGCGCTGTCGGCCGCGGCCACCGAACGCCTGCTTGCCATCGAGCAGCTGATGCGCAACGCGCCGCGCCTGAAGCCGCTGGCCGCGCTCGCCGTGCCGGCCACGTTGACCACGGTCGCCGGCAGATCGGCGGACGCTGCCTCGCCAGCGCCAGCCATCGCCCGATAGTGCGCGGCGGCGGGGATCGCGGCGGTCGGACCGCGGCTTGCGTCCATGACCGACCTGGCGAGGTAGATCCCGCGTGCGTCTTCATCATCGACATCGCCATCGCCATCGTCATCGCGGTCGTCGATCGGCGTCTCGACGGCCTGGATCGCGGTCGAGCGCGGCTTCCTGTTCGGCGCGGTCACCGCCGGCGCCTGGACGGCATGGCCGGATGCCGGCAGCGCCAACGCCGATCCCTATTCGCTGGCGACGCTGGCCCGCACCGGCGAGGTGCCGCTCGGCGCCGGCGAGGGCATCGCCTTCACGGCCGAGGACGATTCGGCCGGCGAGCCGCTATCGGGCACCTGCACCTACGAGGTGGTCGGGCAGACGCCCGCGGCCCGCCTGTGGACGCTGACCGCCTACGACGCCGAGGGCCGGCTGATGATCAACGCCGCCCGCCGCGCCGAGCTTCCATTCGCGCGAGATCGTCCGCCGGCCGGACGGCAGCTTCGTCATCACCGTCTCGGCCGAGGTCGCGCCGGGCAACTGGCTGCCGGTCGCCCGCGTCGACCGCTTTCGTCTGGTGCTCCGGCTCTACGACACGCCGCTGACCACCGGCAGCCGGATCGCCGATCTGGTCATGCCGGACATCCGCAAGGGCGGCCTGCCGATGAGGCGGACGATGCTCTTCGCCCTCGGCGGCCTGCTGCTCGGCGGCATCATCCACATCGCCATCGTCTTCATGGTGCCCTACTACGCCGATCACGACGCCTGGGCCGAGATGCATCGCTTCGGCCGCGACGGGCAGTTCCACGTCCTGCCGGTGCCGGAGGCCGGCGCCGAGCCCCTCGCCTCGCTCGACCCGCGCATGCGTGCAGGCGGTCTGCCGTTTCAGCCTCGGTGCCGGCCCGGTGCACATCACCGCGCGTTCGCCGACGAGTTCTGGTCGGTGGCGGTGTTCGACCGGCGCGGCCGCAACATCTACAGCCTCAACGACCGCTCGGCCGACCGGTCGCAGCTCGACCTCGCGATCCTGACGCCGGTGCAGATGGCGCAGCTACGCCAGGATCCGCCGGCATCGCTGGAGACGGCGATCGTGCTGGAACTGCCGATCGATGCCGGCTTCGTGCTGCTCAGGGCGTTCGTTCCGGACGATTCGCTGGCGCCGAGCGTTGCCGCGTCGCTGAACGCCGCCGATTGCGGCGGCAAGCTCTAGCCCGCTTGTCAGGACGACTTGCGCGGGCGGCTGCCGCCGTCCCGGTTGCCGCGCCCGGAAGGACGGCGCGGGCTGGTGTCGGCGCTCGGTTCGTGGCGCTCGATGCGCACGCCCGGGAAAGATGACCATCTGGCAGTCGGCGACCGGTCGCCCTCGGCAAGCGGCGCCGATGTCTGTGGTGGTGGATTGAAGTGGAGAACGGTGCCCATCCGGTCTTCCATCGTGCCCCAGTCGGTTGTCGCCGCTTGCGATCTGGATGCGACCACAGCCGTCGATCGAACCCAGTAAGCGGCAAGCAAGGTTAACAGTCCGCTAACGACTTCGGCAGACAATCGCCACCGAGAAATCCTGCCGCTCCGGACCGCAAGCCCATGCATTCACGCAAGCTCTCCGACGACCTCGCCGATGTTGCGCGCGCGAACCAGCAAACGCGCGATGCCGCGCTTCTGCGCGCCACGACCGAGCTCTTCGCCCAGGACCTCACCCACGACGACGACGAGATCCACCGCTACGAGGAACTCGCCAGCCACTTCCTGCCGAAAGTGTCGATAGCCGATCGCGCGCTCGTCGCCGAGCGACTTGCGGCCTGCGCCGACGCGCCGTCGGCGGTGGTGCGGATGCTGGCCCGCGACGTCATCGAGGTGGCGGCGCCGGTCCTGCGGCATTCGGCCGTCCTCGACTCGTTCGACCTGCTTGCCGTGATCGCCGCCACCGAGGTGGCGCACCATCGCCTGATCGCCCGGCGCGCCGACATCGGCGACGACGTCAAGCGCGCCCTCCGCCTGACCGGCGACGCAGAGGTGATGGGCTACCTCGACAACGGCGCTTCCATGCGAGCCCCCGCCGCGCCGGCGACGGACGTCACGCCGCTGACCGCGACCACGCCGCCCCCGTCGCCGCCACCCGGCACCACGATCCGGCCGCCGTCCGGCCGTTCGCGCCGCTTCGACCTCAAGCAATTCCTGGCCCTCGACCGGCCGACCAGGCTGCGGGTGATCGCCGACATTGCCATGAGACCGCCAATCCCGGCTCCGCCGGCGCGGGCGAGCACGCCCGACAGGGCATTCCAGTCGATCCTCGGGGCGGCCCAGATCGTCGGGTTTCGCCCGTCGCGGCCAGATCGGGGAACTGATCATGACGATCGTCGACGGCCTCGGACTTGAAGCCGACGCGGTTGCCGGCGCCGTCAACGATGCCGGCGGCGAAGCCCTTGCCGTCCTTCTCAAGGCGATGCGTCTCGACGAGACGCAGGCCCAGCAGGTTTTCCTGCTGGCGAGTCCGGTCGGCCGCAATGTGCAGGCGTTCTTCCCGCTCACCGATCTCTACGCGGGCATGGAGCAATCGACCGCGCAGACACTCTGCGACGCATGGCGCCTGAGCGCTTCGGTCGCGGGGCCGGCTACGAGCCGCATCTCGCCGAGAATGGCGAGCGCCGCCGCAGCAGCGCGCACGAATCGACCGCGGCGCGACGAGGGCGAGGATCTCGCCCGGCGGGCCTGACGGCCGTCCGGTTCAGCCGATATCGAGAAGCGCGCGTCCGTCGCGGCTTTCCACCGCGACGACCCAGAGGTCGGGATCGAAGCGGGCCTCCCGCTCGATCCGCTCGTTGATGGCGGCCATCGCCTCGCCTTCCGCCACCCGCTGGAACAGCCGGTCGCTCGGCGTCGCTTCCGTGAACGATGTCTGCGGCGCCGGCGCGTAGAAGTCGCCGGTGCCGTCCAGCCGATCGACGATGACGAAGATCGCCCCGGCCTCTTCGGCGCCGTGGCGCACGAGCATGGCGACGATCCCCTCGGAGGCGCAGCGGCGAATATAGGCCCCGACCCAGAGGGACGAGGTGACGCGCATCGCGTCAGTCCGCCTTCATCGCGCCGATCACGATCAGCCGCTTGATGACACCGTCGTCGAGTTCGCCGGTGACCGGCAGGCCCTGATCGAGCTGGAAGCGCCGCAATGCGTCGGCGGTCTCGCTGGTGAGCTGACCGTCAGCGACGAGCTGGCCGTAGCCGATATCACTAAGGACGACCTGGACGCGGCGGAGACGGTCGCCATTGCGGGCGGCTGCCTGCTCGTGCTCGAGTTCGGCGGCGCGGCGGATGGCGGCGACGACCTGATCGTCGGGGACGGCGACGACCGGCGCGGGCGCCGCCGGCTTCAGCGAAGCGGTCGGCTTCTGCAGGGCCGCCAGCAGATCCGTCGTCGGCTCGCCGGTCACCTTCATGCCGGCGGCGTTCTGCCACGTGGAGATCGCGGCCCGCGTGCGCGAACCGGCGAGGCCGTCGATGGCGTCAGTGTAGAGACCGAGCCGTGCCAGCTCGCGCTGGATGGCCGTCACCAATGCCTGTGTCGATGTCGCCGCATCCGGCGCCGGCGTGGGCATCGGCTGGACGCGCGGCATCGGCGGCGGCGTGACGACGGCGGGCGCTTCAACGCGGCGCGGCGACGGAACGGCGGGTCGGATCGGGGCCGGCCGCTGCGGCGCGGTGGCGGCCGGCCGGGTGGCGAACAGCGGCTCCGGGTGCTGGCCATGCTGCAGGAACATCGCGTTCGACATGATCGCCATGGCGGTGATCGCCATCACCGCCAGACCACCGGACATGGCCGGGTTCTCGAAGGCGTGGTCGACGGCGCGGGCCAGGGGGCCGTCCGGGGCCACCTCGGGCTCGGGGCGGCGGGCTGCCGCGCGACGGCGAGCGGTTTTTGCGGGCACGTCATTCCTCTCTGGCGGAGATCTCAGCGCCACTCTCGCAGGGCCCGCTTAATGAACGCTAAACCATGGCAACGCCCGGCAAACGGCGCCCCGTTCCGGGAGCCGCGGAATCCGCCAGCAATGCGTAAACTTTGATGCGATTTGCCGGGACCGCCTGAACCCGACTTTCAACCGGCGGCGCTATCCTGCCGTCCAAGATCGCGAAGAGATCGCGACGCATCGTTCAACTTGAGGGCAGGCTCATGTTCTTTCTCATTCGCGCAGCATTCTGGCTGACCGTCGTGGTGATGCTGTTGCCCGGCGACCCGAATTCCGGCGCGAACGCGCCGCGGGTCAGCGCCGTCGAGGCGCTGGTGGCGGCTCGCTCGGCCATCGTCGACATTTCCAGCTTCTGCGACCGCAATCCGGACACATGCGCCACCGGCAGCACGGCCGCCCAGGTGTTCGTGTCCAAGGTCCGCTACGGCGCCGAGGTCATCTCCGGCTACATGGGCCGCAATACCGGCGAGTCCGATGCCGGCACGCTCAAGCAGGAAGACATGGCGCCGTCGTGGCGGGCTCCCAAGGGGCACAGCGGCGCCGCCTGATCCGGATCGAAGCGTCACCCGCAGTTTCACGCGCGGCGCAGACCGCGCGCGAGGTCTGAACTCCTCCGCGAGCGGCTTACCTGCCCTTTTGGCCGCTCGCGGCTCTTTCTTGCCGGATTGCCGCGCCCGGTTTGCCCTCGGTCGCCGTGGCGCCTATATCGCTGGCCATGAAGATCGATGAAATCATTGCCGACTTCGAGCTTCTCGACGATTGGGAAGATCGCTACCGCTATGTGATCGAGCTCGGCAAGAAGCTCGAGCCGCTGCCCGACGCAGCCCGCACCGACGCCAACAAGGTGCGCGGTTGCGCCAGCCAGGTGTGGCTTTCGACCTCGGCGGAGACCGGGCCGGGCGGTACGGTCCTGCACTTCGTCGGCGACAGCGACGCGCTCATCGTTCGCGGCCTGGTGGCGATCGCCATCGCGCTTTTCGACCGCAAGCCGCCCTCCGATGTCCTCGCCATCGACGCGCTTGCGCTCTTCGAGAAACTCGGCCTGCGCGAGCATCTCACCGCGCAACGCTCCAACGGATTCCGGGCGCTGGTCGATCGCATCAAGGCGGACGCGGCGGCGCTGAACGCCACCGCCTGACCGCCGTTCAGTCGATCGTCGGCCGGTAGCCTTCCGCCCCCCAATGGCGCACACCGGAAGAGCGTGGTCCTTTCGCCCGCGCGGCCAGACCGTAGTGCCGCGCCAGCGCGGCAAGCGCCAACCGGAGCACCACCTTTGCCGAGCGCGCCGGCCATTGCCGTTCGCGCTCGATCTGTTCCAGCCCCTTGAGGAAACAGCAGAAGTCGACCGCGAGGCCCGCCAGTTCCGGGCCAAGGGCATTGAGCGCCGCCTCAACCCGCCGGCGGGCGGCCAGCGCCGAATCGGTAAGGTCGGCCATGCCATTGTTGCCGCCACCGGACCGGCGCTTGCCGGCGACCGTCGCGGTCCAGTTCGCCGTCACCCGCGGCATCAGCCGGGCGCGCTCATGGTCGGCGCGCAGCCGCTCGCCGGCGGTAAACTCGTCCGCATCGATCATCGGCCGGCCATTGCGATCCTTGCGGCGGCGCAGCCAGGCCAGCGGGCTTTCGTCGTGGTTGACCGTCGCCCGGCGCCTGCCGAAATCCGGGTCGTCGAGCGTAACCGTCCCGCGCTCCTGGTGCTGGGCGGCGAAGCCGTCGACGCCCGCCAGCCGGCGCCGGACCAGCGCCGCGCCGGCGGCGGTGATGCGCAGCACAGCGCCGTCGCCGGGCGCGATCAGGCCGCGGGCGAGCAGGATGGAGACGCTGTCCGGGTCGATCCTGCCCGGGCGATTGTCGGGCCGCGGCGAACGGAGCCGGTAGCCGCCTGAGTCCTGCACGAGGCCCGTCTCCCGCGCGGCGAGCCGGGCGAGCAGGCGGTAAGCGGTCGGATCGAGAGCGTCCGTCATCGGGCGTGCGTCCGCCGCCTCTGCGAGCGCAGCCAGAGGTCGATGGACCGCTCCAGACAGTCGAGGATGGTGTCGAGCGAGCCGTCCTCGCGCTTCTCCTCGATCACGCGGCAGGCGTGGGTGGCGGTCGTGCGGTCGCGCTGGAACAGCCGCCCGGCGCCCGCATAGCCGAGGCGGAGGCGGGTGTGGGCCAGGTAGATGGCCACCTGACGGGCGAAAGCGACCGGCGCCCGCCCCCGACCGGGCATGCGCAATGCCGGCTCCGGGATCCCGAAGGCGGACGCGACCAGCGCCTCGATGAATCGGGCCATCGGCTCGATCTCCGCCCTTTGGTCCCGCCGCCTCTCCCGCTGACTGGTCCCGACCTCGCTCATGCGCCGCACTCCCTCGTGTCGCAAACAGGAATTTATTCCTTGTGCAGCTTAACCGAGGTTGGAGCGAGCGGGGATAACTTTTGCGCGTATCCCCGAAACGCGGACAAGTGCCGGACTTATCCCCCTTCGCCCAGGCGGGCGGACAATCGCCTCCGACGCAATGGAGGCACCTCATGCAGGGCAACGAATGGGAGACGGGTCGATCAGGCGGATATTCGGCCCGCGCGGCGGCATCGATCGCAACGGTCACGGCGGCAGGCGCCGAGGTCTATGAGCGCAAGCGGCACCTGCCCCGCATCCTGCCGATCGGTCCGGACGAGATCGCCGACGAAAGCCCCGCCGCGCGGCGCTCGATCCTGGCGCGCCTGGCGCGGGCGCTGCGGGCGGAGCGCAATCGCGGACGGGCCGGCCACTGGACATACGATCTCAACCGCCACATCGCGCTCATGCAGGCCTATACGGCCGAGCGGCGGATGCTTGCGGGCAGGCGCAAACGAAACCGCCGGGAGCAGGGCTCCCGGCGGCTGAAATTCCGAAGAACGGGTGCCCTACTTGCGGCGACGCTGCTGGCCGAGGCCCATCTTCTTCGCCAGCGCGGAGCGCGCCGCGGCGTAGTTCGGGGCGACCATCGGATAGTCGGCGGCAAGGCCCCACTTCTCGCGGTATTCTTCCGGCGAGAGGTCGTAGTGGGTGCGCAGATGGCGCTTCAGCGACTTGAACTTCTTGCCGTCTTCCAGACACACGATGTAGTCGGGGAACACGGACTTCTTCGGGTTGACCGCCGGCTTCAGCGGCTCGGGCTCCGGCTGATTGAGGCCCATCTGGGTGTTGCTCGAGCGCCCGGTGGACGTCGGCAATGAGGGCCGGCAAATCGGCGGCACGGGACCGCGTTGTTGCTGACGTAGGCCGAGACAATATCGGCGGCCAGATCAATGAGATCGGCGTCGCCGTTCTGATCGTTCATGGTTTGATGTTTCCTTGCTTCTTCTTGTGATCAGGATGCCTCAACGCAGACCGGTCGCTGTACGTTCAGCAAGCAGGCGCCCTTGCCTTGCCCCTAAGTCGCCAATTCAGCTGCGTTACTTGGCGCCCTCTATAGGCTTGCCGTTCTGCGAAGACAAGAGCAACCGCGGAAATATTGACGCACATACGTAAAGTCAACTATCCGTAATAAACCGCTCACAAGTTTACGGAAACCTTGGTGCAGAGCGTTCCCAGCCGCGGTCAACTCATGGCGCAAATTGCCGCAATCCACTGAAAGCAGTTCCGATACGTAGTTCTGGTCGCCGGGCGCACGTATAGGCTGCATCAGAGATAGTAGAGGAACAGATAGGCCGCCAGCATCAGCGTGGCCCAGAATGCCATGCTTCCGGTTGGCCAGGCCCGCGCCAGGATGCCCGATGGCCCGTGATGGCGGTAAACCGTCGCCAGGAACCTCTCGATGGCGCGCCGGGCGCGGGCGAGGAGTGCCTGCCGGGCTTCGGCCAGTCGGCGGTAGAGGTCGCGGGCCAGCGCCGTGCCGACGCGGCGCCACAGCCAGTCGGTGTCGAGCGTGATGACCGGCTTGCGCTTGAGCAGCGGCAGCACCAGGACGAAGGCGAGCCCTCCGAACATCAGGAGTTGAACCATCGTCGTCACGTGGGCGACGGTGTAGGGCGCGTAATCGACCGGAAACGGCAGCAGCGCGTAGAGCGTCCCTGGAAAAATGCCGATGCCGAGGCAGAGCGCCGCGAAAAGCACCATGGCCGCCTGCATGGCAAGCGGCGGATCCTTCGGCCTCAGGCCGGACTCCTTGTTGAAGAAGATGTACCAGGGCCACTTCAGGCCGATGTCGATGAAGACACCGACCGCGGCGGCCGTGACCAGCAGCCAGACGACCGGCATGTGCGCCCCGGCCGCCCCCTCGGCGATCATCGCCTTGGAGACGAAGCCGGAGGTCAGCGGCACGGCCGAGATCGACAGCCCGCCGATGATGCCGGTCACCATTGTCACCGGCATGTAGCGGTAGAGGCCGCCGAGTTCGGAGCATTTGCGCTTGCCGGTCATCGCCATGACGGAACCGGCCGACATCAGGAGCAGCGCCTTGTAGATGATGTGGGTGAAGGCGTGCGCAGCGGCGCCGTTGAGCGCCATGGGCGTGCCGATGCCGATGGCGGTCACCATGAAGCCGACCTGGTTGACCAGCGAATAGGACAGGATGCGGCGGATGTCGTTTTCGAGGATGCCGTAGATGATGCCGTAGAACACCATCCACAGGCCGGCGAAGATGAGGATCTCGGCGCCGGGGAAACCGCGCAGCAGCACATAGACCGCCGCCTTGGTGGTGAAGGCGGAGAGGAACACGGTGCCGCTGTAGGAGCTTGCCGGATAGGCGTCCGGCAGCCAGGCGGAGAGCGGCGGGGCGCCGGCATTGACCAGGAAGCCGGCGATGATCAGCCAATGCGCCAGGCTGTCGGTGTGCATGGCGGTGAACGCGGTCGAGCCGGTTTCGGCGATATGCCCGGCGATGCCCGCCATCAGCAGCACGCCGCCAAGAAGATGGACGACGGCGTAGCGCAGGCCCGCGGCGCGCGCACCGCCTCCGCCGGCCCAGACCACGATGGTCGAGCCGATCGCCATCATCTCCCAGAAGACGAAGACGGTGATCAGATCGCCGGCGAAGGCGACGCCGACGGCCGAGCCGGCGTAGCAGAAGGCCGCCACCAGCTCGGCGACATTGGTCTGGTTGAGCGCATAGAGCGCGCCACCGAAGGCCATGATCGAAAAGACGATGCCGAACAGACGGCTGAGGCTGTCGCCGTTGGTCAGCACAAGGTCGTAGCCGAGGAACGGCAGGGTCCAGCCCGGCCCGTCCGGCACCATCCAGACGAGGACCAGGGTGAGCAGCGGCGCGAGCAGCATCACCGCCTGGCGGGCGCGCAGTGGCAGGACCGGCAGGATGACGCCGGCGAGGATCAGGACGAATCCGGGCGGCATGGTCATTCGTCCGGCTCCTGACCATCGCCGTAGTAGCTGTCCGGCCGGCTCAGGAAGATGCCGAGACCCTTGGCAACGCCAATGATGACAAAGCCGGCTACCAGTCCGAACACGGCGTCGAAGCCGGTAATGCCGTCGAAGCCGAAGTGACCTTCGTGGCCGTGGAAGAAATCGACCACCAGCGCGACAGCCATGGCCGCGACAGGCCAGCCCGGCGAAAAAGCGCACAAGCGCCGGCCTGACCAGCGGTCCGTCGTTCTTGCCGGGTTCAGCCATCGGTCCTTCCTAGCCGCCAATGGTCATCTCGGCGAGCCGCCAGGGCACGCCAGGAAAGAAGAACAACAGGATGGTCAGCGCCGCCGTGATCGTCAGCGCGACGACCATCGGCCACGGCGCTTCCTTCATCGCGACGACCTTGCCGTCCGGCCGGCGGAATGCGCGGTAGACGATCGGCAGGAAATAGCCGGCATTGAGCAGCGTCGATACGACGATGACGCCGACCGCGAACCATTGCGCGGTTCCGCCTGCGCCGATCAGCATGAACCATTTGCCGAGGAAGCCGGCGGTGAGCGGCATGCCGATCATCGACAGCGCCCCAACCGCGAAGGCGCCCATCGTCCACGGCATGCGCTAGCCGATGCCGTCCATCTCGCTGACGTAGTCGATATGGGCGGCGGTGTGGAGCGAGCCGGCGGCGAAGAACAGGGTGATCTTGGAGACGGCATGGGCGGCGATATGGAGAATGGCGCCGACGCATGGCGACCGGGTTCAGCAGCGAGGCGCCGAGGACGACGTATGAGAGCTGGCTGATGGTGGAGTAGGCGAGCCGTCGCTTCAGATGATCCTGGCGGAGCGCCACGAGCGAGGCGGCGATCACCGTGAAGCCGGCGACGTAGACCAGCCAGTCCCCTGCCCCGTTTTCCTTCAGCGTCTCGATGCCGAAGACATAGACGGTGACCTTGACGATGAAGAAGACGCCGGCCTTGACCACGGCGACGGCGTGCAAGCAGCGCGGATACCGGTGTCGGCGCCACCATCGCCGCGGGCAGCCAGAAATGCATCGGCATGACCGCGGCCTTGGCGATGCCGAAAACGAAGAGCGCCAGCAACAGGCCCATGGCGACCGGCGCCAGCTTGCCGGCAAGGATGCCGCCGGCGTGGAAATCGAGCGTCCCGGCGGCGACGCCGGTCCAGGCGACCGCCGGCAGCAGGAGCAGCGTCGAGGAGCCAAGCAGCATCAGGAGATACAGTCGCCCGGCCGCCCTCGCCTCTTCGGTGCGACTGTGGGTGACCAGCGGATAGGTCACCAGCGTCAGCATTTCGTAGAACAGAAAGAGCGTGAACAGGTTGCCGGCGAGCGCGATGCCCATGGTGGCGGCGATGGCGAGCGCGAAGCAGACGTAGAAGACGGTCTGGCGCGATTCCCGGTTCGCTCGCATGTAGCCGATCGAATAGAGCGAATTGACGATCCACAGGCCGGAGGCGACCACCGCGAAGAGCATGCCGAGCGGCTCGACCGCGAAGGAGACCGACAGGCCGGGCAGGATGTCGAACAGGTGAAGGGCCGGCCGCTCGCCGGCGAGCACCTGGGCGAGCAGCACCATGACGAAGGCGAAGAGGATCAACGCGCCGAGCATCGTGGCGCCTTCGCGCGGGTTCGGCCGACGCTGGAACAGCGCCACCAGGACGGCCGTCGCCGTCGGCACGGCAAGGGCAAGGGCGATGAGTTCGGCGCCGCTCATCCGCCGCCTCCGATCAGCGCGGCCGCCGCCTTGGCGGCGATGCCCGCGGTCAGGTCGGCGTCGAGCCCGAAGAATATGGTGGCGCCGGCAAGCAGCCAGATCGGGATCAGCATCTCGAGCGGCGCTTCGGTCGCCCTGGCGGCGGTCTCGGTCGGCTCGCGGAACCAGACCGCCTCGACCACGCGGCCGACATAGACGATCGTGATGAGCGAACTGGCGACGATCAGGAAGCCCAGCCACCACCAGCCGACCTCGAAGGCGGCGACGACCAGATACCATTTCGAGACGAAACCGGCGGTGCCCGGCACGCCGACCAGGCTCAGGCCGGCGATCAGCAGCGCGCCCAGGGTCAGCGGCATCCTGCGGCCGATGCCGGCAAGCGCGTCGATGCTGCAGGTCCTCACGCGCAGTGCCACGGCGCCCAGCGCCATGAACAGCGCGCCCTTGGTCAGGGCGTGATTGACGATGTGGACGATGCCGCCGGTCAGGCCGGTCTGGGTGGCCAGCGCGATGCCGAGCGTGATGTAGCCGATCTGGGCGACCGACGAGTAGGCGAACATGCGCTTCACGTCGGACTGGAAGATCGCCACCGTCGCCGCGCCGAAGATCGCCGCGATGGAAAGCACCGTGAGGATCGGCGTCACGGGCATTTCGGCGAAGACGAAGCGCCCGCCGAAGACGGTGAACATGTAGCGGACGAACAGGTAGATCGCGACCTTGGTGGCGGTCGCGGCAAGGAAGACCGTCGCCGTCGAGGGCGCGTGGGAATAAGCGTTGGGCAGCCACACGTGCAGCGGAAACAGCGCCAGTTTCAGGCTGATGCCGACCGTGATGAAGGCAAGCGCGGTCAGCACCGGCCGGGTCGATTCCACGGCTGCCAGGCGCTCCGCGATGAGGCCGAGATTGAGCGTCCCGGTCATCAGATAGAGGAAGCCGACGCCGATGACGTAGAAGGTGGCGCCGATCGTGCCGAGGATCAGGTACTGGTAGGCGGCGACGAGGGCGCGCCGGTCGCGGCCGAGCGCAATCAGCGCGTAGCTCGACAGCGACGAAATCTCGAGGAAGACGAAGGCGTTGAACGCGTCGCCGGTGATGGCGATGCCGAGCAGGCCGGTCAGCGACAACAGGTACATGGTGTAGAACCACGCCACCCGGTCCGGCTCGATTTCGGCGGCGACGCTCTGGCGCGCGAAGGGCGCGATGACGGCGGCGATCGCCGACACCAGCACCAGGATCAGACCGTTGAAGACGTCGACGCGATATTCGATGCCGAGCGAGGGGTCCCAGCCGCCGAGGTGATAGGAGATGACGCCGGTGGTCAGCACCTGATGGAGGAGCAGCGCCGAGATCACCAGCGAAGTCCAGGACGCCGCCGTGGCGACGATCCATGCCGGTGTCGGACGCCGGGCAAAGGCAGCAATCAGCGCGGCGAAGAGCGGCACGATCACTTGCAGGACGGGCAAGTGGACGAGCATCAATCCTTCCGGTCCTGACCGAAGATCTCGTCTTCCTCGATGGTGCCGTAGGCCTCGTTGATGCGCACGACGAGGGCGAGGCCGAGCGCCAGCGTGGCGATACCGACGACGATGGCGGTCAGGATCAGCACGTGCGGGAGCGGGTTGGAATAGACCGCGAAATGCGGATCGACGATCGGGGCGGTGCCGCCGATGATCTTGCCGGGCGAAATGTAGAGCAGGTAGACCGAGGTCTGGAACAGGCCGAGGCCGACCAGCTTCTTGACCATGTTGCCGCGGGCGATGACGACGTAGAGCCCGGCGACCATCAGGAAAACGGTGATCCACTGGTTGTAGTGGGCGACGATCCCGGAGAGGAAATCACTCATCCGCGCCCCCTGCCCGCGAAGGCGTAGAAGATGGCGAGCATGGTCGCGGCGACGGTGATGAAGACGCCGAGCTCGACGACGAACACGCCCCATTCCTGGCCGTGGACGGGATCGTGGGCGATGCTCGAATAGTCGAGGAAATTGCCGCCGTTCAACATCGCGTAGACGCCGATGCCGGCGTAGATCAGCACGCCCAGCGGAATGAGCGCCTCGACGACCGCTGCCGGGACAACCCGCATGGCGGCGCCCAGGCCGTAGATCAAGGCATAGAGGATCAGGCTGGCGCCAGCGATGACGCCCGCCTGGAAGCCGCCACCCGGGCCGTAGTCGCCGTGAAACTGAACATAGGCGGCGAACAGCAGCATGAACGGCAGGATCAGCTTGGTGGTGACCCGGAGGATGACGTCGAGACGCATGGCCGCCCCTACTCCTTCTCGCCCTTGGCGCGCGGCGCCGACTTCTTGAGAAGCAGGAAGACGGCGATGCCGGCGGTGAAGATCACCGTGGTTTCGCCGAGCGTGTCGTAGCCACGGTAGCTGGCCAGCACCGAAGTGACGACGTTGGGTATGCCGGTCTCGCGGAGCGAGCGGGCGATGTAGTCCGGGCCGGCAACCTGGATCGTCGAGTCGGCGATGCCGAACGGCGGCAGCTCGCTGATGCCCCACATCAGCGCGACCGCCGGTGACGCCGGCGACGAAGAGCGGGAGGACGACGCTGTGCTGCGGGCGCGCCTCCTCCGTCTTGGTCAGGTACAGTGTGCCCAGCATCAGGACCGTCGAGATGCCGGCGCCGACCGAGGCTTCGGTCATGGCGACGTCGACCGCGTCGAGCGCGATGAGCACGCTCGCCATCAGAAAGCTGTAAACGCTGGAGAGCACCGCGACCGCGAACAGGTTGCGCAGCCGCACGATGCCGATGCTGGTCGCCGCAAGCAGGGTCAGCAGGACCGTCGGAATCAGGGTTTCGATTCGGCTTGCCTCCTCCGAACCGGCTTTGTCGTCGGCCTCGCCGTCGAGCACCGGCTTGACGCCGGCGTGCAGCGCCGCGCGCGCGATGGCGTGGGTGGATACCGGGCTCATCAGGCCGAAGAACAGGAGCAGGAAGACGAGCTTCACCGAGACCAGCGACAGGCCGGCGATGCAGCATCAGGCCGACCAGAATGGAACCGGCGCCGAGCGTGTCGGAGACCGAGGCGGCGTGCATGCGGGTGAACACATCGGGCATGCGGATGAGCCCGACGGCGCCGACGATCATGAACAGGCTGCCGAAAACGACGAGGCCGCCGCCCAGCCATTCGCGCGCGAGATCGAGGCTCATGGCTCCTCCTCGCCGGCGTGGCCGAGGGCGCCGAAGCGCAGGAACTTCAGCACTGCGAACGTGCCGATGATGTTGAGCATCGCGTAGGTCAGGCCGATGTCGAGGAACTCCGGCCGGTCGGTGAGGAAACCGTAGATCGCCAGGATCAGGATGGCGGCGTTGCCGATGGAGTTGGCGGCGACCAGACGGTCGAAGACCGTCGGTCCGAGCAGCGCCCGCGCGACCATCAGCGCGGTCGCGGCGAGGACCGCAAGCATGGCGGCGGCCAGCATCACCGGCGGCCTTCCATGACGGTGACGCGGCGATCCATTTCACCGCCGGCGAGTCCGTCGGCGCCCGACTTGGGTCAGCGCGTGGACCAGCAACTCGTTCTCCCGGCGATTGACCTCGACGGTGATGGTGCCCGGGCGTCAGCGTGATCGAATTGGCGTAGGTGGTGACCCCGACCGGCGTCTTCTGCGATGTCTTCACGCGCAGCAGGCGGGGCGAGATCGGCAGGGCCGGGTTGACCACGATGGCGGCGACCTCGATCGCCGACTTGACGGCCTCCTTGACCAGCCACGGCCAATAGAGCAGGCCGCGGCCGACCAGTTCGATCGGATGCCCCTCGTCGTCGGCGTAGCCGAGCACCGAGCCCAGCCAGGCGACGAACAGGGCCGTCGACCGCGCCCGAGATCACCAGGAACGGCGTGAAATGCCCCGAAAGCAGGAGCCAGAACACGAAAAGAACGGCGGCGAGGCTGAGTACGCGGATCAAGCCGTGGGTTCCCTCCAGGCGCAGATTCGGCCGGGTCATTATTGACCCGATCCCGTCGCGCGCGATCAATCCCGCCACGGTACCGATTGGCAATGGTCTGCCCTCACCTTGCCCTCACGGCGAATTGTCGTTGAGATAGGGGCTGGCGAGACACCATTTCATGGTGGCCGGCGACGGAAATCGTCGCCGGCTCCCGATTTGTCCCCACCCTTTTTCAGCGGAGCGCGGCCATGAGCTCGACCTCGGAACACGCAAAAGTTGCCAAATCCGACCGGGAGTGGCGCGACCAATTGACCCCGGAGCAGTTCTACGGTCACCCGCATGGCCGGCACCGAGCGGCCGTTCACCGGCCCCTACTGGAACGAGCATCGCGCCGGGCCTCTATCATTGCGTCGCGTGCGGCGCGCCGCTCTTCCGCTCCGAGACCAAGTTCGATTCCGGCACCGGCTGGCCGAGCTTCTTCCAGCCGGTCGAGGCTGGCGCGGTCGAGGAGATCACCGACAGGTCGCACGGAATGGTGCGGACCGAGGTGCGCTGCGCCAGCTGCGAGTCCCATCTCGGCCACGTCTTCCCGGACGGGCCGAAACCGACCGGCCTGCGCTACTGCATGAACGGAACCGCATTGAAGCTGGAACCCGATGACAAATCCGGGACGTGATTCGGAGGCGACCGGCGCCGGCGCCGGCCGCATCGCGATCGATGAAGCCACCGGTCGCCGAAAAGCGGCCGGTGACCGACGTGCGTCACGGCATCGCCCGCACGGACGACTATGCGTGGCTGCGCGCCGACAACTGGCGCGAGGTCATGCGCGACCCGTCGGTGCTGGCGCCGGACATCCGCGCCTATCTGGAGGCGGAGAACGACTACGCCGAGGCCGCGATGGCCGATGTCGAGGGGCTGCGGCTGGCGCTGTTCGAGGAGATGCGCGGGCGAATCAAGGAGGACGACTCCTCGGTTCCGACGCCGGACGGCGCGCTACGCCTACGCCAGCCGCTTCCAGCACGGCGCCGAACACCCGATGATCGTGCGCACTCAGCCGCGACGGCAGCGACGAGACGGTGCTGCTCGACGCCAATGCGATGGCGCAGGGGCTGGCCTATTTCCGTCTCGGCGGCTTCGCCCACAGCCCCGACCACCGGCTGATCGCCTATTCGGTGGATGAGACGGGCGCGGAGTATTTCACCATCCGCGTCCGCGACGCCGAGACCGGCAAGGACCTCGGCGACCATATCGAAGGCACCGCCGGCGGCACGGTCTGGGCGAACGACGGCAAGACCTTCTTCTACGTCTGGGTCGACGCCAACCACCGGCCGGCGCGGGTGTTGCGGCACGTCGTCGGCACCGACCAATCGGCGGACGTGGTGGTCTACGAGGACACCCATCCCGGTTTCTTCATCGGCATCAGCGAAACCCAGTCGCGCCGCTTCGTCATCATCGAAACGCACGACCACGAGACCTCGGAAGTGCGCGTGCTCGACGCCGACCGGCCGGACGACAAGCCGCGGCTGATCGCGCGCCGGCGGACCGCCCAGGAGTACCACCTCGACCACGGCGGCGACCGCTTCTTCATCATGACCAACGCCGACGGCGCCGAGGATTTCAAGATCGTCACGGCGCCGATCGCAGTCGCCGGCCCGGCGCAACTGGAAGGACCTGGTGCCGCACGTCCCCGGCCGGCTGATCCTCGACTTCACCGTCTACAAGGACTACCTCGTGCGGCTGGAGCGCGAGTCGAGCCTGCCGCGCATCGTCATCCGGCATCTGGCCTCCGGCGAGGAGCACGCCATCGATTTCGACGAAGAGGCCTACGCGCTCGGCACCCTCGACGGCTACGAGTTCGACACCACGACGCTGCGCTTCACCTATTCGTCGATGACGACGCCGAACCGCGTCTACGACTACGACATGGCGAAGCGGACGCGCGTGCTGCGCAAGGAGGACGAAATCCCCTCCGGCCACGACCCGGCGGACTACGTCACCCGGCGGATCTTCGCGCCCACGGCCGACGGCGAGACGGTGCCGGTGTCCCTGCTCTACCGCAAGGACACCAAACTCGACGGCAGCGCGCCGTGCCTGCTCTACGGCTACGGCTCCTACGGCATGGCCATGCCGGCCGCGTTCAGCGTCACCCGCCTGTCGCTGGTCGATCGCGGCTTCGTCTACGCCATCGCCCATATCCGCGGCGGCAAGGAAAAGGGCTACCGCTGGTACGCCGAGGGGCGCCGGGAGAAGAAGGTCAACACTTTCAACGACTTCATCGCGGCGGCTGAATATCTGATTCAACAGAAATTCACGGCGCAAGGGGCGCATCGTCGGCTGGGGCGGCTCGGCCGGCGGCCTGCTCATCGGCGCGGTCGCCAACATGGCGCCGGAGCTCTTCGCGGGTCTGATCGCCGAGGTGCCCTTCGTCGACACGCTCAACACCATGCTCGACGACACGCTGCCGCTGACGCCGCCGGAATGGCCCGAGTGGGGCAACCCGATCACCAGCGAGACGGACTACGGCTGATCGCCGCCTATTCGCCCTACGACAACGTCGCGGCGCAAGGACTATCCGGCGATCCTGGCGCTGGGCGGCCTCACCGACCCGCGCGTCACCTATTGGGAGCCGGCGAAGTGGGTGGCGAAGCTGCGCGCCACCAAGACCGACGACAACCTGCCTGATCCTGAGGACCAACATGGACGCCGGCCACGGCGGCGCCTCGGGCCGTTTCGACCGGCTGCACGAGACCGCCTTCGCCACCGCCTTCGCGCTGAAAGTCGTCGGAAGGACGCGGGTGGCGCCGCCCGTGCCGCGTTCATCGTCCATCGCCCGGGCCAGGGACTTGAGGGCCATTGCGCCGCCCTGTCTTGCCGACGCCTATGCGCGAACCATCGCGCGCGGGCCCGACGGCGTCGAACTCGACGTGCGCGTCACGGCGGACGGCGTGCCGATTGTCGCCCACGATCCGACGACGCGTGTCCTCTCGCGCATGCCGCGCCAGCTCGCCACGACGCGGTTCGGCGACCTGCCGGCCGGCATGTTCCTGCCCCTGCAGGAGCTGATGCCGGTCTTCGCCGGATTTCCCGGCCGCGTCTATGTCGAGATCAAGGACACCGGCGTGGCAGCGGTCAACCGCGCCCTCGACGTCCTGGAGCCCTTCCGGTCGCAGGTCTGGTTCATCAGCCTGCCGTGGAAGCGCGACGCGCTCAGCCATGTGCGTGACCGCTGGAATGACGCCCGCACCAACCGGATCGTCATCCGACCGGGGCTCGCCTCGGTCGAAGCCGTGCGCGCCGCCGGCGGCGACGCCATGACTTTCGGCTGGAGCCGGGTCAACGCCTTCCGCATGATCGAGCCGGCCAGCGGGCGCGTGCGGCGCCTCATCGACGCCGCGCAGGCGGTCGGCATCGAGGTCAGCGCCGGCCTCGCCAATTCGGCAGGCGATCTGCGCTGGGCCGCGCGCATGGGCTTCGAGATGGTGTGGGTCGACCCCCACATGCTCGACCGGGCGCGGGACATGCTGCCGGCAAAGGCCGCCTAGCCCGGCTCCCACGACAAGCTGGCGGCCGAGCGTGGCATGAAGTCCATGCAAATCCGGGCCTTCCCGATCTGTCAGTACAAGGGCAGCGTCGCCTATGCCGACGACGCAACGGCGACGGGGCACCGTCGCCGCCGCGCGTGTTGCAGTGACGCCTCAGCGAGTCCGGTGGACGACCCTGACCTTGCCGCTGCGACCGCCGCCACAGAAGAACTGATCGCCGCCATCCAACTCGAGCCCTGACACGCCGGCTCCAGCGGGCATTTCCACCCGCTCGAGCACCTTGCCTGTTTGCGGATCAATCCGCCGCAGGTCGCTCTCGTCACCTTCCCAGGTGCCGTGCCAGAGTTCGCCATCGACCCAAGTGACCCCGGTGACGAAACGGTTTGCCGAGATGGTCCGCAGAACTTTGCCTGTCTCGGGATCGACCTGATCGATCTTCCTGTCCCGGTATTGCCCGACCCAGAGCGACCCTTCCGCCCATGCCAGACCGGAATCACCGCCACCTCCGGGAGCCGGGATCGTCGCCAGCACGCATCCAGTTTCGGGGTCCAGCTTGCTGGATGCGATCCTCGGCAATCTGAAACAGGTGCCGGCCATCAAACGCGGTACCCGCGTGGGCGGCAACATCGATCGAACGCAAGACCTTTCCGCTGGCAGGATCGACCGCATCCAACCTGTCTCCGCCCGCAATCCACAGGCGCTCACCGTCGTAGGCGACGCCCGCGACCTGTTCGGCCCCGTCGAAGGGGCCAAGCTCTCTGACGATCTTGGCCGATGAACGCTTCATGCCGTCATCCTAGTCGCTTGGGATCGGCGCCGGGAGTAACAGAGCTGTCGGGAATCCGGGCACTTGCGGCGCGACCCAGCGGCGCGACCGGCCGCGCCCGAACGCCTGCACCTTGCCCTCGGCCGCGAGGGTTTCGAGAATCCGCTGGACGGATCGCTGGCTGGCATCGAGGGCCAGTGCCAGCGCCGAACTCGACCACGCCTCACGGTCGGCGAGCAAGGCCAGCACGTCGCCATGCGGCTCTTCGGAGAGTCGCGCGAGCACGGCGACATCCCCGCCCGCGGCGCCAGCCTGAAGCCATCCGGTGTCGCGGTCACCTGGCCATGCCCTTCAGCACGGCGCGAAGCCGTCCAATCTCCACCCGCAACCGCGCGCGATGCGACTCGTCGGCATGCATGGCGCGGAATGCGAGCTTGAGCAACGCGCCGCGCGGCGCATCGTCGGGCCATGCTTCGCCGAGCCCGCGGGCCAGTGCAAACAGCACCGGGCGTCGTTCCAGCGATACCATCCTCGCGCCATCACGCACGACATGGCGCAGCGCGTCGACGACGAGGGCCTTCGAGGCGAGCAGCCGTTCCACCTCGTGCAGCAGGAGCGGCCGCTCCTTGCCGCGCGCGAACAGGCGGGCCGCCGGCATGTCGAGGACGCGCGCCGCCGCTTCGACCTCCGCCGTCAGCGCCTGGAATATCCACATCGCGCGCTGCGCGTTCTGCCCGGGAAACGCCGCCCGCGCGGTCTTGATGCGGAGGCGCCGGATCGCGACGCCGGTAATCGCCAGCTCGAAGGCGGCCTTTGCCGCCGGCGGGAGCTGCGCCGGGTCGACGCGCGGCAAGTGTCTGCTCCGCCGCGTCAAGCCGCCCGATGATCAGGAGACGTCGCGCCTCAAGATAGCCGGCATAGGCCGCGTTTGCACGATCGCCATGCGCGGCGAGAAATCCCGTGCGGTGTCCAGCGCCTTCGCCGGCCAGCCCAGGTCCCGCGAGACAAGCGCGATCTCGGCCTCGGCAACGACGCAGCGGGCGCGGGCCACTGCCTCGCGCGGGCCAAAGGCGCGCGCCGCGCGCCGCAAGAGAATTTCGCCCGGTCGAGATCGCCGAGCTGGGCCATGGCGATGCCGCGAAGCGCGAGCGCGGGCGCGTCTTCGCGCAGGGCGACCCGATTCAGCGCACCGAGCGGGTCACCCGCGGCGAGCAGATGCGCGGCGGCCGTAATCAGTGAGTCCATTTGAATCGCGCCACACTTGTCACTCCCGCCGTCGTCGGGCCCAACCCCTAACTCTACCGCACTCGCAATCAAAGTCGTGTCGCAAGCGGCCGACAAATGCGTGGAGCGAAGGAGAGAGAGACAATGACGGAACATCTGACCGGAACACGTGAAGAGTGGCTTGCGGCGCGGCTGGATCTGCTGAAAGCGGAGAAGGAATTGACCCGGCGCGGCGACGCGTTGGCCCGTCAGCGGCAGGAACTGCCCTGGGTTCGGCTCGACAAGGATTACCGGTTCGAGACCGACGAAGGGAGCGCCTCGCTTAAAGACCTCTTCAAGGGGCGATCGCAGCTTCTCGTCTACCACTTCATGTTCGGGCCCGACTACAAGGCAGGTTGCGCGTCATGCTCGGCGATCGCGGATGGGTTCGACGGGTCTGTCGTCCACCTGGCCAATCACGATGTCACGCTCATGGCTGTGTCTCGGGCGCCGCTTGCGAAACTGCAGGCTTACAAGAAGCGCATGGGCTGGAGCTTCCCCTGGGCGTCCTCGCTCGGCGGCGACTTCAACGCCGACTTCAACGTCTCGTTCACCGAGGAGCAACAGCGCCGGCGGCGACATCGAATACAACTACGAGCGCGGCGGCCATGCGATGGACGCAGCAGATGGCTCATCAATGCTCGCCAATACGACATCGCCGGCAATGCCACTAGTAGTTATCCAGAACGCAGCCATGGCCGGTGCCGAACCGGCGGCCTACGTTCGCGAAAGGCCGGGCCTCAGCGCGTTCGTGCTCAGAGACGGCGTCGTCTATCACACCTACTCCACCTATGCCCGCGGACTGGACGGCCTGTGGGGCATGTTCCAGTGGCTCGATCGCGCGCCCCTTGGGCGCAACGAGACGGATGTCTGGTGGCGCCATCATGACAAGTACTAGGTCCCTGACGGCGACCGCCGCCGCTCTCACCGCGACGCTCGGCCTTGCCGCGGCGAGCTGGGGCGTCGTGGTCCACTGGATGGGTGGGATGGACATGGGGACCGCGGCGCCGCGCGGTCCCTTCGCCCCCTTCATGGTCATGTGGGTCGTGATGATGGCGGCGATGATGCTGCCGGGCCTGACCCCGACGCTTTGGAGGCACGCCCAGGCCGGCGGCCGCGTTCACGACGTGCTGCTTTTCGTCGGATCGTACCTTGCTGTGTGGGCGCTCTTCGGCATCCCGATCTATGCGCTGTATCGGCCGCATGGCATGTTGATCGGCGGCCTGGTCACGATCGCGGCCGGGATATACGAGGGGACACCGCTCAAGCGGGCCTTCCGTCGGCGCTGCTGCGACGACGGCTATTCAGGGCTGGTGTTCGGTGTCTGCTGTATCGGGTCCAGCATCGGACTGATGCTCATGCAGGTTTCTCTCGGCCTCATGAGCATCACCTGGATGGTTGTCGCTCTCAAGCCTTATCATGGGCCAGAAGCTGTTACCGCCGAAGGCGATCGTCGATGTGCCGGTAGCCTTCGCGATCGTCGCGTTCGGCCTCCTGATTGTCGTGGCGCCGTTGTCCGTTCCGGGACTGATGCCAGCGATGTGAGCGCTTGGCAGATGGGGCCCGCCCCATTTGCCAAGCTACAAGTGGCAGCGCTGAGGATCGCCTTCCCGCCTCCGCATGTTACACTGACGCCTTCGTTTCCGACGCGGAGGCTTGATTGCAGGATCACATCGCCGACCTGACCGGTATCGCGTTCATCACCACCGTCGCGGTCACGCTCGGCTTCGTGCTCGTCCGGCTCAAGCAGCCGGCGATCGTCGGCTACATCCTCACCGGCGTCGTCCTTGGGCCGACCGGCTTCGGCCTGGTCAGCAACACCGATTCGATCACGCTGCTGGCCGAGCTCGGCGTGATCATGCTGCTCTTCCTGGTCGGCATGGAGCTATCGGTGCGCGCCTTCGCGGCGGTCGCCGGGCTCGCCGCGGCGGTGACCATCGGCCAGATCGCCGCGGGGCTGGCGATCACCGGCGTCTTCGGCCTGCTGCTCGGCTGGCCGGTCGAGCAGGTGGTCGTGCTCGGCTTCATCGTCGCGGTTTCCTCCACCGCGGTCGCCATCCGCATGCTCGAGGAAGTCGGCGAACTGCGCACCGCGATGGGGCGCATCACCGTCGGCATCCTGATCGCGCAGGATATCGCCGTGGTGCCGATGCTGATCGTCATCGGCTCGTTCCAGCCCGGCGGCAGCGGCCTCCTGCTTGCCGTCAAGCTGGCGCTCGCCGTCGTGCTGCTGTTCCTGCTCATGCGCTATCTCGGCACGCGGCCCGGCAAGATCCGCCTGCCCTTCACCGAGGCCATCCACGGCCGCGGCGACATGGTGGCGCTGGCGAGCGTCGCCTTCTGCTTCGGCGCCGCCGCGCTCACCGGCATCCTCGGCCTGTCGGCGGCCTTCGGCGCCTTCCTCGCCGGGCTGGTGATCGCCGGCTCGACGATGCGCGGCGAGGCGATCGCCGCCACCCACCCGATCCAGAGCGTGCTGGTGGTGGTCTTCTTCCTGTCGATCGGCCTCCTGATCGACCTCGATTTCATCGTCGCCAATCTCGGCACGGTGGTGTTCTTCGTGATCGCGGTGCTGATGGTGAAGACGGCCATCAACGTCGCCCTCATCCGCGCCGTGCGGCAGCCGTGGGAGAAGGCCTTCCCGGCCGGGCTGATGATCGCGCAGATCGGCGAATTCTCCTTCGTGCTGGCGGCCACCGGCCTCGCCAACGGCGCGCTCGGCGCCGACGCCTATCGCCTCGCCATCGCGGTGATCGCGGTGTCGCTGCTGGTCAGCCCGCTGTGGATGATCTCGGTCCGCCGCTTCCACGTCGTGGCGCGCCACGGCATCTCCGACTTCCGCGCCGCGCTCGGCGAGGTCTATGCCGGCGAGATCGAGGAAATGGAACGCGGCCGCCTCGCCCTCGGCCGGCTGATGCGCTTCATCGCGCGGCAAGCGCGGGCGACCTGGATCGTGCTCCGCCGGTGGAGTGCGCGGGCACGGCGGAGCGCGCCGGCCGCGGCGCCGGAAGCCGAAGCCAGGCCGGCCACCGAGCCGGAGCCGGACCCGCCGGAGCCTTCCAGGTAGGCGCGCATCGCCGTAAGGTCGCCGCGAGGGCCGGGCAACGCATACGAGGAGAAACCCCATGCGCATTCTGGCCGGGCTTTTCGGGCTGGCGGCATTGCTGATGCTTGCCGGCGCCGGGCAGCGCGCCGAGGCGGCGCAGCCGCCCCGCGTTCCCGCCTACGATTGCGGCTATCTCGCCAATACCAGGGGCCCCGCCAATGTCTGGCAGACCTTGTTCCGCGGGCAGCGCGAGACGCTGTTCGGGCCGGACAACCACTACTGGGCGGCGCCGTGCTTCAAGACGCAGGCAACCTGCAAGGCGTGGCTTTACTGGGCGCAGTCCGACTGGCCGAAGCTCAATTCGTTCCAGCCCTGCCGCAAGGGCATCCCCTACTGACGAAACGAAAAGCGGCGCGGGATCTCTCCCGCGCCGCCGGCATTGCCGAAGAACAGCTGCGCGTCAGACGCGGCCGACCGCCTTCTCGTACATCTCGAGGACGTAGTCCCAGTCGATCAGGTTGTCGACGAAGGCCTCGAGGTATTTCGGCCGGGCGTTGCGGTAGTCGATGTAGTAGGAGTGCTCCCACACATCGACGCCGAGGATCGGCGAGCCGCCGTGGACGAGCGGGTTCTCGCCGTTGGGCGTCTTGGTGATGGTGAGCTTGCCGTCGCTGACGGCGATCCACGCCCAGCCCGAGCCGAACTGGGTCGTGCCGGCCTGGATGAAGTCGGCGCGGAACTTGTCGTAGCCGCCGAGATCGGAATCGACCGCCTTGGCCAGCGCGCCGGGCAGCTTGTTGCCGCCGCCGCCCTTCTTCATCCATTTCCAGAAGTGGATGTGGTTGTAGTGCTGCGCGGCGTTGTTGAAGAGGCCGGCATTCTTCGAATAGCTCTGCTTGACCACGTCCTCGACGCTCTTCTCCTCCAGGCCGGAGCCCTTCAGCAGGTTGTTGCCGTTGGTGACGTAGGCCTGGTGGTGCTTGTCGTGGTGAAACTCGAGCGTCTCCTTCGACATGTACGGCTGCAGCGCCTCGTAGGCGTATGGGAGGGCGGGAAGTTCGAAAGCCATGGGAGACTCCTCTGAGGCGTTGGGTTTGCCGGCCGTCATCGGCCGGCAAGCGGGAGGGAAATGCGTGCGGTCGAGAATGGTTCGGCCGGGAAGATAGGCCCCGGCAGGCGATCCGGCAACCGGCGGAAGCGGCCGCCGGTCAGCTGCGCAGGATGCCGCCGAGCACGCCGCGGACGATGGCCCGGCCGATCGAGCCGCCCATCGAACCGCCAAGCTGCTTGCCGATCTGCGCCGCCGCGCCGCCGACGACGCGGGTGGTCACGGTGCGGGTGACCGAACGGGCGACACGCTGGGTGGTGGTCAGCCGGCGACCACGCGGGCGCGTGGTACCGAGGAGCCCGCCGAGCATGCCGCCGAGTTCGCCAAGGACACCGCCGGACTGGCCGGCCGGCTGCTGCGGCTGGGCCCCGCCCGGCTGCCCCTGCGGCGCCGGGGCGACTTCAGTCGTGACCTTGGTGTCGACGCGCACCGACAGGATTTCGAAGGCCGACTCGCGGTCGATGGCCTTGTCGTAGATTGTGCCGATCGGGCTGGTGGCGATCACCTTCTGCCGCTCCTCGCTCGGTGATCGTGCCGATCCGCGAGGACGGCGGGCGCACCAGCGTGCGCTCGACGATCGAGGGGACGCCCTTGTCGCCCAGCGTCGAGACCAGCGCCTCGCCGACGCCGAGCTGGGTGATCGCTTCCTCGGCCTTGAATGCGGGGTTGGGCCGGAACGTCTCGGCCGCCGCCTTCACCGCCTTCTGGTCGCGCGGCGTATAGGCGCGCAGCGCATGCTGGACGCGGTTGCCCATCTGGCCGAGCACGATGTCGGGCACGTCGAGCGGGTTCTGGGTGACGAAATAGACGCCGACGCCCTTGGAGCGGACGAGCCGGACGACCTGCTCGATCTTCTCGAGCAGCGCCTTGGGCGCATCGTTGAACAGGAGGTGCGCCTCGTCGAAGAAGAAGACCAGCCGCGGCTTTTCCGGGTCGCCGATCTCGGGCAGTTCCTCGAACAGCTCCGACAGCAGCCAGAGCAGGAAGGTGGCGTAGAGCCGCGGCGACTGCATGAGCGCGTCGGCGGCGAGGATATTGACGATGCCGCGCCCGTCGCGCGTCGTGCGGATCATCTGATTGATGTCGAGCGCCGGCTCGCCGAAGAACTGCCCGCCGCCCTGATCTTCCAGCACGAGGAGCTTGCGCTGCACGGCGCCGACGCTCGCCTTGGAGACGTTGCCGTAGCGCATGGTCAGTTCCGACGCCTGTTCCGCGACGTGGGTCAGCATCGCTTGCAGGTCCTTGAGGTCGAGGAGCAGCAGCCCCTCGTCGTCGGCGAGACGGAAGGCGATGTTGAGCACGCCCTCCTGGGTGTCGTTGAGGTCGAGAAGCCGCGACAGGAGCAGCGGGCCGACCTCGGAGACGGTGGTGCGGATCGGGTGGCCGCTCTTGCCGAACAGGTCCCAGAAGACCACCGGCGTGGCGGCAAACTTGTACTCGTCGGTGAAGCCGATATCACCGGCGCGCTTGGCGAGGAAATCCTTGGGTTCGCCGGCCTCGGCCAGCCCGGCCACGTCGCCCTTGACGTCGGAGCAGAAGACCGGGACGCCGGCGTCGGAGAAGCCCTCGGCGAGGATCTGCAGGGTGACGGTCTTGCCGGTGCCGGTGGCGCCGGTGATCAGGCCGTGTCGATTGGCGAAGGAAAGCTCGATGTATTCGGGCTTCGTGCTCGCCCCGATGAAGACTTTGCCCGGCTCAAGGACTGCCATTGGATTCGCTCCGTGAACAACGTCGCCGACCAGCCTAGACGGGCCGCACTTGCGCGGCAAACGTCGCGCGTGCCGCATATTTCGGCAGTGTCGCGCTGACACTTTCGTGAACGAGCGAAGGATTTGTCGTTCTGGCGTGTTAGAGGCGGGTCATCAACCCAATTTCGTTCCGGGAGAAGAGCATGCGAGTGAGACTGGCCTTTACCTTGACCATCCTGACCGTCGGCGCCGGCATGGCCGGGCTGGCGCTGGCCGACGACGACGTAATCGCTACCCGCCAAGCGATCATGCAAAACAACCAGGATGCGGTGAAACTGTCGTTCGACATGGCGCTCGGCAAGCAGCCCTACGACGCCAGCAAGGCGGCGATCGCCATGAAGTCCATTCAGGAGGAAATGGTCGTCTTTCCGACGCTCTTCCCGGAGGGCAGCGACCAGGGCGATACGTCGGCATCTCCGGCGGTCTGGGAGAACATGGATGACTTCAAGGGGCGGGTGGAGAAGCTGATTGCCGACGCCAAGGCTGCCGAAGCCGCCACGACCGGCGGCCTCGACGCCTTCAAGGTGGCGCTTGGCGCGGTCGCGGAGAATTGCGGCGCCTGCCACGATCTCTACCGGAAGAAGAGGAAGTAGGCCCGATCGCCTCCGCCAGGCAAACGGCCGCGCCCATCGGCGCGGTCGTCTTATTGGGCCGGCGTCTGCGCGCCGGCTCGCTGACGTGAATTCGCCCGCGAGCGCCGCATCCTCCGGCGCAACCAGCCGAAGAATTGGCGGATGTAGCTGAAGAGGAGAAGCACGAAGAGGATGACGCTCAGGACGACAACGATGAGCGTCACCGCCCGCAAGAGCAAAATGAGCACCTCATCCGACACTCCGAGAGCGCCGCCGATTGTCGCTGAGGCCGCGAAATAGATGACCAGAACGACCGACAATAACAGCAGCAATCTCGGCCCCCATGAGCGGATAGGCGAGCGGCGGCCTGCCCTCCTGCGATCGCGGGCGACCCGACCGCCGCCGTGCTGCCCGCTCGTGCCGGCGGCGGGACGCCTGCGCAACCAGGCAAGAAACTGGCGCACATAGCTGACCAGCAGCCATGCCGCGAAGACCACCATCAAGCCGACAACCGGGATGCTCGCGAGGCCTACCAGCAGCCCCAGCAGGGCTTCTGGTGGGTCGAAAGCCTCCTGCACGACGATGAGGTCAACGATGAAGATGGTGAGAAGGGCCGGCAGCGCCAGCAGCCAGATCCACCTCCATCTCCGCACGGCGGCGCGGCGGCTCGTCTGGATCAGGTCGCCGACCGCCTCCCAGCCGCCCCCGTAGCGTTCGCTCCACAGGGCGCTGCGGTTTGCCAGCCACTCCCGCCGTTGGCGGGTTGCGGCCGCAGAAAGCAAGTGCCTGCGGTTACCCTGAAACTCCTCCGCTTCCACTTTCAGGGAGCGCCAGATCAGTCCGTCGTCGAACTCGCGCTTGAGCCAACCGTCCTGCGGTTCCGCGACGCGGTTCCACCAGCGGATCAGCGCCTCGTGGCTGATATCGATGATGGTCCGCTCGTCGATTTTGGCCGGGAAGTAGGGCGTCAGGAACGATACGCCGTCGGCGCGGAACAGGTCGATGATGCTGTTGAGGTCCTTCGCCGGGATGCCGCACAGCGCCACGAGACGGCCAAACGATTGCGGCCGCCGGATCGCCCGTCCCTCGGTGTTGATGTCGGTCAGCGAACGGAACAGGCGCTCGACCGCATCGGTCTGCCCCGTGAACGGGGTCGCCTTGTCGGCGATACTGTCGGCGTGATCCGACAGCATCTTGGCAAGCCCTCCCGTATGCTCGAAGTTCTCGCGCCCGAGCGCGACAGGCTCCTTGCCCGCCTTGGCGCTCGCCCGGTGCCACATGAGCATCAGGCCGTTCTGGATGAGCGGCAGTTCGTCCTCGCGCCCCCGAACGTCCGAGATCAGGTTCTCTGCAAGATCCTGCGTGACCGATCCTCCGTAGAGTTCGGCCGGCCGGCGGATCGCGCGCAGCAGCGCCTCTCGGCTCATGCGCGGAAC
The DNA here is from genome assembly GCA_963822975.1 of uncultured Alphaproteobacteria bacterium. Classification (GTDB taxonomy): domain Bacteria; phylum Pseudomonadota; class Alphaproteobacteria; order Rhizobiales; family Kaistiaceae; genus CAVSRC01. The sequence continues at coordinate 122,041 of CAWGJV010000023.1, forward strand.
CAGATACTGCGTGCGGTTGAAGGCTTCGGCCAATCCGTCGAAACGGGCGCACTCGCCGAGAAACTCGGAACGCATCGTGATGATGATGTGGAGGTTGGACGCGGTGCCGGCGCGCCCCTGCGGCGCCTGGCCATCCGCTTCCTCCGTGCCCTCGTCTGCTGTCCGGCTCGATCGCGCCGACGATCAGGTCGACGAACAGCTCCGCTTCGTCACGGCTGGTCTCGCGTTCGAAGCGAAACAATTCCTCGAACTGGTCGACCAGGATGCAGAGCCGCTTTCCGGCAAAGCCGTCGAGCGTGGCGACAATCTCGGGCAGGCTGGCGCCACGCCGGCTGAAGCCGCGGATGAGCTCGCCGACCCGCTCCAGGTCGTTGCCCCGCCCCTCCAGCCGGGCAAGCTCGTGCGCCAGATTCCACAGCGGCCCTCCGGATGGGCGCATGGCACAGGTGAGCCACGGCGTCCCGTGGCGCAGATGCTGACGCGCCAGCTTGGGAAGCACGCCGGCGCGCACCAACGACGATTTGCCCGAGCCCGAGGAGCCGTGAATGAAGACCATGCGCTCGCTCGCCATCCTCTGGATGACGTCGTCGACCATCGATTCCCGCCCGAAGAAGATCGACCACTCTTCAGGCTCGAAGGGCCTGAGGCCAGGATAAGGTTGCTTCGGACGGGCGGTGGCGACGGCAAGCTCGCGGGTATCAGCCGGCAATTACTCGGCTCCCACGTGCTGGCGCGAGTTGTTGAGCCAGGCACTGAACGCGGCGCCCCAATCGGATTGGCCGACATCGAAGCGCTCGATGCCATAGGGGGAAACATCGATCGGCAGCGCGGTGCCGGAGCTATCGAAGACAGCGCAAGGAAGCGACGATCCGCGCGCCGCCTGGATGCGCTCGCGTTCGTCGACGCCGATGTCGAGCAGCTCTCCGACGAAGCTGTCGTCGCTGTCGTCACGCACCAGCGCGAGGGCATCGCAGCGCCTGGCGGCCTCGAAACGCGTCTTGCTCTCGCGCGCCCAATCGGAGAGCTCGGTGCCGGTTTCGATCGTCGGGCTCAGCGGCGTGATGCCATACTGCGTGAGCTGGCGCTGCAGTTCGGTGCGCACCGGAGCCTGGTCGGCGCGCAGATGGACGTAGATGCGGCGCGAGCCGTCCGGGCGCGGCGCGACGGCGGCCGCCTGCTGCTGCGCACGGGCGCGGTCGGCGGCAAGCTCGCGCAGCTCACGCAGGCGCTTGGTCAACGCCGTCTGCAGCCGCCAGAGCTGGCGCACATATTCCTCATCGGTCTCGCGTATATCGCGCCAGCCGTACGGCATGTTGCTTTGCGGATCGTGGAAGCGGAAGCCCACCAGGCTGTGGCCGCGCTGATCGCGAAGGAACTCCGGCCACTCGCTCTCCACCGTGGGCAGGGCCCGGATGACGAAGACCCGGCCCTGGTCGCGCGAACGGTCGTGCACTTGCTGGCGGAACCATTCGAGCTCGTCCCGGCACCAGCACGACGCGAGATAGCGCGGCGTCATCACAATCATCAGGATGCCCGACGACGTCACTTTGTGGCGCAGTTCGTCGGTCAAACGGGCGGTGGGGTCGGTCTGCTCGTCCAGCCAGACCTGGAGGTCGTCGAACTCGGTGTCGACCGAGCAAATCTCCGACGTGAGTTCGTGGACGAGCTTGGCGGTCCAGCGCTTGAGCGGCGAATCCCCGTGTCCCAGCGGATCGCCGTGGGAATAGCTCACGAAAACGTCGAACTCGAAGTGTGGCGCGAGATACGCCATCCGCCCCTCACCAGCCAGAGCCGGCCCCTCGTTCGGGCGAACTATATCGGTTGTGGTGTTCCTGTCGAGGGCACACCCCGGGCGTGCAAGGTGGATCGTGCGCCGCGGTGTGGGACGCCGTAGTGCGCCTGGACGAGCGCGATGATATGATCGAAGCCGAATTGCGCCGCAGACAGGCAGACAGAACGGGTCGTTTCATTGGTTTCGGATGCCGCCACCAGAGAGCCGGGGTATCGCTGGGTAATCCTGGCCGCCTCCTCGCTGGTCCTCGCCGTCGTAATGGGGCAAATCGTCAACGGGCTTTCCGTGTACTTTGTCCCGCTGGAAACCGCCTACGGCTGGGATCGCGGCGACATCGCCCTGATCAATACCGCCGGGCTCGTCGGGCTGGCGCTGGGCAGCATTGTGCTCGGCTATTTCGCCAACCGCATTGGCGCGCGCCGTCTGGCGATTCTCGGCATCTCCGCTGCCGGTCTTGCGATGCTGGCTGCGTCACGCGCCGACCAGCTTTGGCAACTCTACGCGCTCTTCTTCGTTGCCGGGGCGCTGGGCGGCGGCGCCTTGTCGGCGCCGCTGATGGCGCTCGTCGGCAACTGGTTCGTTCGAAACGCGGGCTTTGCAATTGGCGTCGCGGCCGCGGGACAGGCGTTGGGCCAGGGCGGCGTGCCCTTCACCGGAACGTTCCTGATCGAGGCGCTTGGCTGGCGCGGCGCGCTGGCCACGCAGGGCGCGATCACGCTCGTTGGATTGTTGCCTTTCGCACTGCTGCTCCGCGATCCCCCACGCCCCGCGGTCGGCGCGGCTGCGCTGTCGGACGAGAGCCCATCCGGGCTTCCCAACGAGGTCATCACCGCATGGCTCTCGGTCGCTGTCGTGTTCTGCTGCACGTGCATGTCCGTGCCGCTGATCCACCTCGTCCCGCTGATCCAGGGCTGCGGCATTCCGGCGCCCGCGGCCGGCGGCGTCTTCTTCGCCATGCTGCTGATCGCCATTGCCGGGCGCGTGGTCTTCGGTCGCCTCGCCGACGTTCTCGGCGCCATCCCCGCCTACCTGATTGCCTCGGGGTGGCAGACCGTCCTTGTCTTCGGCTTCACCTTTCTCGGGCGACTGGACTCGTTTCTCCTCTACGCGGCGATCTACGGTTTCGGGTATGGCGGCGTGATGACGACACTGCTGGTCACGGCGCGGAACCTTACCGCGCCGGCCCGGCGGGCGGCGTCGATGGGCGTGATTCTCGCATTGGCCTACATGGGCCACGGCCTGGGAGGATGGCAGGGCGGTTTCTTCTACGACCTCACCGGCGCCTACACCTGGCCTTATGCGAATGCCGCCTTTGCCGGGGTCGTCAACCTCATTGTCGTGGGCTCGCTCTGGATGACCCTTCGCCGCCGCCGGTCGCTAGCCCTGGCCTGAGGCGGCGCGATCGGCGCCTGGTACCGGCGCCGATCCGGCGGCCTGCGTTCCTCACTCCGCCAGCGCCGACGAGCACCCGCGCCCATGAGCGGGTGCCGCCGTGGAAGCTGGCGAGGTCGTATTTCTCGTTCGGCGAGTGGATGCGGTCGTCGTCGAGGCCGAAGCCGATCATCAGGGCGTTCATGCCGAGGATGGACTTGAAATCGCCGACGACGGGAATCGAGCCGCCGGCGCCGACCAGGGCCGGATCGCGGCCCCATTCCTCGGCGAGCGCCTTGCGGGCGCGCGGCAGATAGGGCCCGTCGAGCGGCAGACGGAGCGCGCGGTTGCCGGCGTGGGAGATGAACTCGACCTTGCAGTCGGCCGGGATGCGGGCGCGGACGAAGTCGCGGAAGCTCGCGGCGACCTTGGCAGGGTCCTGGTCGCCGACGAAGCGGAACGACACCTTGGCCGAGGCCTTCGCGGGGATCACCGTCTTGAAGCCGGCGCCGGTATAGCCGCCGATGATGCCGTTCACCTCGCAGGTCGGCCGCGCCCAGATCTGCTCGAGCACCGAGCGGCCGGTTTCGCCGGCCGGGATGGAGAGGCCGACATCGCCGAGGAATTGCGTCTGCGTCGAAGCCCAGGTCGTCCCCACTGGCGCTTCACCTCTTCGGGCACCTCATCGACGCCGTCATAGAATCCGGGCAGCGTGACGCGGCCGTCGGCGTCATGCAGCGCCGGCGAGGATCTCGGTCAGCACATGGATGGGATTGCGGGCGGCGCTGCCGTACATGCCCGAGTGCAGGTCGCGGCTGGCGCAGGTGACGATCGACCTCCTCGCCGACCAGCCCGCGCAGCGAAATGGTGATCGCCGGGTGGCCGCGGTCCCACATGCCGGTGTCGCAGACCAGCGCGACGTCGGCCTTCAGTTCGCCGGCGTTCTTCGTCAGGAACGGCGCGAGGTTGGCGCTTCCCGATTCCTCCTCGCCCTCGAGCAGGATCGAGACGCGAGCCGGCAGGCCGCCGGTGACCGTCTTCCAGGCGCGCGCCGCCTCGAGGAAGGTCATCAGCTGGCCCTTGTCGTCGCCTGCCCCGCGCGCGGAAATCACCTTCACGCCGTCGGGGCGTGTGACGATGCGCGGCTCGAAGGGCGGCGCCTCCCACAGGTCGAGCGGATCGACGGGCTGGACGTCGTAGTGGCCGTAGAAAAGGACATGCGGGTCCGGGGCCGGCGTGGTGGCCGACGACGATCGGATGGCCGGGCGTCTCGCGCGCCGAAGCGTCGAAGCCGATATCGGCGAGATCGCCGACCAGCCAATCGGCGGCCTTGCGGCACGAGGCGGCATGGGCCGGGTCGGTCGAGATGCTGTCGATGCGCAGCAGTTCGAACAGCCGGTCGAGGCTCCGGGATTGGTTACGATCGATCCAGTCGAGGACGTCGGCAAGCATGTGTCTGATTCTCTCGGGGGAATGGGCGCGGTCGGAGGGCGCCAGCACGATAGGCCGCCAAGGGTGGCGCGGGAAGGCGCGCCGTGGCAAGAAGCGCCGACAGCGACGAGCGAGGCGACAATGGACGAACTCATCAGTCAGATCACGGCAACCACCGGCGTCGACGCGTCGGTGGCACGGCGCGCCGCCGGCATCATCATCAGCTTCCTCTCCAAGGAAGGGCCGCCGGACGCGGTCAAGTCCCTGCTCGACGAGTTGACGGGGGCGCGCGAACTCGCGGCGGAGACCGGCGGCGGTGACGGCGGCCTGATGGGCATCTTCGGCGACCTCACGGGCGCCGGCCTCGGCATGGGCGAGATACAGGGCGTTGCCCGCGCCATCGTCGACTACGCCCGCGCGAAGGTGGGCGACGCGAAAGTCGACGCCGTGATCGGCGGCATTCCCGGGATCGGTCAGTTCGTCTGACTTCAGACGGTGATCTGGCCGTAGCGAAGTGCTTCGACCACGGTCTGCGTCTTGTTGAGCGCGCGCAGTTTTTCGCTGGCGTTCTGCAGGTGGGCGTGGACGGTGCGCTGCGAGATGGCAAGGATGGCGGCGATCTCGCCGGCGGTCTTGCCGCCCGCCGAAAGCTCGACGACCGTGCGCTCACGGCCGGACAATTCGCCCGGCCTTTCGGGGCGGACTTCCCCGAGCTTGAAAAGCCGATTGAACGCCGCGATGCAGAAATAGTCGATGGCCATCAACTCCATCGCATCGATATCGAGATCGACGCCGCCACCGACGATGGCGCCCTGATAGGGCAGGAAACTGCAGATCGGAACGAGGAGTAGTTGTCGCGCGCCCGGGCTGCCGAGGTTGGCCAGAAGCAGGGAATCCGCCTCGAGCGGGCCGTCCTTGGCCTCGCTCCAGAACAGCGGCCGGTGCTTGCGGATGGTGAGCTGCAAAACGGGATCGCTGCCCTTGATCGCACTGCGCCGCTCGCCGTTCAGTTCGCCCCAATTGAGCCGGAGCAACAACGGGTCAATCGGCCGGCCGGGAAACGGCATGCCGGAGACCAGAAAATGCGTGGCGCCAAACGCGGCGAAGGTGTCCTGGAGTGCATCCAGAACGGACGCACCTGTCGTCATGGCGACAAAGCTTTCGCTTTGCGCAATCAGGCTGTCACCGCTCATCATGTACTCACCCCGCCCCGCTTGAACCAGCGGCAGGATTGCCCCGTTTCATCGTGGGAAGCAGCTGCAATGACCCGCAGTCGCCTTCCCCTTGCCCCGGCCGGCATCATAGTGTTCGCAATTCCACCGAGACAAGGACAAAGTCGCGCAACCTCTTTCAAGGCAAGCCAATCGAGCGACCGACCGGCGACTTTGGCGGCCTGCCGAGCGAGCGCGTATAAGGACATATTGCTTTGCGGCAAATGGCGGAGTCCTGCGGCTGAACCCATGAATGACGCGATCGACCTTGCCGGCGGCTTTGCTGCCCGAACCGAGGACGACTGGCGCGCGGCCGTGGCGCGATCCGGCGGCCGGACCGACGATCTCGCCGGGCGGAGCGACGACGGCATCCCGGTCGGCCCGATCTACAGGCGCAATTCAACGGCCTCGCCGGTGCCTCGATCCGCGGCGGGCAAGCCCTGGCGGATCGTCCAGCGTGTCGACCACGGCGACGCCGCCACGGCACTGGCCGCCTGCCAGCAGGAGATCGGCGGCGGCGCGACCGGGGTGGCGCTGGTCTTCACCGAGAGCATCCATCCGCTGGGGAGCACCCTGCCCTCCAGCGCCGCGCGTAACCTGGCGAAGGCGTTGGCGGTATCGCTTCCGCGGGCGCCGACGTCCTGATCGATGCCGGGCCGTCCACACCGGCCATCGCGACCGACTTCCTCGCAACCGACCGCATCGCGACGCGTCTCTGTTTCGATCCGATCGCCGCCGTCGCGGCGGGACGCCTGTCGCCCGACATCGATGCGATCACGGGCAGCCTCGCCGATCTCTTCGGCGGCCCCGACGCCGGCACGATCGTTTTCGCTGACGGGCGTATCTGGCACGCGGCCGGCGCCACGGAGGTGCAGGAGCTCACCGCGGTGCTGGCGAGTTCTTGTCACGCAGTTGCGGCACCTCGACCGGGCCGGCGTTCCGGCCGCGCGCGCCGTGGCGCGCGCCAGCGTGGCGCTGACGGCCGACACGGACCAGTTCCTGACCATCGCCAAGTTTCGCGCCATGCGCCTGTTGCTGGCGCGTACCTTCGAGGCGCTCGGCGTCGACGCGACAATCCCGATCCATGCCGAGACGGCGTGGCGGTCGATGAGCCGGCGCGAGCCGCGCATGAATATCCTGCGGGCGACCGGCGCGGCGATGGCGGCGGCGATCGGCGGCGCGGATTCGGTCACCGTGCTGCCGTTCGACGCGCTCGACGGTGCAAGCAACCCGGCGGCGCGGCGGCTGGCGCGCAATACGCAGTCGATCCTCGCCCATGAATCGCACCTGTTCCGCTTCGCCGATGCCGGCGCCGGCTCGGGCGCCGTCGAGGCGCTCACCGATGCGCTCGCCGAGGCCGCATGGGAGCGCTTTCGCCGGATCGAGGCCGAGGGCGGAATGCTCGCGGCATTGGCGGCGGGCGGGTTCCAGCAGGACGTGGCGGCGGCACGCGAGGCGCGACTGGCGCGCGTGGCCGCCGGCGAAATCGAGTTGATCGGCGTGAACGCCTTTGCCGAGGATGGCGAGGCAACGGCCGCGAGCAAGCAGCCCCGACCGTCGCCGGAGGCCGACTCCGCGCTTGTCTTCCGCCGTCTTGCGGAAATGGTGGAGCGTCAGGCGTGACCGGCTTTCCCGACTTCGCGAAGCTGGCGTGGCAGCGGCCACGCAAGGGGACGCGCGCGCCGGCCGGGGCGGCGTGGCAGACGCCGGAGGGGATCGCCATCGATCCGGTCGCCACCGACGCCGACATCCGGGACCTCGATTTCCTCGACACATGGCCCGGGCTGCCGCCCTACCTGCGCGGCCCCTACCCGACCATGTATGTCGAGCGGCCCTGGACGCTCCGGCAATATGCCGGCTTCTCGACGGCGGAAGATTCCAACGCCTTCTACCGGCGCAACCTCGCCGGCGGGCAGAAGGGCCTGTCGGTCGCCTTCGACCTGCCCACCCATCGCGGCTACGATTCCGACAATCCGCGCATTGCCGGCGACGTCGGCATGGCGGGGGTCGCGATCGATTCCATCTACGACATGCGCACCCTGTTCGACGGCATCCCGCTCGACCGGATCAGCGTGTCGATGACCATGAACGGCGCCGTACTGCCGGTGCTGGCGCTCTATGTGGTCGCGGCCGAGGAACAGGGCGTTCCGCAATCGGCGCTGTCGGGGACCATCCAGAACGACATCCTCAAGGAGTTCATGGTCCGCAACACCTACATCTACCCGCCCGAGCGCTCGATGCGGATCGTCGCCGACATCATCGCGCACACCTCGGCGCACATGCCGAAGTTCAACCCGATCTCGGTCAGCGGCTATCACATGCAGGAGGCCGGGGCGACGGCCGACCTCGAGCTCGGCTACACGCTCGCCGACGGCCTCGAATATGTCCGCGCCGCACGCGACGCCGGCCTGTCGGTGGACGCGTTCGCGCCGCGCATCTCGTTCTTCTTCGACATCGGCATGAACTTCTTCATGGAGGTGGCGAAGCTTCGCGCGGCGCGTCTGTTGTGGGCGAAGCTGATGCACGAGCGCTTCGCGCCGGCCGACGACCGCTCGCTGATGCTGCGCACCCATTGCCAGACCTCCGGCTGGTCGCTGGCGGCGCAGGATCCGTTCAACAACATCGTGCGCACCGCGATCGAGGCGATGGCGGCGACCCAGGGCGGTACGCAGTCGCTGCACACCAACGCGCTCGACGAGGCGCTGGCGCTGCCCACCGATTTCTCGGCGCGCATCGCGCGCAACACGCAGCTCTATCTGCAGAAGGAATCGGGGACGACGCAGATCATCGATCCATGGGGCGGCTCGTTCCATGTCGAGCGGCTGACCGGCGAACTGGCGCGACGGGCGTTGGCGCACATCGCCGAAACCGACGCGCTCGGCGGCATGGCGAAGGCAATCGAGGCGGGCGTGCCGCAGAAGCGGATCGAGGAAGCCGCCGCGCGCACGCAGGCGCGAATCGACAACGGCCAGCAGGTGGTGGTCGGCGTCAATCGCTTCCAGCCGGAGGACGACACGCCGGTGGAGGTGCTGCGGGTCGACAATTCGGCGGTGCTCGCCGCGCAGGTCGCCAAGCTGAAACGACTGAGGGACGAGCGCGACCCGGCGGCGATGCGGACCGCGCTGGCGGCGCTCACCGACGCGGCGCGCGCCGGCACCGGCAACCTGTTGGCGCTGGCAATCGACGCGGCCCGCGCCAAGGCCACCGTCGGCGAGATCAGCCTGGCGCTGGAGCATGCCTTCGGCCGCTACCAGACCGAGGCCCATGCCGTCAGCGGCACCTACGGACGCGAGATGGACGGGGCAGCGGCGGCGAAGCGGTCGACCGGCTCGTGCGGGCCTTCCGCGAGCAATGACGGCCGGGCGCCGCGCATCCTCGTCGCCAAGGTCGGCCAGGACGGCCATGACCGCGGCCAGAAGGTGATCGCCTCGGCCTTCGCCGATCTCGGCTTCGACGTCGACATCGGCCCGCTCTTCCAGACGCCGGAAGAGGCGGCGCAGCGCGCCATCGACAGCGACGTGCACATCGTCGGCGTGTCGTCGCTGGCGGCCGGCCACCTGACGCTGGTGCCGGCGCTCAAGCGGGCGCTCGAGAACGGCGGGCGGCCGGACATCATGGTGGTCGTCGGCGGCATCGTGCCGGAGCAGGACTTCGACGCCCTGCGCGAGGCCGGGGTCAGCGCCATCTTCACGCCCGGCACGGTCATCCCCGAAGCGGCGGAACGGCTGATCGGCGACCTCAACCGGCGGCTCGGCTACGAGCAGGCCGACCGCGCCAACCTCTAGGTCTTCCCTGAAGGCGTCCCATTTCGGCACCATTCCGGCGGCACGGGACTTGATTGTTTCCAGGGCGATTCCGGATTCGGGGCATCGCCATGGATCGACGCAGTTTTCTCGACAGGCGCAGTCGCCACGGCGGTGGCCGCTCCGGCCGTCGCGGCGGTCGATCCCGGCGCGCCGATGCTGCGCGGCACGCTGAACGCGGCCGAGCTCGGCGTCAGTCCGGAGCGCGCCAACAACCAGAGCCGCGGGCTGCAGCAGTTGCTCGACATCGCGTCCAACGACGATCGGGACGTGTTCCTGCCGGCCGGCACCTACCTGGTTTCGCAACTGACGCTGCCGGCCCGTGTCCGGCTCTCCGGCGTCGCCGGGGCGACCCGGCTGGTGTTCAGCGGCGGCGAGTTCATGCTGGCCGGCGAGCACTGCGAACGCGTGGCGCTCTCCGGCCTGGTCATCGACGGCGCCGGACTGCCGCTGGCCGAGCACGTTCCCGGCATCCTGCATCTTTCCGAGTTCGCGCGACGTCACCATCGAGGACTGCACGATCGAGGGCAGCTCGCGCTCGGGCGTGGCGCTCGACCGCTCCGGCGGCAGCGTTGCCGGAACCACCATCCGCAACGTCGCCGACATCGGCATCCGCGCGGTGGAATCGACCGGGCTGTCGCTCACCGGCAACACGATCGAGGATTGCGGCAATGGCGGCATCCTCGTGCTGCGCTGGTCGGAGGGCGACGACGGCACAATCGTCACCGGCAACCGCATCGCCAGGGTCGCCGTCGGCGATGGCGGCGACGGACCGAACGGCAGCGGCGTGTCGGTGTTCCGCGCCCACGGGGCGATCGTGTCGAACAACCGGATCACCGATTGCGCCGTCAACGCGGTGCGCGCCAGCGCCGCCAGCAACGTGCAGATCGCGGGCAACAATTGCCGCACCATCGGCCAGGCCGGAATCCAGGCCGAGGCCGGCTTCGCCGGCGCGATGATCGCCAACAACATCGTCGACGGCGCCGGAACCGGCGTCAGCCTGACCAATTTCAGCCGGGGCGGGCGCATGGCGGTCGTCTCCGGCAACATCCTGCGCAACGTCGTCGCCGGTCCGGGCGCGGACAAGGCCACGGCCGGCGTCGGCATCGCGGTCGAGGCCGACGCCGCGCTGACGGGCAACGTGATCGAGGGCGCCTCGCATGTCGGCGTGCGCATCGGCTGGGGGCCGTCGCTCAGGGACGTCGCCGCCACCGGCAATGTCATCCGCGAAGCGCCGGTCGGGATCGCCGTCAGCGTCGCCGAGGGCGCCGGCTCGGCCGTGATCAGCGACAACCTGATCTCCGGCGCCGACAAGGGCGCCATCCTTGCCATGCGCTGGGGCGAGCCGGTATCCGGCGACCTTGCCGAGAGTGGCGCCGGACGTTTCCCGCATCTTCTGGTCGAACGGAATCGCGTAAGCTGATCAGGCGGTTAGCGGCCGACCCTGACGAAGCGATTCAACCAGCCCGGCGACCGGCCTGACCGCGCCGACGACGGCGCCCTTGCGGCTCGTGACCGGCGGCGCCAGCCGACCGGCGAAAGCGCTCCGCTCGCCGTCGTCCATCGGCAGGAAGGCGTCGATGACCGCCGCCATCATGGTTTCGGCGGCGCGCGTGGCGCCGTCATCGCATTTCAGCGCGACGCCGAGGCCGAGGTCCGGGAAGGCCCCGCAGAAGACGCCCTCCGCGCCGGTCTTCACGAAGAGGCGGCCGCGGAACAGCGTCATCGTGTCCGTGCAGAAGCGGCCGGTGCCGGCGACCATGAACGGCTCGGCCATGCAGGCGTCGCGCAGCCGACGCGCCGCGGCAGCACGGGCGGGCGGCATCCCCTCGCCGCTGACGAAGCGCGCGAAGGCGAGCGCCAGCCGGTCGAGCGGGATCGCCCAGGTCGGGATCGAACAGCCGTCGACGGCGCAGACGTCGCGGCCGAGGCTGGCGCCGGTCATCGCCTCCAGCGTCGCGGTGATCTCGCGCTGGACCGGATGATCGACGCCGACATAGCCCGCCGGATCGATGCCGCGATGGCAGGCGAGGCAGATGAAGCCGGCGTGCTTGCCGGAACAATTGTTGTGGAGCGGTCCCGGCTGGCGGCCTTCACGGATCAGGGCCTCGGCCGCCGCGCGGGAGGACGGCATGTGGGTGCCGCACTCGAGGTCGGCTTCGCCGCGTCCGGCTGCGCGCGAGCATCGCCGCCGCCGTCGCGACATGGCGCGGCTCGCCGCCGTGCGAGGCGCAGGCCAGCGCCAGTTCGGCATTGCCGAAGCCGTAGCGGTCGGCGGCGCCGCTTTCGACCAGCGGCAAGGCTTGCAGGGCCTTGACCGCCGAGCGCGGAAAGACCGCCTGCCCGATGTCGCCGATCGCCGCCCGGCGCGTGCCCTCAGCATCGACAACCGCAATCGCGCCGCGGTGGCGGCTTTCGACCAACGGGCCGCGGGTGACTTCGACGAGGACGGGATTGGTCATGCGTCGGCGCGGCGATCGCCGAGCCAGGTCGAGAGGCGGGCGAGCGCCTCATCCAGCACCTCGTCGCGCTTGGAGAAGCAGAAGCGGACGAAATGGCGCGGGCCGTCGCTGTCGTAGAAGGCCGACATGGGCACGGCGGTGACGCCGGCCTCCACCGTCATGCGCTTGCAGAGGTCGACGTCGTCCTCGTTGAGCCGAAGCGGCGACACGTCGGCGGTGATGAAATAGGTGCCGGCGCAGGGCGCGACGTCGAAGCCGAGCCTCGACAGGCCGGCGGCGAAGCGGTCGCGCTTCGCCTCGAGTTCGCCGGCGAGACCGGCGTAATAGTCGTCGCCCTTGGCAAGCCCCCAGGCGACCGCTTTCTGCAGGTTCGGTGGCGTGGTGAAGGTGGTGAACTGGTGGGCCTTGGTGATCGGGTCGAGCAGGCGCGGCGCGGCCGTGACGTAGCCGACCTTCCAGCCGGTGAGCGAAAACGTCTTGCCGGCGGAGCCGATGCGCACGGATCGCTCGCGCATGCCGGGCAGCGTCATCAGCGGGATGTGCCGGCGCGCCGTCGAACAGGATGTGCTCGTAGACCTCGTCGCAGATGGCGATGACGTCGTGGCGGACACATAGCTCGGCGATCAGCGTCAGTTCGTCGCGGGAGAAGACCTTGGCGGCCGGATTCATCGGGTTGTTGATGAGGATGGCCTTGGTCCTCGGCCCGAAGGCGGCGGCGAGCGCCTCGGCGTCGAGATTGCCAGTCCGGCGGCGTCACCCGGACGAGGCGCGGGACGCCGCCGGCGCGACGCACCAGCGGCAGATAGCAGTCGTAGAGCGGCTCGATCAGCACGACCTCGTCGCCGGGCTCGATCAGCCCGGCCATGCAGTCGGAGAGCGCTTCCGTGGCGCCGGAGGTGACCAGCACCTCGCTCTGCCAGTCGATATCGAGGCGATAGAAGCGGCGGTTGGCCTCGGCGACCGCCTGACGCAGCCCGACCACGCCCATCATCGGCGGATACTGGTTCAGGCCCGAGATCAATTCGTCGGCGGCGACCTGCTTGACGTCTGCCGGGCCGTCCACATCGGGGAAGCCCTGGCCGAGGTTGATCGCTTCGTGCTCGATGGCGAGCCGGGACATGACCTCGAAAATGGTCATCGGCAGGCCGGTATAGACCGGATTGGTGGACTTCACGGCGGCGCCCTCCCGGCGTTCGGCGGACCTTATGGGTGGCCCTGCCGCTTCGCAAGCAAGCCCGCCCCTCCTTTGACCTGGATCAAGGCAGGCCCGCGTTCTGCCCGTCGAAATACATAACAGCCGCAGGAATCAGGGAGGAACCGATCATGCCCGCCGATGCCGCGATCGTGGTTTCCGGAGTGACAGTCGTCTTCGTTCTGTTCGCGCTGGTGCTGGCCTGGGGCAATCACGTCAGCGGCTAGCTTGCCGCTGGCAGCGTCCTTGCACCAAGCTGCAAGCAAGCTTGCGGCGACGCGTTGCGTCGCGGCACTCTGCGACGCATCCTGCTCTATCGCGAAAAGCAGCCATGCTCCCGGCGCAACGAGGAAGAAATGACGGCGGCCGCATGACCCTGTATAGGCCGGCCGTCGGCGTCGCCGGCCAGCGGGGAGCGAAGCGACCATGAAGATCACCGACGTCACCATCACCCTGTTCACCTGGGACGACATCCCGACCGTGGGCTACAGCGCGATGTCCGACCGGTTGGGCGCCGCGACCAAGATGGGGCTCCTTACGATCGCGACGGACGAAGGTGTCGAGGGGCACGCCATGCTCGGCTCCGCCGGCGCCGGTGCCGAACATGACGGTCCCTCCTTGATCGAACGTCTCAAGCCGCGGCTGGTCGGCCAGGATCCGCTCCAGCGCGAGGCCCTGTGGCAGGCGTCGATGCTGGCCGTCCGGGGCACGACGTTCCGCGCCATCGGCGCCGTCGACGTGGCCCTCTGGGACCTTGCCGGCAAGATCGCCGGCCTGCCCGTCTACAAGCTCCTCGGCGGCTATCGGACCGAGGTTCCCGCCTATGCGAGTTCGCCGGCGCACCCGACGCCGGAGGCCTATGCGGAGGAGGCGATCGGGTTCAAGGAAAGGGGCTGGACGGCCTACAAGATCCATCCGCCGACGCGGCCAGACGTGGACATCAAGGTGTGCGCCGCGGTGCGCGAGGCGGTCGGCGACGAGTATGTGCTGATGCTCGACTCGACCTGGTCCTACGACTATCCGGAGGCGCTGCGGGTCGGCCGCGCCATCGAGGAGATGGGCTACTACTGGTACGAGGATCCGCTCGCCGACGACGATCTCTACAGCTACGTCAAGCTCAAGGCGAAGCTCGACATCCCGATCATGGCGACCGAGCACAGTCCCGGCGGCTTTGGCGCCTATGGGCCGTGGATCACCGAGCGGGCGACCGACTATCTACGCGGCGACGTCGCGGTGAAGGGGGGCATCACGGCCGTGATCAAGGCAGCGCACCTCGCCGAAGCGTTCCACATGAACTACGAGATCCATCACGGCGGCAATTCGCTCAACAACGTCGCCAACCTCCACGCATTGATGGCGATCCGCAACTCGGAATATTTCGAGGTGATCCTGCCCGACGCCGCGCAGAAATACGGCCTGGTCGAGGATATCGCTGTCGGTTCGGACGGGCTCGTGCGCATCGCCCCGTTCGATCGGCCCGGCCTTGGCGCCCAGATCGACTTCGATCTGATCAAGCGCAAGACGATCGGCGTGCTGAGTTGACGGCCGGACCCGGCGTCTCATCTGGCGGCCTCGTGCCGCCAACCCTGTGAACCGGATCACTGCGCCAGGGAGGACATGCCGCTAGGCGGGCTCCGGCCAATGGCAGGAGCGGCGACAAACGGGCTTTGTTCCTGTTTGGTTCCGGATTACAATAGAAGTGACCGGTTGCTATATGAGCCGGGCTTGTTGCTGCATTGCAGCGCGGTTTTCTTTCTCGCGTTTTACGGGTGACGTCGATGGCCTCTGGACTACTCAAGCCAAGCCGCATCGCTGCGGCCGTTGCGGTCATTGCCATCGTCGTCTGGATCGGATCAGGCGTCATCGGCAATCACGGGGCCGCCAGCGAGGACGCCGGTGGCGCAAAAGAAGCGCCGGCGGTTCCCGTCCAGAAGGTCGGCGTGACGGCGGCGACGCCCGAAAAGCACCAGCGCAATATCACGCTGTCCTGCGTTACCCAGGCCGACCACAAGGCGTCGGCCGTGGCGCGTGGCGGTGGCGTCATCATGAGCCTTTCGGTCAGGCGCGGCGATGTCGTCAAAGCCGGCGACATGATTGGCCGGCTTTCCGACGAGGGACGCCAGTCGGCGGTCAACCAGGCCCAGGCCCTGCTGGACCAGCGCCTCGCCGAATACAACGCCAACAAGAAGCTGATCGACCAGGGCGACGCACCGCGCAACAACCTGGCGGCGCTCGAGGCCGCCGTGGCGGCGGCGCAGGCGGCGGTGGCATCGGCCAAGGCGGAACTGGAGAAGGTCATCATCCGCGCCCCGCTCGACGGCAAGGTGGATCGCGTCCCGGTCCAGGTCGGCCAGGCCGTGCAGGTCGGCACCGAGGTCGCCGATATCGTCGACCCCGACCCCATGCTTGCGATCGGGGCGGTGAGCGAGGCGCGGCGGAGCAGCCTGAAGACCGGCGAGAACGCGACCGTGCGCTTCATCGACAACAACACGGTCGCCGGCAAGGTCAATTTCGTCAGCCTCAGCGCCGATACGGCGACGCGGACCTATCGCGTCGAGGCGACGATGGCGAACGCCGATGCGAGCATCCCGGACGGCGTGACCTGCGAGATGGTGGTCGATCTCGGGACGATCCAGGCGGTGGCGGTGCCGCGCTCGGCCATCGTCTTCTCGGATGACGGCCGCCTTGGCGTGCGCATCGCCGACTCCCAGAGCCGCGCGCAGTTCGTGCCGGTCAAGGTGGTCGACGACGCCATCGACGTCATCTGGCTGACCGGCATCGATTTCGGCGGCCCGCGTCATCGTCGTCGGCCAGGACTTCGTCAAGGACGGCGACCTGGTCGAGGCGGTCTCAGCCGCGGAGGCTGACGTCAAGACGATGCCGCCGGCATGAGGCGAATCGTCGATATTGCGATCGGGCACGCGCGGCTGACGCTGGCGATCCTGGCCTTCCTGCTTGCCGCCGGCGCGCTCGCCTACCAGGCGATCCCCAAGGAATCGAATCCCGACGTCACGATTCCGATCATCTATGTCCAGTTGTCGCAGCGCGGCATCTCGCCGGAAGACGCCGAGCGGCTCCTGGTCAAGCCGATGGAGACCGGGCTCAAGTCGGTCACCAACGTCAAGGAAATGCGCTCGGCCGCCTTCGAAGGCGGCGGTTACGTGCTGCTCGAGTTCGAGGCCGGCTTCAACGAAGACGTCGCCTTGCAGGACGTGCGCGCCAAAGTGGACGACGCCAAGCGCGACATCCCCGCCGATGCCGACGAGCCGAGCGTCCACGAGGTCAACCTCAGCCTGTTCCCGGTGGTCATCGTCACGCTCTCCGGCGACCTGTCGGAACGCGCGCTCGGCACCATCGCCCAGCAGGCGCAGGACGCCGTCGAGCAGGTGCCCGGCGTGCTTTCGGCCACGCTGCAGGGTACGCGCGACGAGGTCGTCGAGATCATCGCCGAACCGATGCTGCTGAAGAGCTACGGCGTGTCGCTCGACCAGTTCGTCGGCGCCGCCGCCGCCGGCAACAGCCTGGTCGCGGCCGGCGCGCTGGAAGGACCGCAGGGCCGCTTCGCGGTCAAGGTGCCGGCGCTGATCGAGACGCCGGAAGACGTGCTCAACATTCCCGTCGCCGCCTCCAACGCGGCGTCGGTCACGCTCGGCGATGTCGCCACCATCAAGCCGACGTTCCGCGACGCCACCTCGGTGACCCGCGTCAACGGGCGCCCAGCCGTCGCCATCGAGATATCCAAGCGCGCCGGAGCAAACCTCGTCGACACGGTCGACGGGGTGAAGGCGGCGATCGCCGCGGTGCAGAAGCAGTGGCCGGACTCGGTCAAGGTCGAGTTCCTGCAGGACCAGTCGCAGTTCATCATCCAGATGCTCGACGAACTGCAGAACAGCGTGATCACCGCGGTCGTCCTGGTGGCGATCATCATCCTGTTCTTCCTCGGCGGGCGGGCATCTCTGTTCATCGGCATTGCCGTCCCGTTCTCCTTCCTCGTCGGTATTCTCGGGCTCAGCCTCGCCGGCCTGACAGTCAACATCGTCGTGCTGTTCAGCCTGATCCTGGCGGTCGGCATGCTGGTGGACGATGCCATCATCGTGTCGGAGTTTGCCGAGCGGCGGATGAGCGAGGGCATGAAGCCGCGCGAAGCGTACGCGTTCGCGGCGAGCCGCATGTCGGGCCCGGTGATCGCGGCCACCCTCACCCGTATCGCGGCCTTCTCGCCGCTCCTGTTCTGGCCCGGCATCGTCGGCCAGTTCATGGGCTATCTGCCGCTAACCCTGATCGCGACGCTGTCCTGCTCGCTGGTGGCGGCGCTGGTGTTCACCCCTACCCTCGGCGCGCTGGTCGGCAAGCCGCACGAGGTTCACCACGACAGCGCACGGCGCGAAGGCTTCTATATGAAGACCGTGCGCTGGGCGGTTCGCCACCCGGGCGTCACCATCATGTTTGCCCTGGTGATGCTGGTCGGCGTGCCGGTGATCTACAGCCAGGTCGGCAAGGGCGTCGAATTCTTCCCGAACGTCGAACCCGATCAGGGCGTCGTTCTGGTGCACGCGCGGGGCAACCTGTCGCTGGCGGAGAAGGACCGTCTGGTGCGCGCGGTCGAGGCCAAGGTCCTCAACATGGACGAACTGTCGAGCGTCTATGCCCGCTCCGGCGCCATGTCGCAGGGCTCCGGGGACGTGACCGAGGACGTCATCGGCCAGATCCAGTTCGAATTCATCGATTGGCAGAAGCGCCGTCGGGCGTCGGTCATAATGAACGACATCCGCAAGCGAACCGCCGACATTCCGGGCATCAAGGTCGAGGTGACGGCGCCGAGCGGCGGTCCGCCGACGGGTAAGCCGATCCAGATCCAGCTGTCCAGCGACTATCCCGAGGCGCTGCGGGAAGCAGCCATCAAAGTGGGCAATGAGCTCGCCAAGCGGCCCGAGCTTCGCGACCTCGACAACGGCCTGCCGATCCCGGGCATCGACTGGCGGCTGGAAATCGACAAGGCGGAAGCGGCGAAATACGGCATCGGCGTCGGCTCGGTCGGCGCGGTGGTGCAGCTCGTCACCAACGGCCTCAAGATCACCAGCTACCGGCCGCAGACCAGCGACAAGCCGGTCGACATCATCCTGCGCGTGCCCGAGGACCGGCGCACGCTGACGCAGCTCGACGAATTGCGCATCCAGACGCCGGCCGGTTCGGTGCCGATCGGCAACTTCATCGAGCGCGTGCCGGCACGCAGCACGGGCATCATCCACCGGGTCGACGCCCATCGCGTGATCACCGTCACCGCCAACGTCGCCGACGAAACCCAGACGGCCGCGATCCAGGAAGCGATCAAGGCGCAGCTCGCGGCCACCGACTTCAAGGGGTTGGTAACGTGGACGCTGAAGGGCTCCGATCAGGAGCGCCAGGACGCCAGCGCCTTCCTCGGCAAGGCATTCGGCGCCGCAATCTTCCTCATCTTCGCGGTGCTGCTCGCCCAGTTCAACAAGCTGACCAGCGTTGCGCTCGTGCTGTTCGCGATCATCCTGTCGACGATCGGCGTGTTCATCGGCGTCATGGTCATGGGCCAGGCGTTCGGCATCGTGATGGGCGGCATCGGCATCATTGCGCTTGCCGGTATCGTGACCAACAACAACATCGTGCTGATCGATACCTATGACCGTCTGCGGCGCGAGGGCGTGCCCGTCGAGGAGGCGATCCTGAGAACCTGCCGCGAGCGCGCCCGGCCGGTGCTGCTTACCGCCGGGGCCGCGGTGCTCGGCGTGTTGCCGATCGCCTTCGGCATCAACATCAACTTCGTGCACCGGGAGATAACCATCGGCGCTCCATCCACCCAGTGGTGGGTCCAGCTGTCGACGGCGATCGTGTTCGGCCTGAGCTTCGCGACAATCCTCACCCTGGTGGTGACGCCTGCGCAGCTCGCCTTCGTCGCCAAGTTGAGCGCCTGGTGGCAGCGCTTCCGCGACCGCCGCAACGCAAAACGAGCGGCCCGCGGCGGAGCCGGCGCGCCGTCCATCGCACGATCGACCGAGACCGACCGCCAGACCTGACCGGCGTTTCGCCCGCCGGGATCATTTCCCGGCGAGGCGTGCCCGTGTACCCGCCGGCAGGCCGATCAGCGCTTCGGTCGTGACCGCCTGCGCGTCGCCCAGCATGGCGGTCGATTCGGCGCGAATGTCGGCGAGCGTCGCCTCGATCGCGGCGCGATCCGGCTCGGCCGCCGCGATCTGATTGCCAAGCGTCGTCCTCAGTTTGCGCAAGCGGTCGATATGACGCTGGGCGTCGGGGCGCGCGGCGACCACCGCTGCCTTGACCGTGGCCATGGCATCGGGCGGCAGATGCTCGCCGAGCCAGCGCAATTCGAAGCGCAACGCCCCGCCCCGGTGGTGGTCGCCCTCCCCCCGCAGGTGGAGCACGTCGGTCGCCGCCGCGCCGATGAAGAAGGCGTTGAGCGCGAGCGAGACGACCAGGCCGGCGCCCAGCCAGCGTTGCCGGTTGCCGCGCCAGTTCATTGGTCGCCCAACTGGCCAGCACCGAAGACCAGCGGGTCCAGTACGACGACTTGCTGACGAAGGTCGTTGCGCGCGCCGAGAAGGGCGAGGTCGGCAAGGCTGCCGAGACCGGCGGCGAGCAGCAGCGCGGCGGCAATGGCGAACCACGCGGCCTTTCGCACCGGAGGCCGTGTCACCCGCGTCACCACGACGCGCGCGACGCGGCCAGCCTCCCCGGATCCGGCGATCTCGTCGTCGAGCGCCGCCGCCGCGCGGGCGAGGCCCGCGTCGAGAATCCGCAGGTCATCGCGATCCATCGGTGCCTTGTTCATGGCGTTTCCTCCCGCCTGGCGAGCACGGCGCGCAATCGCCGTCGACCGCGGGCAAGCAGCGACTCGTACGCCTCCTCGCCAATACCCATCACCGCGGCACCCTCCGCCTGGCTCAGGCCCTGATAGTGGCAGAGCACAATGGCGGCCCGTTGGCGCTCGGGCAGTGCCGACACCGCCGCCTGCACGGCACGAGCATCCTCCAGCCGCATCAGCCGGGTGCCGGGCTGCGGCGCGGGATCGGCAAGATCGGACTCGACGGTGTCGATATCGACGGAGGGGCGCAGCCGGCGCAGGCGATCGATGCACAGCCGATAGGCGACGCGATGCAGCCAGGTCGAAATGCGGCCGTCGGGCTGCCAGGTGGCTGCCTGCTGCCACAGGCGGATCAGCGATTCCTGCACGACCTCCTCGGCCTCGGCGGGACTCGCGGCCAGCGTGGCACGGGCGAAACGCAGGAGCCGCGGCACAAGCTCGCCGACGAGCCGGGCAAACTCTGCCTCGTCGCCGGCGGCGATGGCGGCCATCGTCGCCTGATCGGCATGGATGCGCGCGCGATCAATCAAATCGCCCGGTTGATCCAAACGGTATCTCCAAGCCAGTTCGGCGCCCTGGCGACGACGATAGCCCAAGATCGCCTCCGCCGCACCGCGCGCGAAGCGGACGACGGGCGGCCGGGGGGCCGATCGGCGGTGCCGGATAGCGGCGGACAGGGTCGGCATGACCGCGCTCCCCTATTCCGCCGCCGCAGGATAGTCGGTGACTTCGCCTTCCTCCTCGTGGGTCGGGGCAAGGCCGTCACCGACGGACGCGGCCTCCTCCAGTTCGCGCGCCAGCCGCTGTTCTTCGGCGACGCGCGGCTTGGCGAAGCGCGCGAGGAGACTGTAGGCGATGGGCGTCAGGAAGAGCGTCGCGACCGTCGCGATGCCGAGGCCGCCGACGATGACCCAGCCGAGCGCGTGGCGCGCTTCCGACCCGGCGCCGCTGCGCAGAACGAGCGGCAGGCCGCCGAGCACCGTGGCGAACATCGTCATCACCACTGGCCGCAGGCGGATGAGGGCGGCGTTGCGTACCGCGTCGTGGATCGACTGACCGGCATCGCGAAGCTGGTTGGCGAATTCGACGATCAGGATGCCGTTCTTCGACATGAGCCCGACCAGCATGACGAGGCCGATCTCGCTGTAGATGTTGATCGAGCCACCGGTCGCCAGGATGGCGAAGACGGCGGCGGCAAGGCCGAAGGGTACGGTGGCAACCAGAATGAACGCGCTGGAGAAGCTCTCGAACTGCCCGGCGAGGACGAGAACCACCACGATCAGCGCGAAGATGAAGGTCTGAACCACGCCGCTGGTGGCGTTGTTGAGTTCCTTGGCTTCGCCGGTAAACACGAGACCGTTGTTGGATGGCAGGACGGTGGCCGTGATCGACTGCAATTCGTTCATGGCGTGGCGAAGATCGACGCCGTCGGCGAGTGTCGCGCCCATCGGGATGGCGCGTCGCTGATCCTGGCGCGGCAGGCTCGGGGCGACTGCCGTTTCGTCGAAGCTGACCAGTGACGAGAGCGGCACCATCTTGCCGTCCCTGGTGCGCAGTTGCAGGTTGTCGAGAGCGCTGGAGTCCTGGATCATGCCATCCGGGACCTTGGCGAGAATCTCGATCGGGTTGTCGCCGATATAGAAGTTGCCGAGTTTCTTGCCGCTGAGCACCGTCTGCACGGCGCTCGAGATCGCTTCGACCGAGATGCCGACCTGGGCGGCCCGGTCGCGATCGACCTTGATCGAGAGCTGCGGCTGGGTCGTGTTGTAGTTCAGTTGCACGCGGCCGAAGACCGGGTCCTTCTCCATCGCCTGACTCAACTTGTCGGCAACGTCGGAAAGCTGGCCGTAATCGGTACCGGTAATGGCGAACTGCAGGCCCTGTCCGCCGCCGCGAATGCCAAGGCTGTTGGAGGTGCGCGCGAAGACCTGAACGCCGGGCAGACGCTGGAGCTGCCGGTTCAGCTCGGAGGTGATCTCGGCCTGCGATTGCGACCGCTCGTCCCACGGAGCAAGCGTCAGGAACATGAAGCCGCCGCTGCCGCTGCCGAAGGCGATGGAGAACATGTTGGTCGCTTCGCCGCTCTTGAGCAGCGGCGCGGCGATCTGCTCGACCTGCCGCATCTGCGCCTCGGTGTAGTCGACCGTCGAGCCCTGCGGCACCGAAATGGAAATCGGAATGAAGCCGCGGTCCTCCGGCGGTGTCAGTTCAGACGGCAACAGGCTGAAGCCGACGACAGCGGCGCCGGCGAACAGAAGCGCGGCGACGATGACCACGATCGGCGCCCTGAGCGCGGCCTCGAGCAGCCTTGCATAGACCCTGACCATGGCTTCGCCGAACGACCCGACGGCGCGACCGACGGCGTTGTGGCGATGATGGACTTCCTTGTCGCTGATCAGGCGCGAAGCGAGCATCGGCGACAGCGTCAACGCCACGAAGCAGGAGAGCGTGACGGCGAAGGCCAGCACGAAGCCGAACTCGGAGAACAACGAGCCGGTCAGGCCGGGGAAGAACGAAATCGGGATGAACACGGCGGCAAGCGTGGCGGTGGTCGCCAGAACCGCGAAGAACACCTGCCGCGTTCCGAGGACCGCGGCGGCACGCGGACCAAGGCCAAGGGCGCGCTGGCGGGAGATGTTTTCGATCACCACGATGGCGTCGTCGACCACGAGGCCGGTGGCCAGAACCAGGGCAAGCAGCGTCAGGATGTTGATGGAGAAGCCGACCGCCCACATCGCCGCCAGCGTGCCGGTCAGCGCGATCGGCACGGTCACGGCGGGAATGAACGTCACGCGGAGCGATTGCAGGAAGAGATAGATGATGCCGACGACGATCGCGGTTGCGATGAGCAGCGTAAGCACCACCTCGTGGATGGCGCTGCTGATGTAGTCGGCGTCGTCGGAGGTGATGATGAGGTCGAGGCCCGGCGGCAGAGAGGCCTTCATCTCCTTGATGGCGGCGCGGACGCCGGCCGAGATGTCGAGCGTATTGGCGCGCGCCTGCCGGACGATGCCCAGACCGACGCCGGTGCTGCCGTTGATGCGCAGCGAGGTCGTCTTGTCGGCCGGGCCGAAGACGACGTCGGCGACGTCGGAGACCTTCGTGCGCTGATTGATCTGGATGTTGCCGATCTCGTCGGCCGATTTGGCGCTGGCGTCGGCGCGCACGAGCAAGGTCCGGTTGGCGTCGGAAATCGTGCCGGCCGGGGCGTCCAGCGTTACGTTGCCGAGGGCCGTGCCCAGATCGGCGACGGTGAGGCCGTGCGCGGCCAGCGCGTTCGGGTCGACAATGATCTGGACGAGCGGATTGCGGTCGCCGAAGACCTGCACATCGGCGACGCCATCGACAGCCGCCAGGCGCGTGACGATGACGTCGTTGACGACCTGGGTGAGATCCTGAATCGACATCGTCGACGAGGTCGCCGCCAGACGCATGATGGCGTCGGAGTTGGCGTCGGCCTTGACGATGGTCGGCGGCTTGAAATTGTCGTCGGTGGGCAGCGAGCGCAGGTTGCCAATCGCATCGCGCAGGTCGTTGGCGGCGACGTTGATGTCGGTCTTCTGGTCGAACTCGACGGTCACCCGGCTCTGGCCGGGGCTGCTCTGCGAACTGATCGACACGACGCCCGGCGTGCGGGCGACGGCGCCCTCGATGACGCTGGTGACTTCCTTGTCGATGGTGTCGGGGGTGGCGCCGGTATAGGTCGTGCGCACGGTGATCACCGGGCGATCGATGTTGGGCAGTTCGCGAACCTCGATGCCCCGGAACGCCGCAATGCCGGCAATCACGATCAGGAGGTTGAGAACGACCGCAAGGACCGGCCGGCGAACAAACAGCGAGGCGATGCCGCCGTCCCGGCTGGCATGCGGATTGACGCTATCCGACATCGGACGCCCTCCTCGATCAGCCGCTCGGCGGGCGGCGCGGACGCGCCGCGGCACCGTCGGGCGCACCGCCCGGTCTCGCCACCGGCGGCCCGCCGGCAGCCGCCTCGGGGCCGGCATCCGATCGTCCGCCGCCGGCAGTTCCGGCGCCTTGCGGACGCGCGGGCGGTGAAGCCTGGTCGCCGCCGGCGACCGTCACATGGCTGCCCTCGCGCAGGCGCTGAAGCCCTTCGACCACCACGGCGTCATTCGCCGCGAGTGCGCCGCTGACGATGACCTCGCCGCTGCGCCGGCCAAGAATCTGTACCGGGACACGATGGGCGACATCGCCGTCGACCTTCCAGACATAGGATCCGCTCCGGTCCCACTGCACCGACAGGGAGGGCACCGAGGGATGGGGCTGGCCGGGGAAGCTCATGGAGACCGTCAGCGCCATGCCCGGCTTCAGGGCGCTGGCGTCGTTGGGCAGGGTCGCCTCGACGTGCAGCGTGCGCGCTGTCGGATCGACGCGATTGTCGACGGCGCTGACGGTGCCGCTGAAGGTCTGCCCGGCGAGGGCGTCGGTAATGCCGGCGACGGGCTGGCCAACCGCGACAAGGCCGGAGGCCCGTTCGGGCACATCGAAACCGACGATGACGCTCGACATGTCGTCGAGGGTCGCGATGGCCTTCGACGAGCTGACGAGATCGCCGACCGAGATGTCGGACAGCCCGATCGTTCCAGCGAACGGCGCGGTGATCGTGCGCTTGGCGAGGTCGTTCCGGGCCGCCTGCAAGCCGATCGCGGCGTTCTTCTGTGCGTTGGTGGCGTCGGCGAGGGCAACGTTGGTGATGTTGCTGGTCTTCGCCAGTTGCTGGGCGCGATCCAGAGCCGATTGCGCGGTGTCGGCGGCGATCTTCGCCCGCTCGACGGCAACCTGCTGATCGGCGTCGTCGAGGCGCACAAGCGTCTGGCCCTTGGCAACGTTCGTCCCCGGCTTGAACGAGAGTTCCGTGACGATGCCGCTGACCTGAGGATAGAGGGTCACTTCCTGAACGGCGGCGACGGTGCCAATGGCGCGCACGTCGATGCCGGTATCGTCGGTGCCGACCGGAGCGGTGACGACCAGGACCGCAGCGCCGCGCCCCGCGAACCCGCTGCCGCCGGCCCGCGGACCATTGTTACCGGCCGCCGGCCCTGCCCCTCCGCCAGCGCGCCCCTGCCCGGCCGAAGGATTGCCCGGAGCGCCGGCAAAGTACCCCTTGTCGTAGGCGTACCACCCGGCGGCGGCGACGAGGACGACCGCCAGGGAAAGGACGATCTGCTTGATGGCTGACATGTGGAACCGGAGGTTTGCTGCGGCGCAACGCTATTAACGCGGCCGACCGGGTTTTCCGTCGCCGACGCCCGCGATCCTATACCATGGCGCCGGATTTGCCGCACAAGCGGTTGTTCCTGCACTAAAGTTCGCCTGCGAATCGGCGGCTGCCGGCGCATCCGCGCAGACCGGCCGATGTGACGATTTGATGCGGCGGGGCTTTATTTACGTGGCGGAGTTTGCGACCATGTATCCGGAAACGCCGAATTGCCCGATAGAGGCAGCAGCAGAGTGACGAGCACCCTGGACGTATCCCGCGATGCCTCAGGGGCCGCGGGACAGGACCCGACGAGGGGGGCGCCGTCGGCGTTGGCATGAAGCCAACGGACATCGCCAATCCCAGCTATTTTCACAAGGTCGTCGACTGCCAGTGGGCCTGCCCGGCCCATACGCCGGTCCCCGAGTACATCCGACTGATCGCGGCCGGGCGCTACACCGACGCCTACATGATCAACTGGTACTCGAACGTGTTTCCGGGGATTCTCGGACGTACGTGCGACCGGCCGTGCGAACCGGCCTGCCGCCGCGGGCGCGTCGAGGACGAACCGGTCGCCATCTGCCGGCTCAAGCGCGTCGCCGCCGACAACAAGGACGACGTCAGTGGCCGCCTGCCCAAGGCACCCGACGAACGCAACGGCAAGCGCATCGCCCTGATCGGCGCCGGGCCGGCGTCGCTGGCCGTGGCGCGCGACCTTGCCCCGCTCGGCTACGATCTCGTCATCTTCGATTCCGACAAGCGCGGCGGCGGCATGATCCGCAGCCAGATCCCGCGCTTCCGCCTGCCCGAGACGGTGATCGACGAGGAGGTCGGCTACATCCTCGACATGGGCGGCATCGAGACGCGTTTCGGCCGCCACGTCGGCAGCCTGAAAGAGGTGCTCGACGAAGGCTTCGACGCGGTGTTCGTCGGAACCGGCGCACCGCGCGGGCGCGACCTCGACGTGCCCGGCCGCAAGGAGGCGGCCGCCAACATCCACATCGGCATCGATTGGCTGTCGAGTGTCTCGTTCGGCCACATCGAGAAGATCGGCAAGCGGGTCATCGTGCTTGGCGGCGGCAATACGGCGATGGATTGCTGCCGTACGTCCCGGCGACTCGGCGGCGAGAGCGTCAAGGTGATCGTGCGCTCCGGCTTCGAGGAGATGAAGGCCAGCCCGTGGGAGAAAGAGGACGCGATGCACGAGGGCATCCCGATCCTCAACTACCTGGTGCCAAAGGAATTCACCCACGAGAACGGCCGGCTGACCGGCGTCGTCTTCGAGAAGGTGGCGGCGCACTTCGACGACAAGGGTCGCCGTCGGCTGGTGCCAACCGGCGAGCCGGACGTGCACGAGCCATGTGACGACGTGCTGGTCGCCATCGGCCAGGAAAACGCCTTTCCGTGGATCGAGCGCGATATCGGCCTCGACTTCGACAAGTGGGGCATGCCGCAGGTCGATCAGGTGACCTTCCAGTCGACGCTGCCGCGCGTGTTCTTCGGCGGCGACGCGGCGTTCGGCCCGAAGAACATCATCTGGGCGGTCGCCCACGGTCACGAAGCGGCGATCTCGATCGACAAGTTCTGCAAGCAGGCGGACGTTGCCGACCGGCCGCCACCGCACGTGACGCTCATCGGCCAGAAGATGGGCATCCACGAGTGGAGCTACGACAGCGAGATCGCCCTCGACCAGCGCAAGAAGGTGCCGCTGCGCGACCAGGCGATCGCGCTGAAGGACGTCAAGGCCGAGGTCGAACTCGGCTTCGATCCGCTGCTCGGCTATGCCGAGACGCAGCGCTGCCTGAATTGCGATGTCGAAACGGTGTTCGCGGCTCCGCTGTGCATCGAATGCGACGCCTGCGTCGACATCTGCCCGATGGACTGCATCACCTTCACGGCGAACGGACCGGAAGACGTTCTCAGGACGCAGCTGACGGCGCCGGCAGGCAATCTCACGCAGGACCTCTATATCTCGATGCCGCTCAAGACGGGCCGGATCATGGCCAAGGACGAGGATGTCTGCCTGCATTGCGGGTTGTGCGCCGAGCGCTGCCCGACCGGTGCATGGGACATGCAGAAGTTTCTGCTCGACATGACGCACGCCGCGGGGCAATCCGGATGCTATTGACCGAGGCGTGCGAAGAAGGAGAGCCTCCAGAACAGCCCTTCGGGCGGGGAAGGGCCGAAGGCGCCATCGCGGCGCAGGCAAAAACGGCATGAACGCACCAGTCGCCCGTCCAACGCGCATCAACGACTTCGTCGTAAAGTTCGCCAACGTCAACGGTTCGGGCTCGGCAAGCGCCAATCGCCTGTTCGCCCGGTCGATCCTGCGCATGGGGGTGCCGGTCGCCTCGCGCAATATCTTCCCGTCCAATATCCAGGGTCTGCCGACCTGGTACGAGGTGCGCGTCTCCGAAGCCGGTCATATCGGCCGGCGCGGCGGCGTCGACCTGATGGTGGCGATGAACCCGCAGACCTGGGACCAGGACGTGCGGGAGATCGATCCGGGCGGCTACCTCTTCTACGATTCGACCCGGCCGATGCCGCCGTCGAAGTTCCGCGACGACATCACCGTTCTCGGCATGCCGCTGACGGCGATCTGCAACGCCCGCTACAAGGATCCGCGCCAGCGCCAGCTCTTCAAGAACATCATCTATGTCGGGGCGCTGAGCGAACTCCTCGGCATCGAGACCGAGGTCGTCGAGAAGCTGATCGGCGAGCAGTTCAAGGGCAAGGACAAGCTCATCCAGCCGAATGTCGAAGCCCTGCACATGGGCCGTGACCACGCCCGCAAGGAATTGGCCGGACGCATGGACCTGGCGGTGCGGCGGGCGGACGCCGTCGGCGACCGCATCTTTCTCGAGGGCAACAACGCCGCCGGGCTGGGCGCCGTCTATGGCGGCGCGACCGTGGCGGCGTGGTATCCGATCACGCCTTCGACATCGCTCGCCGAAGCCTTCGCCAACCATTGCCGCCGCTATCGCGTCGACAAGGAGACCGGGCGCAACCGTTTCGCCATCGTCCAGGCCGAAGACGAACTGGCTTCGATCGGCATGGTCATCGGGGCGGCCTGGAACGGCGCCCGCGCCTTCACCTGCACCGCCGGCCCCGGCATCTCGCTGATGCAGGAATTCATCGGGCTGGCCTATTTCGCCGAGATTCCGGCGGTGATCTTCGACGTGCAGCGCGGCGGGCCGTCCACGGGCATGCCGACGCGCACGCAGCAGTCCGACATCCTGGTCTGCGCCTACGCTTCGCACGGCGACACCAAGCATGTGTTGCTGCTGCCGGAAGACCCGCGCGAGGCCTTCGAGTTCGCCGCCCTCTCCTTCGACCTTGCCGACCGGCTGCAGACGCCGATCTTCGTCATGCTCGATCTCGACATCGGCATGAACGAATGGCTGTGCAAGCCGCTCGTCTGGGACGACAGCCGCGCCTTCGACCGCGGCAAGGTGCTGACGGCTGAGGAGTTGGACGCCGGCCGCGAGTTCGGCCGCTACCTCGACGTCGACGGCGACGCCATCACCTACCGCACCTATCCCGGCACGCACCCGAGCAAGGGCGCCTTCTTCACGCGCGGGACGTCGCGCGACCGCTACGCCAGGTACAGCGAGGAAGGCGACGACTACGTCGACAACATGCAGCGCCTGCTGCGCAAGTTCGAAACCGCCAAGAGCCTGGTGCCGGCGCCGATCCGCCGCAACGCCGCCAGACCGACGCGAACCGGCGTCATCTACTACGGCTCGACCGCACCCGCGATGAACGAGGCGCTGACGGCGCTCGAGGCCAAGGACATCCACCTCGACACGCTGCGCGTGCGCGCCTTCCCCTTCGCGGATTCCGTGGTCGATTTCGTGCTGGAACACGACCACGTCTTCGTCGTCGAGCAGAACCGCGACGGCCAGTTGCGCGCCCTCGTCATCAACGAATGCGGGCTGGATCCGGCGCGACTGATCCCGGTGCTGCACTATGACGGCACGCCGATCACCGCCCGCTTCATCACCCGCGCCATCAGCGAGCACTGGCGCACGCTCGCCGGACTGACCGAGGCAGCCGAATGACCTACGTCGTCAAGCCGAAGTTCCACCACCCTGCCCTGCCGGTCAACGCGCTCGGCTTCACCCACCGCGACTACGAAGGCTCGGTATCGACGCTGTGCGCCGGCTGCGGCCACGATTCGATCTCGTCGGCGATCATCCAGGCCTGTTTCGAGCTCGACCTGCCGCCGCACCGGATCGCCAAGCTTTCCGGCATCGGCTGCTCGTCGAAGACGCCGACCTATTTCCTCGGCCAGAGCCACGGCTTCAACAGCGTGCACGGCCGCATGCCGACCGTGGCGACCGGCGCCAGCCTCGCCAATCGCGACCTGATCTATTTCGGCGTGTCGGGCGACGGCGACTCGGCCTCGATCGGCCTCGGCCATTTCGCCCATTGCCTGCGGCGCGGCGTCAAGATGGTCTACATCGTCGAGAACAACGGCGTGTACGGCCTGACCAAGGGCCAGTTCTCGGCGACCGCCGACGCCGGCTCGACGTCGAAGAAGGGCGTCGGCAATCCGGACGAGCCGATCGACCTCATCTCGATGGCGATCCTGCTCGGCGCGACCTACGTCGCGCGCGGCTTCTCCGGCGACAAGCACCAGCTCGTGCCGCTGATCAAGGGCGCCATTCACCATCGCGGCGTGGCCTTCCTCGACGTCATCAGCCCGTGCGTCGCCTTCAACAACCACCCCGGCTCGACCAAGAGCTTCGACTACGTCCGTGAGCACAACGACGCGGTCAATGCGCTCGACGTCATCCTCGGCCGCAAGCCGATCACCACGGACTACGCGGCGGGCGAGGTCATCGATGTGACCCAGCACGATGGCACGGTGTTGCGCCTGCGGAAGCTCGAGGAGGGTTACGACCCGACCGACCGGCTCGCGGCGCGCGCCTATATCCAGGAGCATCACGCCGCCGGCGAGGTCGTCACCGGGCTGCTCTATGTCAACCACGACCAGGGCGACCTCAACGACCGCATGAACACGGTCGAGATGCCGCTCAATGCGCTCGGCGACAAGGAACTCTGCCCCGGTTCCGCGGCGATCGAGGAAATCAACGCACGGCTGCGATAGGCGCCGTTAACACCGGCCGCAGGCCTCGCTTGCCCCCTGCCCGTCCCGCCGATATGACCGGGCGTCGCTGAGGGACGCCGGAAACCCATGGACGCCAACGTCGTCACCCGTCTGGCCGAGGCCAACGTGCTGGTCGTCGGCGACGTGATGCTCGACCGCTTCGTCGCGGGACGGGTCACGCGGGTGTCGCGCGAGGCGCCGGTCCCGGTGCTGAAGTTCGGCGCCGCCCGCGCCTATCCGGGCGGCGCCAGCAACGTCGCCGCCAACGCACTCGCCTATGGCGGGGCCGTGACGCTGGTCGGCCTGACCGGCGACGACGACGCCGGCAGGGAACTGACCGCGTCTCTGCCGCGCCTTTCCCCGGCTGAGCGAAGCGCCTCATCGCCGATGCCAGCCGGCCGACGACGGTCAAGACGCGCTATCTCAGCGGCTGGCACCAGCTCCTGTGCATCGATGCCGAGGAGACACGCCGGCCGACGGCGCCGATCCGCGACCGGCTGATCGCGGCGGCGACGCGGCGATGGCCGGATCGCCGGGGCGGTGGTGATCTCCGACTATGCGCGCGGCGCCCTCGACGCGACCTCCATCGCGGCCCTGATCGCGGCGGCGCGCGACGCCGGCAAGCCGGTGGTGGTCGACCCCCGTCGCGCCGAGGCGTCGGCTTTCGCCGGCGCGACGGTGGTCACGCCCAACATCGAGGAGATGACCGCGTTCTCCGGCATCCGCGCCGACAGCGACGAGGCGGCGGTCGCCGCCTGCCGCAACGTGCTCGACAAGGTCGCGCTCGACGCCGTGCTGCTGACCCGCGGCGAGGCCGGCATGACGCTGGTCCGGCGCGGCAACGACGCGCCCGCTGCACGTCCACGCCGAAACCCACGAGGTGTTCGACGTCACCGGCGCCGGCGACACCGTGGTCGCCACGCTTGCCGCGGCGCTCGCCGTCGGCGCGCCGCTTGCCGACGCGGTGCGCCTCGCCAACGTCGCCGCCGGCATCGTCGTGGCCAAGCCCGGCACGGCGACGGTCCGCCCGCAGGAATTGCAGCATGCGCCTCGGCGCCGGCCTCGGCGACGGCGTCGTCGACGCGGCCGAAGCCGCCGGGCGGGTCGCCGCATGGAAGGCGCAGGGCCTCAAGGTCGGCTTCACCAACGGCGTCTTCGACCTGCTCCATCGCGGCCATCTGCATTCGCTCGAACAGGCGGCGCGGCGGGTCGATCGGCTGGTGGTCGGGCGTCAATTCCGACGCCTCGACACGACGCCTGAAGGGGCCGGACCGCCCGGTACAGGACGAGGCGACGCGGGCGGCGGTGCTGGCCGCGCTGCGCTCGGTCGACCTGGTGGTGATCTTCGGCGAGGACACGCCGGAGGAGCTGATCCGAGACGCTCGCGCCCGACATGCTGTTCAAGGGCGCCGACTACGCCGGCAAGCCGATCCCCGGGCGGCGCTTTCGTCGAGGCCAACGGCGGCAGCGTCGCCCTGTTGCCGCTGCTCGAGGGCCACAGCACGACCGGCACGGTCGAAGAAGGTCCGCGACGGCAAGCCGCCCGGCGCCTAGCAGAAGTCGAAGTCGCAGCCCTCGTCCGCCTGCAGGATATGGGCGTGGTAGAGCCGGTCGTAGCCACGGCGCGCGGGCTGGCTCGGCAACGCCGCTTCCAGCGCCGCGCGACGTTTGGCGAGTGTCCGCCTCGTCGACGAGCAGGTCGAGGCGCTGCTCCTTGACGCTGAGCGCGGATGCGGTCGCCGGTCTCGACCAGCGCCAGCGGGCCGCCGGTGGCGGCGTCCGGCGTCACGTGCAGCACGACGGCGCCATAGGCGGTGCCCGACATGCGCGCGTCGGAAATGCGCACCATGTCCTTGACCCCCGCTCGCGCCAGCTTCTTGGGGATCGGCAGATAGCCGGCTTCCGGCATCGCCGCCTCGCTCCGCGGGCCGGCATTCTGGAGGACGAGGATGTCGTCCGGCGTTGACGTCCAGGTCGTCGGCGTCGATGCGGGCGGCGAGGTCGTCGAGCGAGGAAAAGACCACCGCGCGGCCGGTATGCTCGAGCAGCTTCGGGTCGGCGGCCGAACGCTTCAGGATTGCACCACCGGGCGCCAGGGTGCCGAACAGGGCAATGAGGCCGCCCTGCGCCTCGATCGGCTCGGCGCGCGCGCTGACGACGGCGCGGTCGACCGGGTCGCCGGCGGCTTGGCGAGCCGCTCGCCGAGCGTCTCGCCGGTGACCGTCATGCACGACAGGTCGAGAAGCGGCGCGAGTTCGCGCAGCACGGCCTCGAGCCCGCCGGCGGCGAACAGGTCCTCCATATAGCCGGTGCCGACCGGCTTGAGGTTGACCAGAACCGGAGTCGATTCAGAGAGTTCGTTGAAGCGCTTGAGATCGAACTTGATGCCGCGGCGGCGGGCGATGGCGGCCAGATGGATGCACGGCGTTGGTCGAGCCGCCGATGGCGAGCAGCACCCTGACGGCATTTTCGATCGAAGCCGCCGTGACGATGCGCGACGGCGACAGGTCGGTGCCGATCAGGGCGGCGGCGCGGGCCCCGCTTTCCTCGGCGATCCGCAGCCGGTCGGCATGAACGGCCGGGGTCGCCGCCGAGCCCGGCAGTCCCATGCCCAGCGCCTCGGTGAGGCAGGCCATGGTGCTGGCGGTGCCCATCACCGCGCAGGTGCCCGCCGTCGTCGCCAGCCGGCCCTCGACCGGCCTCGATCTCTTCCTGGTCGACGTCGGCCGGCGCGATAGCGCGCCCAGAAGCGGCGGCAATCGGTACAGGCGCCGAGCCGCTCGCCGCGGTGGCGCGAGGTCGACATCGGGCCGGCGACGAGGGCAACCGCCGGACGATCGGCGGACACGGCCGCCATCAGCTGCGCCGGAACGGTCTTGTCGCAGCCGCCCATCAGCACGACCGCGTCCATCGGCTGGGCGCGGATCATCTCCTCGGTGTCGAGGGCCATGAGGTTGCGGAACTTCAGGCTGGTCGGCGACAGGAAGACCTCGCCAAGCGAAATGGTCGGGAACGGCACCGGCAGCGCACCGCCAGCCAACACGCCGCGCTTCACCGCGTCCAGCAATTCGGGGAAGTGCCGGTGGCAATTGTTGAAGCCGGAGGCGGTGTAGGCGATGCCGACGACCGGCCGGTCGAGCATGGCGTCCGAATAGCCCATCGACTTGGCGAAGGAGCGGCGCAGATAACTGGCGAATTCGGGATCGCCGTAATTGGTGAGCCCGCGGCGGATACCGCGCGGGTCGTCGGGTTTCGTGCTCATCCTCGGATGTCGCCCCTTCCTGTCGCCCGCCCGGCGGGTCGCCGTCTCTGCCCAAGCCTGTGCCCGGCGGCGGCGGTCCGCGTCAAGCGCCCTGTACGCGGGCGCGATCGCGCGCGAGGCGCACGATGTTGCCGTGGGCAATCGCCAATATCTCTTCCATGGACCGGCGAGCGGCCTCCGAGTCGCCGCGAGCGATCGCGTCATACACCGCGGAATGCTGCTCGATGGCCAGATTGAACGACGTCGCGGACTGCGCCTGCGGGGCAAGAGCCATTTCGAGAGCGGGGCGGATGATGTTACTCAAACGCTCGAAAAGCGTGTTGCCGGTCGCCGACAGCATCGCCGTGTGAAACTCGGTATCCGCCTCGAGGAACGCCGGCACGTCGTCGCTGTTGGCGCGCATCGCGGCAAGCGCCCCCTCGAGCCGGGCCAGGCGTTCCGGATCGGCACGGCGCGCCGCGAGCGCCGCGGCGGCGGGCTCGATGACCCGCCGCAACTCGATCAGGTCAAGGAGGAAATCCGGCGATATGTGACCCGGCGCATGCCAGGCGAGGACATCGGGGTCGAGCAGGTTCCAGACGGAGCGCGGCAGAACGGTCGTGCCGGTGCGGCGGCGCGGCGCAACCAGCCCCTTGGCCGCGAGCACCTTGAGAGCCTCGCGCACCGCCTGCCGGCTGACGTCGAACTGCTTGGCGAGTTCGGCTTCGCGCGGAAGGTTTTCGCCCTCGCCGATTTCGCCGGCAACAATGCGCCGCCCGATCTCATGAGCGACCTGGGCATGTAGCGCGCGGGACGGATAGAGGCGTCGATCGGATGGCACGGACGCGGCAGCGATGTTTGGGTGGTGGGGCGACAACCTAACAGCGATCCACTGGCCGGTCCACACGGCTGGGCGGTCAATGGAGGGGCGCGGCAGAACTTCCGGCCGGCGCACAACGGCGCCGACCGTCAGTCGTAGAGGCGCGCATAGGTCTCGCGGAGCAGCGCCTTCTGCACCTTGCCCATGGCGTTGCGCGGCAGCTCCGGCACGACCACCACCCGCTTCGGCCGCTTGTAGGCCGCGAGCCGGTCGGCAAGCTGTGCCAGCACGGCCGCCTCGTCGACCACCGTGCCCGGCTTGGCGACGACAACCGCCGTGACCCCCTCGCCGAAATCCGGATGAGACACGCCGATCACCGCCGATTCGACGATGCCCGGAAGCGCATCGATCTCGCTCTCGATCTCCTTCGGGTACACGTTGAAGCCGCCGGAGATGATCAGATCCTTGCCGCGCCCGACGATCTGCACATAGCCGTGCTCCTCGATGCGGCCGAGGTCGCCGGTGACGAAGAAGCCATCGGGGCGAAACTCCGCCCTGGTCTTGTCGGGCATGCGCCAGTAGCCGGCGAAGACGTTGGGGCCGCGCACCTCGATCATCCCGATCTCGCCGTCGGCTATCGCCGCACCGGTCTCCGGATCGACGATGCGCAGCTCGACGCCGGCAAGCGGCCGGCCCACCGTGCCGGCGAGGCGCTCGCCGTCATAGGGGTTGGAGGTGTTCATGTTGGTTTCGGTCATGCCGTAACGCTCGAGGATGGCGTGACCGGTGCGTTCGCGCCATTCGCGGTGGGTCTCGGCAAGCAGCGGCGCCGAGCCGGAGGTGAACAGGCGCATGTGGGCCGCCGCCTCACGCGTCAGGCCGGGGTGCTTGAGGAGGCGAACGTAGAAGGTCGGGACGCCCATCATGGCAGTCGCCGCGGGAAGGTGCCGGATGATCGCGTCAGCGTCGAAGCGCGGCAGCAGGATCATGCCGCCGCCGGAGAAGAGGACCGTGTTGGTGGCGACGAACAGCCCGTGGGTGTGGAAGATCGGCAGCGCATGCAGCAGCACGTCGCCGGAGGTGAAGCGCCACGCTTCAACCAGCGTGCGGGCGTTGGACGCGAGGTTCTCGTGCGTCAGCATGGCGCCTTTGGAACGCCCGGTGGTGCCCGACGTGTAGAGGATGGCGGCGAGGTCGTCCGCAGCGCGGGGCGCATCCGCGAAGTCCGGCGACTGGGTCGCGGCGAGTTCCGCCAGGGAGCCGCCGCCCGCCGAGTCGAGAGTGGCCACGGTCGCACCAACGGGCTCGGCAAGGGCGGCCGTGGCGGCGGCCTTCTGTGGGTCGGCGACCACGAGACGCGGCTCGGCATCGCGGACGAAATAGTCGATCTCGGCCGGCGTGTAGGCGGTGTTGAGCGGCAGGTAGATCGCCCCCGCCCGGACCGTGGCGAGATAGAGGACAAGCGCCTCGACGCTTTTTTCGACCTGCGCGGCGACGCGGTCGCCGGGCGCGACCCCAAGCGCGACAAGCGCATTCGCCATGCGCCCGGTCAACGGGTCGAGATCGCCGTAGCGGACGATCCGCCCCTCCGGCGTTTCGACGAAGCACGCCTGCGGCGATCGGATTGCCGCACGAATCCCGGCATAGAGGTGATTGGTCACGGCGCCGCCCGTCGGTGATCCGGTCTAGCCGTAGAGGCCGGCCGCGCGGGCGCGGGCGCGCATGAGGCCGGCGACCAGATCGAGGGTCGGCACCGGGACTCCCAGTTCATGGGCAAGCTCCAGGGGAACGGTGATCTGCGGATCGATCTCCATCGGGCGGCCGGCATCGAGGTCCTGCAGGATCGACGGACGATGGCCGCCGCCCGTCGCCCTTCTGCCGGGCGTGAATCGCGCTCCGGCATCGAGCGTGAAGCCGAAGGCGGCGGCAACTGCCCTCGCCTCTTCCGCCGTGGTCTTCGCCAGCGCCTGCACCGCCGGGTCGGTCATCGCTTCGCCGGTCGGCATGGCGGTGAGGATGGCGATGGGCGAGGAGACCATGATGAGCGCGAGCTTGTTCCACATCTCGAAGCGGATCGGACGCTGCGTGTCGATTGTCAGGCCGGACTGCCGGAGCATGTCGGCAATGGCGAGCAGACGCGGCGATTGCTCGTCGTCGAGTTCGCCGAGCGCCAGCCGGTGGTTGCCACCCTCGTAGTGAACCACGCCGGGCGCGCTCACCGTTCCCGGTATGTTGACGACACAACCGATGGTGCGATCGACGCCGACTTCGTCCCAGAGCACGCCACCGGGATCGAGCCGCTCCAGCTGTCGCCCGTCCCACTGGCCGCCGGCCTTGCGGAAATACCACCAGGGGAAGCCGTTGACCGCATAGGCAACCGCGGTGTCCGCGTGGAGAAGGTGCTTCAGCGGGCGAGCGATCGCCGGGAGTCTGGTGCGCCTTGACGGCGCAAATGACCAGATCCTGCGGTCCGAGATCGGCGGGATCGTCAGTGGCCGTCACGGCAAGCTGATGGCTGCCGTCAGGCGTATCGAAGCGCAGGCCTTTCGCCTTGATGGCGGCCAGGTGCGGCCCACGTGCAATGATCGACGGCTTGAGGCCGGCCAGCGCCATGCGGGCCGCTATCACGCCGCCAATGGCGCCAGCCCCGTATATGCAGACTTTCATTTGGTTCTATCCCCTGCCCTTCCGACCGGTGTCAATCGCGCGGCCGATCGCGACCGGCTTCGACGCGGCGACCGCGCTCGCCGTTCGCACGGGGCGAACAGATGCGCGGCCGCTTCTATATCCCAATGATCGCGATGTCGGCCCGGGTCCGGACCGGCTCAGTCCCATACCTCGTGGGCGATCTCGACGATCTCGCGCGAGCTTCGCCCATTGCGCTTCCTCGGTGAGGATGTTGCCTTCCTCGGTTGAGGCGAAGCCGCATTGCGGCGACAGCGCCAGCTGATCGAGGCGCGACATATTTCGTCGCCTCGTCGATGCGCTTCTTGACGTCGTCCTTGCTCTCGAGCGTGCCGCTCTTCGAGGTGATCAGGCCGAGGACGACGATCTTGTTGCCCTTGGGCAGGAAGCGCAGCGGCTCGAAACCGCCGGCCCGCTCGGTATCGTACTCGAGGAAGTAGCCGTCGATATTGACGCTTGGCGAGCAGCGTCTCCGCCACCGGCTCGTAGCCGCCCGACGAAATCCAGGTCGGAGCGGAAATTGCCGCGGCAGACATGCATGGTGATGGTCATGTCGGCCGGCTTCGATTCCAGCGCCTTGTTGATGGTGCGGGCATAGCGCTCCTGCAGCCGGTCGACGTCGTCGCCGCGCGCGGCCGCCTGTTCGCGCTGCTCGGCCGAGCAGAGATAGGCCCAGACGGTATCGTCGAGCTGCAGATAGCGGCAGCCGGCGTCGTAGAAGGCGCGGATCGCCTTGCCATAGGCGGCGGCGGCATCGTCGAAGAACTCGTCGATTTCGGGATACACCGACTTGATGGCGTTGTAGCCGGAGCGGAAGTGCAGGACGCTCGGGCTCGGAATGGTCATCTTGGGAACCAGCTTCGTGTGGTCCTTGAGGAACTTGAAATGCTCGATCATCGGATGGTGCGCCGGCCAGCCGACCTTGCCGACGACGTTGACGGTTTCGGCCTTGGTCTGGACGCCGTGAAAGGCGATGCCGTGATCGAGCTGGACGAGCTGGCAGCCGTCGAGTCCGGCGAGAAAAT
Source organism: uncultured Alphaproteobacteria bacterium (assembly GCA_963822975.1). Taxonomy (GTDB): domain Bacteria; phylum Pseudomonadota; class Alphaproteobacteria; order Rhizobiales; family Kaistiaceae; genus CAVSRC01. Next base: position 160,258 of record CAWGJV010000023.1, read on the forward strand.
CGAAATGCCACCACGAGCGGCGGAATTCGCCGTCGGTTGCCGACTGCAGGCCGACCGCCTCCTGCCTGGCGATGATCTTCTCGATCGCGCCGATCTTCGACGGCGCGCAGCGCATCAGCGTCGATCTCGCCGGCGGCGTGCTTCGCCCGCGCTTCCTTCAGGGCTTCCGGGCGCAACAGACTGCCGACCATGTCGGCGCGAAAGGGCGGCTTCTTCCTTTGCATGACGTTTCCTCTTGCAGGCAGGGCGTCGATTATGAGCGATCGGACCGCCCGCCGCCAACCTCAATTCTGCCCACCGGCCAGTTCGCTGGAGCCGGCGGGCACACGTTCGGCGACCAGGGGCCACCAGCGGCGCGGCAGATTGGCGAGCGCGCGTGAAGCCCACACATGAGCCGCGTGACTTTCGCCCGCCGAGCGCCCCGCCAATGACGGGCAAAACAACCAACCATTTGAATCATTTCACTGAATTGCGCCGAAATGGCTTTGGCACATCGATTGCAAAAATGTGTTGGTTCCAATTCCCGCTGGAAGAAACGATTGTGGAGGTGCCGAGATGAAGCCAGTCCTGCTTGCTCTGGCCGTTGCCGCCGGCCTTATCGGAACGGTCTCAGGCGTGACCGCTACCGAATTGAGAGTCGGCTTTACGACCGACCCGTTGACACTCGATCCGGCCAATCACCGGTCGCGCGAAACCGAGACCGTCATCCGCGACATGTACGACGGCCTGCTGACGCGCGACTCCAAGATGAACATCGAGCCGCAGCTGGCCGAATCCTACAAGCAGATCGACCCGACCACCTGGGAGTTCAAGATTCGCCAGGGCGTCAAGTTCCATGACGGAAGCCCGATGACGGCGGCCGACATCAAGTTCACCTTCGACCGCCTGCTCAACGAAGGCGCGATGGACGGCCAGACCAGCCCGCGCAAGGGCCTGCTCGGCCCGGTCAAGGAGGTCCAGCTCGTCGACGACAGCACGGTTCGTTTCGTGCTCACCGCCCCATGGCCGATCCTGCCGGCGATGCTGCCGTTCCAGGAGGTCGTCAGCAAGGCGTTCGTCGAGAAGGGCGGCAAGGGCGCGCTCGCCACGGCCGAGAACGGCACCGGGCCGTTCAAGCTGGTCGAATGGCGCAAGGGCGACTCGATCATCATGGAGCGCTTCGACGGATATTACGGCGGTTCGCCCGACATCCCGCCGGTCGGCAAGGCCTGCGTCGACCGGGTGATCTTCAAGATCATCCCGGAGAATGCCTCGCGCGTGGCGGCGCTCCTCGCCGGCGACGTCGACATCATCACCGAACTGCCGGTTCACGACATAAAGCAGGTCGAGGCCAATCCCAACACGACGGTGATGACGGTCAACGGCACGCGCACCTTCTTCATCGCGATCAACATGACCAAGAAGCCGTTCGACGACCTGCGGGTGCGCCAGGCGCTCAACACGCCGTCGACAAGAAGCTGATCATCGACAAGATCCTCGGCGGCACCGCGACGTCGCTGAACGGCGTCCTGTCTCCGGATGCCTTCGCCTTCGACGACAGCCTGAAGGAATATGCCTACGACCCGGAACTCGCCAAGAAACTCCTCGCCGAGGCGGGCTATCACGGACGGCATCGATCTGACGATCGACACCCGGTCGAGTACAAGGAGATCGCCGAAGCGATCGCCGCCACCATGTCCAAGGCGGGCGTCCGGGCGCAGGTATCGGTCGGCGAAGCCTCGGTGCTCAGCGCGAAGTGGGACCCGAAGGACGCTCGCAGGAGCGGCGACCTCTACTTCACCTCGTGGGGCAACGGCTCGCTCGATCCGTACGACATCATGAACCCGGCGCTCATGACCAAGGCGCGCGGCAACTCTGCCGGCTACGCCAACACCGGCGGTCGACGAGCCTGCTCGACGCCGGCGAGACCGAGGCCGACACGGCCAAGCGGGCCGCGATGTACAAGAAGGCGCAGGCGATGGTGAACGCCGACGCGCCGTGGGTCTTCCTCTGGCTGCCGCAGGACATCTATGGTGTGTCCAAGCGGGTGTCCGGCTGGAGCCCAGCCCGGACAGCCGCATCAACCTGCACGACGCCTGCGTCGCGGCAAATAGCAGGCCGTCTGCCAACTTGGAGAATCCGGGATGCGCGTAGGGGCCATCGTTACACGGCTTCTGCAGCTCATCCCGGTGCTGTTCGGCGTCAGCGTCATCGTCTTCCTGATGATCACGCTGACGCCCGGCGACCCGGTCGACATCATGATCGCCGGGCAGAACGTGACCGCCCGAACAGGAAGCGCCGCTGCGCCACGACATGGGCCTCGACCGCCCCTGGCCGCAACGCTTCTTCGTCTTTCTCGGCAACGCCGTGCACGGCGATTTCGGCCTCTGCTTCTTTCACCGCCGGCCGGTCATCGGACGTGATCGCCGAGCGCCTGCCGGCGACGATCGAACTCACGCCTGGTGGCGCTGATCATCGCGCTGGCCACCGCGATCCCGCTGGGCGTGCTGGCGGCGGTCAAGAAGAACACGTTCCTCGACCGGCTCGCCACCGTCGGCTCGCTGCTTGGCGTCAGCTGCCCGGCTTCTGGTTCGGCATCCTGCTGCTGATGCTGTTCGCTGTGCAGCTGCAATGCTGCCGGTGTCCGGGCGCATCGGCTACGAGTCGAGGTGCCGCCGATCACGCGGCTCTATCTGATCGACACGCTGCTCGAGGGCCGGTTCGATGCCTTCGCTCGACGCGCTCTCGCACATCATCCTGCCGGCGATCACGCTGGCCTGCCGATGGCGGCGATCCTGATGCGCGTCACGCGCACCTCGATGCTCGAGGTGCTGCGCCAGGACTACATCACCTTCGCCGAGGCCAAGGGCCTCGCCCGCGGCGCGCATGCTGTTCCGCCACGCGCTGAAGAACGCCCTGATCCCGACCGTCTCGGTCGCCGCGATCGAGACCGGTTCGCTGCTCGGCGGCAACATGATGGTCGAGACGGTGTTCGGCTGGCCGGGTCTCGGCCGGCTGGTGGTCGAGAGCATCTTCGTCCGCAACTATCCGCTGGTCCAGGCAGCGGTGCTGCTCTACGCGGTCACCTACGTGCTGCTGAATTTCATCGCCGACATGCTCTACACGGTCCTGAACCCGCGGGTGAGGCTGTGACGCGGCCTCCGACGCGCTCCCCGAGGCCGCCGGGCCGCCGCATCGCGGAGTCCCTCTTCCGCCGCAGCCTGCGCCGTTTCGCCGCTAACCGCCTGGCGGTCGCCTCCGCCGTCGTGGTGCTCTGTCTTCCTCGTCATGGCGGTCTTCGCGCCGCTGCATCGCGCCGCACGATCCCGAACGAGACGGACCTGTTCCGCCGCCTGCAGCCGCCGGCCTGGATGGACGGGCGGCGACTGGAGCTATCCGCTCGGCTGCGACGCCCTCGGCCGCGACATCCTGTCGCGCATCATCTACGGCGCCCGCATCTCGATCTTCGTCGGCGCGGCCGTGGTCGCTGGTCGCGACCACCATCGGCATCATCGCCGGCCTTGCCGCCGGCTACCTGCGCGGCTGGGTCGACACGCTGATCTCGCGCCTCGTCGATATCCTGCTGGGCTTTCCCTACCTGATCTTCGCCATCGGCCTGATGGCGATGATGGGGCCGGGCCTGCACAACATCATCCTGGCGCTGGTCTACAAGGAGTGGGTCATCCCCTGCCGCGTCGTGCGGGGCGAGACGCTGGCCGCGCGCGAGCTGGAATATGTCGAGGCGGCGCGCGCGCTCGGCGCCTCCAACCGCCACATCATGCTGCGCGAGATCCTGCCCAACATCCTGTCGCCGGTGATCGTCGTCTCGACCATCCGCATGGCCAACATCATCATCCTCGAGGCGAGCCTGTCGCTTCCTCGGCCTCGGCGTGCAGCCGCCGACCGCCTCCTGGGGCTCGATGGTCGCCGACGGCCGCGCCTTCATCCTGGAGGCATGGTGGGTGAGCACCTTCCCCGGCATCGCCATCCTGCTGCTGGTGCTTGCGATCAATGTCGCGAGCCAGGGCCTGCGCGACGCCTTCGATCCGAGGTTCGCGGACTAGTGAGGCGCGCCGCAGCCATGTCCGCCACGCTCCTGAAGTCACCGACCTGCGCACGCATTTCCGACCCAGCACGGGCTGGTCGACCGCCGTCGACGGCGTCGACCTCGACGTGCGCCGCGGCGAATGCCTGGGCGTGGTCGGCGAATCCGGCTCGGGCAAGAGCGTCACCTTCGCCTCGGTCATGGGGCTGGTGCGCACGCCCGGCCGCATCGACGACGGGCTCGATCCGCTTCGACGGCCGCGAACTGGTCGGCCTCGACGCAGCGCGCGATGCGGCGGGTGCGCGGCCGGGAAATCGCCATGACGCTGCAGGACGCGCTGACCGTCGCTGAACCCGGCGCTGACCGTCGAGGAACAGATCGCCGAGGTGCTCGCCGCGCATGACGAGGAGTTCCGCGGGCGCCGGCGCGCGGGCCGCGGCGCGGCAACGCGCGATCGAGATGCTCGGCCTCGTCGGCATCCCGTCGCCGGAAGAGCCGGCTCAAGGAATACCCGCACCAGTTCTCCGGCGGCATGCGCCAGCGCATCATGATCGCCATCGCGCTGGCCTGCCGGCCGCAGCCTGCTGATCGCCGACGAGCCGACGACCGCGCTCGACGTCACCATCCAGGCGCAGGTGCTGGAGCTGATCGCCGAGGTGCGCGCGAAGCTCGGCATGAGCGTCGTGCTGATCACCCACGACCTCGGCGTCGTCGCCGGCTTCTGCGACCGCGTGGTGGTGATGTATGCCGGCCAGATCGTGGAGAGCGGCCCGACCGCCGAGGTGATCGGCCGGCCGCGCCATCCCTATACGCCAGGGCTTGCTGCGCTCGATTCCGCGGCTGGCGCATCTCGACCGGCCGATCCAGCCAATCCGGGCCAGGTGCCCGACCTGATCGACATGCCGCCGCAGTGCCGCTTCTATTCCCGCTGCAGCCTGCGACGCGACGCATGCCTGAAGCCGATCGCCATGACCCGGGTCGTCCGAGGACCACACGGCACGCTGCATCCTCGTCGAAGGCGCCGACCAATGACCGACTCGGCCCTGCGGACGACGGATACCCCGAGCGGAAGCCGGAAGCGCCTCTGCTGGAGGTGCGTGACCTGGTGAAACACTATGACGGGCGTCGCGGCTGTGCTCGGCCGCCTCACCGGCAATCGCCGGCGTGCTGGTGCGGGCGGTCAACGGCGTCAGCCTGACGATCGACGGCGGCGAGACGCTGGGCCTGATCGGCGAAAGCGGCTGCGGCAAGACCACGCTCGGCCGGACGATCCTGCGCCTGCACGAGCCGACCGCCGGCCAGATCCTGTTCGACGGCAGCGACGTGACGGCGCTTGATCCGGCGCCGCGCTGAAGGCCATGCGCCGGCGGATGCAGATCATCTTTCAGGACCCCTATGCCTCGCTCAACCCGCGCATGACCGTGGAGCAGATCGTCGGCATGCCGCTTCAGCCTGCACGGCCTCGCCAAAGGCAGCGAGCTGCGCGACCGCGTCGCCGAAGCGCTCGAGAACGTCGGCCTGAAGGGCAGCCAGCTGTCCCGCTTCCCGCACCAGTTCTCGGGCGGCCAGCGCCAGCGCATCGGCATCGCCCGCGCGCTCGTCCTCGGGCCCGTCCTTCATCGTCTGCGACGAGCCGGTCTCGGCGCTGGACGTCTCGATCCAGGCGCAGATCATCGAGCTCCTCGCCGAGCTCAAGCGCGAGCGCCGGCTGACCTACCTGTTCATCTCGCACGACATCTCGGTCATCGGCTACGTCTCGGACCGGGTCGCGGTGATGTATCTCGGCGAGATCGTCGAGATCGGCCCGACGCGGAGCCGTGCTGCGCGAGCCGCAACATCCCTATACGCGAGCCTGCTGTCGGCGGTGCCGCGCGGTCGACGCAGCCGGCCGGCACGCATCGTGTGCGGCTGACCGGCGACCTGCCCTCGCCGGTCGACCCGCCGTCCGGGCTGCAAGTTCCACACGCGCTGCCCGCTGGCGATGCCGAGTCTGCCGCCACGCGGCGCCGCCGACAGTCACCGTCGCGCCGGGCCACGCGGTCAGCCTGCCACCTCTACGGTGATCCATGAGCGAGCGCCATCCTGCTCGAAGGCGACGCCTACCGTCGCGGCCGCGGACCAGGCGGGCGCGGCCGGCGGACATGGCGGCGACGGTGCAGGCCGCCGTGGCTGAGCGGCTCGCGGCGAATGCCGGCCTGACTCGGCAAGCGCGCGCATGCGCCGGCTATCTCGATCGACGCACGCCGCCCATCTCGCCGAGCACGATCCCTGACGGCGCGGCGGAACTCGCCGGCATCGCCGACGGCTTCGGCGTGCGGCAGCGACGATCTCTTCGCCTTCCTGCACATGGCGATCCTGCGCGACATGGTCGCCAGCCGAGGGATGCAGCGCCTGGGCCGTACAGCGACCCGCAGCGATGGCGCCGTTGTCGGCAAGAACCGCGACTCTCAGCGGCCGGCAATTGCCGCTGCAACGGGTCTTCCGTCACGCGATCCGGCCTGGGGCGCGCGCCAGTGTCTGTTCGTCGGCAGCCTGGGAGCGCCCGGGCGCCTATTCCAGCGGCATCAACTCCGATGGCCTGGCGCTGGTCGACACGCAGATCGCCACCCGCGACCACGGCGTCGGGCTGCTCCGCTATTTCGTGATGACGCGGCTGCTGACGCGCTGCGCCACCGTCGCCGAAGCGCTCGCCGAGATCGACCGCATCGTGCACGCCGGCGGCGGTTCGCTGGTGCTGGCCGATCGCACCGGCGCGGTGGCGGCGGTCGAGCTCGGCCACGGCGCGGCACGCGGTCGAGCAGAGGACACGCGGCTCGGTGGCGCATACCAACCATTTCGTCGACCCGGCCATGACGGCGGCGAACCTCATCGGCAGCGACAGCGACGCCGACAATTCCGTCGGCCGGTTGCTGCGCCTGAAGGCCTGGCTCGCCAGGGTCGCGGTCCCGTCGCCGGAGGCGGCCAGAGGCGAACTCGGCAGCCACGATAGCGCCGAGCGAACCGGCCTGTGCCGCCACGGCGGCAGCGACGGCCCAAACACGGTCTCCGGCGCGCTATTTACCACTGACCCGCCAACGCTCTATTTCTGTCATGGTTCGCCGTGCACGGCCGAGTGGCGAAACTACGGGTTTGCCTAGTTTTCCGCGGTGTTCGGCCAACGGCCCTCCTCTGGTTTGACCGGCAATGGCGATCTACTCGGGCGAGCTCATCGGCGAACACCATTCGGTCAGCGAACTGCGCCGGCTGATCAAGCGGGTCGCCGCCAGCCCGACACGGACCGTGCTGATCTATGGCGAGACCGGCACCGGCAAGGGGCTGGTCGCGCGCATGCTGCACGAACAGTCGGCCCGCGCCAAGCACGAGTTCGTCGACATCAACTGCGCGGCGATCCCGGGCGAGCCTGCTGGAATCGGAGCTCTTCGGCCACGAGCGTGGCGCCTTCACCGGCGCGCGGACGACGAAGGTCGGCCTCGTCGAGGAGGCCAACGGCGGCACCATCTTCCTCGACGAGATCCGCGAGATGGAGCATGACCATGCAGGCCAAGCTGCTGTCGCTTCTCGACACCCAGCGCTTCCGCCGGGTCGGTTCGGTGCGCCACATCGAAGTCGATGTCGCGCTTCATCGCCGCCACCAACAAGATCCTGCTCGCCGAGGTCGGCAAGGGCCACTTCCGCGAGGACCTCTACTACCGGCTCCAGGTGGTCGCGATCAACATTCCGCCGCTGCGCGAGCGCGGCGACGACGTGTTCGTGCTGACCGAATATTTCCTGCGCAAATACAACGCCCGCTACGGCCGCACGATCCAGGGCTACGAGAGCGCGGTCGCGCCGACATGTTCCGTGCGCTATTCCTGGCCGGGGAACGTGCGCGAACTGGAGAACCTGCTGGAGCGCATCTTCATCCTCGAGGACGACAACCGCGTGCTGGTGCGGCACATGCCCGACCGCATCCTGCGCGAAGTCGCGCGGCCTGGGCGGGACACGCCCGATAGACGGCCGCTGCCGGTGGCCGACGACGCCGGCCTGCCGCTTCCACGACGCGACGCTGGCCTATCAGCGCCGGCTGATCGAGGCGGCGCTCGCCGGCGCGGGCGGCAGCATGACGGAGGCGGCGCGCTGCTGCTCTGCCTCAGCCGCGCACGCCCTTCGCCATCAGATGCAGAAGGTCGGGCTGGCCATGCGCGGAATCGCGGGCGACGAAAGCGACGCGTGAGAATCGCGCACCGCCCTGTGTGCCGGCCACACGGTCATTTTGCCGGCGACCCGGAACTCACGGAATCTGCAGGCTTTTTCGCCGCGTTCGCGGTGGCATAGCGGTTGCAAACTGTTCTTGGCCGCCGCCCGACGCCGGCCAAGAGGATACGGATGGATTCGCTCAAGATCATTTGCCCGAACGGCCATCTCGGCTTCGCGCCGCTGCGCCGCGAGAGCTTTCTCGTCGGCGTCGACGCCGGCCCGGACGTGATCGCCGCCGATTCCGGCAGCGACGACGTCGGGCCAGTGCCGCTCGGCGCCGACATCTCGACCAGCCCGCTCAACTGGCAGCGGCAGGACCTCGAGGAGATGCTGCTCGCCTCGCGCCGCATCGGCGTGCCGATGATCATCGGCTCGGCGGGCGACACCGGCTACGAACAGCCGCGTCGATCGCTATGTCGCATCATCCGCGAGCTGGCGGCGAAGCACCGCCTGCCGCCCTTCCGCCTCGGCTGGTTCTATTCCGAGGTCGACAAGGAACATGGTCCGCGCCAAGATACGCGGCGGCTCGCCGATGCCAGGGCCTCGATGGCCGCCCCGACCTCGACCGAGAGCGAGCTCGACGCCACCGACCGCATCGTCGCCATGGCCGGCGTCCACCCCTATATCGATCTTCTCGACAAGGGCTGCGACGTGATCATCGGCGGCCGCTCGTCGGACTGCGCGATCTTCGCCGCGCCGGCGATCCGCAGCGGTTTCCCGGAGAGCCTTTCCTACTATCTGGGCAAGGTGCTGGAATGCGCCTCGTTCTGCGCCGAGCCCTATGGCGGCAAGGAAACGGTGATGGGCGAGATCACCGCGGACGACGTCAGCGTCACGGCCATGCACCCGCGCAGCGTTGCACCGTCGCCTCGGTCGCCGGCCACGCCATGTACGAGCGCTCCAATCCCTTCCACGAATATGTCGCCGGCGGGCTGCTCGACATGACCGACTGCCGCTACGAGCAAGCGGCCGAGAAGACCACGCGGGTGACCGGCCCACGCTTCGTGCCGGCGACCGAGTTTCGCGTGAAGCTCGAGGGCTCCGGCAAGATCGGCGAGCGTTTCGTCGGCATGGTCGGCATCCGCGACCCCTACACCATCGCCAATGTCGACAGCGTCATCGGCTGGGCGCGCGAGCAGGTGCGCGAGCGTTTCGGCGAGACCGGCTACGAGCTGCACTACACCGTCTATGGCCGCAACGGCGTCATGGGCGCGCTTGAGCCGGAGGTCGTCCATCCCGGCCACGAGCTCTGCGTCGTCGTCCAGGGCGTCGCCCCCACCCGCGACATGGCGGAGGAGCTGACCATCACGGCCACCCGGCAGATGTTCTATGCCCGCCTCCCCGACGTGAAGGGCACGGCGGGCTCGGTCGCCTTCCTCTTCGACGAAGTCCTGCCCGCAAGCCCCGGCTACCGCTGGACGCTCAACCACACCATCGCCGCCGACGACCCGCTGGAACTGTTTCCGCGGTTTGTGGCGGATGTCGGCGGCTGAGGAGACAACCATGGCCAAGCGCACGCTCGCCGACCTCGCCAAGACGATCCGCAGCAAGAATGCCGGCGTCGACAAGATCACGTTCGACGTCATCTTCCGCGACCGGGCCAACTACGAGCTGGTCAAGCAGTCGGGCGTCCTCACCCGCGAAAGCGTGGCGGCGCTCTATCGAATTCCGCTGGACCGGATCTCCGACTTCGTCACCTACGATCCCGCCTTCGCGATCAAGTTCACGCTCTACCGCGAGCGCCCGAGCGGCAGTCCCGGCGACGCCGACATTTTCGGGGCGCAGCAATATGCCCCGCTACTGGGCGTGCTCGTCCCCGAGCCGCCCGGCTAGGCAGCAAACAGGCGCGCCATCGCAAGCGCGGCCGCCTCCCGACAAACAGCCCGCTCCACATCTCTGCTCCGCCCGCTGCGCCGCCGGCGGCGAAGTCCGGCTGGCGACAGAGCGGCACGAGTTCCGGCCGCCACGCGGATGCCAGACCGGCCCCCGCCCTCCCAGAACCCTTGATTTCCTTGGCTTTTGGACACCGCGCGCTTGATTGACACCTAGATTCTATGGAATATAGTCTGCCTAATTAGCCAGCACGTTTGAAACGGCAACAGGGAGGAAGACCGTGGAATCAGAGAAGAAGAAGATCGGGACGGGCCGGAGGCGTGCATTTGCACGGCTGTTCGGTTCGGCTCTGGTGGCGACGCTGCCGCTCGGAGCGGCGCAGGCGGCGGGTCTTGGGACCGCGGACCAGCCTGTTCAGATTCGCATCATGGCGAACGACGCCTATGCGAATGCCTGGCAGACGCTGCTGGTGCCGCTGTTCAACAAGGAATTCCCCAACATCAAGGTCACCATCGACGGCGTGCCGTATCAGCAGCAGCTGGCGAAGATGATGCTGGACTCGACCAACCCGCAGCCGGAATACGACGTCATGCTGGTCGACGACCCGTGGACCCCGCAGCTCGCCGAAGTCAACGCGCTGGTGGATCTGAAGGGCAAGGCGGTCGCCGCGCTGACCAAGCCGGACTACGACTGGGGCGATTTCAACGCCGCTCCGCTCGGCGCCGCCGAATGGAAGGGCGTGCAGTACGGGGTGCCGGTCCGCTCGAACATGTTGCTGATGTTCTACAACCGGTCGCTCTACAAGAAGGCCGGCGTTCCCGAGCCGACGCCGAAGCTGACGTGGGACCAGTTCTTCGAACAGGCGAAGTCGCTGGTGCAGGACACCAACGGCGACGGCAAGCCCGACGCCTGGGCGGTCGACACCTTCTTCGTGCGCGACGTCCTGACCCCCACGGTCTGGCAGACGATCTTCAACGCCAACGGCGGCCATTTGCTCGACGATTCCGGCATGCCGTCGTTCGCCAACGAGAACGGCGTCAAGTCGCTCGACATGTACAAGCGGCTGCTTGACTACGCACCGCCGGGCGCCATGGCGCACGGGTTCTCGGAATCGCTCCAGGCATTCCGCCAGGGCCAGGTTGCGGTCATGTTCCAGTGGGGCAGCGTGTTCAAGGCGACTGCCGTCGACCCCAAGGCAACGACGCTGACCAAGGATGAGGTCGGCATCCAGGTCATGCCGGTCGGCACGGTCAGCGCCGGCGCCCATCGCGGCATCTGGAGTGCGGCGATCGCCAGCAAGACCCCCAATCTGGAGGCCGCTTGGGCGTTCGTTCAGTGGCTGTCGTCCAAGCAGGGCGAATCGATCAACGCGGCGACTGTCGGATCCTTCCCGGCGCGCAAGTCGACGCTGAGCTCGACGCCTGCCGAGGATTGGCTCGTGCCGGTCTACAAGACGCTGCAGAACGCTTATGACGTCTCGGTGGCGGGTCAGATGTGGCGCATTCGCAGCCCGAAAATCGAACGCTGCCCAGCAGGTCTTCGGCGACGAGATCGCGCGCGCCACCACCGGAGAACTCAGTTCTCAGGAGGCGCTTCAGTCGGCCTCGGACAAAATAGCGGCAATCCTGAAACTATAAGCCGCGTTGAAACTGGCGTGGGCGCCTCTGGCGCCCACGTCCTTTCTGACTTTCCCGGTCGCTGGCCTGCTCGCAGCTACAGTCTAGACTGTCGTTCGATGGCTCGGACGTGTTGGTTGCGGCTGATGCGGCCGGGGGAGTACTCGAAGTCTATGCGACTGGCGGCATAAGGCGAGCCCGAAGCATCCCGCCAGACACGGATCGGAAAGAAGATGCCTAGCAAAGCGATCGTAAGCGAGATCAAGGTCCTGGCGTGCAGCATTGGCTGGCGTAACTACCATTTCCTGAAGATCACCACCGAAGACGGAATTGTCGGCTGGAGCGAGTTCGACGAGAGCTTCGGATCGCCGGCCGTCTCGGCCGTGATCGGCGAAATTCAGCATCGCGTCATCGGCCAGAGCGCCATGCACCACGAGCACGTTTCCGAGGACCTGCGCTGCGTGACGCGGCCGGGCTCAGGCGGCGTCGTCGGGCAGGCGCTGGCGGCAATCGAAAACGCGCTCCTCGACGTCAAGGCGAAGGCCCTGGACGTGCCCTGCCACGTCCTGCTCGGCGGCAAGGTGCGCGACAAGATTTGCGTCTACTGGTCGCACTGCGTCGGCCTACCGGATGCGCACCGAGTGGTTCAATCCGGGGATCGTCGACGTCAGCGGCGTGCGCCAGATCGCCCGCGAGGTTGGCGAACAGGGCTTCACGGCGCTGAAGACCAATATCTTCCACTATGACGAGAACGACAGCATCAAGGGCTGGTCGCCGGGCTTCGGACAGCCGCACGAGCCGGAACGAAACATCGAGCGCGAGACGCTGCGCAACATGCGCAAGCACCTGGAGATCATGCGGGCGGCGCGCGGGGCCGGACATCGACATCCTGCTCGATCTGAATTTCAACGCGAAGAACCGAGGGCTACCTGAGGATCCTGCGCGAGATCGAGGATCATCGATCTGTTCTGGGTCGAGATCGACACCGCTCGATCCGCAGGCTCTGGCGCTTGATCCGGTCGCAGAGCCGACATCCGATCTCGTCGTGCGAGACCCTGATCGGGCTGCAGCAGTTCCTGCCCTTTTTCCGCGAGCAGTCCATCGACGTGGCCATCATCGACACGCCGTGGAACGGCGTCTGGCAGTCCCTGAAGATCGCCGCAGCGGCCGATGCCTACGAGATCAACGTGGCTTGCCCACAACTTCTACGGGCATCTCTGCACGATGATGAATGCTCATTTCAGCGCCGTCGTGCCGCAACTTGACGCATCATGGAGACCGATATCGACCGCATCCGCCTGGGAGGACGAACTGTTCACCCACGTGCCGGTCGTACAAGGACGGCTACCTGATCGCTGCCGGATCGGCCCGGGCTGGGGAACCGAGCCGATCGAGGCAGGCGCTCGCCAGACTATCCGCCGCTCGAAAAGGCCGGCATGTTCAAGCGCACCGTGGCGATGAGGCTCGTCGATGATGACAGCCGACGGTTGGTCGAGGTTAGCGCGGAGGCATTCGCTACTGCAATGAACGAGCGCGTGGACGTCCTGATCGTCGGCGCCGGCGCTTCCGGCGCGGCGTTCGCATGGAGCATGGCCGAGCACGAAGATGCGGATCCTCTGCCTGGAGCAGGGCGGATGGGTGCAAGTCCACCGATTTCCCCAGCACCGGGCGCGACTGGGAAGCGCCGGCAATCGGAGGATTTCGCGATCAACCCGAATCGGACGGGGCGTTGGCCGCGGATTACCCGATCAACGAGGACGACTCTCCGATCAAGGTCGCGAACTTCAACGGCGTCGGCGGCGGCACGGTCCTCTATGCCGGGCACTTTCCCCGCCTGCATCCGTCGGATTTCCGGGTCCGCACCCTCGACGGCGTCGCCGATGACTGGCCGATCGACTACGCCACGCTCGAGCCCTTCTATCGCGCTGAACGACCGGATGATGGGCGTAGCCGGGCTTGGCCGGCGATCCCGCCTATCCCCCCAAGGAAGCCGCCGATGCCGCCGATCCCGCTCGGCAGGACGGGCACGAAGTTGGGCGCGGCCATGAACACAGCTCGGATGGCACTGGTGGCCGTCCGATGCCGCGATCACGACGCGCGAATACGAGGGCCGCGCGCCCTGCATCAACCTCGGCCAGTGCAGTCCGGCTGCGCGCAGGGCGCCAAGGGCAGCACCGACGTCACCTATTGGCCGGAGGCAATCCGCGCGCGGGGTCGAATTGCGCACGGGCTGCCGGGTGCGCGAGATCGAGATCGATGACAAGCGGCATGGCGACCGGCGTCGATCTACTTCGACGCCGACGGCAAGGAGCAGTCTTCCAACCGGCCGAAATCGTCATCGTGGCCTGCAACGGAATCGGCACGCCGCGCATCCTGCTCAATTCCGCTTCCGACCGCTTTCCCGAACGGCCTCGCCAATTCGAGCGGACTGGTCGGCAAGAACCTGATGTTCCATCCCTATGCCCAGATCCGCGGGCATTTCGACGAGCCGACTGGATGGCCATCGAGGGTCGCCGACTCTGCACTGTGGAGCATGCAGTTCTACGAAACCGATCCGGCACGCGATTTCGTGAGCGGCTACTGCCTACCAGTTCTCGAGCGGGGCCGGGCCGGTCAAGGCGGCGACGAGCGGCATGACGGCTGGCCTGCTGCCATGGGGCGAGGGGCACCACGCGGCCTTCCGCCGGCTGTTCGGCCACAGCGCGGGCATGCCGGCGATCTGCGAGGACTGCCCGAGGAAACCAATCGCGTCACGCTCGATCCGAAGCTGAAGGATGGCGACGGTATTCCGGCGCCGAAGATCGACCTACACGGATTTGCGAAAACAGCGCGGAAGCATGCTGGATCATTCGGTGGCGCGGGGCGAGGAAATCCTGAAAGCGGCGGGCGCCCACGACATCTACGACGTGGTCGCCGTTGCCCCATGCCGGCTGGCACCTGATGGGCACGGCCCGCATGGGAAGGGATCCGGAACGTTCGGTGGTCAACGAATGGGGCCGCAGCCACGACGTGAAGAACCTGTTCATCATCGATGGCAGCGTCTTCGTCACGTCGGGCGGGGTCAACCCGACCTCGACCATCCAGGCGTTTGCACTCTATGTCGCCGATCAGATGAAGTCCCGCTTGTACGAACTCTTTGATTGAGCCGGTCGATGACCGCTTCCGCTCGACATGCCAGACACGGCCCTGCCATTCGACGACGAGAACGCAACGCTTCTCTGCGTGCGTTGGGCACATGATTCCGCCGAGCGCCGAATACGACGTGCCGGGCGCCGATGATCCGGCGATCTTCGCCGACATCCTGCGGTCCGTGGGGCGGGACGAGGCGGACTTGCGTGAGGCCCTGCGGGCGATCGATGAGCGCGCCGGCGGGCGGCTGCGCGGCGCTGCCCGGTCGATCGGAACGCGACCTGCTGGCTCGCTTTTCGCGCCGAGCATCCGACTCTGGCCACGGCCGTCGAGGCGGTGACGGTGCGATGCTACTATCGCGATGATCGGGTGATGAAGTCGATCGGCATGGAGATGCGGCCTCCGTTTCCTCTGGGCTTCGAGGTTGAGACGGGCGACTTGTCGCTGCTCGAGCCGGTTCGGGCGCGCGGCAAGAAAACAGGGACGCCGTGAGCAGGGACGACGAAAGATGACGCCATGCACTGGGTCGCGACACCCACGCGGCGCCGTTGGTGCTTGCAGAGGATCGCCGACCTTGCTGAGCGTTGTCGTTCAGAGCGCTGACCGTGCCTCCTGTTGTTCTGCTCGCCTACCTGATCTTCTATTCGATCGTGATCAGCTTGACGCATTTCGATCTGATGATGTTGGGCCTGGGCGAGTGGGTCGGCTGGGACAATTACAGAGAGGTGCTGAGCGACGACCGGTTCTGGCAGTTGATGAAGGTGAACCTGATATGCCTGGTTTTGCCTGCCGATTTAGGTCTTGTGGTTTTCGCGATCGCCTACCTGGTCAATGTCGAATGGGGGGCGTGGCGTCATCAGGGTGTCTTCATCATCCTGATGGTGGTGGCGCCTGTCATCGCTGTGGCATCTGGAAGATGATCCTGGATCCTTGTCGGGCGTGGTGAACTTCTTTCTCGCCCATGTCGGCATCAAGGCCGTGGACTGGTTCGGCGACGCCACGCTGGCAATGACCGCCGTCATCATCATCGACACCTGGCGCTGGACGCTGTTCATCATCCTGATCGCCTCGGCCGCGATGCTGGCCCTTCCAAAGGATGTCTTCGAGGCCGCGAAGATCGATGGTGCGAACTGGTGGTCGACGCTGTGGTCCGTCGCCCTGCCGCTCCTGGTTCCGGTCATCGCCGCGACGTTCGTGATCCGCTGGCTCGGCGCGGTGAAGATGTTCGACATCGTGCTCGCCGCCACGAGCGGCGGGCCAGGAACCGCCACCGACGTCGTCAATCTGTTCATCTACGAGGAAGCCTTCCAGTCCATGCGCTTCGCGCAGTCCGCCGCCATGGCTGCGGTCGTTCTCGTGCTCACCATGATCATCACGGGAATGTTCCTCTATGGCAGCCGCAAGCTGGAGGAGCTCTATTGAGCGCGATCGCCACAGTTCCCGCGGTTCGCCCGCGCCGGCGCCGCGGGTCGCTCGGGCGCCGCATCCGCATCATTGCCAGCGTTGTCGTCGGCTTGCTCTTCCTGTTTCCGATCGCCTGGATGGTGCTGACGTCGTTCAAGCATCAGGTCGACATCTTCACCGACCCGCCGACGTTCTTCTTCAAGCCGACGCTCGACACCTATGTCGAGTACATCCGCCGCACGGACTTCGTGCACCGACTGCTCAACACGGTCATCATCGCCGCCGGGTCGGGGCTGCTTTCGATCGTCGTCGGCTCTCTCTCGGGCTATGCGCTCGCCCGCATCCGGCTGCGCGGCGCCAAGGCGATCGGACTTATCGCCCTGCTGTCGCGCGGCGTGCCGCCGATCTCAATGGCCGTGCCGATGTTCCTCGTTGCGCGCAAGTTCGGCCTCACCGACAAGCACATCACGCTGATCCTGGCGTACAGCACGTTCCTCATTCCCTACGTCATGTGGCTGATGCGCAGCTTCTTCGTGTCATTGCCGCCGGAACTCGAGGAGTCCGCCATGATCGACGGGTGCTCGCGGTTCGGGGCGTTCTTCAAGATCATCGTGCCGATATCCATGCCCGGACTGCTGTCGACGATGATCTTCAGCATGATCCTGGCATGGGAGGAACTGCTGTTCGCGATCATCCTGACCAATCGCAACGCCACGACCCTGCCCGTCACAATCGCCGGCATCTCCGCGGATACGATCAACGGCGCCAATTGGGGGGCGCTGACGGCGGTGGGCACGATTGCGGTCGTGCCGGTGGTGATCTTCGCCCTGTTGGTCCAGAAATGGCTGATACAGGGCCTGGTTGAAGGGGCGACGAAGTGACGAATTTTTCCCAAACCATCGAAAAGCGTCCGGATGTCTTTGTCACGAAGACCGAGTTGGCCCGCCGGCACATTCAGAAGATGATCCTGTCGGGCGGCGTGCGGCCCGGCGATCGCATCACGACGCG
Source organism: uncultured Alphaproteobacteria bacterium (assembly GCA_963822975.1). GTDB lineage: Bacteria > Pseudomonadota > Alphaproteobacteria > Rhizobiales > Kaistiaceae > CAVSRC01. The sequence continues at coordinate 177,508 of CAWGJV010000023.1, forward strand.
AGAAGTCTCGACGGCGCTCGGCATCAGCGAGACACCGATCCGCGAGGCGATCCAGGGCCTGGCGGCGGAAGGCTGGCTGACCGTCCAGAACCATGTCGGTGCGGTGGTGCAGGGCCTGCGTGTCGAACAGGTCAAAGAGATCAGCGCGCTGCGCGGGCTGATCTGCGCGCTGGCCATTCAACTGGGCGCGCCGAACTACGACGACGCGCTTCTGGACAGGATCGACGTGAACATCGAGGCGTCCGCAAAGGCCCTGGCGCGCAAGGATTTCACGCTGTTTGCCGATCTGAACTACGAGTTCCACGGGCTTCTGTGCGACGGGCCGGATACGCCCTACTGCCACCGGCTTCTCAACAACATGCTGGGCCTGATGTCGTCGCAGCGCCACGGCGTCGCCACCAGCGCGGAGCGGCTGGGGCAGGCTCTCAACGAGCATCGCAAGATTCGCGACCTGCTTCGCGTGAAGGACTTTCAGGGCGCGGCGGAACTGGCGAAGCAGCACGAGCTGAACACCGGCGCGTACCTCATCCGAATGCTGAGCCAGACCGCGGCCGACAGTCCACCGGATCGTCGGTGATGAAAACATACCCGAACGCCGGGGCGCATCGGGCGCCGCCGGACGGCGGTGTCTGCCGCATCCCGGTCGGCACATCGATGAAGCTGGGAGGAACATTCGTATGAGCGTGGTGAACATACGGGACGTCCGAAAATCGTATGGCACCCATGAGGTCATACACGGCGTCTCGGTCGAGATTTCGGATGGCGAGTTCGTGGCGCTGGTGGGTCCGTCCGGCTGCGGGAAGTCGACCCTGCTGAGGATGATTGCCGGTCTGGAGGAGATCACCGCGGGCGATATCGTCATCGGCGACCGGGTGGTGAACGACGTGGCGCCGAAAGATCGCGATATCGCGATGGTGTTCCAGAACTACGCGCTCTACCCGCACAAGAACGGTCCGCGACAACATGGGCTTTCGCGCTGCGCTCAGCGCCGTGTGCCGCGGGCTGAAATCGACCGTCGCGTGATGGACGCGGCCCGAATCCTCGGGCTCGAGCGAATTGCTCGAGCGCAAGCCGCGGGCCCTGTCGGGCGGCCAGCGGCAACGGGTGGCCATGGGGCGGGCGATCGTCCGCGATCCCAACGTGTTCCTGTTCGACGAACCGCTGTCCAACCTGGACGCCAAGCTGAGGGTGCAGATGCGCTCGGAGATCAAGGAGCTGCACCAGCGGCTCAAGACCACGACGATCTACGTGACCCACGATCAGATCGAAGCGATGACCCTGGCGGATCGTGTCGTGGTGATGAACAGCGGTGTCGTCGAGCAAGAGGGAATGCCGCTGGACCTGTATGACAAGCCCAACAGCCTTTTCGTGGCCGCGTTCATCGGCTCACCGCCGATGAACTTCCTGGAAGGCAATATCATCGACCAGACCTGGCTGGCGCTCGACGACGGGCAGAAACTCGGGCTACCGCTCGGCGACGCAAAGGGGCGGACGCGGGTCACGATCGGCGTGCGGCCCGAGCATTTCACGCTTGCCGACAGCGGTTGGCCGGCGACGGTCTCGGTGGTTGAGCCTACCGGGTCCGAGACCCAGATCACCGCCCGCATCGCGGAGCATGTCATTCGCGTGCTTGTGCGCGGACGCACCTCGGTGGTTCCGGGAGAGGTCATCCACGTCACCGTCTCGCCGGACCAGATTCATTTCTTCGACGCCGGCCCCATCCCCGAACTGGCTCTGGAGGAAGACGCTTGATGCCGGCTGCCTGAACGCCGCCTTGCGCAGCTCGCGCGACGATTGCAGCAAGAATTCCAGAATCAAGGTGCCGACAGACATGCATGAATTGCGGAATTTCTACATTGCCGGTCGGTGGGCGCCGGCGCACGCGACGGCCGAGCACGTCATGATCAGCCCATCGACCGAAGAGCCGATCGGCGTGGTCGCCATGGGCGATGCGCGGGATGTCGACGATGCCGTCGCGGCGGCGAAGGCCGCCCTGCCCCGCTGGGCCGCGACCGACCCCGCCGAGCGCATCGCGCTAATTGACCGCATGCGCGATATCTACAGGCGGCGGAGCGAGGAGATGGCTCAGGCTATCTCGGCCGAAATGGGCGCGCCCATCGATCTCGCCCGCAATCGGCAGGCCGCGGCCGGGGTCAACCACATGACCAATTTCCTCGAGGTGATGAAGACATTCGCGTTCAACCGGCCACTGCGCCCCGATGCGCCGAGCGATCGCATACTGATGCAGCCCATCGGGGTCGTCGGATTGATCACTCCCTGGAACTGGCCGATGAGTCAGGTCGCGCTCAAGGTCATACCCGCCCTGCTCGCCGGTTGCGCGATGGTGCTGAAGCCGTCCGAATTCGCCCCGCTTTCCTCGGCGCTGTTTGCCGAAATTCTCGAGGAAGCCGGCGTGCCGAAGGGCGTGTTCAATCTGGTCAACGGCAATGGCGAAGTCGCCGGGACGCGCCTGGTGGCCCATCCCGACGTCGCCATGATCAGCTTCACCGGCTCCACCGCCGCTGGACGCAATGTGCTGAAGGGCGCCGCCGACACGTTCAAGCGGGTGGCGCTGGAACTGGGCGGCAAGGGCGCCAATCTGATCTTCGCGGACGCCGACGATGAGGCTATCGATCGTGGCGTGCGACGCTGTTTCAGCAACAGCGGCCAAAGCTGCAACGCACCGACACGCATGCTGGTGGAGCGGTCGATCTACCACCGGGCGGTCGACACCGCCCGGCGCGTTGCCGAATCCGTTGCCGTGGGCCCGCCGGATGCCCCCGGCGCGCATATCGGCCCCGTCGTGTCGGCGCGCCAATACGACCGGGTCCAGGGGCTCATCGAAACCGGTATCCGCGAGGGTGCGCGGCTGGTCGCGGGCGGGCCGGGGCGGCCGGCCAGCGTCAACCGGGGCTACTTCGTGCAGCCGACCGTATTTGCCGACGTCACCCGCTACATGACGATCGCGCAGGAAGAGATCTTCGGGCCGGTTCTGTCGATCATCCCCTTCGACGACGAGGATCATGCCGTCGACATCGCAAACGACACGCCCTACGGGCTGACGAACTACGTCCAGAGCCAGAACGGCGAGCGACGCAACCGCGTGGCGCAACGCCTGCATTCAGGCGTGGTCGAAATGAACGGCCAGCCGCCCGGCGCCGGCTCACCTTTCGGCGGCGTTCAGTTCTCGGGCGGGGCTCGCGAGGGCGGCGTCTGGGGGCTCGAGGAATTCATGGTGGTGAAGTCGGTGTCAGCCTGGGGCTGACGGCCGTGGGCGGCGTCGGCCTCCGATTCAACCGGTCGGGACTGGATCGCCATAGTCGGCAATGTCCGCGGCCGAGCGAACCGGCATGGTCGCGCCGGATGCAGCCGCGCGCCATTCATTGTCCACCAGAATACTGCGGCCGGCTTCCATCGCATGAACTCCTTTGTCAGATGACAGTTCTCAAGTGGCCGTCTTCGACATCGGCAATCCTGTTGACGGCGAGACCGTCATGAGCATGGGCGGCGGCGAGCGCCGCTCGCAAATCCGCCCGCCGGTCCATCAGCGTCCTCCACCCGCCTGCAGGGAGTCGACTTCGTCCACGCGCACCGCGCGCCCGAGTTGGGCAGAAAACTGCGCGGCAAGCGTGAAGCGCAGGATGTCGCGCCCTTCGGCCCCGGTCAGCCGCGGTTGGCTGCCGGTGCGCAGCGCCGCGATGAAGTGGCGCGTGGAGTGGATGAAGCTCGCCTGCCAGCCGAGCTCGGCATCGGGGAAGGAGAAGCCCTCGGTCTTGCCACCGGCAAAGAGCATCACCGGAGGCTGGTCGCTGATGCGCCCATGGCCGCGGTTGATGGCGATCACGCCGGCGCTGCCGGTGATCTCGACGCGATCGTCCTGGGCATAGTGCTCGGTGACGATGTCGAGGTCGGGGGAATGGACGATCTCGAGGTTGCCGTAGCGGTTGCCCGGAAATTTCCACGAGATGATCGCCGGTGCGTCGAGAATCGCGCCGCTCGGCCGCTTCGTCGTCCCGATCCATGCATGGACCTCCTCCGCGAGCCCCATGAAATGCCAGGCGGTGGCGAACTTGTGGTGGCCGTCGTCGAAGGCCAGCGGGCCGCCGCCGTTGCGCGCCATGTCCTGGCGCCAGGCACTGGCTGAGGCCGGCACTTCCCAGGCGGTCGCGCTGCGGCCGGGGTTGCTCTTGACGCGGATCGTGGTGGGCGTGCCGATGGCGCCGGCGTCAACCAGCGCCTTCGCCTTCATCGTCGGCGGGTAGAAGATGAAGTTCTCGAAGACGCGGAAAACGCGACCGCTGGTGCTGGCGCGCTCGACGAGCCGGTCGGCGTCGGCGACGAGAATGGTCATCGGCTTCTGCAGCGAGACGTGCTTGCCGGCGTCCATGGCCGCCAGCGCCGCCTCGGCATGAAGGTGGTGGGGGAGCAGTATCTCGACCGCGTCAACGCGCGGATCGTCGAGGAGGGCGCGGTAATCGGAATAGACGCGGGCGTCAGGGAAGCCCCAGGCGCGTCCCCGTTGCTCGGCCTGCGCTGTGTTGACGTCGGCGATGGCGACGATCGAGGCATCGGGATTGGCGCCGTATTCGAGCGCGTGCAGGTCGGAAATCCGCCCGGCGCCAATGAAACCGACGCGAACGTGATCAAGCGTTGCCGTCTGAGTTGCCATCTGCCTATGCCGCCGCGCCGAGGCCGCGCTGGAGGCTCTGCACTACGCGCAAGTTACTGCCCCCCTGCCCGCCCTTGAGCCGCTCACCTGTCGCCAGACCGGCAACATCGATCCGCCTTAGTTGCCCTATGAACCGATCTTGCATCATCGGCTTGTTGGCGCAGTCGAGTATATTGCGCGGATATAGGAAAGGCGATCCACCCCAATTGCCTATGGGGCAACTGGTCGTCGGCCAAATCGGGAGAAATCCATCGACAGGTTGCCCGGCCTTATCACCGCCGCGGCCCCTGGGAGGTCACCGCTGGCACGGGACGCCGACGTCCAACTTCAGGCAGACAGAGCGTCGTGTCCCCCTCTTCGATGCCGCCGGCAAGGCCATCGTGTAGGCGACGACCTGCCCTTCGGCGTCGACGGCAAGCGCGCGCTAGGCAAGGCCCGCGTCGACCAGGAAGTCGGTCCCGGTACAGCCGGCGCTCTCGTCGGAGGCGATGAAGAGCGCAACCCGCGCCACGTGGGTCGCGTCGAGCGAGACCTTCAGCGCCTGATTGTCGAGGATGTTGCGGTCGATCTCGGGCGTTCGCCAAAGCGTCGCCTGACGCTCCGTGCGGATGGCGCCGGGTATGACGCAATTGACGCGGATGCCGGACGGGCCGAGTTCACGGGCCAGTGTCCTGGCAAGTCCGTAGATACCGGCCTTGGCCGTCGTGTAGGCGACCATGCCGGGGCGGGCGCGCATCCACGAAATCGAGCTGAAGAGAATGACCGAACCGCGCCCGCGGGCGATCATGCCCTTGGCCACCGCCTGCGTGGCGAAGAACTGGTGGTCGAGGTTGATGGCCAGCGCACGGTGCCAGTATTCCGGCTCGACGGTTGCCATCTCGTGGCGGTCGTCGCGCGCGGCATTGTTGATCAGCACCTCGATGCCGCCGCTCGCCGCCTCGATCTCCGCGATGACCGTCCGCAGGCGCGCGATATCGGTGATGTCGCAGGGGTGAAACGCGGCGCCGGTCTCGGTTGCAACATCGGCTGCGGCCTTCTCGTCGATATCGAGAAACGCGACCTTCGTCCCTTGCGCCGCGAAGGCGCGCACCATCTCCGCGCCGATGCCGGAGGCACCGCCGGTGATGACCACAGGTTTGCCGGCAAGCGACCGGTAGCTGACGGACGCATAGCGGTCAGCCGCACTTTCTTCCGCACTCATGTAATGACCCCTGCCCTGGTTCTGGTCCCTGGCGAAACTGGCGATGCACTGCGCCGCGATGTCGGATGACACGGCGACGAAATCGCAGCCATGACCAAGGAAGCGGCGGACCATATCCGGATTCGGTCCGACAATGCCAACCGGCTTGCCGGCCGCGTGGGCGACCTCTTGCCGCGGCGGCAATCGGCGCCCGCATGTCGCCGAACCGGCATCGCGGCGACGCCACGATCGCGCCGTCGGCGACCCTCTCCGTGAAATTTCCGGTGCACGCTAGCGCCGGGCGCAGGAGAGGATTCGACACAGCCGCAAAACGGTGATTAAACGATTAATCATTGTGGCGAACCCTGCTCGACCTGGACCAAACCTTTCGGAGATTGCCGAGTCGCTCGGCGTTTCCGCCGCGACGGTTTCCAACGCGCTGTCGCGCAAGGGACGCGTCTCCTCCGACGTCGCCGAGCGGATCAGGCGGCGGGCCGCGGCGCTCGGCTATGTGCCCAGCCCCGCGGCACGTGCGCTGCGCACCGGACGAACCAGCGTGCTCGGCCTCGTCCTGCCGGACATCGGCAATCCCCTCTTCCCGCAAATTGCCCAGGCGATCGAGGCAGCCGCGTCCGGCGTCGGCTACGGCGTTCTCATCGCCGATTCGCGCGGCAGCGTCGCCGCCCAGACCGAGGCCATCGAGCGGCTCATCGAGCGCGGCGTCGACGGCATGATCATCGTGCCGCGGCGCGGGACGCGCGTCGCCGATGTCGGTTGTCCGCTCGCCGTGATCGACACGCCGTCGACGCCGGGCAACACGGTGTCCGCGGATCACTGGGGCGGCGGCCGGCTGATCGCCGAACACCTGGCGGCGCTCGGACACCGGAAGCTGCTGCTGATTGGCACCGATTCTGCTTCCAACGTGCAGAACGACCGCATCGGCGGAATCAAGTCCGGGCTGAGCGTGGACATGACCAGCCAGACATTGTGGACCGAGCGCATCGAGGCGCAGAAGGGCGCGGGCTGCAGCCTGGGGCTGGTTGAGCGGGTCGGCCGAGGGATTCACCGCCTTCGCCGCGATCTCCGACCTGCACGCGCTGCGCGCCCTCACCGAATTGCAGCGCGCCGGCATCAGCGTGCCGGAGCAGGTCAGCGTCACCGGCTTCGACGATCTCGTCTGGTCGTCGGTGGTGACGCCCACCCTGACCACGGTCCGCATGGACATGGAGCGAATCGCCGAGATTGCCATTGCGGCGCTGGTCGAAGCGATCGAGGTCGAAAAGACCGACGGGCGCGGCGCCTCGCCAGCTGGCCACTCCGCCACGGTCAAGGCCGCCGTTCGCAGCGTGCCAATGGAACTTATCGTCCGCCAGTCATCCGGGCGGGCGCCGAACATCCAGCAGAAACCTCAAGCAAGGAGCGCAGGCACAATGAAGACCGTTCTTTTCGCGTCGGGTGTCGCGTTGATACTCGGTGCCTTTCCCGCGGCGGCGCAGGAGCGCACGCTGACCATCTCCGTCTATGCATTCGCGCAGGACGACTACAAGAAGATCGTCTACGACCCGTTCGAGGCGAAGTGCGGCTGCAAGCTCGTCGTCGAGACGGGCAACAGCGGCGAGCGCATCGCCAAGATGGAGGCCAACAAGGCCAACCCGGTCGTCGATCTCGCGGCCGTCTCCATGGCGGACGCGCTGTCGGCGTCCCGCGCCGGCCTCATCGACAAGGTCGATACGTCGAAGCTGACGAACTTCGACAAGATCTACGACGTCGCCAAGGATCCGAACGGCGACGGCATGAGCGTCGGCTATACCTTCTACGCCACCTCGATCGTCTATCGCTCCGACAAGGTGAAGATCAATTCCTGGGCCGATCTCCTGAAGGACGACGTCGCCAGCCACCTCGCCTTCCCGAACGTGACCACCAACCAGGGTCCGCCGGCGCTCTACATGCTCGGTCTGGCGCTCGGCAAGGACACGCCCGACCTGAAGGCGCCGATCGACGCGCTCGGCGCAGCAGAAGGACAAGATCGTCACCTTCTACGTCAGGTCGTCGCAGCTCATTCAGCTCATGCAGCAGGAGGAGATCTGGGCTGCGCCGATCGGCCGCTTCGCCTGGGCCGGCTTCGCCAAGATGAGCTTGCCGATCACGTGGGCGACCCCGAAGGAAGGCCAGACCGGCGGCATGAACGTGCTGGTGCTGACCAAGGGCAGCAAGAACCAGGACCTCGCCATGCAGCTCATGGATTTCTGGCTGTCGACCGACGTCCAGACCAAGCTCGCCGAGAAGCTGATCGACAGCCCGGCGAACATGGAAGTGAAGGTGTCGCCGGAGGTGGCCGAACAACATCACCTATGGCGAGGACACCGCCAAGAGCCTGAAGCTTATCCCGTCGGCCGTCGCCCTCGACAATCGCGAGGAGTGGCTGTCCGAGTGGAACGCCAAGGTCGGCCAGTAGGCCGGTCCGGCGGAGACGGCGGCGCGACGGCGGTCCGACGGAATCGCGCACCGCGCCGCACAGTTCGGCCGGAAGGCCTGACCGCGCATGTTCCAGAGCCGGACCGAAGCCTATGCCCTGGTCCTGCCGGCGGTCGTTTTCGCGGCCGCCGTCTTCCTGCTGCCGGTCGCTGATCCTCCTGTCGGAGAGGTTCCGCACGGCGGCGGCAACTGGAGCATCGGCGCCTACGTCGACTTCTTCTCGCTGCCGCTGAACCGCGTCGTCTTCTTCCGCTCCTTCAGGCTCGGCGCGACGGTGACGGCGGTCGCGGCCGTCGTCGGCTACGCGGCGGCCTTCGCCATCGTCAACCTGAAGCCCGGCGGCAAGGGGCGGATGATCGGCCTCGTCATCCTGCCGCTGATGATCTCGCCGGTGGCGCGCACCTATGCCTGGATCGTCATTCTCGGCCGCACCGGCATCGTCAACAAGGCGCTCGGCGATCGTCGGTCTGACCGACGAGCCGATCCGGTATCCTGTTCACCGAGACGGCGGTGTTCATCGGCCTGCTGCAGCTCTTCCTGCCGCTGATGATCATTTCGCTGGTCAGCGCGCTGGAGAACCTGCCGCGCGACGCGGTGCCTGCGGCGCGCGTGCTCGGCGCCAACTGGCTGCAGGTCTTCTGGAAGGTCATCCTGCCGCTCACGCCGCGAGGGGCTGGTGATCGGCGGAACCCTCGTCTTCACCGGCTCGCTGACCGCCTACATCACGCCCGCCATCCTCGGTGGCTCGAAGGTGCTGATGCTGGAGACGCTGCTCTATCAGCGGGTGTCGCTCGCCAACGACTACGTCTCGGCAAGCGTCATCGCCTTCATCCTGATCGTCATGAGCTTTCACCACCAACCTGCTGCTCAAGCGGCTGGCGACGGCGAGGAACAAGCGATGACGTCCCGTCTGCTCGGTCCGATCGTCCTGTTCCTGGTGCTCGCCTTCCTGATCGGCCCGTTCCTCATCATCATCGCGGCGTCGCTTTCGGCCGGCGAGACCCTCGCCTTTCCGCCGCAGGGGCTGTCGCTGCGCTGGGTGATCAAGGTCTTCCAGGTCGAGAGCTTCCAGGCGAGCTTCGCCGTCTCCATGTTCCTTGCCATCGGCGGCACGCTGGCGGCGCTCCTGCTCGGCGTTCCGGCCGCCTACGCCCTGTCGCGCTACGGCTGCCTTTCGCCGAGACGATTCGCCTGGTCGGTGTCGGTCGCCGATCGTCGTGCCCGGCATCATCGTCGGCCTGGCGATGCTGCGCTATCTTCGTCATTCCCGTTCCGCTTCGGCATCCTGCCGGCGCTGTTCTTCGCCCATACCGCGCTCATCCTGCCCTATGCGGTCAGGGTGGTGTCGGCGAGCCTCAACAATCTTCGCGCCGACATCGAGGAGGCCGCCGTGCTGCTCGGCTCGACCGCATGCTCGGCGACCTTCTTCCGCGTGGTGATGCCGAACATCCGCGGCGGCATTCTCGCCGCCTTCATCCTCGGCTTCGTCACCAGCTTCAATCAGGTGCCGGTATCGCTCTTCCTGTCGGGCCCCGGCATCCGCACGCTGCCGATCGACATGCTTGCCTACATGGAAATCGTCTTCGACCCGTCGATCGCGGCGCTCGCCTCGCTGCTCGCCTTCATGTCCATCGGCATCGTCTTCCTCGCCGAGCGTTTTCTGGGCTGTCGCGCTATGTCTGACGACCGCTATCTCATCCTCGAAAACCTGACCCTTGCCTATGGCGAGACGGTCGCGGTCAAGGACCTCGACCTGGCGGTCGGCAAGGGCGAACTGGTCGCGCTGCTCGGGCCATCGGGCTGCGGCAAGACGACGACGATGCGGGCGATCGCCGGCCTGCTCAAGCCGGCTCGGGCACGATCCGGCTCGACGGGCGGGACATCACCCGCGTCGCCGCCAACAGGCGCGAGGTCGGGCTGGTGTTCCAGTCCTATGCGCTGTTTCCCGCATCTGAACGTCTTCGAGAACGTCGCCTTCGGGCTGAAGCTGAAGGGCCTTGGCGCGCGATGACGATCGAGGCGCGGGTGGCGACGGGCTTGCCTCGGTCGGGCCTGACCGAGTTCGCGGTCGCGCCGGCCGGCCGAACTTTCCGGCGGCCAGCAGCAGCGCGTGGCGCTCGCCCGCGCCATGGTCATGGAGCCGAAGGTGCTGCTGCTCGACGAGCCGCTGTCCAATCTCGACGCGCGGCTGCGCCTCGAGATGCGCGCCGAGCTGCAGCGCGTGCAGAGGGCCAGCGGCATCACCATGATCTTCGTGACCCACGACCAGGCCGAGGCACTGGCGCTCGCCGACCGGATCGTCGTGATGCTGAACGGCGCCGTCGAGCAGATCGGCACGCCCGAGGAGATCTACGACCGGCCGCAGTCGGCCTTCGTCGCCGATTTCGTCGGCTTCGAAAACGTCTTCGCCCTCGAAGGCGGCAAGCTGAAAACGCCGGGCGCGCCGTCGCCCTGGCCGATCCGCCGTCCGGCGATCGCCGGGCTCGCCTGGCGGCCCGGGCACGGTCGATGCTCGGGCGATGGCCCTTTCCGCGGCACCGTGCGCGGCGACCTCGTTCGCCGGCAGCACGCGCGAATATCTGCTCGACACGCCGCTCGGGCCGATCAAGGCGGAAGCCGACGCCGCGACTGCCGCCCACGAGCTCGGCGCCGAACGTCGCCTTCGACCTGCCGGTCGAGCAAGGCCGCGCAGCTGCCGCGCTTCGGGTGACGCCGATGGGCGTGTGGATCGACACCGACATGGGGTTCGACGACATCGCGGCGGTGCTGGTCGTCGCGCACGCCGGCCTCGCCATCGACGGCGTCTCGCTGGTCTTCGGCAATGCGCCGCTCGAACACGTCCGGCAGCAACGCCGCCGGCGCCGCGCAGGCCTTCGGTTGGGGCTTCCCGATCCATGCCGGCCGCGCCCTGCCCGGTGCTCGGCAAGCTGGAGACCGCCCAGCGGATCCTCGGCGATACCGGCATCCTGACCGCCGGCACGACGCTGCCCGACGCACCGGCCTTGCCGGCGAGCGACGCGTTCGCCGCGCTCTGTCGCTGGCTGGACGGCGAGGCCGCTCCGCGCGCGCGTCCTGGCGCTCGGGCCGCTGACCAACATCGCGGCACTCGCGCTGGCGCGGCCCGATCTTGCCGCCCGCATCGCCGACCTGACCTGGATGGGCGGCGGCGTCACCAGCGGCAACCACACCGCCTCGGCGGAGTTCAACGCCTATGCCGACCCGGAGGCGGTGGCCATCGTCCTCGCCCACGGCCTGCCGCTGCGCATGGTCGACCTCGACCTCTGCCGCAAGGTTCTGGCGACGCCCGACGACGTGCCCGCCGCTGCGCGGCGCCGGCGGGCGGAACGCGGCGCTCCTCGCCGACATGCTGCAGGGCTACATCGACATCGCCATCAGCCGCGGCCGGCCGGCCATGGCGATCTACGACCCGACCGCCGCCGCTGCCTTTGTCCGCGACGATATCGTGGACTTTCCGCGCGGCGCGGATCGACGTCGAGCTCGGCGGGACCCATACGCGCGGCCGCACCGTGGTCGAGACCGCGCAGTCATGTGACCGTTCAACGCGCATTATGCCGTGGACGTGAGCGGCAGGCGCTGCCCGCGACCTGATCCTCGGCGCGCTCCTCGATGAGGCCGCGGCGATGACTGCGGCAGCAGTGCGGGAGCCGGCCGACCTCAACGACGAGGCCCTGCGCACGCGCGCCGTCGCCGCCGCGCGCGGCGATGCGCCCTTCGACGTGCTTGATCGCCGGCGGCACGCTGGTCGACATGGTGACCGGCGAACTGCGCGCCGCCGATGTCGGGCTGGTCGGGCCGCTGATCGCCAGCGTTCATGCGCCGGCGACGCGCGCCGACGCCGCCGAGACCATCGACGCGCGCGGCGGCTTCCTGTCGCCCGGCCTGATCGACACGCACATGCATGTCGAGAGTTCGATGGTGACGCCCGCCGCCTATGCCGCGGCCGTCCTGCCGCGCGGCGTCACGACCGATCGTCTGGGACCCGCACGAGTTCGGCAACGTCATCGGCCTCGACGGGCGTCCGCTGGGCGATCGAGGCGGCGCGCGACGCTGCCGCTCCGCGTCGTCGTGCTGGCGCCGTCCTGCGTGCCCTCCGCGCCCGGACTGGAGCTTTCCGGCGCCGATTTCGACGGCCGAGGCCGTCGCAGAAATGCTGGCGTGGCCGGAAATCGGCGGCGTCGCCGAGGTCATGAACATGCGCGGCGTCATCGACCGCGACCCGCGCATGAGCGCCATCGTCCAGGCGGGGCTGGCATCGGGCAAGCCGGTCTGCGGCCACGCACGCGGGCTGGCCGGCGCCGACCTCAACGCGTTCATGGCGGCCGGCGTCAGCTCGGACCACGAACTCACCTCGGCCGACGACCTGCTGGCGAAGCTCCGCGCCGGCCTGACGCATCGAACTGCGCGGCTCGCACGACTACCTGCTGCCGGAATTCGCCGCGGCGCTCGACGACGCTCGGCCACCTGCCGCAGACCGTGACGCTTTGCACCGACGACGTGTTTCCCGACGACCTTGCCGCCAACGGCGGCCTCGACGATGTCGTGCGCCGGCTCGTCGCGCCACGGGCTGAAGCCCGAATGGGCGCTGCGCGCCGCCACGCTGAACGCCGCCGATGCGTCTCGGGCCGCGCCGACCTCGGCCTGATCGCGCCAGGCCGCCGCGCCGACATCGTCGTCTTCGCGCGACCTGGCGGATTTCCGCGCGCGCATGTGTTCGCCAACGGCGGCCGGTCGCGCGCGACGGCGCATTGACGGCGCCGCTGGCACGGCACGACCCGGCGCCGCTGCGCGGCACGATGAAGCTCGAGCCGCTCAGGCGAGGACGATTTCCGCGTTCCCGCCGCCGGGCGAACGGCGCGGCATCGCGACCATCGACCGGCCGCGCTTCACGCGATGGGGCGAGGCGCGTGCGCGAGGTCGCGGACGGCTTCGTCGTGCCGCCCGAGGGCGCGACGATGATCGCCGTCGTCCATCGCCACGGCCGCGCCGACAGCCGCCCGCGCGTCGGCTTCCTCACCGGCTGGGGCACGTGGCGCGGCGCCTTCTGCACCACCGTCTCGCACGACAGCCACAACCTCACCGTCTTCGGCGGCAATCCGCGCGACATGGCCGCCGCGGCCAATGCGGTGATCGCCGCCGGCGGCGGCATGGCCGTCGCCTCGGACGGCAAGGTCGATGCGGTGCTGCCGCTGCCGCTGGCGGGGCTTCTGTCCGACGCCGACCTCGCCGACGGTCGCCGACGGGCTTCCGGGCCGTCCGCGCGGCGGTCGACCGCATCGCCGACTGGCAGCCGCCGCTGCGCACCTTCAAGGCCTGCTTCGGCGCGACGCTTGCCTGCAACGCCGGCCCGCACCAGACCGACCGCGGCATCGCCGACGTCACCACCGGCAGGCTGCTGGACAATCCGGTGCTGGAGGTTCTCTAGCGCGTGGCTTGCAGTTCGCGTTCGACCAGTTTCGACCAGTACGCGACGCCGGTTGGTATGGCATCGTCGTTGAAGTCGTAGGCCGTGTTGTGATGGAGCGCGCCATCGACCGCCGGGCCGTTGCCGAGCCAGACGTAGCAGCCCGGCGCTTCCTGCGCGAAATAGGCGAAATCGTCGCCGGCGGTGGACGGCGGAAAGCTGGCGAGCACCCCGGTCGCCGGCGACGGCTCGGCCGCTTCCAGCGCGCGCGCGGTGGCGTCGGGATCGTTGACGACCGGCGGGATGCGCCGCTCGAACGCGTAGTCGGCGGCGATGCCGAACATCGCCGCCGTGCCGCGCGCCAGCCGGCCGATCTCGGCCTCGAGCTGGTCGCGGACCTGGGCGCATAGCAGCGCGCCGTGCCGCCGATCTCGACCGTGTCGGGGATGACGTTGAGCGCGCGTGGATCGCCGGCCTGCAACGAGCAGGCGCTGACCACGGCCGGCTGCAGCGGATCGACCACCCGGCCGGGCATGGTCTGCAACGCGCCGAGGAAGGTCGCCGCGGCGGTGATCGGGTCCTTGCCCAGATGCGGCTTGGCGCCATGGGTGCCGATGCCGCGGAAGGTGACGTGCCAGCTGTCGGACGACGCGAGCTGCGGCCCTTCGACCACCGCCATCTCGTCGACCGCGAGGCCCGGCATGTTGTGCAGGCCATAGACGGCGTCGCAGGGGAAGCAGGTCGAAAAGCCCGTCCGTCGACCATGCGCCGCGCGCCGCCGCGGCCCTCCTCGGCCGGCTGGAAGATGAAGTGAACGGTGCCGGAGAAGTCGCGCGTCGCCGCCAGGTAGCGGGCGGCGCCGAGCAGCATCACCGTGTGGCCGTCATGGCCGCAGGCGTGCATCTTGCCGGGCACGGTCGATTTGTAGGGCCGCTCGGCGCTCTCGGTCATGGCCAGCGCGTCCATGTCGGCGCGGAGGCCGATGCGGCGCGTGCCGTTGCCGACCTGCAGGGTGCCGACGACACCGGTCTCGCCGAGGCCGCGGTGGACCTTGATGCCCGAGTTGTTCCAACTGTCCCGCGACAAGGTCGGCGGTCCGCTTCTCCTCGAAGCCGAGCTCGGGGTGGGCGTGGAGGTCCCGGCGAAGCGCGGTCAGGAACGGGAGGTCGGCGGTGATCTCGTCGGGCACTGGCATCGGGCAGCAGGTTCCTCGGTTGGGCGCGGTCGATGTCCCTCCCCCGTCACCCGGCGACTAAGCCCATGATGCCCGGGGAATTCAAGCCGCACGATTTCTGGCAGGAAATCCTGCCGCCGCGGACGATCGACATCGGGCATGACTTCTCGGACTTCTATCCCGCCACGTTCGCGGACGGGCGGCAGCTTTGCCTGCCCATCCGCCAGTTGCCGGGCGCCCACCACGCCCTCGCCTCGCTGATCGTCAACCAGGCAAGCTTCGCGGTCCAGAAGGCGCTTGCGGGCGATCTGGCGCGGCTCCTCGCTCCGCTGGAGCCGGAGGTCGTCGTCGGCCTGCCGACCCTCGGCCTGTCGCTCGCCGCCGATGTCGCCGACGCCCTCGGCCACAGCCGCTACGTCGCCCTCGGGACGTCGCGCAAGTTCTGGTATCTCGACGAATTGTCGGTGCCGCTGTCGTCGATCACCACGCCCGGCCAGCGCAAGCACCTCCACATCGACCCGCGCATGCTGCCGCTCATCGAAAACCGGCGGGTGGCCCTGGTCGACGACGTCATCAGCACCGGCAGCTCGATGATTGCCGGCCTGCAACTCATGACCTTCTGCGGGGTCGAACCGGTCGCGCTCGGCGCGGCGATGCTGCAGACCGACCGCTGGCGCGAGCGGCTCTCGGCGATTGGCCAGCAGTGGCCGGATCGCGTGGCGGGCGTGTTTCACACGCCGATGCTGTCGCGGTCGCCGGAACGGGCGCTGGAAGCCGGCCTGATCGACCGACGCATTCAGGCCCGGCGCGCGGGTGCGAGCAGAGATCGAACTCACCGTTTCCCCGTAGCCAGGATTCAGCGGTGGCGAGGGTCGTGGCGATGGTGACAGCCTGTCTCGTGCGCCGTCCTCCCCATCCGACGTCACGCTTTGGCGGCCTGGCGGACCGAAGTCTCTTGTCCAGCGTGGTTCGGCGACGCTATCAAGGTGTACGGGAAATGCTGGCTGAACCCGGAAAGGCCACCGTCGATGAGCATCCTCAGTGAGGCCCAGCAGGAGCAATTCCGCACCGACGGGTTTTGTGTGCTGGACGACGTCGTGCCCTCCGGGATGCTGCGCCTGCTCCGCGACGAATGCGCCACCTTCATCCGCCTGAAGGACGAGGAGATGGACCGCGCCGGCACCGACACGCTCGGCATCAGCCATCGCGGCAAGCGCTATTTCGTCTCCAACTGCCACCTCGTGCGGCCGGAGATCAACGCCTTCCTGCATTCCGACCTGATGGCCGGCATCTGCCACGACACGCTCGGGCCCGACGCGTACATGTTTTACAACCAGTATGTGGTGAAAGGCGCCGAGGCCGGCATGAAGTTCTCCTGGCACCAGGACTCGGGCTATGTGAACGCCAATGGCGGCGACATCGGCCACCGGCCCTATCTGACCACCTGGACACCGCTCGACGACGTCACCGAGGAGAACGGCACCATCTACGTGCTGCCGCAGAGCCAGCTCGGCATCCGCACCTGGGTGGCCCACGAAAAGGACCCCGAGACCAATGACTGGGTCGGTTATTTCGGGGCGGAGCGCGGCGTGCCGGTGATCATCCCGGCAGGCTCGATGGCGATCTTTTCCTCCATGACCTTCCATTGCAGCGGCGCCAACCGGACGCCCGCTATGCGCCGGGTGTTCCTCGCCCAGTATTCGGCCGAACCGATCCTCCGGAACGACGGCTCGATCTGGGGCAATGCCGTGCCGGTGCTGAAGGACGGCCGCCCCATCGGCCAGCCCGTCCCGGCCTGATGGCACGGCCCGCCTGATAGCTCGCTTGAGTGCCCTCGGGATGCTGAACGGCGAAAACAGTGTTGTCCGTTTTCGTGGCGTATCGCTGCTTGAGAGGTTGTGGCAGGCTTCATCACCCGCCTCGATCCGCGGCCTTCCTCAGATCGTCGTCACCCAGCTTCGGCCATGGCTCTGCGACGTCCTGCGGTAAATGCCTTTAGCGTTCGCCCAAACCACGCCTCGGGAAGGAAGTCGAAATGGCCGATACCTTGCTGTTCGGAATTACCGAAAGCGGTGTGATGCACACGAGTGGCGATCCACCGTTTGACCTCGACACCAAGTTCCGCATGGTCAAGGAGGCAGGGGTCTACGACTATTTCGACAAAACGCCGCCGGTTGGCCAGGCCGACGCCTACCGTGCCGCCAGCGAGAAGTACGACCTGCCAATTCTCGCCGGCGGCTGGTACTACAAGCTCGGCCGCGACGAGGAGTTGCTCGCCAGCAACCTGCGCCTCGGCGCGTCCCTCGGCAGCCGGGTGCACAACACCCAGATCCTGATGGACCACGCCACCGAGGACAGGCTCGTCACCGACGAAGAGGTCGCGGAGGCTTACCTGCGTGCCTATGATGTGGGGGCTTCCTGTGGCTGCATGCCGACCTTCGAGATTCACGTCAACATGTGGTCGGAGGACTTCCGCCGGGTCGCCGTCGTCGGAGATATGGTCGAGGCGCGGGGCATCCCGTTCCGCATCACCCTCGACCACAGTCACGTCATCTTCAAGATCGACAATCCGCGCGAGCAGCGGGTATTCGGCATCGACGCGGCAATTGCAGCCGGCGACCTGGTGCTCGACCCCTTCAAGTCGGGCAATGTGACAGACGCCTGGATCGCGCGCGGCTATGTCGCCCACGCCCACGCCCGTGCCGCCGCCCCCAACAACCCGCGCAACATCTGGGCCAAACATCAGAAGTCTCGAAAGTCTGCCCTCCTCTCTCCATCCGAAGGATTTGACCGGCCGTGGCATTCAGTACCCTTTCCTCGCCCCCGAACCCGGCCAGTGGCACAGCCCATGGGACGAGGCCAAGCTGGAGCCATGGAAGGAGGTTCTGCGCCACCTGATGGTCTGGCACGCAGCATCGGACGAAAGCAGCCTGACCACGATCTCGACCGAGTTCATTCCTTTCCCGGATTACGGCGAAGGCGCGAAATACTCGATATTCGACAACTCGGTCGCCTGCGCCCAGTGGCTGCGCAAGACGTGGGAGGCGGCGAGGAACTTCCGTGGAAGTCGGGTCTCGGTCAGCTATCCCGGAGTGAGTTCAGCCGGCACCACGGATCCTCTTCTCGGCCGACTGACGGAGACATCGGCAGCGGACGACCGCTCCCCGCTCCGGAACAGCGCCGCCGGCTAGTTGAACTTGTAGACGCCGATGCGCTCGAAGATGTCGTAGATCTGGTCGGCGTAGTGCGAAAATCCCGGGTAATGCCCGAGATGGGCCGGTCGCGGGCGAGGCAAATCAATCTTCAGCTCCTCGATCACCCGGCCGGGGCCCTGCGACATCACCAGGACCCGATCCGACAGGCCGATCGCCTCTTCGATCGAATGGGTGATGAACATCACCGTCTTGCGCGGTCTCCATCCACAGCAGCTCAAGATCATGACGGATCTGGGTCGCGTGATCGCATCCAGTGCGCCGAACGGTTCGTCCATCATCATCATCGACGGCTCATGCACCAGCGCCCGGGCGATCGAGACGCGCTGCCGCATGCCGCCGGAGAGCTGGCTTGGATAGCGATGCTCGCACCGCCAGACCGAGCTGTCGAAAAGATGGCGGCGCGCTGCTCAGCGCGCGCGCGGTGGAGACGTCGAATCTGCTGCTGCAGCATCACGTTGTCCATCGCGGTCCGGAAATCGAGCAGCAAGTGATCCTGGAAGACGATGCCGATGTCGGTGAGCGGCCGGTCGAGCGTCTGGCCACCGACCAGGATGCTGCCGCTGGTCGCCGGAATGAGGCCCGCGGTGATCAGCATCAGCGTGCTCTTGCCGCAGCCGGAGGCGCCGATGATCGAGACGAACTCGCCGGGCTCGATCTTGAAGTCCGCCGGCCCCAGAGCCTGATGCGGGCCGGCGCGGGTCATGAACGTCTTGGTGACGCCGCGACCCTCCGGGCCAGCCCGGGAGAGGTGCCGCCTCCGCGGGCTTCCAAGTGTCGCCTTCCACGTTGCTTACCGACATTGTTTCCTCACTGCGATCCGCCATGCCGGAATTTCAGCCACGGCATCAGGATCCATTCGATCGACGAAATCGCCAGGTTGAATGAATAGAGCCCAGTGAGGGCCGTCGCCAGGATCGCGCAGAACATGAGCTCCATGTCCATGTAGGCCATCGCGTCCACGATCAGATAGCCGAGCCCTTCGGTCGAGCCGACGAATTCAATGACGATCGCCGCGGTCACCGCGTAAACGGACGCGATCTTCAATCCGGCGAATATGTGGGGCAGCGCCGCCGGAAACTGGAATCTGGTGAAGGTCTGCCACCAATTGGCGCCCATCGAGCTTGGCGAAATAGTACAGCCGCGGATCGATCGAACGGAACCCGGCGATCCGTTGACCAATATCGGGAAGAAGGCGATGAAGGCCGTGAGGATCAGCTTGGCGGTCAGGCCGACGCCGAACCAGGTGACGAACAGCGGCGCGGTGATCGTCTTCGGAATGATCTCCAGGAACACGATCAGCCGGATAGGCGCCGCGTTCCAGCGCGGTAAACGTGGCGATCAGATAGGCGAGCGTTACGCCGACGACGCCGGCAATGGCGAACGCCATCAGGATGGCTTTGCCGGTCGCCCAATCTGGCGGCCGATTCCGGAAATCAGTGTAGAAGCGGCCTAGGAATTCGGACGGCTTGGGGACGCAGATACGGCCGGGATTTCCAGCGCGTCGCACAGGTATTGCCACGCGCCAGCACGAGCCACCATGGTGAGCGCCGGCAGCACGATGCGCGCAACCCAGCTGTCGAGCAGCAACCGGGAAGCCGCATCCTGACCGGGTCACGGACCCTGCCGTTCGTGCTTGACGTCTGCCATTCGTGCGTGTGCCTTGCCAGTTTGGATTAGCGCTGCCGGGGCCGACGCGCGCGGTCCGGGAGCGAGAGTTGTCCACCTACGATTTGCAGGCCGGCAACGGGTCAGGGAGTAACGCGTCGGTGTAGGTCTGCTCCACCGGGACCTTGGCGTCGAGCTTCATGTAGTTGGTCATGATCTCGTAGGTGGTGTCCCACAGCGCCTTGGATGCCTTGCCGATACCCGGGCAAATCCTTGACGCAGATGAACGGAATGATGCCTTCGGTGAGCTGCTTCAGCAGCGTTGCGCGGTCCAGTTTGATCTCGGGATACTGGTGCTGCAGCGCGGTGATCGCGGCCTCCGGATCGTCGATGATGGCGCGCCAGCCCTTCAGCGAAGCGGCCAGGAAGCGCTTGTAGAGGTCCTGGTTCTTTTCCAGGTTGTCTTTCCGGACGATCAGCACGTAGTTGATGAGGCCGATCCCCCAGTCCTTGAAGAACATGTTGGAGACCTTGTCACCCCGCGCCTCCATCTCGATCGAGATGGTATTGGGGTCGCCAGCCACGGCGTCGACCTTGCCCTCTTCCAGCATGCTGATGTGGGCCGACTGATCGACGTTCTGGATATTGACGTCGCTCTCACTCAAGCCTGCCTTGGCGATCATGCCCTTGAGCATGGGAAGCTGCGCGCAGCCCGGGCACACTGCGACGGTTTTGCCCTTCAGATCCTGCGGGGTCTTGATGTTCGAGCTTGCCAGCGAGGCAACCGCCTGGAAATTGCCATGCACCACGGCCGAGATGATGGTCAGCGGTGCGCCCTTGTTGATCAGGGTGATCGCGGCCGGACCGCTGACGAACCCGACATCGGTCTGGCCGGCGGCAGTGATCTGGGCCGTGCTCGAGGAGCCCTTGCCCTCGATGATCGTCAGATCAATGCCGACGTCCTTGTAGAAGCCCTTCTCCTTCGCCAGGAAGAAGCCGGTCTGGAACGGCTGCGCCAGCCAGTTGAGGGTCAGTTTCATCTGATCTTCGGCGTGGCTCGCCGTGGTGGAGGCGAGCATGATCAGGCCCGCTCCGAGTGCTTGTGAGATGGATTTCAGTTTCAACATCTAGTCTCCTCCCTTGGTAGCTAGTGTCATTGATCGGCGGCGTGGGCTCTCCACGGCATCGCCACGCGCTCGAACAGGTTGCTCACAAAAGTGAGGGCCAGCCCGATCATCCCGGCGACGAAGAGGGCGGCGAACGCCAGCGCCAGATCGTGATTGGCGATGGCGCGAAGGATCAGGTAGCCGAGCCCGTCGTTCGAGCCGACGAATTCGGCAACGACGACGACGGTAACCGCCAACACGACCGAGATCTTCATCCCCGAGACAATGAACGGGAACGCCGTCGGAAAGCGCAGATAGATCAGCGTTTGCCACGGCCCGGCGCCCATCGACCGCGACAGGTACAAGAGCCGCGGATCAAGCGACTGGAACCCGGCGATGCAGTTGACCATGATCGGAAAGAAGACGAGCAGCCCGGCGACGATGACCTTGGGCAGGCCGCCAAACCCGAACCAGACCAGAAGGAGCGGCACCAGGGCCACCTTCGGTATGACGTTCAGGAACACCAGGAATGGGTAAAGGGTGCGCTGGAAGAACGGCACCATAACAACGGCGAACCCAAGCGGAATTGCCGGGATCGCGCCCGCAAGAAATCCGATGACAACCAGCTTCGCGGTGACCAGCGCCTGCGGAAAGATGCTGCCCCACCCGGTGTAGAGGCGCACCAGAAACGCCGACGGGGGCGGCAACAGGAGGTCGGAAATGGAGAACACGTGAACGACGAGTTCCCACAGCAACAGGAACGCGCCGAACCAGGCGACCCTTTCCAGGGCGCCACCCGCTATCAGCCGGCGAAGAATTGGTCGCACGGGCGTCATCGCTCCTGCTTGAGCCACGTCGCTCATCGGCCCTGACCCGCGGCAGGCGTCAAGCCCCGGAACGGACCGGGCCGTGCATTCGGGACACCCGCTACGACGATCCCTGCAGCCACTCGGCTTCCCCCTCTTGCTTCCGGTTATCGGGCAAAGGTCCACCCGGCCGGGGAAGTGCGTTCTTTGTTGCTGTTCTTTTCAACAGAACGCTTGATCCGTTAAACGCAATATATCCCGCAGCCTTGGGCGAGTCAACGCGACCGGAGCCATTGGGAGTCCCATAGTAATTTTGTGATTTTTCTGCCCGCGGACGAAGTCTAGCGGCTTGCCAATTCAACTACTGGTCGCGCTGACCGGACCTATGCCGCGGCGCCGGGAACAGGCAATCCGAACACGCGCGCCGCGTTGAGCCCGAGGATGTTGCGCTTGTCGGCCTCGGACAGGAAGGCCAGCTTGTCGATCACGCTTGGCGTATCGAAATCGAAGTGCGGCCAGTCAGAGGCGTAGAGCAGCTGCGTGGAGGCGTTCATCATGTCGAAGGTGAACTGCGTTGCCTTCGGGTTCACGGCCTCCATCGGCTGGCTCGTATAGTAGCACTCGCGCATATACTCGCTCGGCAGCCGCTTGAGCATCGGCGCCTCCGAGGTTCGCATCGAGGTATTGATCGTCCAGCCGCTGCATCAGAAACGGAATCCACGCCAGGCCGCTCTCCACCCAGACACTCTTCAGTTTGGGGAAGCGCTCGGGAATGCCATTCAGGACCCAGTTGGTCATATGGACCATGTTGCACCACACGAAGCCAAGGGCGTGCATCCCAAGGAACCGATTGATGGTGGCCAGCGACGGATCGTTCCAGTGGTAGCCCGCGTGAAACGCGATCGGCATGTTGCGTTCCTCGAGCATGGCGTACAGGCGCATGTAGTCGTTGTGGTGCACCGGCTTGTAGCGCGTGCTTGTGACGCAAAAGCCGATGATCCCCTTGGCGTCGCCGAAATCTCCACCATGCGGATGGCTTCCTTCGGTGAATTGAAAGGAAGGTAGGCGAAGGAGCGGATCCGGTCGTCGGCGGGGGATCCACCACCTGCTGCACCCCCAGCCCTTGAAAAACCCGATGGTTAACTATGTCGTTCTTGGACTGGCGATTGCTTTCGAAGGCGGCTCCTTGTGGATCGCGATCCGGGTTTTAAAACACGCCAAGGGCAGCCGGGGATATTTCGCGGCCGTTCATTACGGTAAGGACCCGTCTCTTTTTGTGGTCCTGTTCGAGGATGCAGCCGCCATTGCAGGACTGCTGATGGCTTTTATCGGGATTGCCCTGGGCCAGGTAACCGCAAATCCGGCCTTCGACGGAATGGCCTCGATACTGATCGGCGTCATTCTCGGCGGCACCGCCATCTGGCTGGCTTATGAAACCAAGAGCCTGCTGATAGGCGAAAGTGCAGATCCTGAAATCGTGCGAACTATACGTGAATATTGCCTGAAGCTGCCCTCTGTCGAGGCGGTGAACGAGGTCTTGACCACGCACATGGGTCCTGAGTTCATCCTGGTGAACGTCAGTGTGGATATGGCGGACAATGCCACTGCCGGTGAAATTGAAAAAGCAATCGCCATGTTCGATCAACGGATCAAATCGACGTTTCCGGCTATAAAGCGGGTTTTTGTGGAGGCGGAGGCGCGGGGCCGTAGATCCTAACGTCTGTCCGTCCATAAATGATCCTTTTTCTAAAAGCTTACGCAATCGAGGATTTGTCATGTTATCGATTCTGTTTTACCTGATCCTGGCCCTGGCGGCGGGCGCGTGTCTCCCCACCCAGGCCGGAATAAACGCCCATCTGAACCTCTGGACCCGCTCGCCGGTGCTGGCGGCCGCCATATCCTTCGCGGTCGGGACCATGGCTCTGATACTCTACGCTCTGGTCCGGCGGGTCCCTTTGCCGGCGGTTACCGGCCTGTCTGCTTACCCCTGGTGGATATGGAGCGGCGGTTTCCTGGGCGCTTTTTTCGTGGCGACAACGGTGTTTTTAGCCCCCAAGTTGGGAGCCACCTCGATGCTGGCGTTCATCGTCGCCGGTCAGATGCTGGCATCGCTTCTGCTGGATCACTTCGGCCTGCTCGGCTATCCGGTCCAGACCGTCAACCTGTGGCGGTTGACCGGGGCGGCTATGGTCGCCGGAGGCGCTGTGCTCATCCGCTTCTTCTGAAAGCCAGGTGATTCGGAACGATTTCAAACGACCAAATGACCTTGCCGGTGATACGAGCGTCCGGAAAACGCCGGTTGACCGCCGCAAGAAACGAAGATGACATGGTGCAGACAACAGACTCCTGATTCTTTCCCGCAGCGCGGCGGTCTATGCCGACCTGATAAAAGACCTGCGGTTTCCAGATCTCGAGATCGCCGCGTGCAAGACCGCCGGTGAGGCGTCCGCGCACGTGGACCGGTGCACCATCATCCTGGGCGAACCTTCCCGCATCGCCCGGGTGGTGGAAGGCGCAACGGTGCTGAAATGGGTTCAATCCACGTTTGCGGGCGTCGAAGAGCTCCTCCGCCCCGGCGCCCGGTCGGATTACATCTTAACCGGCGTAAAGGGTGTCTTCGGGCCGTTCATGAGCGAATATGTCATGGGCTATCTTCTGGCCCTGGAGCGCCACTATTTTACGGCATATCGGAATCAACGAGACCGGATCTGGCGGCGCCTGCCCTACAAAAGCCTCCGCGGTCGCCTGATCGGCATCTGCGGGCTCGGCTCAATCGGCCGGCATCTCGCACGGACGGCTGACCATTTCGGTCTGAGCGTATGGGGCTACAAGCGCACCGCGGAAACGGTTCCGGAAGCCGAACGGGTGTTTACCGGCCCCGAGTTCGGCGAATTCCTGTCGCAGCCGGATTACATTGTGAACACGCTTCCCAGTACACCGGCCACGGTTCGCCTTTTCGACGAAACCGCATTCCGGACCATGAAGACAACCGCCGTGTTGATCAACATCGGCCGGGGAGACGCCGTCGATGAGGAAGCGCTGATTCGGGCGCTGCAGCAAGGCGTAATTGGCGGAGCGGTCTTGGATGTCTTCGAACAAGAGCCGCTGCCGGAAGACAGCCCACTCTGGACCCTTCCCCATGTTGTCATCACCCCCCACAACTCGGGTTTCAGTTTTCCGGGCGATGTCGTTGCGCTGTTTGCCGAAAACTACCGCCGGTTTTCAAAAGGTGAATCTCTACTGTATCGAATCAATTTCGAAAGGGGATATTAGTTGGACACTGAATAGTGCCGGCAACCAATTGTGGATAAGCATTCACGCGTAGGTTTCCAAGGTTTCATTAATCGCATGGAAATACGACTGCTCAGTTTACTGGAGGGAGCCCGCCGGGCGGCCGGAACGGTTGTCATCATCGATGTCTACCGGGCCTTTACAACAGCTGCCGTGGCTCTGCAACGCGGGGCCGCGCGCATTCTGCTGGTCAATACCCCTGAGGCTGCATTCAAGCTGCGTCGCGAGGGCCGGGGTGATTTTTGCCTGGGAGAGGTCTCCGGCATCAAGGTGCCCGGCTTCGACTTCGGCAACTCGCCGCGCGAGCTTTCCCAGGCCAACGTTCACGGCAAGACGTTAATCCAATCCACCAGTGCCGGCACCAAAGGCGTTGTTGCGGCCGGCAGAGCCGAGGCCCTCTTCGCCGCGGCGCTGGTTAACGCCGAAGCGACCGTCCGCGCGGTGCTGACAAGGAACCCCTCGCTGGTGTCGCTCGTGGCGATGGGTACAAATGGAACGCAGCGAAGCGACGAGGACGAGCAGTGCGCCCTTTACATGCGCAACCGGCTGCGCGACCGCCGGCCGGATCCGACCGCAGTGGGGTCGCTGGTGCTTTCGGCCCATGATTCCGCCAAGTTCGACGACCCGGAGCAACCGCATTTCGACCCGCGCGACCGCGACATGGCCCTGCAGATCGACAGCATCCCGTTTGCGGTCCGGGTTCGCGTCGAGGGCGACCTGCTGGTGGCGACTCCGGAAACGATACAATGAGCCTTGTGTTCCCTACAGCCACCGGCATAAGAGATGATGTCGTCACCCCTCGCGCCCGACGGTCTTGTGCAGCTATCTTTTCGTTGGCATTAGAATCGGTCAGGGTCGCGATTGGCCGGCTTGCACTTACACTGGAATTGTTCTATGTATCAATTAACCTGAAGCCTGCCGTCTCAATTCACGTTGACCC